>NZ_JAAJBU010000003.1 GCF_011392125.1 Flavobacterium lotistagni
CAGATATTTTGATTACCGCTGAGTGTTCCGGCTATAGGCGGCGCGGTTACATTTACAGTTCTAGTCGCAGACACATTCGCGCATCCACCAGTTCCTAAAACGGTATAAGTCATGGTTGCAGTTCCGGACGCCACGGCAGTCACGAGTCCTGAAGCACTACCAATAGTAGCTACAGTTACATCCGAAGAAGTCCAAGTGCCACCAGCGGAAGTTGAAGTAAAGGAGGAAGTCTGTCCTACACAAATATTTTGATTGCCACTGAGTGTTCCGGCTATGGGCGGCGCGGTGATAAAAATGTTTGTCGCGGCTGTCACGTTCGGGCAACCTGCAGTTCCAAGCAGAGTGTAAGTTATCGTATAAAGCCCAGGCGCGCTACTACTTGGATTGATATCACCAGAAGTGGCATTCAGGGAAAGCCCAACAGTTGAAGAATAAATCCCTCCGGAGAAAGTTCCTGTTCCGGTCAAGTTTACTGTTTGCAGAGCATCAGTAGTACAGACATTGGTAGCAGGATAAATTATATTAGCCGTTGGTGGAGTACAATTATTGGCTGTGCAAGTAGCCGAGCTAGGGTTAAAACAAGTTCCCGCTGCTCCGATAGGCGTTAAGGTCAAAGCCACTGAATCTCCGGGTGAAAGCCCACCAACGACATAAGTGAGTAGATTGCCTATTACTCCGATATTGATTATCGCTCCGCCATTTACTTGATAAGACACCGAGTAATCAGTCGCTCCGATAACAGCGGTCCAGTTAAAGGTCACAGAATTAGTGGAAGAAACTCCGCAATTGATTGTCGGGGAGAGATAGGGATTGACGGTCACATTTCTAGTCGCAGAAACATTAACGCATCCACCAGTTCCTAAAACGGTATAAGTCATGGTTGCAGTTCCGGCAGCCACCGCAGTCACGAGTCCTGAAGCACTACCAATAGTAGCGACGGTCGAATCCGACGAAGCCCAAGTGCCACCAGCGGAAGTTGAAGTAAAAGTGGAAGTTTGTCCTACACAAATATTTTGATTGCCACTGAGTGTTCCGGCTATGGGCGGCGCGGTTACAGTTACAGTTCTAGTCGCAGACACGTTCGCGCATCCACCAGTTCCTAAAACAGTATAAGTCATGGTTGCAGTTCCGGCAGCCACGGCAGTCACGAGTCCTGAAGCACTACCAATAGTAGCGACAGTAACATCCGAAGAAGTCCAAGTGCCACCAGCGGAAGTTGAAGTAAAGGAGGAAGTTTGTCCCACGCAGATGTTTTGATTGCCACTCAAAGTTCCAACCACAGGCGGTGCAGTCACAGTCACAGTTCTAGTCGCAGACACATTCGCACAACCACCAGTTCCTAAAACAGTATAAGTCATGGTTGCAGTTCCGGCAGCCACGGCAGTCAAGAGTCCTGAAGCACTACCAATAGTAGCGACGGTCGAATCCGAAGAAGTCCAAGTGCCACCAGCGGAAGTTGAAGTAAAGGAGGAAGTCTGTCCTACACAGATGTTTTGATTGCCGCTGAGTGTTCCGACAACCGGCGGCGCAGTTACATTTACAGTTCTAGTCGCAGACACGTTCGCACAACCTCCAGTTCCCAAAACCGTATAAGTCATGGTTGCAGTTCCGGACGCCACGGCAGTCACGAGTCCTGAAGCACTACCAATAGTAGCGACTGTTACATCTGAAGAAGTCCAAGTGCCACCAGCGGAAGTTGAAGTAAAGGAGGAAGTTTGTCCTACACAGATGTTTTGATTACCGCTGAGTGTTCCGGCTATGGGCGGCGCGGTTACAGTTACAGTTCTAGTCGCAGACACGTTCGCACAACCTCCAGTTCCTAAAACGGTATAAGTCATGGTTGCAGTTCCGGCAGCCACGGCAGTAACTAATCCTGAAGCACTACCAATAGTAGCTACAGTTACATCTGAAGAAGTCCAAGTACCACCAGCGGAAGTTGAAGTAAAAGCAGAAGTCTGTCCGACACAGATATTTTGATTACCGCTGAGTGTTCCGGCTATAGGCGGCGCGGTGATAAAAATGTTTGTCGCGGCTGTCACGTTAGGGCAACCTGCAGTTCCAAGCAGAGTGTAAGTTATCGTATAAAGCCCAGGCGCGCTACTACTTGGATTGATATCACCAGAAGCGGCATTCAGGGAAAGCCCAACAGTTGAAGAATAAACCCCGCCGGAGAAAGTTCCTGTTCCGGTCAAATTTACTGTTTGCAGAGCATCAGTAGTGCAGACATTGGTAGCAGGATAAATAATATTGGCCGTTGGTGGAGTACAATTATTGGCTGTGCAAGTAGCCGAGCTAGGGTTAAAGCAGGTTCCTACAGAACCAATCGGGTTTAAGGCCAAAGCCACGGAATCTCCGGGTGAAAGCCCACCTACAGAATACGTCAGCAGATTGCCGATACTACCGACATTGACTACAGCACCACCATTGATTTGATAAGACACTGAATAATCAGTAGCCCCAACCAGAGCTGCCCAGTTAAAAGTCACCGAAGTTGTAGAAGATACCCCACAATTAATTGTTGGGGAAAGATAAGGATTGACTGTCACAATTCTAGTTGCAGACACATTCGCACAACCACCAGTTCCTAAAACAGTGTAAGTCATGGTTGCAGTTCCGGACGCCACCGCAGTCACGAGTCCTGAAGCGCTACCAATAGTAGCGACAGTAACATCTGAAGAAACCCAAGTTCCGCCAGATGAAGTTGAAGCAAAGGAAGATGTCTGTCCTACACAGATGTTTTGGTTGCCGCTCAAAGTTCCAACCACAGGCGGCGCAGTTACAGTAATAATTCTAGTCGCAGACACGTTCGCACAACCTCCAGTTCCCAAAACAGTATAAGTCATGGTTGCAGTTCCGGCCGCCACCGCAGTCACGAGTCCTGAAGCGCTACCAATAGTAGCGACTGTTACATCTGACGAAACCCAAGTACCACCAGCGGAAGTTGAAGTAAAGGAGGAAGTTTGTCCTACACAGATATTTTGATTACCGCTGAGTGTTCCGGCTATAGGCGGCGCGGTTACATTTACAGTTCTAGTCGCAGACACATTCGCGCATCCACCAGTTCCTAAAACGGTATAAGTCATGGTTGCAGTTCCGGCCGCCACCGCAGTCACGAGTCCTGAAGCGCTACCAATAGTAGCGACTGTTACATCTGACGAAACCCAAGTACCACCAGCGGAAGTTGAAGCAAAAACCGATGTTTGTCCTACGCAGATGTTTTGATTGCCACTGAGTGTTCCGACTATAGGCGGCGCAGTTACATTTACAGTTCTAGTCGCAGACACGTTCGCACATCCACCAGTTCCCAAAACAGTATAAGTCATGGTTGCAGTTCCGGACGCAACAGCAGTAACTAATCCGGAAGCGCTATTGATGGTAGCGACTGTCACATCAGAAGAAACCCAAGTGCCACCCGAAGAAGTAGAACTAAAAGCCGATGTCTGTCCTACACAGATGTTTTGATTGCCGCTTAAAGTTCCAGCTACCGGCGGCGCAGTTACGGTCACGGTCCGAGTAGCAGACACATTCGCACAACCACCAGTTCCTAAAACGGTATAAGTCATGGTTGCAGTTCCGGACGCCACGGCAGTCACCAGCCCGGAAACACTACCAATAGTAGCGACTGTTACATCTGAAGAAGTCCAAGTGCCACCAGCGGAAGTTGAAGTAAAGGAGGAAGTCTGTCCTACACAGATGTTTTGATTGCCACTGAGTGTTCCGGCTATGGGCGGAGCTGTGATAGTCACATTAGTAGTTACTGTAATGGAGGAGCAGCTACCAGAAGCAGGGATGGTGTAACTAACAATATAAGGCCCAGGAGTACTGGTGCTTGGCGTTATAGTTCCGGTTGAAGGGTTGATGGACAAACCTGCCGAGGAAGCATAAGTTCCACCTGTGTATGCGCCAGTACCTGTTAAGGTTACCGTTTGAGCTGAAGCAGTGGTGCAATAAGTTCCAGCGGTATATTGAATGACAGCAGTAGGCCCAGCGGTCACTCCAACAGTTACTTGGCTACTGGCGGTACATCCCGGACCATTATTAGCTGTTAAAGTGTATGTGGTGGGAGCTGTAGGGCAAACCGTTGGTGTCAAGGTATTGACATTGGTCATGGCGGTAGTCGGTGTCCATGAGAATGCAGGAAGATTGTTGTTCAAGGCAATCGACCAGTTGTTTATGGTTCCCACATCTATATTAGAATCATCCACTACAAACAATTGCCAAGTACCATTGATGGCACTGCCGTTGAGCAATGAAAACGCTTGTTCAGGAGTAAAAGTTCCCGTGAATGGAGCCGCACCAGCGGTAATAGCACTAGTGGCAGTAGATGAGAAACAAGTATTAGTATAATTGGAATTTCCTCCGCCATTATCGGTCGAAAGTTCGATTTGGGTTCCATTAGGCGCAACCAGATAAATATCTAAGTCGCCGTCGAAGTCGTGTGTGATATCGATACAAACCGATACAATCGAAGTATTGCTTAGGGTGACAGGGCTAATTCCAGAAACGTTAATGGTAGAAGAAACTCCTGTAGGGTCGTTATCAGGAATGTTGAAAACACTATTATTACTGAATGAAACAGGGCCTGTAGCACCTACAGCATTGGTTGATCCACTTAAGTTAACACAGCCGCCGCTACAAACTGAAGAAGCCGTTCCGGCATTTACGGTCGGCAACGGATTGACCGTAACGGTTTGTGTCACCGAATTTTGACATCCACCAGGAACAGCTGTAAGTAAAAGCGTTACTGAGTGAGGGCCAGTTGTGGCAAAAGTGTGGCTAGGATTTTCAAGGTTGGATGTGAATCCGTCACCGAAATTCCAACTATAGGTAAAATTTCCGTTGGTGGTATTGGTGAATTGTGTTGGGCTTCCAATACAAGCGGTAGTAGCGGTAAAAGTGGGGTTCGGGCTGGCAAAAGTAGCTGTTGTTCCAGCAAAGTCGAGTGTGAACCCCGAGTTAGAAGCCGCAGTAAATCGATCCACTAAAATGCTATAAGTTTGACCTGCTGTTACGGTCAGGCAAGTTTCACATTGTCCGCCAGGGCAACCTAATCCAGTAATGGGCGAAGTCGGGCTCCAGTTGCAACTGAGTTCCACACCCGGGCAACTGGCTGTGGAGTTGTATACCGCAAAATCATAATCAATATTTGTATTCGGATTGATGGTAAAACACAACGTTCCAGAGGTTGCCGCAGTAAAAGTGTACCAATTAGATGATCTTTCACCGGGAGCACCAAAGCAACTTGGAAATTCTTGTGAAGTTCCTACGCCACCAGCACCATCTCCTACACTGATGCTGTTTAAGTTACACAAGGTTTGCGCACCACTACAATCTTGAGTAGGCAACGCAGGACCAACTGGGAGCGATTCTTGGGTACAGATTCCGAAATCTCCAGTAGTATTTCCGTTTCCGTCGACCAAAATGTAATAAGTATTTCCTACCGTTAGACCGTGCAGAATCATGTTGGTGTGCAACAATCCTCCGGCCGTATTTACGTCTTCCTGACACCCCAAAAAAGTCAACGCACCACAGGTTCCGCTGTACACGGCAATTTGCGTATTGGATAGGGTTCCACCAAAATTTGTTGAAATCTCAATATCGGGTACAGTAGCTACAAATGAAAACCAAACCGAGTGACTTAAACTATTGGGAAGCCAACAAGCTGGCACACTCGGATCGCCCACAGAAGTGGCTGCAACATTGGTGTAAAGAATTGAGTTGCAACTGCCAACGCCCACAGTAAGTGGTTCGGCAGAGGCACAGGCATCATTCGGTGGTTGGGCATAACTGTTTTGAACGCCAAGTAAAAGCATCAGAAAAACAACCAAAAAAGAGAAAGTTGATTTCATGCTTTTGTAGTTTAATTTTTCTTAAGCTGTTTTTGATATTCTTCGCGACTGACAGGTTTGTCGTTGATGATGTATATAATTTCAGGGCTGACTTTTTGATTAGAAGGTAAGTCTTTTTTCTGAAATACTGTTGCTGGTTTTAGAGTTTCTGCAACACCATCAGTAGTTTTTTCGGATGTGTTTTCCAAAGCAGTTGCCGATTGTGAGAATACGGCAGTAGAGCATAAAAGCAGCAAAAGTATGTAGTGTATTTTTAAGGGCATCTGTATTGGGTTAATAGCAAGTTACAGCCTTCGGTCATGGACTAGACAGATTCTTGGGCATCCAATAATGATAGAGAATCAGCAGTGCGTCAGAAAACTTGAGCACTTTTGTGGTAGAAACGGGGATTTCAAATATAAAATTATTTTACAGATTAGATGGGTAATTCTTAATCAATTTTAATTTTCACACCAATAAATCTTTGATAATATCAGAAAATATTGGCAATATTGAAATTGTATGCAATTGAGATTTCTAAAAAGACTTGAGCTTTGAAAATACTCACAAAGGTACTATTGATGTTGTTTTTTAACTTTTGTCTAAAACCAATATGTGTCTATTTCTCTCTATCTTTAAGACATCAAAAACCTCAAATCATGTCTGATAGAATCCGTGAAAAACTCCAAATTCTGGCCGATGCTGCCAAATACGATGTGTCTTGTTCTTCTAGTGGTAGCAATCGGAAAAACGCAAACAAAGGATTAGGAGACGCAAGTAATTCCGGAATTTGTCATACTTACACCGAAGATGGTCGTTGTGTTTCGCTGCTTAAAATCTTGCTAACCAACCATTGTGTTTTTGATTGTGCTTTTTGTGTTTCGCGCAAAAGCAATGACATCAAACGCGCGGCTTTTACCGTGGAGGAAGTGGTCGAACTCACTATTAATTTTTACCGCCGCAATTATATTGAAGGATTGTTTCTAAGTTCGGGAATTTTCAAAGATGCCGATTTTACGATGGAACGTTTGGTTCGTATTGCCAAAAAGTTGCGTCTAGAGCATCGTTTTAATGGATACATTCACCTGAAAACTATTCCCGGAGCCAGTCAGGAATTGCTCACTGAAGCCGGTTTGTATGCCGATCGCATGAGCATCAACCTAGAAATGCCCACCGAAGCCGGACTCAAATTGCTCGCTCCAGAGAAATCCCACGAAGAGGTAAAA
This sequence comes from Flavobacterium lotistagni, assembly GCF_011392125.1. GTDB lineage: Bacteria > Bacteroidota > Bacteroidia > Flavobacteriales > Flavobacteriaceae > Flavobacterium > Flavobacterium lotistagni. Next base: position 7,055 of record NZ_JAAJBU010000003.1, read on the forward strand.
AAGCCGCTCGGATTCATTAAAGACAGCATCATCGCCTTGAAAGACGAGCAAAAGATCATTAAAAGCGTTCCTAAATTTGTTCCAGCCGGACAAAGTACGCAAATGGTCATCGGAGCCACACCTGAAACCGATATGGAAATCATGTACAGCGCTGACGAGTACTACAAAAATTACGAACTTAAACGGGTTTATTATTCAGGATATATCCCGATTAGTTACGATGATCGTATGCCGATTATTGGAAGCCAGCCGCCACTTTTGCGAGAGAATCGCCTATATCAAACCGATTGGTTGATGCGCTTTTATGGTTTTGATGTCCGCGAGATTCTCAATGCCCAAAACCCGCATTTGGATGTAGATATCGACCCGAAACTCTCATGGGCTTTGCGCAATTTAGACCAGTTTCCGGTAGATATCAATACGGCGGATTATCGGATGATTTTGCGTGTTCCGGGTATAGGTGTAGGTTCTGCCCAGAAAATCGTTAAGGCCAGAAAGTTTGGCAAGTTGCGTTCAGATCAATTACGGAAATTGGGAATTGCTTACAACAAGGCCAAGCATTTTATTCGTTGTGCTGATAGCGTCTTTCAGCTCAATGCTCCGGATGCAATGCATCTCAAGGCAATGATTCTCGGACAGAGCCAAAGCAAATATTTGAAAGTACCACAGAATCAACTTGCCCTTTTCTGATGGTTATTTTTGTTTTTGATGGCACGCTAGAAGGTTTACTCACGGCGATTTTTGAATATTATGAAAGAAAGCCCGGCTCGATTCAATTGGTGTCACAACAAAATTTTGAGCCCAGCTTACTAGACGAAACCATAGAAGTCATTAGCGACGAAACTAAAGCCCAAAGAGTTTGGAAAGGTCTCGGTAGTAAAATCGGAAAAGATGGGCAACTTCGGTTTTACAAAGCCTTTTTGTCAGAAGATGCCGCTACGCACCAACAACTTTTTCATTTCGCTTGTTATGTTTTCGATAATACAAAAGGCGCTGAGCAAAATTTTGGTCATCCGGCAGTGATTGCCCTAACTCAGGCCGATCGCAGCGTGAATCGGGAAGCACATCGCATGAAAGCTTTCATCCGTTTTCAGGAAACCGCCGACGGGATTTTTTATGCTTCTATCGAGCCAGACTTCAATGTGTTGCCTTTGATTTGGAGTTTCTTTAGAAACCGGTACGCCGACCAACGTTGGATTATTTATGATTTGAAAAGAAAATATGGCTTGTTTTACGATCTTGAAACCGTGACAGAAATCGTCTTAGACCAACTGCCAGAGGTAAAAAGTAGCGCAACATTAGCGCCCGATTTACTCGACGGTAAAGAACAGCTTTATGGTTTGCTCTGGAACGACTATTTCAAAAGCACCAATATTCCGGCCCGAAAAAATATGCGATTGCACATTCAGCACGTGCCGAAACGTTACTGGAAATACCTCACCGAGAAAAAACAGAAGTCGTAGTATAAAAAAACCGCCTTTGTAGACGGTTCTGGTAGCCTCGCCGGGAATCGAACCCGGATCTAAAGTTTAGGAAACTTCTATTCTATCCGTTGAACTACGCGGCCGGGAATAATTGCATATACAATGATTTATTCGCCGCGAAGATAATAATGTTTTTGATTACAGAATTGTTTGTTTTTTTATGAATGAGAATTGAATAGGCAAGCGAATTCTCAATCAAAGGGTTCGAATTCACAACGCTTATTTTAGGGAAATTGGTCAAACCCTTTGGGTTCGGAGCTTTAGGCGAACTAAAGTTCGCGGTACCTCACTGTCACTGGCAGCGCTCCTCTTAATATCAAATCCCTCTTGGGCTCTCGTTCTCGCCCTGAGTTAGTCGCATAAAAAAAGGGTAACATGAAAATGTTACCCTTTTTATGCTCCCCCTCTTGGGCTCGAACCAAGGGAGTTGTTGTGAGTAAAATCAGGGCTTTGCAAGCTAGCCGTTTTTATGTTGTCGAATTGTATGCCTTTGCAATAGCTTACGTTAAATTTTTTTATATTATTTAGGAAAGTTACATTTACGGCAAATATAGTATTTGTTTGGAATCCAAGGTAAATGATCTAAATATAATTTTTACAGATTTTTTAGAAGCGTATTCTAAGAACCAAGAACCTATACCCGTAAATTTCAAAGAACTTGTAAGCCATATTAAATTTCAAGAACGGGCGACACATTCGATTCATATATATCCAGCAAAGCTCCTTCCTCATATTCCATATTTCTTTCTTAATAACGACTTTTTTGCTAAAAAGAACGAATATGTTTTAGATCCCTTTAGTGGCTCTGGAACTGTCTTGCTTGAAGCCAATTTAGCAAACAAAAATGCTGTTGGCTGTGATTCAAATCCGTTAGCACGACTTATATCAAAAGTTAAAACAACCAACTACGATGTTGGCGTTTTAAAAAACTTATCACAAATCTTAAAAATTGAAATAGAGAGTACTGTCATTGATGAAAACGAAAAGTTTCCCGATGTTGTTAATATTGATTACTGGTTTCTTCCAAGTATTAAATTACAATTATACTCTGTTTTGAAAGCGATCAATACGATTTCAGATGAAGATTATAAAGATTTTTTCTTGTTGTGTTTTTCTAATTGCGTTAAAAAGGTAAGTTTAGCAGATTCTAGAATATCTGTTCCGGTTAAAGCAAAACTTAATCGAGAAACTAATAGCACACATCCATTTTTTGATGAATCAAAAGCAAAATTGAAAAGTTTAGAGAGTTTAAATGTCTTTGAAAAATTTGGTGATATTATCGCTGAGAATATAAAAAGATTTGAAAACAAAAAGGCTCTAAACACCAACGTGCTTACGACTAAAATTGCATCTGAAGACGCGAGAAAGTTAAATATAGAGAATGAATGCATTGACTTAATTATTACATCGCCACCATATGCAGGTGCTCAGAAATATATTAGGGCATGTAGCTTAAATTTAGGGTGGACACAACTTTCCAGTAAGGATAACTTGCGAGAATTAGACAAAGCGAATATTGGAAGAGAACACTACTCTAAAAAGGATTATCTAAATCTAAAAGTTACTGGAATTACTGATGCAGATAAACTCCTTCAAGAAATTTATAAAATTAACCCTCTACGAGCACATATTGCTGCAAATTATCTAATAGAAATGAAACAAGCGATTATTGAATCTGCAAGAGTGTTAAAAAAGAACAGATATTTCGTGCTTATAGCAGCTAATAATAAAGTTTGCAATCAAGAATTTAAGACTCAAGAATATTTAAGGCAAATAGCCGAAGAAAACGGCCTCAGAACGGTGTGTCGTTTGGTGGACGATATTAAATCTTATGGCTTAATGACAAAAAGAAACAAAACAGCTAGTGTGATTACTTGTGAATGGGTCTTAATACTTAAAAAAGTGTAAATGGATCTAGAGCAAAAACTACATAAAAAAATCAAGCTGTTAAACGAAACACTTTGGGATGGAAAAATTACCTATAAAAAAGTGATGCAATGGTTGAGTAATTTTGAAGATGATGAAAAAATTCACGCTCTTTATTTATTATCTCAATGTATCTTTTTTAATGACTTTCAAATTAAGCAGCTGCTAATTTCAATTTACAGAGATTTTTTTGAATATCCACACATTGAAAATATCCGCAGAAATAACGCAAACACTCTTGATGACACAATCATTCAAAACGAACTAAAAAAAATACTCAATAAAACTAGATTCGTAATTGTAGGCAACCCTTCCGAAAGTAGTGCAAGATTGATGTACGATTTCCGTACTCAAAACAAATTAAAAAAGGATCTATTTATTTCTGAATCAGAAATTATAACTTCTCCTAAAGAAATTGAGCATTTTGTGTTTCTAGATGACATATGCGGCAGCGGAAATCAAATGGTTTCATACACAAAAAAAGTAATCCCTATAATCAATACGAATTTTCCATCAGCAAAAACATATTATTTTCTATTATTGGGAACTAAGGAGGGAAAGGAATATATCAGAAGTAATACTAGCATTAATATTGTGGATTCTGTATTAGAATTAGATAACTCATTTAGAATTTTCGACTCTAATTCAAGAGTTTTTAAAAGTAAGCCAGATGAAATTGATGTTGGTAAAATCCATACATTTACAGGTAGAGAGGGAAAAAAACTAATTGCTTCAATTTATAACCGAGCATACTCTATTTTACCTTCACATAAAAGGGACGCACTTAGTGAAAGAGATAAATTTGGTTATAAAGACGGTCAATTTCTTCTAGCGTTTAATCATAATACTCCGGATAATACTTTACCAGTGATTTGGTATAATGAAGATGATTTGCCGTGGTATGCAATTTTTAAGCGAGCACATAAGATTTACTAAATATGAAAAAGAAGAGTAACCCTTTTAATATTACTAAAGCAGTAGATTACACCGATGAGGAACTCAATAAGTATTGGGTTGATTTTCCTATGAGTACAGGATTTAAGGGAATTGTTAAGCCAGATTCTGATATGCCTATGATTATTCTTGGAAGTAAGGGAAGCGGTAAAACACATATAATGAAACATTTTTCTTTTTCGTCACAAAGTTTGAGATGGAAGGAAAAAATTATTGCAGGCTTAAATGAGGATGGATACTTGGGCACCTACTTAAGATGTTCAGGACTTAATGGCTATAAGTTTAAGGACAAAGAAGAAACAACAGAGGATTGGCAAACGATTTTTTCATATTATCTAGAGCTATGGCTAAGTCAGTTGCTCCTCCAAAACATCATAAAAATATTGGAAGATAGGTTTTTGACGATTCCAAATGAACACTCAGTTACATTAGAAATAATGAACTTATTGGATACAACTGAGGTAACTCATAATGTAAAAAGTTTTAGCCATCTGGTGAAATATTTTAATGACCTGCAAAAGTCAATAGATTATGCAATTAACAATAAAACATTTACTAACAGAAATGTTTCTGAAACGGTTGAGATTCTCGCGAGTCCGGGAAGTTTGATTTTTGGAATTCCTGAAATTTTAGAGAGAGAAGTTAAAGAGTTTAACGGAATTAGGTTTCTTTATTTGCTTGATGAATATGAAAATTTCACAGTCGATCAACAGAAATATTTTAATACCCTAATACGTGAAAGAAGAAATCCTGTTTGCTTTAAAATTGGCGCTAGGCGTTATGGAATGAGAACGTATGAAACTCTTAGCGCAGGAGAAGAGATAAAAGCAGGGTCGGAGTTTGAATTTCTCGATATTGATAGTAACTTCAGGGAAAATAAGTCTGGGTATAAGAAATTCATTAGTGACATTTGTATAAAAAGACTTGAACTATTTGGAATTAAAATTCTTGAAGATCAAATTGGACAATATTTCGAAGTATTCGACGAAGATGCTTTTTTAAAGAAAATGCAAAGTGGTGATAAAGGTCATTTTCGGGAATTAAGTAGAAAATTAAGTCTATATAAATTTAAAAATATTAGGAATCGGATAATTTCTAATTTAACATTCAACGAAAATATACTTCTAGAAAGAATCAACATAATGTTATTTTATCGAGAGTGGAAAAAAGGTTCCGATTTAGTTTTGGCTTCTGAAAATATCGCCATCGCTTGTTCAAAATATGCGCTACACAAAGTTGAGAATGAGCATTCAAAAATAATTCAGAAATTCAAATATGATATTTTAGATGCGCTAGCAAGGGAAAATGGTGAAAAAATAAATACAGCAATCGGATTTGACAACATAATTAAAATTTCAAACGGTATTCCCAGACATGCACTTATAATAATGAAGCATATTTTTAAATGGAATGAATACTACGAGTTAACTACGTTTAAGTCTATCAAATCTAAGATTTCAGCACAATCACAATTAAATGCAATCAAAGATACGGCGAAATGGTTTATAGAAGATGCTAGAATTCCTGGGGATCAAGGCTCAATGGCTAAAAATTCAATCGAAAGATTGTGTGATTATTTGAGAGAATTACGCTTTGCCGATGTTCCTCCAGAATGTTCTATTTCTACTTTTTCAATTAAATCGAAATTTGTACCCACTGAAATTTCTAACATAATTAATTTTTTAGAACAATACAGTTATATTATTGAAGTGGCTGAAAGACGAGATAAAAATACTCACAGTCGGTATGATACATATCAATTGAACGGATTATTAGCCGTTGAATGGGAATTGTCACTTAGCAGAAGAGGTATAATTGATTTAAATTTTACTACTATGAAATCAATCTTCATTCCGGAAGATGCAAGTGAATTCAGTGTAATGATGAATGCTGAAAAAATAAAATATAATGCGCCCTTTAATACTAACACTTCTCCAACACTTTTTGATATATTCGAAGTATGAAATATTCATATTTATTCAAATCGAAATTAGAAAATGTAAATGCCACGTTAATAGCAGAAACTTTTGATCACGAATTATTTATTTCAGCATATAACGAATCAGAGAGAGTAAATTTTGTATTTGATAATGTTAATTGCGTAAATAAACACTGGATTATATTTCCAGAATATCTTTTTAAAGATATAGAACTATCACATCTTAAGGGTTCGGTATACAATTATTCTTACAGCGCAAATCTAGACGAAGGTCAAATTATCACAGATTATTACAATAAATCAAAATCCTTTTTTGAAGGCGCGCGAAAGGTTTGTATTGACATTACTGGATTTATTCGACCATATCTCGTGTTTTTAGTTAGATTATTACAGAAGTCAGGGGTTGAAAGCATTCAATTCATATATACTGAACCAACCAATTATGTGAAAAAAGAGGATACTCTTTTTTCAGATGATTTTATGGAAATTAGAACTATTAGTGGATGTTTAAATAGCCATAATCCGAACACTTCAAATGATTTATTGATTGTTGGCTCGGGGTATGATTATCAAATGATTGCTAAAATAGCTAAAGCCAAACCAGAGTCAAAAAAGGTACAAATATTAGGGTTTCCATCTTTGAAAGCAGATATGTTTCAAGAAAATGTTTTAAAAGTTTATGAAGCGCAAGAGGATGTGTCCTCAGGCAATTTTTCTGTAGATGATGATAACATTATTCTTGCGCCAGCCAATGATCCTTTTATAACAGCAGAAATGATAAGTAAGTTTATTGCCAAAGAAAATAAGATAAAGCCTGTTACAAATATTTACTTATGTCCACTATCTACGAAAGCCCAGACTTTAGGGATTGCATTATTTTATGTATGCGAATGTTTAGATAAACCTGCGAGTATAATTTTTCCATTTTCAAACAAATATTCGCGAGAAACTACAGAAGGTATTGCTAACATATTGATTTATGAAGTACAGTTTCCGCCCACAGTAATATAAAAAGACGGCCTTTCGACCGTCTTAATTTTATAAATATCTCCATATAAATCCGCCACTATTTTCTCGCTCTCCACGACAGCACCTTGCAATACATGTCTTCGATAGTCCAGTTTTTCTTGAAGCTTCAGCAATAGAGATGTATTGAGCTAGTAAATTTCCATCCAGGCCGTACTGTTTAACTACTTTTTTCCTGCAATCTTGTTGTGGTCTAAAAAGTTCGACATATTCATAACTCCAAAGGAAACCGCCTAAAGTGTGACTTACATTCCAACAAGCCCTACTGATTGCTTTCTTGGTAGAATTTATAGCATTTGCCGCACTTGTCAAATCCTCGAACGAATTTACCAATAAACCATCAAGATTATATTGATAAACTGTTTTCTTGAATCCACCACCTTTGTCTGAATTATAGCCATCTTCTACTGAATTGTACTCAGAGATGTATTTAATCTCCTTTGACGCCAATTCATCAGAACTTGAAGCTGTATCGATTTGCTCCCATAAGAAAACTTCGGGACCATAAGTCCCGATAGCTTCTTGAAAATATCCGCCAACTTTTTTGTTAGCTTTTTGTAGATGGTCTCTTCTTCTTTCGTCGAGAGATTTTTCCGTGGCGCCGATGTAAACTTCTCCGGTTACCGGATTACTTGCTTTGTAAATTATTCCCATTTTCATTTCCCTTAAGGATAAATTTGTACATTGAATCTGTCGATTTGAATTCTACCGCCTTCCCAATACTTGCTGAATATTGCTTTAAGAATTTGGCGAAAAGATGAGGACTGATATCTGAATTACTAGGATAGAATTCTCTATACTTCGCCTCAACGTCTCTTTTATCATACCAAAAATCCTGTTTTAAGTTCTTTTCAGCGAACTCGACAAACTCATAATTTGTAGCTTGTATGGATTTGTTTCTGACTAGATTTATTGGTTCACTCTGAATCAAGCCGTATTTCAAATATGTTGAAACGCATCTCATCATAAATTCAAAGAACTTATTCCACTCTGTAGAATTCCAAGAACTGTCAAAAAAGCGATTTCCAAACTCCATTTCGGGAGTATGGTTTGCATCATATCGGTTACAAATCTCGAATTCGAATCTTCTTCGTTGATCAGACTGGCCTCCTGGACCTCTAACAACATAATTCGATGAAATCAGTATTTTAGGGCATTTATCTGCCTCTATGTAAAATGCATCTTGTCGTTTTTTCTCAATTTCGATTCCCGATGTAATCAAGGTAAAAAAATCTTCGATACTGATATCTTTGCTTAAATCGTCGTAGATTAAAATGTCAGTAGTCAGATTAACTCGTTGGTTTTTGAAGAAACTTCCTCGCTTAATTTCCTTTCCGTTAAACTCAACAGCTTCTCTGCAAATTGCAATCGCCTTGCCCAACAGCGTTTTTCCTGTTCCGCCATTTGCTCCACCATTAACACCCATTTTTTCATCATATAAAATGATTGCTTTTGATTCGCCTCTTTCCTTGTTTCGGTGGAGAAGATATCCAATAATTGATTTAAGTGTCGCAAATCTCTCAGGATCGTTGGTTATGTTCATGCAGAACTTTTCAAACTGACCTGTTTTTTTGTCAGTCATTTCAAAATTGTAGGGAAGAACTCTGTTTTCCCAAATCACCTTTTTAAGCGCAGAATAATCGTTTATTTGAATGCCGTTTACATCTATGCTGCAATAACAATTCTTAAAATAGAAGATGGATGAGTCCACTAAATCCCTGTCATCAACTTGAGTTATGGTCTGTAACAATTCTAACTTAGGGTTAGAAATGTACGAACCTAAACCACGTGCAAAAGCCTCTGAGACCAGAGGTTCTTTTTTGGACTTCAGATAATTTGAGACACATTCAATTGCTTCTGATACAGAAGTTTGACGCATACGATTGTTGTTCATTCTTACCAGAATTGAACTTGAATCCGAAATTTTTAATTTACCAAAGCCTTCTTTCTCTAAGAAAGCGATCAATCCTGTATGGCTTATTTTTACTTTGCCATCTTCATTTTCCCAAAATGGGATTTCCGTTGTTTTCATATTTGTTAAGTTGGCTATTCACATTTTAGCTGAATAGCGTAGCTACAATCTACATAAAGATGGATTGCGTATACATATCTACGCCAATGCCATTGTCCTTATTTTGATTTGATGCAAGATTATGGAAAAATGAAAACAAAAGTTGGGGAAACTATTTTATCCCCATGATGGCAGATCAGATTTCTAAATTGAAAAAGGCATCTTCCTGAAAAATGGCTTTAAGTCTAGCCATAGCCGTATCGGTAGTTTTGTTGAAATTCTTGTAATCGTTGATATGTTTCCCGGCGTTGTTTATTTGAACATATTGTCCTTGTGAATTCGTAACTAAGAACGTCTTTTCAAGCAAGTGTCCAAATCTTGAATCGTGATCAGGGTTTATGATTTTTCTTTTTGAAAGTAAAAGCATCAGCAGAAGCAATTCGGTTTGAGAAAGATTTGTCTTTATTTTATCACTTTCAATATGATTCGGTTTTAGATACGTCTGATGAATATAATCGAGAACTAGTGAAGCTTGTTCTGTAATCATGATTTTTATTTCTTCAGACAAATAATGTAGTAGGGGAATGATCGTCACAAAATCACTTATTTTCTTGTAACAGACACTGATATATTTTTCCTTTTCATCTGTTTTATAAAGGAAATCCGTCTCAAGTTTATGGGTGAAAATTTTGATATAGTTACCTGCTAAAATATTGATTCTTTCAACTAAAAAATCCTTTTGAAAGTAAATTGTTTGGTAATCTTCTCGATTATCGTCGTCTATGGTTCTGAAAACTATCGGAAAATCTTCATTTAAAATCGATACTAAATTTTCAGAAAACATGTTTTTTGCGTCCTGTAGAATAAATTTATTTTGAAGATTTAAGTAATTAGATTCACTTGAAAAATCCGAGAAGGACACCTCTATTTCCATCGTTAAAAAGTTGGCGGTTAAACATCTGCAAATTTAACAAAATAGGATTTAGAGATAATGAAATCAGAGTACGAAATCAAAATAGTAATAGTAATATGCATCATTTTTTATAATGAATACAGTTCTCAACTCAGCTGTGACTTTTACTTCGTTAACTACTACTGTCAGCCCTTTTTTGAGTATGCCGATGTTTACCAGCACCAGAACCCTAAAAGGGCATTTTAGTAGTTTCAACTGATTATCCCAAGTTACTACATAGAGTTCTTGGGGAGAACTGTGTTTAAGCTGTTCTGCAAGCTCTTTGTCACTCATGAGTTTTGATGATTTGATGGGTTTTAAAAAGCTATGCGTTAGCCATGTAATTAAATGAGAAACCAGTTCTGATTTTTGTTTTGCAAGCTATTTGATATGTAATTTACAAACTCGTATGCGTTTACATTACGTTCTAAATTACTGTCGATGTAGCTACTTTTGTTCGCTTCTGTTAACAAATTGTAGAAGTTCCAGAGATTAATAGTGTTATCTGCGTCTCTGGAGAAGTTAGGACAATTGTAGTAATCGCGCACAACGGAGTTGATTTGCCCATCGTTCAAGGAAAATGCAATATGTCGCTTTTGTTCTTCACGGTCCAAGTACTGATACATTCTAAGTTTACCAATAAGATGTGCAAACTCTTCTTCATTCAAACTGAATTTGGACATTCTCTCCATCATACCCAAATGCTGAAGTTTGTCATAGTTACTGAATAACGCGATCATTTTGTGTTCGAGTTCTTCGACGGATGTGATCCGCACCTCGTTCGAAAATCCATCAGTAGATATACACAGATTCGTACAAACTTTGTTTTGAAAGCCGATGAAAATTTTAAATTTTTCTACTGTTTTCTTGCTGTAGAGATTTTCCAAATTGTAAGCTCTCACGCCGCCTACGGTTAACGTTAAGGTGTTGCCGTTTACTACTTCCTTCGTTTGTATTCCAATTATGAATGCGCAGCGCTCATAATACAAGGTTTTTTCATGCTCCTGCAAATCTTTTGCTGGTTTACCGATAGCCTCTGGAATTCTACCTTTGATAGAATGACTTACCCTTATCTCGGGTTCATTTATAGCGAGTTCTCTGAAGAAGCCCTTTGCAACTGAAAATGCTTTTTCAATAAATTGAAAATGCGAAATCGTTGTCTCATTGTCTTTGGAAAACACAGGAATTGTGCATTCTTTTCTAAGATGCTCCAAAGTAACAGGTGTGGTATTCGCTTCTATAAAACAGCTTTTAGGTGTCGTGATTATATCTTTCGAATCTACGATGCCTGTGTTTTTGTTATTTACTACTAATTCCATTATCTATAGTTTTTCGGATTCAACAACAGATTCGTCAGAAATGAGATTCACACTAATTCCTTCCAGTTCACCTTTCCTAGTTAGTAGTAAAGGATGAATTTGGTCTTGCATAGAGGGGTATTTTTTGTAAAGATGGCGTAGTCCTTCAATGGTTTCACAAGCAACTATTTCTTGTTTGATGCTTTCGATTGAAATGCCTTGATTACACCATTTGATAAGTTTCTTACCTGTGGCAGAATTAATAACAAATTCGGGTTTGTCCATGAATAAGCCGGTTCTGTCTTTGGATGCTTTAGCAAGGTGCTTGTCATTTATCAGTTCAAAGTTTGCCGTTAATTCGTATTCAAATCCTTCACGAGTGATTTCTTTTGTACCATGTTTTACAACTTTACTCTTCCCATTCATCTCTGAGTCCATAGAGTAATCAATTTTTCTACGGACTGTTGTTATGACGTGACATTTTGAATTTAATATTCTATCAATGAACGATTGGTGCCTTGGAGAAACACGTGCCCAATCTTGAAATTTACCGCCCAATTGTTCGTGAATCTCTAGACAACCGCCCTTACCATTCCATTCGTGAGTTATACTGTCAATAATTATTACTTCAACATCTGCTTTTTCGCAAGTTTCAATGGCTTGGTTGTAACGCTCAGGAGTAAATGGTTCTCCCAAGGGCAAGACATTAAAATCTCCGAGGTGAGAATATAAGCTAGCACTATTGTTCTCTGTATCGATGATAGCAATTTTTGTCCAGTCATTTGTAATGCCAAATGCTAGCAATAATGCTGAATAGGTTTTCCCAAACCCGCTGGCACCACTGAGGCCAAGTTTTAGTTTTACCTGATGCCGTTCTGCTTTTTGTAATTTCATAATTTAAGTTTAAGAGGTGATTGATGCCCATAAAAAAAGGACTCCAGAAGGAATCCTTTAATTATGAGTTTGATTTTTCTAGGCTACGAAGTCCTTGTTTACAACATTATTCTCCAGAATCTCTGCTTCTTCGGTAACAAATTCGTACCGATGGCTCAGTTGAATGACGTCATCAGAATCTTTTGGCGTGTATTCATAGGTTTCACATTCGACCTTTTTGATTTTACCCTCAAGTGTAGATCCTATAAGGCTTTCACAGGTAATTTGGTTGAATGTTGTTGGAATTGTGGCAGTTCTAGCTGTCAAGTAATTTCTTCCTGTCTCTTGACTTTTTACTACTTCAACTCCTCCTTGGACAACTAGTCCAAAGAAATTTTCTCCGTTCTCTCGTTCGAAGGTTTTAAAATCTACAATTGTAACCATGGTTTTTAAAATTTTTAGATTAGACAATCGGCGAGCCCATAGCCCCAAACAAAAATGAATCTGGATGTATGCCAAGGGTATCTCCAATTTTTAATAAGTGCGGGGTGGGGTTGTGGGTTTATCCCAGACATTCGGGAATGAAAACAATTTTAAAAAAAATTTTTCACCAAAATTTTTTGATCAATGCTGGAAATACTTATTCTTATAAAACTGCTGAACCCAAATTGAAAAAGGATTTGATAGATGGCCCTGCACAGTGTATATTATAAAACACTGTTTTGTTTCTAAAACAAGAATATCGAATGATCTTTCAGCCGATGTTCTAATTTTTAAGTCATTTTTTTTCAAGATAGCATTTAAATAGTCTTTTAGCGTCTTACTCCCATGGTTCGGTTGTCCAAGGGGATATTGATAAACACTGTAAGCATATGGAATTTCATTTGAATAATTTAAACTGTATCCAACTTGTTCTACTGAATCTGTTACTTCGATCAACGTACATAAATCGGAATTGTAGTAATTAAAATCATAATTTCCTATTTTTCGATTTGGCTTTTCTGAATTTACAATTTTATTCGCTTCTCGTAAAAAAAAGTCATTATATAAATACTGTGTAGTGCTAAATTGAAAAATGGATGAATCTTTCTTTTGAGTCAACTTAGTCATATAGTTTTCGGCAGAAATTTCATCAACTGAAAAACTTGCAAAAATTAGATATGCTGAGATGGATAAGATAACTGTAATAAGAGCTAATGATATTTTGTGTTTAAGTTTCATGTGTTTTGGATTTTATTGGATTTTCAAATATAATTAAAATCGGTTACAAACAATCTGGTTGAATACAATCACAACGATACAATCTATTGCTTGTAATTTTCCCTAATGGAGAGTAGAAGAAGAAAAAATGAGATGCCTGAAGTTGTAATTCGTTTAGGGGAAAGCATCAGAACAATAATTGAAGAGAAGAATTTAAAGCAAAGGAATGTTGCTTATGATGCGGGAATGGACGTTGAGAATCTTAGAAAGTACATCAAGGGAACTCAGGAAATGAAAGTCAGCACATTATTAAGAATTGCGGAAGCTTTGAAAGTTCCCGTTAATGAACTGCTTTCATTCTAAGTTAAATAATCCCCTCATCTGAAAAACTATAATACCCACTCTTAGTTATTATCAAATGATCCAACAATTTGATATCTAAAAAATCAGAAGCATTTTTTATTTTCCTAGTAATAGCTTTATCGTTTTCACTGGGTTTTAAATTTCCTGATGGATGATTATGCGCTAAGATTATCCCTACGGCATTGCACTTTAAAGCTACAGAAAATATCAGCCTTACATCTACAACTGTTCCGGTGATTCCACCTTTAGAGAGCGGGTAAATTCCTAGAACTTCGTTTGAGTTGTTCAGATAAAGGACTTTAAATTCTTCATATAATTCCATAGTTGATTTATTCCAAGAATTCATTAATAATTCACTAGCATCGAGTGAAGATTTTATTTTTTCTTTTCGAGATGTTCGGGCGTTGTATGATACTTTTATTTCAGATATTTTATTATTCATAAGATTCTTTTGTATTTCGGCAGAAAAAACGAACGATATAAGTCGTCCGTAAATGCCAATAAATTTAAAACATTGAACTAGTATTACCTTTTGGTCATAAGGGGATAGAGTTTTACATGAATTATTTCAACATTGTCTATTACCTGCTGAAGGAAACAAAAACTAAATTTACAAAGCAAAATTATAACAGAAGAAATGGTAGCTCATCTGCTACAATGAACGTAAATGAAATGTTCTTTGAGGCGCAGTTTCAAGCTGTCTTTAACTCTGTTGAGGTTTTAGACCAAGATATACCACAAACTCTTCCACTAGTGGAGTTAGAATAACAGACAATTCTGAAACCCTACCCTACACAAAAGGCGAATTCGCAGCAGAGTTGAAAGCAATAGATGACGAACCATGTCAAAAATAAATCTACCCTAATTAGGTAATTCCCAAAAAAAACCAAAATCGATGATGAGGTTGAACAATGCGGTTAAGGTTATAAAAAGGTTGAGACACTCGAAGGCTTAATATTATTACTTCAGGGTTTGATATGAATTGAAGAAATGTATCCAAAGAGAGGAATGACGGCTGAGATTTTGAACAGATGAAAGAAGTTTTTACGGCGCTATACTAAACTTATTCTAGTGTACCTCTATGTCGAAAGATATAGTATCATTAATTACAGTCTTTTCTATGTCGGAAAACTTATACTGAACAACAGCTCTAATAGTATTTATCCCCTTTTTATTTACGACTTCTTTCACAGTAATAATAGATGGAGGATTATTTGTGAGGATTCTTTTGATATATAAATTGCTACAGCCTATTCGTTCAATCTTAAAATTCCTCTTAGAATTCGGTAAATTTGCTAATAAATACTGATACTTTAGTGTGTCTCCCACTTTTAAATATTGGTCAATATTAATTTTAAATTTTTCCTTACGAGCAATCTTAAATTGATAAATCTCAATTAGTGGCAAGCCTTCATAACTTTTTACATTTCCTGCCTCATCATATCGTATTATAAAGACGGGCTTTTCAAACTCATCATAGAGAACATACCGTTCAATTTTACCATTAGAATAATTCCAAATACTCTCTGCGTTTGATTTTTTATTTAGTCTGTAATGAATTGCTTTTATATTTCCATTATTAAAATAATAAACCCATTTTCCAAAAGGTTTGTTATTAACAAATTGACCTTCTACGATTTTATTCCCTTTTTTATCATAACTCACTGATGTTCCGTGAACAATTGTATCATTATCTTTAATAATATATTGCATAACATAAGTCTCATTGGAACTTCTATCATATCGTTTGATAGTATGTATAGTTTCATCTTTTCTCTGAATGAAATAACATACTGCCAGTAGTAACAACACTATTGAAAATACTCCCAAAATTATTTTGGATTTCTTATTTTGTATTGACTCTTTCATCTGTCTGGGGTACACGCTCTGTTTTTATTAATTTGCTCTTTTCGTATATTTTTATATCGATAGAATCGGGTTGGTTTGGTTCATTACTTTTTGAACCAAGCTGTCCAGCCGCTTCTTTCATTGCCGAAGCCCCGTTGTCAATAGCATCAACAGCATCGCCAACTTTATCTTCAGTTGTAGGTTTCCCTCCATTTGTTCCTTTGCCTTTTGCAGGGCTTTCACCGAATTTAATACCTAAAAATGTCGTAAAGGCCTCCCATGCCCCGCCAAAATCAAATACTTTAGTATCTCTACCGCCACTCTCTAACGAACTTGGGTCTTGACTATTTCCTCCATCTGCAAATCCAATATTACCACTCCCTGAATTGACATGTCCTTGACTGGCGGTCGTGACAGTTGTGCCCGTTGCAGAATTGACTACTATTCTTGTATTAAAACCGTACTGTTTTCCATTCATAGCAGTTGCAGTGCCATTAGAATTAAGGCGTAAAGCTTGTCCGGTTCCAGCCACAACATTAGTATATTTGCCAATGTTTTGATAACCTTTTATTACACCACTACCATTCACCCATCTAATATTTCCAGTTGCTAAATTTTTATACCAATCTGTTGGTCCCATTCCATCTGGGTCAATGAAACGTAAGGGGTTGTCAAAACAGTAATTATATGGCGACCATCTTCTCATTTGTTCTGCTAGCGGGTCAATATTCATCCATCTACCAATTGCTGGGTCATAATTCCTCGCTCCGTAATCGTACCAGTTAAGTTCGAGCTCGTCTTGATACTCTTTTCCATTATACTTATAGTTATACGTTGTTTTCATGTAAGGAGGGGCGGGTTTTATCGCAATTTCTTGATTTTCTTTTTCGAACGTATTTATTTTAGTGTTATATGCTTTGTGTTTCAAACCAAAAGGGTAATAATGATTTTCCTCTAGGA
Source organism: Flavobacterium lotistagni (assembly GCF_011392125.1). GTDB lineage: Bacteria > Bacteroidota > Bacteroidia > Flavobacteriales > Flavobacteriaceae > Flavobacterium > Flavobacterium lotistagni. Next base: position 23,889 of record NZ_JAAJBU010000003.1, read on the forward strand.
TTTTTACAGTTAAAGATTTTGGATCAAAACCATAACTCATTCTTATGTTACCCAGGTGATCTAGGTAATTATATACATAATTATACCAACCTTCACGCGCGGAAACGTCAGTAGAATTGTCGCTTAAAACGAAATTTACGTAGCCTTCAGATGTGGAAAAGAACTGTAACAAATCATTTAAATATTGAAATCCTGAAAGATAGTCTGTTTTGCTAACTACAGAATTTTCTAATACTTCTTTTTTTAGTTTTTCACCAATGGCATCATAAAGATAGTTTATTTTACCACCCGCCGAAAACTCTATTTGAGTAGGTAAGTTTAAATGGTTATAAGTTATTTTACTTATACCTTTATTAGTATCCTCAATCATATTGCCAAAATCATCGTAGCGATAGTCATCAGAATGATCTATACCGGAACTGTCATCGTCAAATCCAAGAGGACTGTTCGTTGTATCAACTGTTCTTGTCAAACGATTTGTTTTGTTCTCGAGGTCGTACCAATAAGACAAATTATCAATCATATAAGTATCTACCTCTGAATCTAATGCCCCATATCTAGTGAGTTTTGTAATGTTTCCATTCGGATCATAAGTTATGCTCTCGTTATAATTCCCAATTCCCCCGGTGTCTGATTTTTTATAAACTGCGTTGCTAAGTCTATTGAGTTTGTCGTACTGATAACCATATTGTCGTTTTATATTATCGGAAGAACTCCGCCAAAATGTTTCAGAAATGTTCCCATTAAATAAAGGACTAATATTTGCAATATTGGTTGTTGGTTGGTCGTAGTTAATCTTAAACGCGAATAAATCAACAGGGCTGTTTAAAGCCACTAAATTATCGATGTTGTTAATGTCAGTAAGCCATCCACGAATATTATAATTATAATTTACTTGTTGTAATGGCAATCCAGTGTTGTCGTTGCCAACATCTTTTTTGACAAGCCTACCGAGTTGATCATACTGGTTATGGCATAGAACTTCTACTTCACGATTATTAATCTGATGGGTATGTTGAATAAGTCGCTCTTGATCTGAATAACTAAAGTTTTCTTTGATTTGAATCTCTTGGCTATCGGATTGCTGTTTATGCCGAGTTAAAGTTTCAATTGGTTTACTCATGAAATCAAGTTTTGAGTCTTTAACTAGATATCCTCCCAAATAGTTTTTTTTGTGCGTTCTAATTATTCTTGCTTTAGTGTCGTATATATTGTAAGTGGTCTCTCCGCTAGAGTCGAAACCGTTATCCATTAATACTCTATTCCACGAACCAGTTAATAATCCATGACAATTACCTAATTGACTCTGTCCATAAATCACATCGTTTAATTCTGCTGTATCTGGTGCTTGTGGAAAGACATAATCATCATAGTAATTTGCTGTAAGCAATATTAACTCCGTAACAAACACGTTATTAGTATAAAAACAAGGGGCATTTCCTATATTATTTTCATTTTGTTTTGTCTCAGATAGAGGTCCGGAAGCATTATTGCAAGTTTCCTGAAGCGCTATTCTATCTGAATCGGAAACATTTCTCTCATACCAGCCAGTATATACAACCCTGTTAAAAACATCATATTTAGTTATTAGCCAACCTTTCGCGCTACCTCCATAAGGGTTTAGAACAGGACCAGTAGCTACCTGACGATTTAACTTATCATATACAATATACTCCCATTGTTTTCCAGGTAACTTTTTTTCAACCTGCCTATTTCTGGAATCATATCTATATTGGTAACACAATTCATCAAGCGCTACAGCATCATTTGTGATTTCTGTGACAGCTACTTTGGGTGGTATGACATAAGTTAAGTTCCCATAAATATCATAAACGAAGTAAGTGTCAAAGACGTTATCACCGTCAAATGTACGTTTAAGCAATAGGTTCCCTTTTTTATCTTTATACTCTTCGACGGTGTTGTCTTGCCCACTTTCCCAATTTTCATTTTTAGTAATGGTTTTAAATAAAGAGCGATCAGGGTATTGTTCTTCTGGCCCCAAAGCAAGTGTAATATTGTACATTTGCATTGAGGAGTTCCATTCTGTTATGGCTTTAAACCACCTTACATTGTCGTTAAAGTTGGTTTGATATTCAAATTTAATTGTATGGTCGTTGTCGTCAGTATCATTTCCTATCCATGAAGTACCCGGCTCCGATTGTTTTAAAATTCTGTTTAGCTGTGACTTTTCGTAGAATTTTTTTGTGTAAGGATTTTGTCCCTGATATCCTTGATAACTAAGTACATTTTGAAGAGCTTGAGTATCATATTCCATCGTACTACTGTTGCTTGCATATGGTAAATATTCTAAAGCTGGTCTGCCATTTTCATATTCAATATGGGTAATAATATCGTTTCCATTATCAGCATGTCTGCCTTCAATTTTTTGAATGGGTCTTCCCATACCATCAAAATAGGTTAGCTTTATTGCTGCGTCCTCAACAGAAGGGTTTATAATAGTGTTAGTTGTTGGAGTTCGATATATTATAGTTTTTATCCAGTTTTGATTTGGACTTTGAGCCACCAAATTAAAGCTAATAAGCAACACGAAGTAGAAGTGATTTTTCATGACGAGCTCTAGTCTTCAGGATTATAAATTGGTCTATAGTTATAGTGATATTCTTCTAGAATCTCTCCTTGCTTATTTCTGATGATTTTTAGCCTTAATAAATCATCATATTCATAATATTGTGTAAGACGATCATAACCAGTAAATGAAGTGGGGCCAGTCAAAGGGTCGTATGTTATTGTTTTAATCATTGCTAGCGGAAACAAATCTCTTAGCGAATTTAACCCTACCCTTAAGGCATTTTCATGTTGTCCGTTTATTCCATGGTCTTTATCTGCGTCCGATAAGGTAGTTAAATTTTCAACTATATTAATTGGGATTTCTGAATAGTTAACGTTTTCGATTATTGCAATAGGTTTATTCTGGTTATACCCCCAAATAACAGAAACAGGAATTCCATCGTTTTTTTTGTACTCAAGAACATTTCCTCTATTATCGAAAGTTGTATAAATAAATTCGCTTTCGAAGTTGTTGTCTCCTTTTCTAAAAAACGATTCCTTTGGCACTAACAATTCAGTCGGATTGTCATAGGCGTAAACTAGTTTTTTCTCATCTAATATCAATGAGTTTTCCGGTTCTTGCATATTACCTTCAATTTCTTGATTTGTTTCTTGTAAAATTGGAAGTAAGTTTTTGTTAATCATTAAATCGCTATCAGGGGTGCCTAGGTCAAAAGGATAATTAAAAGTTTTCAATAACCCAGTTTGCCCTGAATTTGATTTGTATTCTTTTTTTTTGTAGATACTCCCGTTATTTGGGATAGTCCCGCCAATTGTAGGATATTGAACATAATCGTTGGCCTTAATGGTTGAAATTAAACCATTTGTTGTATACAGGGACTCCTTTTCTTCAATCAGATAATTGTCAGTATATGATCTTTGATATGCTGATGTGAAGGGAAGGAACCAAAAAGTATCTCCCATACCTCCGCATCCAACACATGGAATATTATAGCTAAAATTTATATTAACGGCATTTACAAAAAGCGAGTTATTAGCGAAGTATCTATACTCTTTCTTTTGTATTATTGAGCCGTCTTCGTTATAAACGTTTTTTTCGGTAAGTTTACCACGTGCATAACTCTGGTCTATTTTAGGAGTGAATATGTTTCCAGTACTATGCAAAAGCACTGGATTAATATCTGGATAGTCTTCATACCCGGAAAACTTATAGTGAGAAAATCCCTTTCCACTAATCTTTTCTATTACATCTGTATATTCTACCTGAGCTCCCATAAAGTTTGACATAGAAACCATCGAATTTAACGATCTACAATACATATTTGAACCATTTAATATATTCTGTAAAGGGTGGCTAATTGATTCTAGATTTTTAAAATAAATAGGGTTGTAAATCAAATTCCCGCTAGAGGAATTGTCATCAATAGCTTTCTGATATAAGTACTCTTTTGTTTCAGTTGAATTATCGAAAGAGTCTACTATTTTTTTAATTCTCAAGCCACCGATTGTTCCGGAAGAATTTATAAGTTGATTGTTTTCGTTTAGTTTTTTAGAATAAACATGAGGTTCAAATTCAAATTGTGTATATCCGCCAGTAGGATATGTTATTTTTGATAAAGTTCCTATCAGTATGTTAGAATTGGTCTGTCTCATCAGGGGTAATTCATTTGTCCAATAGTTAACATCATTGAAGTTCACTGTAAATTTGAAAGGCAGATTATTATAGTATCCCAACGCATCTGTTTGCATCTCAAGAAAGCTTGGCAGAAAGTAGCCATTATAGTCAAATTTGTATTTCTTTGTCCCATTAAAGTTCAATCCACTAAGAAAAAGCCTTATTCCAGAGGTATCTATATAGTCAAAGTTTACTTGAATTTCATTATCTGAATTGTCACTGATTACAATATCTGTGAGCTTTTTGTTTTTTATTAAATCCCATAATGGAGTAGAAGTCGGTATATTATTATCTGTAACTAAGTCCGGATTCTTAAATAAAAAATATAGGTCTACATTATTTGAAGTATAAGTTCCATAATAGGTTTCTGTTCTATTATCGATTAGCGAATTTCCGCCTCTGGTGTATTTTAACGCATTTTCAACTAAAGTTGAATTAAATTCTATTTCTGCACCAGATATACACTTAATTTTCTTAAGATAGCAGGGCAAAATCAATTGTCCTGGGGCACTAAAACCAAATTTATGCCAGTCAATAATACTTGGATTAAAAGTTGATATTGCGGTATTTGATACTGATGGACTGTCGTCATTATAATACATGTTCACATTATAAGAAACACTAAATTTTCCTTGCCATGGTCCTTTTTCGTATTCGAATTCATAAATTTTGTTTTTATAAACATCTACAACTTCCGTAAGATAAAATGCACTTGAAATACATCTACTGTCTTTGTTATAAGGCGGCCTTTGAACAGTAATGTTATTAAAAGTTAGCTCAACCTGACTAAAAAGATATCTTGTTCCGTTATCGTCTACAAGTGTTATTTTTTGGATTACTTTAGGATACCTAATCATAAACGGATTTGTCGAAAGCCCATCAGGGCCTGACGCTGGAACTGAGGGGACAGGATAAGAAATATCATTATTCAAATCGCACTCCACTTTGAAGTTTGAATTTGAAAAAACTTTCCACTTGCCGTCTTGTCCGAGAAAAAAATGGCCTGAATGCCCCATAAAATTGAAGGTAAATAAATCAGGTTCTAAATCCATCCTCCAATTCTGTTCCCGCCATACCTGCATATAATTCTGAGATGTAAAATTCAAGTACGAATTGAAAGCTAAATCATTCAAATAAGCAGGAGTATTCCATTCGGAGGTGTTTAGCTTATTTGCATGATAAAAATATCCTCTCTGAAATATTCCAGGATACCAATTACCTCCTCCTATTGAAGTAGGCCATTCTACCAAGTATGGCGTAATCTGTTGATTTATGTCTTTATTATGGAAGAAGTTTAGTTCGTCGAACGCTGTTCCTCTGACCGATCTAGTTATTAAACCACCCGCATTCAAGGCCCAGTTTTGTCCGACCCAGCCCGGCACATCTTCCACCCTCACACCTCTTGGATTGTATTCTAAATTTATATCTAATTCAATTCCTCTTTCATTAAATTTATAAATGGGGACTTTTATCTCGGGAGTTCCATTATATAAGCTTACAGGCGTGTCTCCAAATGAACCAAGCGTTGCGGCATTAGGCGAATGGTAATTCACCATCGGTGATAAATCTGTTTTGAATTGTCCATATAGTGAGACATTAAATAATAGAAAAAGAATTGCTGCTTTGCTTTTCATTTTAGGGTTATTTATTGTTCTTAATTATTTTTACGCTTTCTTTTCCTTTATCAGTTCTGATGTTGACAATGTATATCCCTTCGGGATAGTTACTCATATTAACTGGTACGGTTCGGCTTTTAATTTCAAATTGCTCTAGAACATGTCCTCCGAGATCGACAACTGTTGCAGATCCTTTTTCAAATTCGAAACCAATAATGACATTTGTAAAAGCTTTTGTAGGATTTGGGAAAGCTTCAATATTAGCTTTAATTTTACTGGATTTCAATTTGTCTTTAAGTTTTACAATCCAAAAGTCGCTAAATCCATAATTCCTCATCTTATCCCCTGAAGGCTGCGAGTTCGGCAATTTATCATCATTCATTCCTGCAAGCCCGCTAAGGAAGTCATTGCCGTTTCCGCTTCCTATGGGCGAATTGTTGTTCAAAAGATTACCTGCTGATGTACTCATGCCCATTTTCAGGCGAGAATCTTTATTTATGTTATTGGCAGTCTCATTGATTTTGTCAGTAACTTTTTCTATTTTTTCTTTATAGAAAGTATTAACTTCATCATTAAACTGTTTAACCTGATCATTTATGTAGGCAGATCCTTCTTCTATTGCTTTTATGTTCTTTCCATTACCAATTTTAAGTGTTTTAGCTGTGGGATACGATTGTTTGTAATTGCCAAAAGTGCTACCACCTTTTTTTGTAGCATTAGATGCTCCGGCAAGTAAATATCCCCCATCACGGGTTTCTATAACTTTCTTCAAAATGTCTTCTCCGGAACTTCCAACCGATTTTCGCCAACACTCTTCACCGTTTTCTTTGATTTTTATGGCGACGTAATCATTGATACCCTTATAGTCGGTTACTCCGATCTCTTCTTCACTTTTTGCAAAACCACCTAGTAAGATTGAGCCATCAGCATTTTCAAAAAGAGAAGTAAGTATGTCAGTTTTTCCGATATCATATGTTTCTTGCCAAAATATCTCTCCATCTTGTTTCAGTTTTACTACCCAAAAGTCAGAGCCCTTGCCATTGCTGACTCTTTTTTCAAAAGTACTCTCTGAATCAGAGCTACCTGCAAGTAAAAATCCCTTGTCATGTGATTGATGAATAACTTGTAGCTGATCGTCTCGGTTCCCGCCGATTGTCCTTTGCCATTCAACATTACCTCTTTTATCAAGCTTAACTATCCAATAATCTCCTACACCAATATTATCTTCTGATTTAACGCCAGATTTTGGCGAGTTTGAATAGCCACCCAAAATATACCCAGAGTCAATAGTCTGATCCAAACTCCTGAGTTCATCTAAATAAATACCTCCAATAGTTTGCTGCCATTCTATTTTTCCTTCATTGTCTAATTTCAACACCCAATAATCTAAACTACCATAACTATCTCTTTGCTTGTCACCTGATTTGTCAGAATCAGATGAACCACCCAAAATATACCCTCCATCTTTTGTTTGACAAATCCTTTGCAATTTTTCTTGGCCGCTACCTCCAATCGTACGTTGCCATTGCTGTCCACCTCCTGCGTTTAGCTTAATTACCCAGAAATCGTCTAGCCCTTTGCCATCTTCTATTTTGTATGCGCTTTTATTAGAGTTTGATGTGCCGGCCAATATAAAACCACCATCTATGGTTAGCTCTACACTTTGTAGAAGATCAGTGCCACTTCCTCCAAAACTCTTTTGCCATTCTAGTTCACCATTTTCGTCCATCTTCCATATCCAATAATCAAGATCACCTTCATTGTCATCTATTTTGTTACCTGAATTCTTAGAAAGAGAGCTTCCGGCAAGGATGAAACCATAATCGGGCGTGGCTTGGGCATCCATGAGATAGTCGGCGTGTCGTCCACCCAAAGATTTTTCCCATAGAATTTCTTGACCATAATTCAAGAAAAAAGAAAATAGCATTAGAAACAATAGTTTAGTTCTTTTGTTAGATGTGAGTAATTTATTCATGTGATAAGATGAAATTTCTGTCTTTTAATAAAATACGTTGAGTAAGAACTTAAATTTTGTGTGCAATTTATTGTTAAAATTTAAAACGCAAATTAAGTATTTACACTGAATTTGTTGCGTATAATTACGTACAAATCTGAAACATTTTGGGAGAATTCAAATACAGATTTTCTGTAGTTAATGTTAAAGTCTAAGTTTTTTCATTAAGTTTTTTGCTCAACATCGCCATCACTTCACTCACTTTTTTCTGGACTACTTTGCCATAACTTTCCTGAGTTACGATCATATTAGAGTGACCTAACAATTCTGATACAATTTCCATAGGAACATCGTTAAAAAGTAAAATTGTAGAAGCAAATGTTTTGCGTGCAATATGATGGGTTAGTCTCTTTTCAATTCCAGCTAAATCAGCAATCTCTTTTAGATAAGAATTAAATTTTTGATTACTTATAGTTGGAAATATCCGGTTGTTGTCAGATGAATATTTTTGAATGATTTCCTCAGCTTTGGGAAGAATAGGAACAGATATCTGACGTTCCGTTTTCTCTCGCGTCATCTGAATCCAATTCATTCCATCAAAGCCTGTTTGGATATTCTTCTTTTCTAAATTTACCATTTCATTATAAGCCAATCCGGTATAGCAGCAGAAAATAAATAAGTCTTGGATCACGCCCAATCTGCTCTGCTTAAATATTATTTGTTCGAGTTTTTGAAGTTCTTCAGTAGTGAGGAAAACAACCTCTTTACGGACAGTTTTTGATTTATAGAATACAAATGGATCTCTTTTCAAATAACCTTCTGAAATGGCTTGTTTTATGGGCGTTCTAAGGCGTTGAATAGTCTTGTTGATAGTGATTTGCTCTTGCTTCTTTTCAGTTCTAAGATAGTACTCAAAATCATCAAGAAATTGCAGGCTCAATTCTTCTAATGGATAATCTGACTTTTTAAATTTCCATTTTATGAAAGCAGCGATATGATTTCCAACATACACGAATTTTGTATAAGTTGATAATTTAATACCAGTTCCTATCAGCTTTTTGATTCTGACCAAATACTGTTGGTAATAGGAGTGAAGATGCTCCTTCTTTTTTATTTCTTTGCCAACATACTTGTTGTAGATGTTTTCAACTGTGCATTCTCCGCCCTCAAGCTGAAACACCAAAGCGATATTATTTATCTTGTTTTTAATTTGTTGGATTTGGGTATTTAGAAATTTTTGGTTAGCATCTTTCAAGTTGACTTTTTGAAGCTTACTTTCCCAATACTGTGGATTTACAAATAATCCCGTAGTAAATTGTTTCCTTTCTTTGTTGATTGTAATCCTGCAATTTAAAGGGCATAACCCTTTTTTGTTTGTTTTGTTTGCGCTGACTACAAATAAGATTGTGATTTTGTCTTGGTGCATGTCCAATTGGTTTAGGGTTAAACAATTGGCATGTCAATTCGATTTTAAAAATGGGTACCTCGAAAATTGTAGTGGGTACCGAATTGGGTACCTTTTCTCCCGAATAATTGTATTGAAATTATAAAACTGAGAAAATTATTTCTTGTCGAGAAGCTTTGTGAAGTGCTGAATTTACTAGAAAAATGCAATAAAAAAAGCCCGACATCGCTGTCAGGCTTTCTGCTTTCTGCTCCCCCTCTTGGGCTCGAACCAAGGACCCTCTGATTAACAGTCAGATGCTCTAACCAACTGAGCTAAGGAGGAAGGCGTGTTGCCTTTTAAAGCGGTGCAAATATAATGCGAAAATTATTTTAAGCAAACAAATTGCTGCAAAATTTCAAAAAATTATTATTTGTGGAAAATGGCTTTATAAATATCATTACCATTAGCGAATAAAAGTAGCGCAATCAGTAACACAAAACCAACCATTTGAGCATTTTCCATAAATTTATCGCTAGGTTTTCTGCGCGTAACCATCTCGTAAATCAAAAACATCACATGACCGCCATCAAGCGCTGGAATTGGCAATAAATTCATCACACCAAGCATAATTGAAAGCAAGGCGGTAATGTTCCAGAAAGCTTCCCAACTCCAAGTTTTTGGGAAAATATTATAAATAGCGGCAAATCCTCCGACACCTTTATAAGCGCCAGTTTTTGGATTAAAAATGGCTTTGAGTTGTTTTCCATAACCTTCAATTTGTTCTTTCCCTTTTTCAATGCCGACTGAAAAGGACTCAAAGAAACCATATTCCAGTTTGCTAAATTTGTATAACCCTAATTTTTCAAGGCTTTCGATGTCTAGCGAAGCTACAAAGACGCCGAGTTTTCCATCTTCATTAATGACAATGTTTACAGGGATTTCCTTTTCGTTCCTCAGTACCACGGCCTGAAGTGTTTTGTTCTTGTTTTCCTGAGCAAAGGAAATGACCTGGTCTGCGTATTTGGTTTCAATGCCGTTCAACGATTTTATTACGTCTTTAGGTTTTAGGGCAGTCTGATTTGCCGAAGAATCGGGCACTTGACCCACGACAAAAGGTTCTCTCCAATGAACTAGTGGTCTTTGTTTGCCGCCTAAAACGGTGTTGATCAAATCAATGGGAAGTGCAATGTTTTTTATCGCCCCGTCTCGATCAACCACGACATTTTTGGCAAAAAAAAGTTTGCCGTGCACATCATTGAAGCGAATAACTTTTTCTCCGTCAATAGAAAGAATTTTATCACCAGTTTTAAAACCTAGTTTTTCGCCAATTTCGCTCACTACAACGCCGTCTTTGAGTTCACTGTTGTTTAGATACAAATCACCATAAAAGAAGGTCATTCCGATGTAAATAACGAAAGCCAAGATGAAGTTAACCGTAACACCTCCAAGCATAATAATCAGCCTTTGCCAAGCCGGTTTGGATCGAAATTCCCAAGGTTGCGGCGGCAGTTTCATTTGTTCCTTGTCCATGCTTTCATCAATCATTCCGGAAATCTTTACATAACCGCCAAGTGGCAACCATCCGATACCATATTCGGTTTCGCCAATTTTCTTTTTGAGTAAAGAATATTTGATATCGAAGAACAAGTAGAATTTCTCTACGCGGGTTTTGAACATTTTCGCCGGGATAAAATGCCCGAGTTCGTGCAATATAATCAGCAACGACAAGCTCAATAAGAATTGAGATAACTTAATCAGAATTTCCATAAATAGATACAGGTGCTTTTTAAACGCACAAAAGTAAGGTTTTCACCTTACTCTTTTACACCGAGATGCGCGAGGTTTATTTTTTTATGAATTTTTTGTAAAGACGGCCTTCTGAAGTCAATAATTCCAGTGTATAAAGCCCGTTGGCAAACCCAGAAAGCGGAATTATATCCGTGGTAAATTCGCCGACTTTTTGCCCCAATGCATTATAGATTGTGGCGCTTTTCAAAGCAATCGAATTCGGAGTCTGGATATTGAGTTGCTCGCTAGCCGGATTGGGATAAATGCTCACAACGTCTTGCAATTCAAAACTTGAGGTTTCTAAAGTAGCCGAGTTATTTCTGGCGATGATGTCTTTTCTGATATCGAACACCACGCCGGTGACCGTAAAAGGAACATCGACGATAAACTGCTGCCCGTTACTAGTATGATTCAAGACATAATCCTGAAACTGCCCGCCAATACCTGTTAGTCTTACTGGAACCGGCATTTCAAAGAAACTTACCGAAGCGTTGGATTGGCTTTGATTGATGGTAATTCTTGCCTGACCGTTACCTAAATTGTTTGCCGTAATGTTGTATGTCGGATAGCCTTGGTTGTAAACCCAATCGTTGAAAAACTCAGTCAAATCAGTACTTGAAGCTGCTTCTAGGTGGCTTTGCAAGTCTGGAGTTTTTGCATAACCATAGGCCAATAAAGGGTCGTTGAGATAATTGCGTAAACCCGTAAAGAAATTAGTATCGCCTAGTTTAAAACGCAACATGTTGAGCACCATGGCTCCTTTTCTGTAACTCAAACGACTGCTGAAAATTCTGCCTACGTCAAGTGCTTCTTCGTCGGTCATGTAAATGGCGCCACTCGGGTTAGAAGTGATGCTATTAATCATATTGTTTTTATCGGTTGTAAAAGCCGCTTCTCCATCAAAGTGTTGGATGACCATCGAGGCTAAATAAGTCGCAAAACCTTCATTGAGCCAAATGTCTTTCCAGGAACCACAAGTGACTTTATCGCCAAACCATTGATGACCCATTTCATGTGCAATCAGGCTTCGGGTATATCCGCCATTGTTGCCGGCAGTCATAAAAGAAACCGTAGTGTGTTCCATGCCGCCGCCCCAATCAAATTGGCAATGGCCGTATTTTTCGTTGCGAAAAGGATAAGGCACAAATACCGATTCGAAGAAATTCATAATGGCCGGAGTTACTTGCGTGCTGGCAATAACATCTGTTGCTTCTTCAGGATACATATAATCAACAATCGGGAAAAAAGGGCTTTGAGCAGTTCCCAAACCAGCTTGTTGGGTGTAAATCTGGTAATCGGTCACGGCCATACAAATCAAGTAAGCCGGAATCGGATAACCATGGTGGTAATGCGTTGTAGAGGTTCCGTTGCCATTATCGGTTTTAGATTGTTGCATTCCATTAGAAACAGCAGTATATTCAGAAGGTGCGGTGATGTAAACATCGATAGTATTGATTTTATCGTTCAAATCTTGTTTACAAGGCCACCAATCTCTGGCCCCGAAAGGTTCAGAAAGTGTCCAAAGTACCGGAGTGGCGCTGTGAAATCCTGTAATAAATGAGCCAAAACCGCTTCCAGAAGGTGCACCTGCATAAGTAATTTCAACGGTGGCTGAAGTGCCGCTGGCTTGTGTGGCAGGTAAAGTGATGATCAGTTCCGTATCGTTTCGGGTGAAGGCCAAATCGGCATTGTTCATTCTTACTGCGCTAACCTGGATTTGAGAATCGAAATTTTCATCGTTAGTGTCTGTAATTCTAGCTAAATCAAAAATTACAGAGTTCATGGCTTCCAGCGCAGTATAAGTAGTGGTTACTTTTCCATCGATGAAAAAAACTGCTGGATCTACTTTGAATTCCAACTTATGATAAGTAATGTCATAATTATCTGTGTTTGGATTGATGGCAGCCTGCATTCTTTTGGAAGCTGATTTCATTTCCATCTCGGCAATTTGGTCAATGTCTTTGTTCTGGGCCTGAGCGAATGAAGCTAACAGAGAAATAGTTAACGATAGTAGGTATATTCTTTTCATTTTGTCAATTTTTCGGCGAATTTAATCAATAATTCTTATCTACCCGCTTAATTTTCACTAAATTATATTTTGTTGAACTTGAACTCGTTAACACCGCGGGCAACTTTTTCATTTTCATCGCCATATCTCAAACATTTGATTAAATTTGCGTGCTTATTTGAAAAGTGAAAATACCATGTTACAAATCGGATTCATCAGAGAAAATCAAGAAAAAGTGATTACAGCCTTGGCCAAAAGAAACCTCGACGCCAAAGCCATCGTAGAAGAAGTGGTCGCCCTAGACGAGAAACGCCGTGCCGCTCAAGTGGAACTTGACAATACCTTATCTGAATCCAATAAGCTGTCCGCCTCGATTGGCGAGTTGATGAAGGCTGGTGAAAAAGCCAAAGCCGCCATTCTGAAAGAAAAAACAGTGCTGCTTAAGGAAGCTAGCAAGGAACTCAGCGATAAAGCCGAAGCCTACGCACACGAATTGCAACAAAAATTATACACGCTGCCGAACTTGCCTGCTGATATCGTTCCACACGGAAAATCTGCTGATGATAATGAAACGGTTTTCCAAGAAGGAGAAATTCCTGTTTTGCACCAAGGCGCACAGCCACATTGGGAATTGCTCAAAAAATATGATATCGTCGATTTTGAACTCGGCGTAAAAATCACCGGAGCGGGTTTTCCGGTATATAAAGGTAAAGGCGCCAGATTGCAACGCGCACTGATTAGTTATTTCCTCGACAAGAATACTGCAGCCGGTTACAAAGAATTTCAAGTGCCGCATTTGGTGAATGAAGCCTCAGGTTACGGAACCGGGCAATTGCCAGACAAAGAAGGGCAGATGTACCACGTAGGCATCGATGATTTGTATTTGATTCCCACAGCTGAAGTTCCGGTGACGAACCTTTTTCGCGATGTAATTCTCAACGAAAACGAACTGCCGGTTTTATGCACTGGTTATACGCCTTGTTTCCGTCGGGAAGCCGGTTCTTATGGTTCGCATGTGCGCGGACTGAACCGTTTGCACCAATTTGACAAAGTAGAAATCGTCCGCATCGAACATCCAGATAATTCTTATGCCGCACTTGAAGGCATGGTCGAACACGTGAAAACTTTTTTACAAGAACTGAAATTACCCTACAGAATTTTGCGTCTCTGTGGCGGCGATATGGGTTTCACTTCAGCCTTGACCTATGATTTCGAAGTGTTTTCAACCGCACAAGATCGCTGGCTGGAGATCAGTTCGGTATCCAATTTTGAGACTTTTCAAGCCAATCGTTTGAAGTTGCGTTACAAAGATGCTAACGGCAAAAACCACTTGGCACATACCTTAAACGGAAGTGCTCTAGCCTTGCCACGCGTGTTGGCCGGAATCATTGAAAACTATCAAACTCCAGAAGGTATTGTAATTCCAGAAGTATTGCGTCCTTACACCGGATTTGATCTCATCGATTAAAAAGTTAATCTTTCCTTACCGCGCGCTGATTTGAGTACAAATGTGTTACTTTAGTGCTTCTATTTTTACGGATTTTCATGAGAAGAATAGCCTGCTTTTTACTGCTGTTTTGTTTCGGAATCGTTTCTTCGCAAAACGAGCAGCTCGCGCAAAACTATTTTGACAAAGGCGAATTCGAGAAAGCCAAGCTCAGTTTCGAGGAATTGCTCAAAACAAGCCCTTATAATGGGTTTTATTTTCAACGATTCATTGAGTGCCAGCAACAATTACAACAGTTAGACTTGGCCGAAAAAGCGATTCAAGATCGGATGAAATTTGTCCACCAAAGCAGCCTGCTAATCGAACTCGGGTACAATTACCAACTCAAAAAAGACCAACCCAGCGCCACGAAATACTACGAAGAAGCACTGGCGACTATTCGGAAAAACCCCAATGAAGTATATAACATTGCACCAACTTTTGAGCGAAAATCACTGCTACAATATGCTTTGAATGCTTATGAACTGGCGTTGAGTATAGAGCCCAAGTTCAATTTCAATTTCGCCATGGCACTTCTTTACGGGCAACTAGGCAATACCGATATGATGGTCGAAAAATTCCTCACAGAAGCCTACACCAACCCGCAGAGCAACATCATGATTCAGAACCAGCTCACGCGATTTATGACTGAAGATGCCGATGTCAATTTCAACGAATCGCTGCGCAAAACCCTGATTTTGAAAACCCAAAAAAGTACCGACGTATTCTGGAACGATTACCTGAGTTGGTTTTACGTACAGCAAAAAGAATATGGCAAAGCGTTCCTGCAGCAAAAAGCGATTTACAAGCGCAATCCGGAAACGTTTTCCAATATTGTCAACCTAGCGCAGTTGGCTATTGAAGAAGGTGATCAGGAAACCGCTAAAGAAATCTTTCAGTTTGTGCTGGAAAATACCCAAGATCTCGATCTCAAAATTCAGGCGCATACCTATTTGATGCAACTTCGCATAGAAGCCGCTACCGAAAAAGATTATCCCGCAATAGCTTCCCAGCTCGATTTGCTGTTGAAAGAATTCGGAATCAGTCCGTATTCGTTGTCGCTTCAGATTTTGCAAGCTCATTTTGCTACGTTTTATCTCAAAAATGCCGAACGCGGGAAAACCATCTTGAAAGCAGCCTTAAACTTGCCGATGGGTGAATACCAAAAAGCCGACGTGAAAATGGAACTTGCAGATATACTTTTGTATGAAGAGAAATTCAACCAAGCGCTGATCTACTATTCGCAGATTGAAAACGATATGAAAAATGCCGTAATTGGTCACGAAGCCAGTTTGAAAGCGGCCAAAACGAGTTATTTCAAAACCGATTTTCAGTGGGCGCAAAAGCAGTTCAAAGAACTCAAATCGGCCTCGACCCAACTCATTGCCAACGACGCGCTGGAATATTTCCTTTTGATCAACGACAACACCGTAGCCGATTCGACTCAAACCGCACTCAAAGAATTTGCCCATGCCGACTATTTGCTTTATCAGCATAAAAACCAAGCGGCACTTTCGAAGTTTCAATCTATTTTAAAAAGTTTCAAAGGCAACGAAATAGAAGCAGTTACACTATATCGTTTGGGTAAAACCTACGAGAAATTGGGAGATAATCTAGCAGCTTTGAATCAATACCAAGCCATCATCAACCAACACAAAGAAGGCATTTACATCGATGAAGCTTACTATTTCGCGGCAGAAATTTATAATAAACAAGGCGATATCGAGAAAGCCAAAACCTATTACGAACAAGTGATTTTTCACCACCAAGACAGTATCTATTTCACCGAAGCCCGAAAGAAATACCGTCAATTGCGCGGCGATACTTCGTTATAAACCTATTTCAAAATTATGCTACTATACAACGTCACCATCAACATCGACGACAGCGTTCACGACCGATGGCTGCACTGGATGCAGGAAAAACACATTCCGGAAGTTTTAGCTACGGGCAAATTCTCCTCGGCGCGTATGGTCAAAGTGTTGGTCGTTGAGGAAATGGGCGGATCGACCTATGCTATTCAATATACCACAGATTCCAAGGCAACGCTCGACCGTTATTATCTCGAAGATGCACCGCGATTGCGTGAAGAAGGACAAAGGCTTTTTGGTGACAAAATGTTAGCATTTCGCACCGAACTTGAAGTATTGTCTGAGTTCTGGCCGATTACCAGTTAAGATTTTCCGGCCCACGCAGCCCAATGTTTATTTAATTTCACGTCTTTGCAGCCCAACATTATGGAAAAAGTCACTGCCAAAAAACACCTCGGACAACATTTTCTCAAAGACGAAAGCATTGCCCAAAAAATCGCCGATACCCTCAGTCTTCAAGGCTATAGCGACGTACTCGAAATCGGGCCGGGCATGGGCGTTTTGACCAAATACCTACTAGAGAAACCCGTTGATACTTACGTGGTCGAAATTGATAAAGAATCCGTAGTGTATTTGGAAAACCATTATCCGAAACTGCATGGCAAAATCATTGCGCAAGATTTTCTGAAGTACGATATCAATCAAGTTTTTCAAGGCCGACCGTTGGCCATTATTGGCAATTTCCCTTACAACATTTCCACCCAAATTGTCTTTCGGATGCTCGAGCTTCGGCACCAAGTTCCGGAATTCTCAGGCATGTTTCAGAAGGAAGTAGCCGAGCGCATTTGCGAGAAAAAGGGCAGTAAAACCTATGGCATTCTCTCGGTTTTAGCCCAAGCTTTCTATGATGCCGAATATTTGTTTACCGTAGGCGAACACGTTTTTAATCCGCCACCAAAAGTAAAATCGGGAGTATTGCGTTTGCGCCGTAAGGAAAATTTCACTTTGCCCTGTAACGAGAAACTGCTGTTCACAGTAGTAAAGACGGCCTTTCAACAAAGGCGAAAAACCCTGCGCAACAGTTTAAAAACTTTAAATTTATCCGATAATTTACGAGAAGATACTATCTTTGACCTGCGTCCGGAGCAACTCTCAGTAGAGCAGTTCATCGGGCTTACTCAAAAAATTCAGGCCGATGGAGTTTAAAATCAGCAAAGAACTAATTCACGAATTAGAGCAACTCATTCAGGGAAAGAAAGACGAACAACTCGAACTTTTGCTCAATGACTTGCACCATGCTGATATTGCAGAAATTCTAGACAAGCTTGATTTTGATCAGGCCACTTACATCTTTAAAGTACTCGACAGCGAGAAAACCGCCGAAATCCTTCTGGAACTTGAAGACGATTTGCGCGAGAACATCCTCGGGCGGCTTTCCCCAAAAGAAATCGCCGAAGAGCTCGACGAACTCGAAACCAATGACGCGGCCGATATCATCGCCGAACTTTCCAAAGACAAGAAAGAGGAAGTTATCTCGGAGCTTCAAGACGTGGAGCACGCCAAAGACATCGTCGATCTCTTGCGCTACAAGGAAGATACCGCTGGGGGAATCATGCACAAAGAGCTCGTTAAGGTCAATGAAAACTGGAATGTGCTCACTTGTGTAAAAGAAATGCGTGCCCAGGCCGAGAATATTTCCAGGGTCCACTCGATTTATGTGGTCGATGACGAAGACCGGCTCAAAGGCAGATTGTCACTCAAAGATTTGCTCACCACTTCCACTAAAACGCCGATTCGCGATGTGTATATCAGCAAGCTCAACTACGTAAAGGTCGATACCGAAGACATTGAAGTGGCGCGGATTATGCAGAAATACGACCTTGAAGCGATTCCGGTGGTCGATGAGTTGGGCCGTTTGGTTGGGCGCATTACTATCGATGATATCGTAGATGTGATCAAGGAAGAAGCCGACAAAGATTACCAACTCGCGGCCGGTATTACCCAAGATGTTGAGGCCGATGACTCGGTACTGGAACTCACCAAAGCGCGGTTGCCTTGGCTGCTGATGGGAATGTTCATCGAATTTTTCGCCTCGTTCATTCTCAAAGGAAACGAAGAAGCATTTCACACTTATCAAACGCTCATTATTTTTGTGCCATTGCTTTCGGCTACTGCGGGGAATATTGGCGCGCAGGCTTCGGCATTGGTTGTGCAAGGTTTGGCCAACGGCACTTTTACTTCTTTCAACAAAAGCTATTTGGCCAAAGAACTTCGTGTGGCGATGATCTCCGGAGCCATTATATCGATTGTGGTTTTTGCGTTTCATTCGCTGATTTATGGAGAATATATGGCCGGATTGGCCATCGGTATTTCGCTGATTGTCGTGATTCTTTTCGCCGGTACTTTGGGCACGTTGATTCCTATGATGCTCAATCGTTTCAAGATTGATCCGGCTTTGGCAACTGGGCCGTTTATCACGACCACCAATGACGTCTTCGGGATTTTGTTGTACTTTTCGATTGCCAAGCTGATTCTCCACATTTAAAATTCACAGATTATGAACATTCACATCATCGGCGGCGGCAACCTCGGTGTCGCCATTGCATTGGGTATTGCTAAATATACCGCGGGTCATCAAGTAACCGTTACGCGCAGAAATACCGAAAGTATCGAATATTTAACCGCAAAAGGCATTGTGGTTGCGAACAACAATTTGCACAACATTGAGCAGGCCGACTTGATTGTGCTGACGATTAAACCGTATCAAGTGGCAACAGTACTGAGTGAAATCACACCGTTCATTTCAGGAAAAATCTTAGCTTCCGCGGTTAGTGGAGTAACGATAGAGCAACTGCAAACCGTTACTCAAAACACTTGTAGTTGGGTTCGCATCATGCCCAATATCGCGATCCAGTTCGGCGCTTCGGCCACTTGTATTTCCTTTGCTGAAAAAGACAAAGCAGTACTTCAGCCGGTGGTTGATTTGTTCCAGAAACTAGGCACTGCCCCAATTATTGAAGAAAAACTTATGGATGCCGCTACGGTTCTCGGGGCTTGCGGAACGGCCTATGCCTTGCGTTACATTAGAGCGTCAATGCAAGCCGGAATCGAAATTGGGTTTGATTCGCAAACTGCGCTGGCCATTGCGGCCCAAACGGCTAAAGGTGCTGCGCAAATGTTGCTTGAAGAGAAAATTCATCCCGAGCAACTCATCGATCGCGTCACCACGCCTCAAGGTTGTACGATTGTTGGGCTCAACGAAATGGAGCACCAAGGCTTTAGTTCTTCGTTGATAAAAGGCATTAAAACCTCGTTGAATAAAATCAAGGAATAGGCTTTTTCAAATGAACATTCAGCGAATCTGAAAACTGCTTATAGAAGACTGCTACACCCAGATGATTCATGTGAAATGAATTATAGAAGTTAGTTTTCTCCTTGGTAAAGCTTTGTGTCGAAAAATCCCAAAAAACCACATTCGGATTTTCTTGAGCCAGTTGCTTGATTTGCTTTTTAACCTCAGAAAAAGTAGGTTCTTGCAATGCAGTAAGCTCGTCATATTGTGGTGCCCAAACCAAAATGAGTTGTGATTGGAGTTGGTGGCAATCAGCAATGATTTCTTTTAAAGCGGCCAGTTCGTGAGCTATTTCTGTGGTGGAATAATTGATTTTTTTTCCTTGGAGTGCAGCCTTAAAAAGAGAAAAATCGTTGTTCCAGTTTTCTTTGTGCTGGAGATGGCCTTTTATTTTTGTGGTTTTTTTAATCCCCAGTATTCCCAATGCCCGCAGCACGTCTGTTTCAAAGCCACGGTATTTGCTCATCGGTATCCACTGCTCGTAGGCCACGGTCGCATCTGATTTTTTTAACTCCTTAAGCAGCACCTTGTCGTTATAATACGGCAGATAAAGCGCTTTGTGAGCTAGAGGCTTTTTCGTCAAGGCATACAAATCGACGTTTTGAACTACAATTTTAGCGGGTTGGTTGTGGGCGAGATAACTCTTCCAAATGATTTGTTCCTCGCTCATCGACAAGCCGCTCAGCCCTAAGTTGTGGCCGCTGATTCCGGTGTTTTTCTCGATGCAAACCGGGTCAAAATGCGCTTCGGTTCGGGAGTTGCCCAGAAACACCATTCGGGCGTTTACTTTGCCTTGCATGAGCGTATTCCATTGCGAATAATCGGCGTGATTTGAGTTGCTTAGCCGATAATCGACATACAGTTGCAATGCCCACAGCAAACCGTAGCACGCCAACAACATTACACCCATCTTTTTGAGAAACCGAACCATCAGAATTGAAAATAAATAAAACTACTCGCTTGATTTTTAATGTTCAAAATAATACAGAGCAAGGTGATAAAATAGAAGCTGTAACGCAGGGTTTTGGCCGTCCATTTTTCAGACGCCAGCAATGGTTTTTCCACTTGTTTTTGGTTGTTTTGCCAGCCTTCCACAACGAAAAGAAACAAAATATAACACAGCAACGGCGCAATCCAATGTTCAAAAGTATGTTCCGAACGGATTTTGAAAAAACCTCCGTGGTGCACTATTGCTCCAATGTATTGAAAAGCTTCCGTCAAACTTTTGGCCCGAAAGAAAATCCAGGCGAAGGTAACCAGCGAAAAGGTGAATAGCATCTGGAAAACGACTGTCACACTAGCCAATATTCCACGATTATTCGCAGCCATCTCGGGCTTCTTCGAATCTTCGACAATCAATAAAGGCAACAAAAACAAAGCGTTGATGGCGCCCCAAAAAACAAAAGTCCAGTTTGCTCCATGCCAAAAGCCGCTGACCAAAAACACGATAAAGACGTTTCGGATTTTAAACAACTTCGAACCTCGGTTTCCGCCCAAAGGCCAATAAAGATATTCCCTGAACCAAGTGGTGAGCGAAATGTGCCAACGTTGCCAGAACTCAGCCATATTTTTCGAAAAATACGGATAATTAAAATTGCGCATCATGTCAAAACCTAGCAATCTGGCCAGTCCGATGGCAATGTCCGAATAACCGCTGAAATCGCCATAAATCTGAAACGAAAACAATACCGCGCCTAAAATCAAAGTGCCTGAAGAATAGTCTGGATAATGGCTAAAGATATCATTGACATACGGCGCACAATTATCTGCAATCACGATTTTCTTAAAAAATCCCCACAAAATAAGCCGCATTCCGCTAACAGCCTGTTGATAATCAAAATGTCTTTTTTTATAGAATTGTGGTAAAAAATGAGCGGCACGTTCAATAGGCCCAGCCACCAACTGTGGAAAGAAACTCACAAAGGCAAGAAAAGCTACCACGTCATTAGTCGGTTCTAACTGACGGCGATACACACTAATGCCATAGCTTAAACTTTGAAAAGTGTAAAAACTAATGCCCACCGGCAGAATTACCTTGAGGGTTTGAACGTCTAACTCTTGCCCAAAAAAACGAAAGGCTGCTATGAAGTTATCGGTAAAAAAATTGTAGTACTTGAAAAATCCCAACAAGCCTAAATTCAGCGCGATGCTAATGCCCAATAAAGCCTTTCTGCGTATCGGGTGATTTTCTTTTTTCAGTGCCAAACCCACGCAAAAATCCACCATGGCGCTAAAGATGAGCAAAAACAAAAAACGCCAATCCCACCAGCCGTAGAAAACAAAGCCAGCGAGCACCAACAGGCCGTTTTGTAATTTCAGGTTCTTTGCGTTGAGCCACCAATACAATACAAAAACTGCCGGGAAAAATACCGCAAAATCAATCGAATTAAAAAGCATCTTGGAATATATCGGTTCGAAAACCTCGTCTGGGCTAAGTTATAAAATTCCCTTAATTGGCCGTGGTTGCGGTTCAAAATTTTGCCAAAAAGCACTTTGTATCCTTACTGAAATTTAGAAAATTAGGGCATGCCCCTGCGGGTCGGGCTATCCGCTGTATCTTTTCTTCCATTGCATTCCAGAAAAGGATGCCGCTACTATCCCTCATGCAACCCCGGATTTCAATTCAAATTTGTACTTTTGAAACGCACTCAACTTCCATTCGCTATGCCAACTACGAGCCAACAACTGCCAACCAGCAACGCCAAAATTCTCCACCTGGACCGCAACCATCCGTTGCTGGAAACGCAATTGGCGCAAGCTGGTTTTATCAACGACACCGATTTCACTTCATCCAAAGAAACAATCGAACAGAAAATCCACCAATACGACGGCATTGTCATCCGCAGCCGGTTTAAAATCGATCGTACTTTTCTCGATGCTGCTTCGAATTTAAAATTCATTGCCCGAGTCGGTGCCGGCCTGGAAAGTATCGATTGCGACTATGCCGCGAGCAAAAACATCAAGCTAATTGCTGCGCCTGAAGGCAATCGCAATGCGGTCGGCGAACATACTTTAGCGTTGTTGTTGTCGCTGTTCAATAAAATCAATCTGGCAGACCGCGATATCAAATCCGGGCATTGGAACCGCGAAGCCAATCGCGGGCACGAACTCGATGGCAAAACAGTTGGTATCATTGGTTACGGCAATATGGGAAAATCGTTTGCCAAGAAACTGCGCGGATTCGAAGTTGAGGTCTTGTGCTATGATATTCTGGAAAACCTCGGCGATGCCAATGCCAGACAAGTTTCGCTAGCAGAATTACAACAAAAAGCAGACGTGCTCAGCCTTCACATTCCTTGGACACCGCAGACTAATGGTATGGTCAACAGTGATTTTGTCAATGGCTTTTCAAAACCATTTTGGCTGCTGAATACTTCACGCGGTAAAAATGTCGTGACCGCAGATTTGGTTTCGGCGCTAGAGTCGGGAAAAATTTTAGGCGCTGGTTTAGACGTCAATGAATATGAAAACCTATCTTTTGAAACGTTGTCTGACACCTATTTGCCCGAACCGTATCAGTATTTATTGCAATCCGATATGGTCATCTTAACGCCACACATTGCTGGCTGGACTTTTGAAAGTCATGAGCGTCTGGCGCAAGTGATTGTCGATAAAATCAAAGCGTTGTATTTTGGATCGCCAAAATCTGAAGCAGCCATCAAGAAAGTTACCGGAATTGGCGGTGTTTTTTTCAAAGCCGAAGATCCAAAAGCATTGGTAGCTTGGTACGGGAAACATCTTGGGCTTAAAACCGATGCTTATGGTTCAACCTTTTGGTGGAAAGATACCAATGGGAACGATTGTTCCACCCAATGGTCGCCGTTCAAAGAAGACACGACTTATTTTGAGCCGAGCCAGAAACCCTTCATGCAGAACTTCCGCGTGGATGATTTAGATTCGCTCCTCGAGAATTTAAAAACAGAAGGTGTGGAAATCATCGGCGAAACCCAAACCTACCAATACGGCAAG
Organism: Flavobacterium lotistagni; assembly: GCF_011392125.1. Classification (GTDB taxonomy): domain Bacteria; phylum Bacteroidota; class Bacteroidia; order Flavobacteriales; family Flavobacteriaceae; genus Flavobacterium; species Flavobacterium lotistagni. The sequence goes on from NZ_JAAJBU010000003.1 coordinate 47,464, forward strand.
TTTGGCTGGATTCTCGATCCGGAAGGCAATAAAATTGAACTTTGGGAGCCTATCGACAAGGCATTTCAATAATTTTTCTATTTTTATAAAATCAACCACAAAACAAACTAACATGGAAAACACACCGATTGAAACTTGGAATACACCCCAAACCCCAATTCCTGTTTTTAAAAACGACCCGATTTTAGTACTTATTTTTTCCTTATTAACCTGCGGATTGTATCTGATTTACTGGAATATAAAAATTGCTGAAGTGTTTAATGCCGTGGCAGAAAGAGAAATCATTTCCCAACCCATAGCTATTTTTGCCGGTTGCTGTATGCCAGTCAATATTTATTTCTATTATCTCGCCGGAAAAGAAGCATTGCCGAAAGTATACCAAAGAACTGGAGAACTTCAGAAGGATCAATCAACTTTATTAATCATATTGGGTTTGTTTTTTCCAATGGCAGCCGCAATGATTGTTCAGAGTGACATCAACAGATTGTACAAATAAAATAAAATCAAAACGTAAAATTTACGGAATTGTCGGTGCTCTCATTACACTGATGATTCCGTTTTTTATTATGTTGCACAATGACGGACATCTGGAAACAGAACAGTCATTCTGCCCTTTTAAGATGTTGACCGGTTTTCCATGCCCAGGCTGTGGCATTACTAAGTCGCTGGTTTATTTCTATGAAGGCAATCTTTACAAAAGTCTTTACTATCATATTTTAGGACCTTTCGTGGTGGTGTTTTGCGTGCTGACGATTGTAGTTTTGTCGATTGAATTGAAAACGGGGAAAACATACTTCAACACCGTTTTATTCAATAAAAAACTGGCTTACCGAATGGCCATTTTCTTGGCAGCGTATCATCTGATTCGCTTGGTTTATTTCATCAAACAAAATTCTTGGGATTCCATATTGGTGCAAACCATCTGGAGATAACTATTCACCTTTCTCAGCAATTTTTCGTTCGAGTTCTGCCTGAAATTCTTCCATCACGGGTTTCACTGTACTTTCGGGCAAGTCAGCGATGCGGATGTACATCAATCCGTCAATGGCATTATTGAATAAAGGGTCGACATTGAAAGCCACCACGCGCGCATTTTGCTTGATGTATTTTTTAATCAACACCGGAAGTCGTAAAGTACCGGGTTCAATTTCGTCGATAATTTTGTCGAACTTCACCAAATCGGCTTCGGCTTCATCGAATATGAAATCTTTGTCGGCATCTTTGAGTTTTACCCTGAATTCCTTCTTCGGATGAATGTATTGCGCCACATAAGGATCATAGTAATGCGACTTCATGAACTCAATCATCAACGATTTAGAAAAATCTGTAAACTGGTTGCTAATGCTTACGCCACCAATCAAAAACTTGTGCTCCGGATAACGCAAAGTGGTGTGCACAATGCCTTTCCAAAGCAAGAATAGCGGCATGGGTTTGAGTTGGTATTCTTTCGAGATGAACGCTCGGCCCATTTCAATGGATTTGCTCATCATGTCGAACAGTTCGGAATCAAACCGGAAAAGTTCCTGCAAATAAAAACCGTCGATACCATATTTCGGGAAAATCTCAGAGCCCAAGCCCATGCGGTAAGCGCCCGCGATTTGTTTGGCCTCGTCGTCCCAAAGAAACATGTGGTGATAATATTGGTCGTATTTGTCCAAATCCAGCGAATTGTTCGTGCCTTCGCCAATTTCGCGGAAAGTCACCTCACGCAACCGCCCGATTTCGTGCAAAATGTTTGGTATTTTCTCGGCTTCGGTAAAATAAACCTCGTAGTTCTTGCTCACGGTCATGCGAGAATCGGTGAGGCGAAGTTTCTCTATCTCAGCGATCATTGCATCTCGGCTGGCTGGCGTGGCAATCTGTTTCGGGCTTTTAGGTAGTTTGAGTTGCAGTTGGTTCAAATCCGATAAAAAGTTGTTGTCTTTATCGAATGAATTCGCAAGCATGTAGGTTTTCTTCCTCAAGAATTCCGAATATTCCTCAATAGTCTCATACTCGTTTTGCTCGGCCACCGGAATCGGTTTTCCGATACGCACCTTGATGATGCGGTCTTTCTGGGTCAGCAATTCCGAAGGCAATTTAGCAGTTCGCAGGGTTGGGTTGAGTTTCGAGAGCAAATAAAACAAGCGGCTGTTTTTGGCGTGGAAATAAATCGGCACCACCGGAACTTGCGCTTTTCGGATGACTTTGATGGCGCCTTCTTCCCACGGCCTGTCAACCATGAGCTTGTCGTCTTTGAAAGTAGAGACTTCACCGGCCGGAAACATGCCCAGCGGTTTGCCGTCGCTCAAATGGCGCAGGGTTTCCTTAATCCCGACCACGCTCGATTTGGCGTCTTTGTGGTTCTCGAACGGGTTTACCGGCATGATATACGGTTTCATCGGGTCGATGCGGTGCAAAAGGAAATTGGCGATAATCTTGAAATTGGGTTCGCGCTCTAGCATTAGTTTCAAAAGCAGAATTCCGTCAATACCGCCCAGTGGATGGTTCGAAACGGTAATATAGGCGCCTTCTTTAGGCAAACGTTTTAAGTCTTCTTCCGGGATTTCGAAATTGATCTGGAACTCATCGAGAATGGCGTTTAAAAACTCCAATTCTGAAAGGTGTTTGTTGCGGTCGTAGATTTTGTTCAGGGTCGAAATTTTCAGCACCTTCATCAACAGCCAGCCCGAAAAAGTTCCCAATACTCCGTATTTGTCAGCGTTGATTGCTTTTGCAACTTCTTTAGCAGTAACTAAACCCATTGAATTTGTTTGTTTTTTGAGCCCGAACAAAGATAGCAAAATTCTGTAGTTGTTTGTTTTTTCTTGATTTTACTTTCGGCTTTTTTATTACTTTTGAACGTCACTTTCAAACGCCCACATGAATATTATTTCCTATAATGTTAACGGCATTCGCGCTGCAATTTCTAAAGGTTTTATCTCGTGGTTACAGGCTGCCAATCCCGATGTGATTTGCCTTCAAGAGATTAAGGCCACGCCCGAACAAATTCCACTGCTCGATTTTGAGCTCGCGGGTTATCCTTATCACTATTGGTTTCCCGCCGAGAAAAAAGGATACAGCGGCGTAGCGATCTTGAGCAAGGTCAAACCCAAGCATGTTGAGTTCGGCACCGGCATTGCCCACATGGATTTTGAAGGCAGAAACTTGCGGGTGGATTTCGATGATTTTTCTGTGATGAGTCTCTACTTGCCTTCAGGAACCAACATTGAAAGGCTCGACCACAAATTCATGTACATGGACGATTTTCAAAAGTACATCAACGCGCTGCGCCAAACGATTCCCAATCTCGTGATTTGCGGCGATTACAATATTTGCCACGAAGCCATAGACATTCACGATCCGATTCGCAACAGAACTGTTTCTGGCTTTTTGCCCGAAGAACGCCTTTGGCTCGACGGATTTATGAAAACCGGTTTTATCGATAGTTTCCGTCACCTCAATAAAGAACCGCACCATTACACTTGGTGGAGTTACCGGGCCGGTGCGCGCGGCAATAACAAAGGTTGGCGTATCGATTATTGCTTGGTCAGCGAAACACTGAAAGATCGTATTAAACGTGCAGTGATTTTGCCCGAAGCCAAGCATTCCGATCATTGCCCGACAATGGTTGAGATTATTTAGGAGCCGGGAACCTGCTTTACGCTACTATCTTTCGCGCCGAATAACGGCGCAAAAGGATAACCGCTTCAATCAGGGCTAGGGCATGACGGTGCCAATAAAAACAAAACAAACGAAATGATGAAATACACCTTAACGCTTTTAATTGCTGTCTTACTGCTGACCTCTTCCTGCGTGACCAAAAAAGTATATCAGGATTTAGAGAACAAATACGCCGATTTGAAAAAAGAAAACCGCCGTATTCAAGACGAAACCGACGATTGCATCAAATCTAAGGCAGATTTGCAAATGGCCTACGATGCTATCAAAGAAGAACTGGCTAAAACCCATCAAGAAGCAGACAAAAATCTCGCAGACTATATGGCCGCCAGCAACAATCTCAAGGCTTTGCAGTCGTCCTATGCCGCACTCGAGAAAAACAGTAACGATGCACTGGAGACCAACATGGGCAAGAACCGTGAATTGCTCAAACAACTCGGCGAAAAAGAAAAAGCCTTGGCTGCAGAACAAAGCAGGCTTGATAAAGCCAAAGCCGATTTGCAAGCGTCTTCGCAAAGACTGGCCGAACTAGAAAATCTTATGGCCGCCAAAGATGCCAGTATGCGCAAACTCAAGGAAACCCTTTCTAGTGCGCTGAACAGCTTCGAAGGCAAAGGGCTCACTGTTCAGCAAAAAAACGGCAAAGTCTATGTTTCTATGGAAAACAAATTGCTTTTCAGTTCTGGAAGCTGGGCCGTGGGCGCTGAAGGCCGAAAGGCGGTTGTAGAAGTCGGCAAAGTGCTCGCGGCAAATCCTGACATTTCCGTACTCATTGAAGGCCACACCGACGATGATGCCTACGGAGGTTCCGGTCCGATTGCCGACAACTGGGATTTATCTACAAAAAGAGCTACTGCCATCGTAGGTATTTTGAGTGAGAACCGAGACATTAACCGTCAAAACCTCACGGCAGCCGGAAGAAGCGAATATGCGCCAATAGCTACTAATTCTACTGCTGAGGGTAAGGCCAAAAATCGCCGCATCGAAATCATCCTCACGCCTAAGCTTGACGAAATCTCAAAAATGCTCAACCAGCTGTAGTAGAGAATAGACCGCTGTGCTACAAGAGCCAAGATGCTCAACAAAAGAAAGTTTGGACTCAATTTATAGTTCGCAAAAAAGCCGCAAAGAAAATTTCCTTGCGGCTTTTTATTGTTATGGCTCTCTGCAATCTTGACTCTTGCAGCCTAGCGGTATTGTCATTTATTACTTCACAGACAATTTCGAGCTAATGTTCAAACCGGCTTGGTCATTCACTGAAACGATATACATTCCGGTAGCTAAAGATGCGATTGAAATGCTGTTTGTGTCGGCATTGATACTTTGTTGAAGCAAGGTTTTACCGGAAGTATCGCTTACGGTCAACACCGCCGGGAATTGTAATCCGGAAGTTTTTAAGAACAATTCGTTTTGTGCCGGATTCGGGTAAATATCAAAAGTCTCGCGGTCAAAACTGTTCGCAGCTAATGAAGTGTCAATCAATTTATAAATTGTGCCGTTGCTACTTGAACCTACGTAAACTTCCCCGTTGATGTCCTGTCCAAAGGTTGTTAAATAGCCAGCTGGCAAAGTCGCTGTCCAAGTAATGGTACCTGAACCAGGTTGAACATAACCAATTTTATTGCTGCAAAGATCTGCAAATACATACTTACCCACTAAATTGGGATAGGTCGAGCCGCGGTAAACATAACCGCCTGTAATCGAGCAATTGCTTGCGCCGTGACTATATTCTGCCAGAGGATAAGTGAAAGTGGTGGTTCCGGTACAAGTGGAATACACGTGCGTGCCTTCGTAACATTTCCATCCAAAGTTCAAACCGGTAGCTGCTGGGCTAGGAATGTGATTGATTTCTTCGTATTGGTTTTGACCTACATCGCCAATCCAAAGATCGCCATTGGCCATGTCAAAAGAAAACTTCCAAGGGTTGCGCATCCCGATGGCCCAAATCTCATCATTTCCAGGAACCGCACCAACAAAAGGATTGTCTGCCGGGATACCATAAGGAGAAGCACTATCTACATCGATACGCAACATTTTACCGAGATTTTCATTGATGTTCTGCGCGCGGTTTCCAGGATCGCCAGCACTTCCGCCATCGCCCATTCCGATATACAAATAACCATCAGGGCCAAACTTTAAAGTACCACCATTGTGATTCGAAAAAGGTTGGTTAACAGTCAAAATCTGTACAGCACTGGTAGCATCAGCCACGTTCGGATTGGTAGAAACAGTATATCTTGCAATGACTGTATTTCCGGCTGTGTTGGTATAATTCACATAAAAATAGCCATTGACCGCATAGTTCGGGTGAAAAGCTAGTCCCAACAAACCACGCTCACCACCAGTTGAAATCGTAGCAGTGGTCAACGTAAGAAAGTTGGTGGGGTTAATGGTTCCATTAGGATTCAAGATGCGGATAGCACCGCCTTGTTGAACCACAAATAAACGCTCATCACCTTGTGGATGAGTAATCTCTACAGGAGCTGAGAAACCTGTAGCAAAAGAAGCTATACCGATACTCTGAGCCAACAATAACGGAGTAAGGAGTAAACCAAACAGAAAAGTAAAAATGTTTTTCATAACAAATTAGGATAAGGATTCAGGCGTAAATATAGCCAACCTTTTCGAATCTTATAATACTAAATTTCAATTCTATATAAAAAACTTGAAATGCTATAAAGGGTTGATTTACAGATTGTCAATTACTTTATCTTTCGGATATTTCACTTTGTAAGCGATGCGGATTTTCTTGGTTTCGTTGGGTTTCAGATTCAATTCCCAAGTCAGGATTCCGGTTTCTGAGTTGGTTTTTGCACCAGAGCTTTCGGTTAGCAAAATTTCGATTTCTTTGTCGGCACTTAGTGGATATTGGTCTTTGAGCAAAAGTTCGACTGCTTCTTTTTTGTTATTGCGCAGCGTGATATCGTAAGTGAATGTTTGTTCCTTTTTGCTTGAGAGGAATTTCGTTCCAGACTTCTCGGCCACTTTCTCACGGGTAATCGAAATTTTCTTATCGCGGCCCATACTCAAATTCAGGGTGTCAGAAGTTTGGTTTGCATTGATATAAGTTTTACCAACATACAATCCTTCAAAAATAATATTGGCCTCACCGGGCAAGAGATTGTATTGTGAATAATCGCCGATTTCTGCTAACAAAAAGGCTTCTTTTTCTACTCTTGGTGCGGCATAATATTTATAATGAGCAGGCAGTTTCAAATCTTTCAAGGCAACACTATGCGCTTTTCCGTTGGATAAGATATCATATGGGATATCAATATCAAAAGAAATGTTGAGCTGGTTTTCCACGACGTTCGCGTTGATAGGTGCCGCTGCGTAGCCAAGGACTCTTTTATCTTTGCGAACAGCTGAGGCCGTTACAACTACTTCTTCGAGTTTGTCACTTTCGTAAGCTGCCGAGTATGGTTCGTTATAACGCAGCCACCAGGGGTTCAATACCGGAGCTTGGTTGTTTTGGTTCGGGTTGCCGCTAGAGAGAGTGAGTTTGACTTTTTTCCAATCGATACCAGTATTCTGAACTACTTGTGCTTTGTACATCATATTGATCGGCGCGGAAATGCTCTCGGCGCGCAAGTCATAAAACGGCGACCACGAAGCTTGATTGCTGATGTAATTGATGTTGAAATCTACAACGCCCGCGACTTCGTTCATCACCTGAAGCACGAGTTTGCCTTTGGAGGTTTTTTCTTCTTTTTGGGTGTTGACCTCGAGCTTGTTTTTTAAATCAGCCAGTTGTTGGTTGAGTTTGATTTTTCGCTCTTCCAGTAGGTCGATGGTGTTGCGGCTTTCAGAACGTTTGGCTTTGTAGTAAGCGAGCATTTTCATCAGTTCGGCCACATTGAGCCCAGAATTCTGACCTGAAACTTGCTGGTTTTTGTCGAGCAGTTCGATGGTTTTGTTTTCGGTTTCCTTGGCGTTGTTCACTTTTTGGAGCTCACGTTCTACGAGTTTAATACTGTCGCGCACCTGTTTGATGGCGGGCGATTTTTCATCGATTTCGTATTCAGAAATATAGTTGTTGGTAAATTGCACCGAAAGCACCGTAACATTGGATGGCGCACCAATCTGTACCGTACTTTCATTGAGGTAATCCGCTACGTTCTTCACCACAATTTCACTGCTGCCTTTGGGTAAAGTCACTGTGGCAGTCTGTGTGATTTCGGCCGCACTATAGTAGACGGTTGCAGCTGTAACGCGGGCTGAAGTAAAAATAGGTTTCTGAGCTTGAACTAGGCCGCAAGTCAGTAAAAGCAATAAAGCCATCAGATTTTTCATAAAGTCATTATAGATTCATTAAACGAAAATTTCAGCCTAAAAATCAAATTCTTCCATCGAGTTGTTGCCTTCTTCACCTTCAAGTACCGGCTCTTCTTCTTTTATACTGATGTACGAACGTGCCGCTCCGGTGACCATAATCGGAAGTTGGTTAATGGTGTCGGTTTGGGTAATTATTCCACGGCGCAGCATCAGGTTTTTGAGCATTTTCTCACGCGAAACAGCATAAGGTTTTAAGTTGCCATAAGTGTTGAATTGGTACATAAAATTGCGCGGGCTCGGGATGATGTTCGCCAGAAACAAACATTCGTTCAAGGTCAGTTCCGACGGATATTTCTGAAAATAGAATTGCGCCGCTTCGCCAATTCCGTAGACATTCGGCCCCCATTCGATGATGTTGAAATACACTTCCAACATGCGCTCTTTGCTTACGATGCGGTTGTTTTCTAAAATGTACACCAACAGAATTTCTTCTAATTTTCTAGACAAAGTTTTTTCTCTGGTTAGAAAAACATTCTTGATGAGCTGCATACTAATGGTGCTGCCGCCACGAGTGAATTTCTTGGTCTTGATATTCTTGATTATCGATTGTTTGAAGGCTTCTTTGATAAAACCTTTGTGCGAAAAGAACGACGGGTCTTCGGTGGTCAGCACACACTTGCGCAAGAACGGAGAAATGTCACTAATTGGTGTATAATTTGGGTTCGAAGTTCCAACAAAAACGCCTCGCTGTGGCACATTATTGATAATCGCGTGGTACATAAACGGACCATTGAGTTTGGCTAAGTTGGCCTCGCCGTATTTGGTAATGGCCAGGTTTTGCTTGTTGAGCTGGCTTTCGAGCACGATCGCATTGGGCTTGTTTTTATTGTAAACGAAATTCAAATGGAAATCAAAATCACCGGTGGCTTCCATACCTTCAAAATGGGTGAACAAACCTTCAGGCAAAGAAGAAATAAAGTTTTGGGCTTTCATCTTCGGAATCTGAACTTTGAGCGTATAAATTTTGTCGGTTTCGTTGTCATAAGACAAATACGGATGGAACTTAAGTTGGTTCAAAGTCGCTGTGGAAGAACTGTCTACCGCTACGAAATTTTCACCAAATAGCAGATGGTAATCAAACAAAGCTTTTTTAATCACAACATCTTTACTAGCAATCTTAGGATGGTTGATGGTCAAATTGGAAACCGAGGCAAAGCCGTCTACATGCAGTTCGCCACCACTCATATCGATGTTAGAAACTTTCCACCGGATCGAATCGAAACTCGAATGCAAACCATAACGCTCATCAAAATAAGGCACTTTTATTTGTCCGGTATCGCGGTTAAAAAAGCGCAAATCGGTTTGCTTGTGCCGCGGATCGGCAAAACCCGCAATTCTCCAGCGTTGCGAAAACGAACCCGTGTGCACTTCAATGGCCGAGGTCATTTGATGGTCTTCAAGCACCAACGTGTTCAATCGCAAAGTGGCTTTTTTGCCCATATCGTTGAGGCGTAAAGTTAGGTTTTGAAGGTTCATGTCGGTTGGAATCAGGTTCAAACCGCGGTTGAGTAATCGGTAAACCAATTTGGCGTAGTTGGGTTTTTCACCGGTGTCGGTCGTGTCTTTTTTCGGAAGGAAAGCCTCATAATTGCGTCCGTTTTGGTTGCGAACGAGTTGCACAAATCCGTCATTAGCTTGCATGTCTACCAACTGCAGTTCGCCGGTAAACAAATGCCAGAAACTTACTTGGGTTTTCAAATTGCTGATTTGCAATAAAGTGTCTTTGCCTTTGGGCACCAGCAATAAGTCTTTCATGTCAACAGAATTGAATCCTTCAAAAGCTGCTTTGCCAACCGAGAAATGACTGTCGTAATCGCGGTCCATTTTGTGAGCGATGTGACCGATGGCTTTTTGCAACAAAGCGTCGCGAAATACAAAAATGGCAGCAATCGCCAACACCAGAACAACGCCCAGAATTTTAGCTGTAAGGAAAAGTTTTTGCCGCGTAGTTTTTGCCATTAGGTTGCCTTTAGATTTATCCGAATAGTTCCGCCGCCACGTCTTCAATTTTTGATACCAAGCAGATTTTGATAAACGTATTTTTTAACGAAATCTTATTGTACTTCGAAACAAAAATAGTGGTGAAACCCAATTTCTCTGCTTCCTGTATGCGTTGGTCTACGCGGTTCACCGGACGAATTTCCCCTGAAAGCCCGACTTCGCCTGCAAAACAATAACCATCGCCAATGGGAATATCTTCGTTCGAGGACAATATCGCTGCAACTACCGCCAAATCAATTGCCGGGTCGTCTATGGAAATCCCGCCGGTAATGTTCAAAAACACATCTTTGGTGCCCAACCTAAAGCCTGCACGTTTCTCTAAAACAGCCAAAATCATGTTGAGCCGCTTGGCATTATAACCAGTGGTGCTGCGTTGCGGTGTGCCATAAACTGCAGTGGAAACCAAGGCTTGAATTTCAATCATCAGCGGACGCATACCTTCTAAAGTTGAGGCGATAGCAGTTCCGGAAAGCGCAATGTCTTTATGTGAAATCAAGATTTCCGACGGATTGGAAACTTCGCGCAAACCACTACCGAGCATTTCATAAATACCGAGTTCTGCCGTAGATCCGAAACGGTTTTTATGCGAACGTAAAATGCGGTAAACATGGTTGCGGTCGCCTTCGAATTGCAATACAGTATCAACCATGTGTTCAAGGATTTTAGGCCCGGCAATCGTTCCGTCTTTGGTGATGTGCCCGATGAGAATCACCGGAATATTGGTTTCTTTGGCAAATTTGATAAGCTCTGCGGTGGTTTCCCGAATTTGCGAAATACTGCCGGGCGAAGCTTCGATGTATTCGGTATGCAAGGTTTGAATCGAATCGATAATTAGGATTTCAGGCTCGATTTCAGAAATCTCTCGGAAGATATTTTGGGTTTTGGTTTCGGTCAGAATATAGCAATTGTCGCTGTTAGGATTGATTCGTTCCGCCCGCATTTTGATTTGCTTTTGGCTTTCTTCACCTGAAACATATAAGGTTTTGTAGGGTAATTTTAGTGAAATCTGCAACAACAAAGTACTTTTGCCGATGCCGGGTTCGCCGCCCAATAGAATCAATGAACCCGGAACAATGCCTCCGCCCAGCACGCGGTTAAGTTCGCCGTCAAGCGTGTTCATGCGCACTTCTTGAGCAGTGTCGATTTCTTTTATTTTAAGGGGTTTGGCTGCTTTTTTGGTTGCTGAAGCAGTGGCTTTCCAACTGGTTTTTTCTTCCTTTTGGATGATTTCTTCCACAATAGTATTCCAAGATTTGCAGGCGTTGCATTGCCCTTGCCATTTGGCGTATTGGGTGCCGCAGCTCTGACAGAAAAATGCCGTTTTTACTTTAGACATTTTTACTGGTTCTTTAATTCGTCTGCTTTGTCGAGCATCATATCTTTGGTGAGGTCGCCAATTTCTTCTTTTTGAAAAGCGCTTTGATAGGATCTGATTGCTTTTTTAAAGTCTCCGGTTTTCTCGTACATCATCGCCATTTGGTAATCGTAAAGCATTGATTTTGGGTAGTTTTTCTTGGCCAAATCAGCCAGTTTCTCAAATTCAGGGTAGGCTTTGTTTTTCAGAATAGCAGCTTCAATAGCTTTGAAATCGTTGATGCGGATAGGCATTTTTAGGTTCAGGGATTTCTCTAAAGTAGTGTATTTGTTCACTAAATAATCGACATATCCCGAAGGCAAAACCACAATTTTTTCAAGAAATTCAGATGTCGATATTGGCTGGTAAACCGAAAAGAACTGGTATAAAGCGTTGGGAATCGAATGCAACACCAAAGAATAATGAGACGCACCTTTGAACTCATCAAACCTGTAGTTGATTGTGGGCTTTTTAATTTTGGTTAGTTCTGCATCGAGCTCTTTAATGCGCGCCTGCATTTTTTTTACATCGCCATCTGCTGTAGATTGATAGTAGTAAATGGGTTGTTCCAGAACATTAAAACGGTCAGGAATGTTTTTCTCCATGGCGGCCGGTAATTCAGGGCTCATCGAGATATAAGCATCGAAAAGCGGCTTTTCTTTGTAGAGGTAAAAATTTAAAAAACCGGCGGTAATGTCGTGTCCGGCTATGATTTTAAATGGAGCAAGGCGGTATTTCTTTTCCATATATGCCACGAGTTCCATCCCGATGAATTCAAAAAATTGATTGCCTTTTTCATCCGGAAGGCCGGTGTTTGGATCAACAGTGCAATCGGTTTCTCGCTCGTTGTTTTTGTTCTGGTTGATGCCTACAATGATTACTTCGGGCAAATCGTCCCAGTAACCGCCGTAGTTCAAAGCGCCTTGAAAAGGATCGAACAAGTAGTCACCGTCGAGTACCACTAGTAAGGGATATTTTTTATTCGGATTACTAAGATAAGATTGTGGTAAACCAATGGTGATTTCTCTTTTTTCGTTGAGTTTGGGCGAGAAAATTTCTTCAATTACCTTTTGCGAAAACGCGTTGAAAGTGCACAGTATACATACAAGCAGCACAATTTTTTTCATGTCTTTTTTTGGTTTGGGAGGGTTAATTTGTAAATCAGCGCCCAAGATAAGGATTTATTTTTTTCTGTTCAGTAGCGGCAATAAGATAAATGAACCTAAGCCTAAAAGCAGCACCAACAACATTTGTGAGGTCCAGACAATCCAGCCAAAAGCACTGCCTGTGGTTTCTGAAATCGAATAAAAAACCAAAATTTTAGCAATCAAAAACGGATACGAGCCAAAGCCGCTGTTGGTAAAAGCAATGGCAATGCTGCCCACCACAAACGCAGTCACAACGGCATCAGCATCGAGCGAACTGGTTTCAGGAAAAACGAAAATGGCCAGGTAAAAAGTAAGAATATAGGAGCACCAAATGAAAAGCGTATGAAAGAAATAAGCCCCTTTCTTTTTCATGTAGAGTATGCTCATCATACCTTCTTGTAGCCCGGCGATTTTTTCTTTGATTAACAAGATCCACCGGTTTTTAGAATAACGGTACATTAAGACAGCAATTACTAAAAGGAGTATAGTTAAAGCGCCCAAAGCCAATAGTTTGGCTAACGGAATTTTTTGTAAAATGAAGGATTGCACCAAGTCGAACTGCAACAAAACGGCTAAGATCATGAAAAAAAGCAAAATCAAAACATCGACAATTCTTTCAGCAACGATGCTTCCAAAGCCCTTGTCGAAAGGAACGCCGTTGTATTTCTTGAGGATAAGCGCCCGAGAAATTTCTCCTGATTTTGGCACGGTCAAATTCCAGAGATAACCAATGCTGACGGCCATAAAATTGTTTGCAAAAGAGCAGGTGTAGCCCATTTGTTCCAAGGGGAATTTCCAGCGATAAGCACGAGAGATATTACCCAAAATCGCAACAAAAGCCGCGAGGTAGATGTAATAGTAATTGGCGTTTTTGAAGTAACTGTAAATTTCTTCAATTTGCGCCTCGGTAAAACTATTGTAGGTGTACAACGTCAGAAAAAGCCCAACGAAAACAGGCAATAATATGGAAAACCACTTTTTGAAATGGTGCAAAAACCCGGTTGCTGCCTCGGCAGTTGGCTCTGTAGTGGAAAACAACTCGGGCTCTCTCATGGAGAAAATTTAAGTTAGCGAATTATCTTTTTCGTTCGGAAAAACCAACCAAGGCTTGAATGCTTTGGCCGCTTCGAACTCCATGAGTGCATAGGACATGATGATAATAATATCGCCTTTGTGCACTTTTCGAGCGGCTGGGCCATTAAGGATAATATCGCCACTGTTGCGGTTGCCTTTGATGGCATAGGTATCGAAACGCTCGCCGTTGTTGATGTTCACAATCGATACTTTTTCGCCTTCGATGAGGTTGGCAGCATCCATTAAAATCTCGTCGATGGTAATACTACCTATATAATTTAAATCTGCGCCGGTAACCGTGACGCGATGGATCTTGGATTTTACAACTTCTATTTGCATGACTGGGGATTAATTCAGACTTACGGTGTCAATAAGCCTAACGTTGTTGATGAAAACGGCAATAAACGCGCGATATTTCTTTTGGTTGTTTTTTCTATGACAAGGCTGCAAATTGGCTTCGTCTGCAATTTGAAAATATTCCAAACTGATTTCAGGCGATTTTTGGAATACTTCAGTCACCCAAGCGTTAACTTTGGCGGCACTTTGGGTTTTGAATTTGCTTTTAGCGGTTTTCAGGGTTTTAAAAATGAGACTCGCACGCTCTTTTTCAGTATCGGTCAAACGTTCGTTTCTGGAACTCATCGCTAGGCCATTGGGTTCGCGAAAAATCGGACAGCCAATAATTTGAATCGGTAGTTTGAGTTTTTGCACTAGTTTTTTTACGATTTGCAACTGCTGGAAATCCTTCTCTCCGAAATAAGCCCGCGTAGGTTTAACAATCTCAAAAAGCCGTTTTACAACCGTGCCCACTCCGTCATAATGACCCGGGCGAAAAGCACCTTCCATCTGGTTTTCGAGCCCGTCGAAGTCAAAATGTTGTGCGATGGTTTGCCCTTGATAAATGTCTTGAACCGAGGGAGCATATAGAATAATTTCATTTGAAACGGTTTTGATTTTTGCAATATCCGCTTCAAGTGTTCTCGGGTATTTTTCGAGATCTTCCGGATTGTTGAATTGCGTCGGATTCACAAAAATACTAATGACCGTGTGCTTGTTTTTTTTAATAGATTCAGCCAGCAAAGACAAGTGGCCTTGGTGAAGCGCACCCATAGTGGGAACAAAACCGAGTGAAGCATGGGCAGCAGGAACCGATTGTAAGTAAGCGTTCAAATCAGCCTGTTTCTCGAAAATTTTCATCAGAGTACGCATCAATAAGTTTGCAAACTTAAGATTTTAGTTAATACCTGCGTAAATTTTTGTAGTTTTGCCTGTTTTTTATCGAGAATAGTAAAAAGTAAATTACAGTATGGAGGATAAGAGGATATTGTATGTATCATCTGAAGTGGTGCCTTATCTGGCGGAAAATGAAGTGTCTCTGATGTCGTATGATGTGCCGAAAATGATTAACGATCAAGGCGGGCAAATCAGGATTTTCATGCCGCGATACGGGAATATAAACGAGAGAAGACACCAATTGCATGAAGTAATTCGCTTGTCAGGAATGAATTTGGTAATCAATGACCTCGACATGCCGCTGATTATCAAAGTGGCTTCGATACCAAAGGAAAGAATTCAAGTGTATTTTATCGATAATGACGAATATTTCAAACGCAAAGCCACTTTTACAGACGAAGAAGGCGCGTTGTATCCAGACAATGACGAGCGTGCCATTTTCTTTGCTAAAGGTGTTGTGGAAACCGTGAAAAAGCTCAATTGGGTGCCCGATATTATACACGTTCACGGTTGGCTCGCTTCGATGCTGCCGATTTACATGAAGCATTATTACAAAGACGAAGCATTGTTTGCCGACACCAAAATAGTTACTTCGGTTTATAGTCAATCTTTCGAAGGAAGTCTTGATTTAGAGATGATTAACAAAGTCAAGTTCGACGGCGTACCACAAGAGGCTATCCAAGACCTTGAAAAACCAGATTACGAAAACCTGATGCGCACCGCGGTATTACATTCTGACGCGGTAATTATCGCCTCGGAAAGTCTATCTTCAAGTTTAACAAAGTTTATTGAATCTTCGGGCAAACCTTTTTTACCTTTCTGCCCGAAAGACCAATTTGCTGAAGCCTATACCCAGTTCTACAAGAACACAGTGCTTTAGCCTAAACTCCAATAAATTCCAATGCGTAAAAATTTCATTTTCAAATCAGTATTACTTGTTTTTTTGATTGTCGGTATTTTTTCCTGCGACAATGATTCCAACGAATTAGGTGCTGACATTATCGGAGAAGACAATTTCGAAACAGGAACACCAGAACTATACGCTATCAATGCCGAGAATAAAAATACCGGAGCTGTGGAGTCGCTTGATCTTCCAATTAATGCTTTGGGCATATACAATAATCCAGTTTTTGGAAGCCTTAAGGCAAGCGTAGCAGTTCAGGCACTGATTGCCAACAATAATTTGAATTCAACTTTTAATCAGGCACTCAATCCAATTATTGAAAGTGTCACTTTGAAAATACCATACTTCAGTACTAAAGGAGATACAGATGATGATGGCAATACAGCCTATACTTTAGATTCCATTTATGGACCTTCTAATGCAAGATTTAAGCTTAGGGTTTATGAATCAAAATATTACATCCGGGATATTGACCCAGCCACACAAACGGCACAGAAATACTATAATAATCAAGAACCACTGTTTGATGCCGTAAAAGGAGATTTATTGTACGAAAACAATCAATTCTTTTTCGACTCAGCCGAGATTGTAGAGCCAGGAGTTGTAACTGACGAAGATCCGGATCCAGATCCGATACGTTCTGCTCCAGCAATGAAGCTAACATTGAATCCCGATTTTTTTACAGCTAAAATCATCAATGCGCCTGCTGATAAATTATTCAGCAACAATGCTTTTATAGAGTATTTTAGAGGATTGTATTTTCAAGTAGAGCAAGCAGATACTGAAGCTAATATGGCAATGATGAATTTCGGCAACGGAACGATCACCATTAAGTACAATCAATTTGAGGTCGACGAGAATGGAGATCCAACAGCAGATAGAGAGACCAAAACATTTGTTCTAAATCTTAAAGGGAAGTCAGTTGGGCTTTTCAATGCGCCAACACCTGCAGTTACGAACCCAGATAATATTTATCTAAAAGGAGGGGAAGGTTCTATGGCGGTGATTGATCTTTTCGGCCCAGACACTGATAGCAACGGAGTAGCTGATCAACTTGAAACGCTTCGCAACAATAATTGGTTGGTTAACGATGCCAGCCTTACTTTTTATATCGACAACAGCGCAATGGGTTCTGCTGCATTTGAACCCAACAGGATTTATCTCTATGATCTCAACAATAAAAGGCCGTTGGTTGATTATTATTCAGATCAAAGTACACCTTCGTCAAAGCCGAAATATGCTAAATCGGTATTTGGTGGCATCATAAAAAAGTCGGGCACAAGAGGAAGCTACTACAAAATCAGATTGACCAATCACGTCCGAAATTTGATTAAAAATGACTCTACCAATGTAAGGTTAGGATTGGTAGTCACCGAGAATATTGGTGAGGTCACCAATAGAAAATTACTGACGCCAATAGCAGACAACATCAAAGAGTTACCATTGGCCTCTATTATCAACCCGCTGGGAACCATCTTGCACGGAAGCGGACAAAATGTACCTTTGGAAAAAAGAATGCAACTAAAAATATATTTTACTAAACCTAAACAAAACTAAGATTTATGTGTGGAATTGTCGGTTACATCGGATTTAGAGAAGCGTATCCTATTATCATCAAAGGATTAAAAAGATTAGAATACAGGGGTTATGACAGCGCCGGAATCATGCTTTTTGACGGCAGCGATTTGAAAGTGTCTAAAACCAAAGGCAAAGTGTCAGACCTAGAAGAGAAATGTGTTAAGGAAAATACTTCAAAAGGAAATATCGGGATGGGCCACACACGTTGGGCTACGCATGGTGTTCCGAACGATGTGAATTCGCACCCGCATTTGTCCAATTCTGGAAATTTGTCCATTATCCATAACGGAATCATCGAAAATTATGAGCCGCTTAAAAAGGAGCTAATTAAAAGAGGTTATACTTTCCATTCTGACACCGACACTGAAGTTTTAGTGAATCTTATCGAGGAAGTACAAAAGAAAGACAATTTGAAATTGGGTAAAGCCGTGCAAGTAGCGCTCAATCAAGTAGTGGGCGCTTATGCGATTTGCGTTTTCGACAAAACCAACCCCGACGAGATTATCGTAGCAAGATTGGGAAGCCCTTTAGCAATCGGTGTGGGTAATGACGAGTTTTTCATCGCATCAGATGCGTCACCTTTTATCGAATATACTTCTAATGCGATTTATCTCGAAGACGAAGAAATGGCGATTGTTCGTTTGCACAAGCCGCTCAAAATCAGAAAAATAAAAGACGATACATTAGTAGATCCTTATGTTCAGGAACTCAAAATGAACTTGGAGCAAATTGAAAAAGGTGGTTACGACCACTTCATGCTCAAGGAAATATACGAACAACCGAGCGTTATCAAAGATACTTACAGAGGTCGTTTGCTTGCCAATCAAGGCATTATTCAGATGGCCGGCGTAGAAGATAATTTAGAGAAATTCCTCAATGCTGAGAGAATACTCATCGTAGCTTGTGGAACTTCATGGCATGCTGGTCTAGTGGCCGAATACATTATCGAAGAGTTCGCGAGAATTCCTGTTGAAGTTGAGTATGCTTCGGAATTCAGATACAGAAATCCAATTATCAACAAAGGCGATGTTGTGATTGCCATTTCACAATCTGGAGAAACGGCAGACAGTTTGGCCGCCATTAAGCTTGCTAAAGAAAGAGGTGCTTTTGTATTCGGAGTTTGTAATGTAGTAGGTTCGTCGATTTCCAGAGAAACGCATGCTGGCGCTTATACGCACGCCGGTCCAGAAATCGGAGTGGCTTCTACCAAAGCTTTTACCACACAAATTACCGTTTTAACAATGATTGCCTTGCGTTTGGCCAAAGCAAAAGGAACTTTGTCGAATTCAGATTTCCACCGCTATTTGCAAGAGCTCGAAATCATTCCTGAGAAAGTGGTTGAAACTTTGCAAACCAACGACAAAGCCAAAGAAATAGCAGCCAAGTTTAAAGATGCAGCGAACTGCTTGTATTTGGGTAGAGGATATAATTTCCCGGTAGCATTAGAAGGCGCGTTGAAGTTAAAAGAGATTTCATACATTCATGCGGAAGGTTATCCGGCAGCAGAAATGAAGCATGGCCCAATCGCATTGATTGATGAGCAAATGCCAGTAATTGTGATTGCGCCTAAGCAAGGCCATTATGATAAAGTGGTGAGTAACATTCAAGAAATCAAATCCAGAAGTGGAAAAATCATCGCTGTAGTTACCAAAGGTGATGTGCAAGTTCGTGATTTAGCGGATTATGTAATTGAAATTCCTGAAACATCCGATGCTTTGTCGCCGTTGCTTACTACGATTCCTTTGCAATTGCTTTCATACCACATTGCAGTAATGCGCGGTTGTAATGTAGACCAACCTAGAAACTTAGCCAAATCTGTTACAGTAGAATAAAAAGATTCAAAATATCTATTCATCAAGCGGGTTTTTGCCCGCTTTTTTTATGCGGCACAACAAAAAGTTTTATTGTGATTAATGCAATATCCTGAGCGATTTGTAGGCGCGCATAGTATTTTTTTTAAGCGGATTGTCAATGCGTTAATAAAACCCTAAAAAAGCGGTTTCAATAGTGATTTAATAATATAAAAAGCAGGTTTTGAGAATTATGAAATTTAACCAATGAATTTTAGCAAATGATAAAAATATTTGTATTTTGGCTACATAAACCAACAAAATCTAAACCCAATGAAATTGTATTTATTGATCATCTCGCTGTTTTGCTGTAGCTTTATTCAAGCGCAGCACTCAGTCTCAGGTAAGGTTACTGATAGTAACATGCAACCTATTCCTGGAGCCAATGTCAGAGTAGCCGGTGATTCGGCAGGCACTACATCAGACGCCGACGGAAATTTCAAATTAGATACCGCGGCCAAGTTGCCTTTTACCCTTGAGGTTACCATGGTGGGCTATCAAAAGCAAAGCTTATCTATTAGTTCCAATGCGCAGAAAGTTTCCGTGTCACTGGAATCTGAAGAAACCAAGCTCAATGAGATAGTGGTTTCGGCCTCCAGAACGCCAGAACGCATACTTGAATCGCCTGTGACTATCGAAAGAATGGGCTTGAAAG
Organism: Flavobacterium lotistagni; assembly: GCF_011392125.1. Classification (GTDB taxonomy): domain Bacteria; phylum Bacteroidota; class Bacteroidia; order Flavobacteriales; family Flavobacteriaceae; genus Flavobacterium; species Flavobacterium lotistagni. Next base: position 67,256 of record NZ_JAAJBU010000003.1, read on the forward strand.
ACATCAAAGCCACTAGTTCGGCCACTTTTTATGAAGGCTTGGAAAACATGAAAGAAGTGCATTTCAATACCGGAAGTTTGAACTTTAAATCCATTAACACCCGCGGTTTTGCTACCATAGCCAACAACCGATTTATGCAATTGGTTGACGGTATGGACAATTCCTCGCCGGCACTGAATTTCGTTTTAGGTAATTTAGTTGGGCTATCAGATTTGGATGTGGCTAGCGTAGAATTACTACCCGGAGCTTCTTCGGCACTCTATGGAGCAGGTGCTTTTAATGGAATTTTGTTTATGAACAGCAAAAGCCCTTTTGTTTACCAAGGCATTAGCTTTTACGGCAAATACGGACAAACCTCACAAGAAGTAGCTGGAACTAATGATTACTACGATTTTGGAGTTCGTGCCGCACATAAATTCAATGATTATGTAGCCGGTAAAGCCAACTTTACTTTCATGAAGGCTACCGAATGGATTGCCGCCGATACCCGAAGCATGTCTGGCGGTACTATTGGCCACGAAAACAATCCGAATTACGATGGTTTGAACACTTACGGTGATGAGGTGACTAACTTTATTCCTAATGTTGGACCAGTAAGTAGAACAGGCTACAGAGAACAAGACTTAAACGACAACAAAGTAGAAAACGTGAAAGCTGATTTCTCGCTGCACGTGAAGCCTTGGAAAAATGATTTTGAAGTCATCTTGCAACACAAAGTCGGTATCGGAAATACAACTTATCAAGGAGCAAACAGATACCGTTTGGAGAATTTCATCATGCAACAAAGCAAAATTGAATTCAAAAACAAGAACTTCTTCCTCAGAGGTTATATGACCACAGAAGATGCCGGAGATTCCTACGATATGCGATTTGCCGCTTGGAACGTGAACCGTGCAGCGAAATCTGACGCTGGTTGGTACAGAGATTATGTAACGGCTTATTTACAATCTCAAATCGGGTTAGGATTTACTGGGACTCAAGCGGCCCAATACGCTAGGAATTTTGCCGACAACAACGTGACAGCAGTGCCTAACCTTGGCGATAATCCTCTAAATTTAGCGCCAAGCGGATTGCCTCGTTTTCAAGTCGGAACGCCAGAATACAACAATGCTTTAGCTAGAATTGTTCAAGATCCGGACTTTACCAAAGGAGCCAAGTTTATTGATCAGTCTAGAATTTATCATTCTGATTTGAATTATAATTTCAAAGACCAAATTAAGTTTGCTGAATTCCAACTCGGAGGTTCTTACAGACAATATTCGCTCGACTCTGAAGGCTCAATCTTTACCGATTACGATGGAGCAATCAACTACACTGAAATCGGAGCTTACGTTCAGATGCAGAAAAAAGTCTTGAACGACCGCTTGAAGCTTACCGGTTCTGTTCGTTATGACAAGTCAGAGTTCTTTAATGGTTTTGTTTCTCCGAGAGTTTCTTTGGTTTATGCTGCCGGAGCCAACAAGAATCATGTGTTCAGAACTTCTTTCCAGACCGGTTTTAGAAATCCGACCACCCAAGATTTATTTATCGGTCTAGATTTAGGGCCATTTGCACTGATTGGTTCTCAAGAAGACAATCCTTCAAGATATTCAGAAACGCTCCCGACCAGTGCCGCAGGTATTGCTTTAGGGCAGCCCGCGGAAGTCACTTTTTCAGGACTTGATGCCTACACCAGACCAGCTTTTACCGATCCGTCAATCAAACTTTTCGCAGTCACACAAAACACTGCAGATTTGAAATTGGCTGACAAACCAAGTTACGTGAAACCAGAGCAGGTGAAAGCCTTCGAATTGGGATACAAAACAGTACTAGAGAACGGTCTTTCGTTTGACATCAACGGATATTACAACATTTACAATGACTTCTTAAGCACCAGCAGATTGGTCATTCCTTATTATGGTGTGGCTCAAGAAAATCTTCCGCTTTCAGATTTGGCCGTTCAAGCCATCCGCAACCGCGACGTTAGAACTTTCCAAGTATACTCGAATTCCAGCACAGAAATCAAATCCTTAGGTTTTGGTGCCGGAGTGTCGAAAAAAGTGTATAAAGATTTCGAACTGGGAATCAATTACAACCATGCTCAATTTGAATTCGACCAAGAAAGAGATCCTTCTTTTATCGCCGGGTTCAACACGCCTAAACATCGGGTGAAAGCTTCTTTAGGCAACGAGAAGTTGTTCAAGAATTTTGGCTTCAATATCAATGCAAGATGGAGCAGTGAGTATTTGTGGCAATCGTCTTTTGCTGACGGTACGATTCCGGAAGTGACCGTTTTTGATGCGCAAATCAATTACTCGATTCCGGCCATCAAGTCGGTCATCAAACTCAGCGGATCCAACATCGGAGCAGATGATTATCTTCAGGTTATCGGTGCCGGACGCATCGGTCAATTGTATCTCATTTCATGGACGATCAATCCTTAATTTTAAAATTCAAGCATCATGATAAAAAATATTAAATGGATACTTTTTGCTTCATTAGCCATAGTATCTTGTTCACAAGACCAAGAAGACACTTCAGGCATTGAGCCCGAAGTAGCAGTTTCTGCCGGAAGCGTAGATTTCTCTCGATATGTGGCGCTGGGAAATTCCATTACCGCTGGTTATACTGATAAAGCTTTGTTTAAAGCCGGTCAAGCCTTCGCTTATCCAAAACTTATGGCAGACCAATTTGCAACCGTTGGCGGCGGCGAGTTTAAAACACCGTTCATGAATGACAACTATGGCGGACTTCTCTTAGCAGGCTTACCTGTTCAAGGCGTGCGTTTGGTTTTTAATGGTACGGCACCGGTTTCTTTGCCTGGTGCAGCACCTACCACTGAAATCACTAACTTTTTAACCGGAGGATTCAACAACATGGGTGTTCCCGGAGCAAAAAGTTATCATTTATTGGCGCCAGGTTACGGTAATCCTGCGGGGTTGTTAACTTCTCCAGCTACTGCAAACCCTTATTTTGTTAGGTTTGCATCCAATGGGACAACCTCAGTTCTAGCAGATGCCATGGCACAATCTCCTACCTTTTTCTCATTGTGGATCGGAAATAACGATGTCTTAGGTTATGCGACTTCAGGTGGTGACGGTTCCGATCCTATTACGCCAGTAAGCGGTGCTCCAGGGGCAGGTTTCGACGGTACTTACGCTGCGCTGATTAGCACTTTAACTTCTGCCGGCGCCAAGGGTGTAGTGGCCAATATTCCGGATGTGACCACAATCCCGTTTGTTACCTATGTAGGATACAATCCCATTCCAGAACTGACCCAAGCTCAGGTTGATCAGCTTAACGCTGGCTATGCAGCCTATAACGGAGGTTTGGTTGCTGCAAAAAACCTAGGTTTAATTTCAGAAGAAGAAAGGCTTCAGAGAACAATTGTTTTTACTGCCGGAAAGAAAAGACCGGTAGTAATGTTGGATGAATATCTGACTGATATCACAGCAGTCAATCCAGCTCTGATTAAAATGAGGCTTTCTACTCCTGAAGATTATGTGATTCTGAGTTATCAAGGAGGCAATCCTCAGACTCATTTAGCGGCAGGAAACGGCACGCAATTTCCGTTGCAAGACGGCTGGGTGTTATCTAAGAACGAAGTCCAAGAAATAAGAACCGCCACGGCAGCCTACAATGAAATCATTAAAGCGCAAGCTGAAGCCAAAGGGTTGGCCTTCGTAGACGCGGCAGCCATTATGAATCAAGTAGCTAATGGTGGGATTTTGGTCGGCAATTACCATTTCACCAACCAGTTTATTCAAGGCGGTGCGTTTGGTCTAGACGGTGTACACCTTACTCCAAGAGCCAACGCCTATGTGGCCAACAAGTTCTTGGAGGCGATTGAAAAAACTTACGGTGCCTCGTTCAAGAAATATAAAGTGCAGGATTTCCCAATCAGTTATCCTTCATTCTTGCCTAACTAAGAAAAGAGATAAATCATAGCTCAAAACCACCAGCTCCGGTTGGTGGTTTTTGCTTTGTATCAAGTGGCTTTTGCGAGCATCAAATCCCAGAACTGAGAATCCTTCAAAAAAAGGCTATATTTTTATCGAAATAAAATTGATTTTTTATTTTTAAAAATTATCTTTGCACTCGAAAAAACGGATGCCTTTCATCTGTGGCTTCACAAACCTAAATAGCTATTTAATAAATACATAAGCAATGTCAAAAGTAATAGGAAAAGTTGCACAAATCATCGGTCCGGTAGTGGACGTAGTATTCAACGGGAAGGATGTTGAACTTCCAAAAATCTATGATTCGTTAGAAATCACTAAAAAAGATGGAACTATCTTGGTGCTTGAAGTGCAGTCGCACATCGGTGAGAACACAGTTCGTACTATCTCTATGGATTCTACTGACGGTTTGAGCAGAGGTTATGAAGTAACAGGTACAGGAAACCCAATTAAAATGCCTATTGGCCCAGATGTTTACGGACGTTTGTTCAACGTAATCGGAGATGCCATCGACGGTTTGGGTGATTTGCCAAAAACAGGAGACAATGGGTTGTCTATTCACAGAGCTGCTCCTAAGTTCGAAGACCTTTCCACTTCTTCAGAAGTTTTATTTACCGGTATTAAAGTAATCGACCTTATTGAGCCTTACGCAAAAGGAGGAAAAATCGGTTTGTTCGGTGGTGCAGGAGTAGGTAAAACGGTATTGATCCAAGAACTCATCAACAACATTGCAAAAGGACACGGAGGACTTTCAGTATTCGCAGGAGTAGGTGAAAGAACCCGTGAAGGAAACGATTTGCTTCGCGAGATGCTCGAATCAGGAATTATTAAATACGGAGACGCTTTCATGCACTCGATGGAAGAAGGCGGCTGGGATTTGTCAAAAGTTGACAAATCTGGAATGCGCGAATCAAAAGCGACTTTCGTTTTCGGACAGATGAACGAACCACCAGGAGCCCGTGCTCGTGTGGCCCTTTCAGGATTGACGATTGCAGAATATTTCCGTGACGGAGCAGGTTCAGACCAAGGAAAAGACGTACTTTTCTTCGTAGACAACATCTTCCGTTTTACGCAAGCAGGTTCTGAGGTATCGGCACTTTTAGGTCGTATGCCATCTGCGGTAGGTTACCAACCAACATTAGCAACAGAAATGGGTGCGATGCAAGAGCGTATCACCTCTACCAATAAAGGATCGATCACATCTGTACAAGCGGTTTACGTACCTGCGGATGACTTGACCGACCCAGCGCCGGCGACGACTTTCGCGCACTTAGATGCAACGACAGTATTGTCTCGTAAGATTGCCGAGCTCGGTATTTACCCAGCGGTAGACCCACTGGATTCTACATCCAGAATCTTGACACCGCAAATCTTGGGCGACGACCACTACAACTGTGCACAAAGAGTGAAAGAAATCCTTCAGAAATACAAGCAATTGCAAGACATCATCGCGATCTTGGGTATGGAAGAATTGTCAGAAGACGATAAACTAGCCGTATCCAGAGCGCGTCGTGTACAACGTTTCTTGTCACAACCGTTCCACGTAGCAGAGCAGTTTACGGGTATTCCAGGAGTTTTGGTAGACATCAAAGACACGATCAAAGGTTTCAACATGATTATCGACGGAGAGCTAGACCACTTGCCAGAAGCGGCGTTCAACCTCAAAGGAACCATCGAAGACGTGATCGAAGCCGGACAGAAAATGTTAGCTGAAGCTTAAAATGGCCAACAGCTATCAGCTATCGGCTAACGGCTGACGGCTAACAGCTGTAAACAAAAAAAATATGACATTAGAAATAGTATCACCAGAATCCAAACTCTTCCAAGGCGAAGTTACTTCGGTATCGCTTCCAGGCGTTGACGGTAGTTTTCAAATCCTGAACCACCACGCGCCGATTGTAGCGACACTCAAAAAAGGCGAAGTCAAAATCGCTGCGCCGAGTTTCAAGCCCGAGAAAGAAGTGGCCGAGAAGTTCCACAAAATCAATGACCAGACTTACACTTTGGCCATCGAGTCCGGAACCATCGAGATGAAAGACAATAAAGTCATTGTCCTGGTCGATTAAGACCAGCCTATATATGCAAGAAGCCTGACGATTGTCGGGCTTTTTCTTTTTTAGCTAAAAGGTTTGGGCGTTACCTTCGGCCCGGGCTTTCCGCTATAGTCCTCGCTGCGCTGCGGGCTGCCGCTGCAATCCCTAACGCGGCTCGTGATGCAACTTCGAACTTTCCCCGCTGATTTCAGAATGATTTGTTTATTTTTGAGCCATGGAAAACGAATTTGAACTCATCGTTTCGCAAGGCAAAAGGCCATTTTGGCAACGTTTGATGGCAGCCATTTGTTTCACGGGTGTACTTTATCTGCTGTTCAATATCGTATTGTTGTTTTATCGGTATGGCTTTTCGCTTGCCCCTAAGGCAGCGGGCGCCTCTTTTGAATTGATCGCCTACTTTCTAGTAACCGGTATCGGGTTTTCAATGACCAAAACCATCTTGATCGACACCGATAAAGACAAACTCATCTCAAGATTCTGCATCGGTCCGTTTTCGCGCGACGTTTTATCCCAAGTACCCGAACTCGATTATGTGTTAGTGTTCCTCGACGGCAAAGGTTATTACCAGACCAACCTATGGTACAAAGGAAACAAGCATTACAGAATGTACGCTTTCGACGAAAAAAAACCAGCTATGGATTTTGCGGCGCAGGTTTCCGAGCGATTGAAACTCGATATGCTCGACGCTACCGAAAAAGGAAACTCCAAGTGGATTGAACAGAAAAGCGAATGAAGAATTTTCCCAAAAATCTCGCAGACAAATTAGCCCACCGCAAACATAGCAATGCCCTGCGCGAGTTGCCTCGGCCAGGTTTTAGAATCGATTTTGCCTCGAACGATTATTTGGGTTTTTCTCAGTCCAAAGCCATTTTTGAGCAAACCCATCAATTCTTAATCGACCACAATTTTACTCAAAACGGCGCTACGGGTTCGCGTTTAATTTCCGGAAACCATCCGTTATACGAACTCACCGAGAACCAAATTGCGCAATTCCACCAAACCGAAAGCGCGCTGATCTTTAATTCGGGCTATGATGCCAACGTTGGGTTTTTCAGCAGCGTGCCACAAAAAGGCGACATTATTCTTTATGACGAACTTTGCCATGCTTCTATCCGCGACGGCATTCGTTTATCACACGCTAAATCATACAAATTCGCCCACAACGACCTTGAAGATTTAGAACGGCTTCTTGCCCAAAATCGACCAACAACCATATACGTCGCCACCGAATCTGTCTTCTCCATGGACGGCGATTCTCCGAATCTAGAAGCACTCGTTGACCTAGCTGAAAAACACGGAGCTTACTTAGTCATAGACGAAGCCCACGCGCTTGGTGTTTTCGGCGATAACGGCGAAGGATTGGTGCAAAGTCTAGGTATTCAAGACAAAGTTTTCGCCCGAATCATGACATTCGGAAAAGGTTTGGGCTCTCACGGTGCTACCATTCTCGGAAGTGAGGAACTCAAAAATTATCTGGTGAATTTCGCCCGAAGCCTGATTTATACTACCGGTCTTTCGCCGCACGCCATCGCTACAATTCATATCGGTTATCAAGAATTGCAAGCCAACGCAACGGCACGAGAAAGGCTGCGCGAGCACATTAATTTTTTTAATCAGCAAAAGCAGTTGTTGGGTTTGAAGCCTTTATTTGTTCGCAGTAAATCGGCCATTCAGTGTGCGATTATTCCCGGAAATGAGAAAGTAAAATCTATCGCCAATTCACTCCAAGAACAAGGTTCCGAAATCAAACCGATTCTTTCGCCCACAGTGCCCGAAGGCCAAGAAAGACTCCGCATTTGCCTCCATAGTTACAATACTATCGAGCAAATCAGTGCGTTGTTGAACGCCTTGCAAAAACTCCTTTAAAAATTTTTGTAACGTTTGAAAGGTTCGATTACTTACGTGTGGTCATTTGAAAAATCAAACCTTATGAAAACTATTCCTTCACCCAGCCTTGCCGTCAAATGTGTCGTTATTATTACAACGGCTTTCCTAGCTTCTATGGGATTTGGCTATTCCGTGGTCAGCTATTTTGTCGCTCATCAGCCTGATTTAACAGTTTTGCTTCCGGTTTTTATCGGTTCGGCAATTATTTTAATCACGCTAATCGGATCCGCCAGAATCATCAAACGCTAAACACCACTCTTGTTTCATTCATCAAATCAAAATTCAACTATGAAAAATCGAATCCAAACTATCTTTGTAGTTCTTATTTGCTGCGTCAGTTTTTTTTCAACGGCCCAAACCGCACCACAACAAAACTCGGTCTTGTGGGAAGTATCCGGCAACGGTCTAAAACAACCGTCTTATTTATTCGGCACGATTCACATGATTTGCTCCAAGGATTTTAAAATGTGGCCCAAAGCCACTTCCGCTTTAGCAAAATCGTCCCAACTGACTTTAGAAATCAACATGGCCGATCCTGCTCAAATGGCACAAGCACAGCAACTGGCGATGGCCAAAAACCCACTGAGTCAAACACTCACCAACGCGCAGCAAACCGACCTCAATATGGTACTACAAAAGGCAGGTATCGGAACGCTCGCACAAATGGATAGTTTTACCCTAGAAACCCTAATGAGTTTTGTGTTCATGAAATCGTTTGGTTGCCCTGACATCAAGTTTTACGAACTCGAATTTGTCAACATGGCCAAAGAACGCAACAAACCCGTTACTGGATTAGAAACCGTGGCCCAACAAATGGAATTCCTAAACCAATCGTTTACCGATGACCAAATGATTGCTTATCTGAAAACCATAGACCCGGCGATGTGCCAAGAAATGGTGGATACCTACACGAGTGAAAATCTTGACGGAATTTACCAAATGATGGTCAAAGACGAATCGCTTTCGGGTGCTGCACAGCAAATACTGTTGAGCAACCGAAATGCGAATTGGGTCAAACTTATCCCTGAGATGATGCAAAAACAAAGTACTTTCTTTGCGGTAGGCTCAGCGCATTTAGCTGGTGAACAAGGTATTATCAATCTATTAAAGAAAGCGGGATATACCCTCAAACCTATAATGAACTAACCTTTGGAAAACAAAGAGAAAGCTTTTTTGGAGCGGATTGAACGCCACAAAGGCATCTTATACAAGGTGTCCAAACTCTACATGGACGATGCTGATGACCAACAGGATTTGTTTCAAGAAATCGTGCTGCAGCTCTGGAAAGCTTACGAGAGTTTCAAAGGCGAGAGCCAATTCTCTACTTGGATGTATCGCGTGGCCATCAATACGGCGATTGTCTTCCTGAAAAAAGAAAAACGAAAGCCGGATCGGTATGAAATTCCGTCAGAAAATATCAAAGCCGACGAAAGCGATGTCGATGAAAAAGAATTACAACTAGAGCATTTCTATAAAGCGCTTCGGCAACTCGACAAAATTGACAAGGCGATTATCTTCTACCAACTCGAAGGTTATTCGCACCGCGAAATCGGCGACAACCTCGGAATTTCTGAGGGAAATGCTCGCGTGAGGCTCAACCGCGCCAAGGAAAAATTAAAAACAATCATTCAAAAACAAGGTTATGGACTTTAACGACTTACAATCTGCTTGGAACAACGATAAAACCCATGTCACGCTTCCTACCCAATTGGACAAAATCAACTCGGCAAACACGCCGTTAGATAAAATCAAACACAACCTTAAAAAAGAATTTTTATATCAGATTCAATCCATCATTTTTATTGGATTTTCTCCGCTGATTTTGAATTTTCCTTCCAACGGGATAAAGGTTTTTTTCTTACTCTATGCTTTATTTGTCGCGGTCAGTGCTTATTACCTGATCAAGCTTTACCGCTTTTATATTAGTTTGGGCAAAACTACCCTGAGCACCAAAGACAGTCTTTACGAAACTTATTACGAAATCCGGCTCAACATGGAGCTTTACAAAACTTTTGGCTTTGCGCTAGTACCATTTTTGATCTTATTTTTGTTCGGCATTTTTTATTGGCATTGGCCGGACTTTTTCAATAAAGGCTTCAACAGCACGCCGTTTCTAGCCATCACTTTTGCGATTGTTGTCTTTTCGATTCTCTACATGGGTTTTGCGCTAGAATGGTGGGTCAAACATTTCTACGGGAAGTATGCCCAAGAAATGCGAAAAGTTATCGACTCGCTCAAAGAAGAATAAATTAAAGCCCATCTTTCCCGGTGGGTTTTTTACCTTTGCGCAAAACCCAAGCTATGAAAATTTTCATGACCGGAATTGGTACCGATGTGGGCAAAACCATTGCTTCGGCCATCGTCACCCAAGCCATAGAAGCCGATTATTGGAAACCCATTCAAGCCGGCGATGTCGATGATTCGGACTGCCATAAAATCGGGCGCTTTCTCTCTAACGAAAAGTCAGAGATTCATCCGAACAGCTATTTATTGCAAACGCCTGCCAGCCCTCATTATGCCGCTGCGCTTGACGGCATTAGAATCGATTTGAAACAAATCCAAGAGCCGAAAACCGAGAACCATTTGGTCATTGAAGGTGCCGGAGGAATTTTGGTTCCGCTCAATGATTCCCAAACCATCCTCGATTTGATCCAGCCCGATTACAAAATCATTGTCGTTTCTCGTCACTATCTGGGCAGCATCAATCACACCTTGCTCACCATCGAAGCCTTGCAAAACCGCCAACTCAACATTGCCGGAATCATCTTCAACGGCGATGAAAACCCAGCCACAGAATCCATCATCCTGAGCAAAACCAGACTTAAAATGATCGGACGCATCAACAACGAACCGTATTTCGATGCGAATGTGATTGCCGAATACGCCGAACTTTTCCGCGAAAATTTAGAAAATCTATAAGATGAACCTATCCGAAAAAGACCAATTGTACCATTGGCATCCGTACACGCAGCATAAAACTTCGGGCTTGCTTCCGGCAATTGTCAAAGGTGAAGGCGCAGTGCTTTGGGACGAGAACGGAAAAGAATACCTTGACGCGATTGCCTCTTGGTGGGTGAATCCGTTCGGGCATTCCAACCGCGAGATGGCTGACGCAATTTATAAGCAACTCACCACTTTGGAACATGTGCTTTTTGGCGGCTTTACCAACCAACCCGCAGTTGCACTTTCTGAGCAATTGTTCCGGATTTTGCCTTTTAACCAAAAGAAGATTTTCTTTTCAGATAATGGTTCTACTGCTGTAGAAGTCGCACTCAAAGCCGCGTTGCAATTTTTTTACAATAAGAACGAGAGAAGAACCACCGTCATCGCTTTTGAAGATGCTTTCCACGGCGATACTTTCGGGGCAATGGCTTCCAGCGGAATTTCTTTTTTTACCGAAGCTTTCCAAGGCTCACTGATCGATGTGGTTCGGATTCCGGTACCGACAAAAGGGCGTGAAAACGAATCAAAAAAAGCGTTGCATCAGGCGATAAATTTCAAATCTTGCGCGGCGTTTATTTTCGAACCGCTGGTGCAAGGTGCTGCCGGAATGGTGATGTACGAACCCGAAATTCTCGACGAACTAATTTCCATCTGTCGCGAAAACCAAGTCTTCACCATAGCCGATGAGGTCATGACCGGATTCGGCAAAACAGGCAAGACTTTCGCTTGTGATTACCTGCAACAAAAACCCGATATGATGTGTTTGTCTAAAGCACTCACCGGCGGCACGATTCCGATGGCGATTACGACTTTCACCCAAGAAATTTTCGATGGTTTTTACCACGACGATACCAACAAAGCTTTATTCCACGGGCATACTTTCACAGCCAATCCGACGGGTTGTGCAGCAGCACTGGCGAGTTTAAAACTGCTGCAATCTGAAGAAATGCAAGCGAATATTCACCGCATCTCACAAAAACATCAAGTGTTTCAAAAACATATCCAATTGCACCCGAAAGTAGCAACGACCAGAACTTTGGGTGTCATCTTCGCGCTGGAAATCCGAACCGAAAATCAGGAAAGTTATTACGGCAGTCTGCGCAACAAGCTCTATCAGTTCTTTATTGAAAACGGCGTAATTCTTCGTCCGGTGGGCAACATCGTTTACATTTTGCCTCCTTACGTGATGACCGATGCCCAGCTTGAAAAAGTCTACCAAGTTGTCGAGAATGCGCTCGAAATAGTTTAATTTTGGAAGCTGTTTCCCGCTATCCGCTAACCCGAGCGAAGCGAATCGTCCGAACACCGCTGAAAAATGTTTAACTTGTGAGGAAATCTTTTGTGCGTCTCGAAAAACCCAAGAAATCAAATGCAACTTCGCACAAAAGGCTGCTATCGGGGCTAGGGCTGCTGATTCTTCTACAACTTTTTATCTAAAACGCTTTGCCTGAACCTATTGCCATTACCGCCATCGCTTCAATATCACCGTTGGGAAATGAGGCGTCAACAGTTTGGGAGAACTACCAAAGCACTAATCATTTCTTGGCATTACAAACTTTTGGCGAAAAAACGGCTTGGGTTGCTTCGCTTGATAAAAGCTCCAAGACACTAGTCGATAACATTAGAAAGTCAGACCCGAAATACAAATCACTCGACGATTCGGTTTTGATGGCCATTGCCGTAGCCAGAAAAGCAATCGATCAATCAGGTTGGAAAACGACTCTCGATTTCGGTATCAATATCGGTTCGTCTCGCGGTGCAACTGCTTTATTCGAAAAACACCACGAAGAATTTTTAAAAATGGGTAGGGCGCAAACACTCGCGTCGCCCACCACCACTTTGGGCAATATTGCTTCCTGGATAGCGCACGATTTACAAACCCAAGGCCCTGAAATTTCTCATTCTATTACTTGTTCGACAGCCTTGCACGCGCTGCTCAACGGTGTGGCGTGGCTCAAGTCGGGTATGGCAGAAAAATTCCTGGTCGGTGGCAGTGAAGCTCCGTTAACGCATTTTACAATAGCCCAAATGCAGGCGATGAAAATCTACGCGAAAGAAAATCAGCCCTATCCTTGTCAAGCGCTCAATCTGGAGAAAACTCAAAACACGATGGTGCTCGGAGAAGGTGCTGCGGTCTGTTGTTTAGAATCCGGAAAAAAACAAAATGCCTTGGCTTACATAGAAGGTATTGGTTACGCGACTGAACTACTGGAGCACAATACCTCAATTTCCACAGAAGCCGATTGTTTCCAAAAATCGATGAGGATGGCCCTTGAAAATACTAATCCGTCTGAAGTAGATGTTGTTGTGATGCACGCCCCAGGCACTCTCAAAGGAGATTGGTCAGAATACAAAGCCATCGAGAAAATATTCCCCGAACTTCCACTACTCACGACCAACAAATGGAAAATTGGCCACACGCTCGGCGCTTCGGGCATGCTCAGTATCGAGTTGGCCATTTTAATGATGCAACACCAGCAATTTATCGGCGTGCCTTTTACCTCCGAGAAAGTTCAACCCAAGCGTATTGAAAAAGTACTGGTTAACGCGGTTGGTTTTGGCGGCAATGCCGTAAGTGTGCTGCTTTCTTTAGTCTAGAAACGCCTATTGCAACTCTTGATGAATCTCGCATCAACCCAATCAAATTTCCTTAGCTAATTTGAAATTTTGCTCTAGGTATCGCTTTTATTTTTATCACCATAATAGCAATACCGCGGCAATGACAATCAGGTGTAATTCTCAAAATATAAGCATGAGCAATTACATGGTTTTCTCGTTTTTACATTACAGCTATAAAAAATTGCTACAATGGAACACCCTTTACTGACAAGAAAATTTTAGGTTTTATTTTTTTTCTAACTCAGTTATTTTATCATAAATAAGTTGGTTTTCGTATCCTTTGCGAAACAGGTAGTCATAGAATTTTTTCTTCTTTTTTTGCATGTTTGATTCCCTAATTTTATTCCAAACACGCTCTGACAAGTCATGAAAATTCTGGTCGTATTCTTCTGGTGTGAGTTCTTTTAACGCAGTCGCAATATTTATTTGTGAGATATTTCGTGCTCTTAGTTCGCTAATGATTCGCGTTTTGCCCCAATTTTTTATTCGATGTTTGCCTCGGGCGAAACTACATGCGAAGCGCTCTTCATTAAGAAATCCGTACTCGATTAAATGAACGATAATTACATCTGATTGAGCCTGATCTACTGCCATTGCCCGCATTTTCTGAATTACTTCCTGATGGCACCTGTCTTGGTAGCTGCAGTAACGCTCCATTTTTTGGATAACTTCCTGATTTGTATGGGCTTTTGCCATGGGTTAAATTAAAATAGCGTTGATAATTTAGTAATGCAAAATAACATAAGTTATTAAAAATACCCTTAATTTTGAACACCCAATCTACTGCAAAACAGACAGCCTGCTTTTTTTGTGCGCTGAATTTATTGTTTGTGGGGATTCAGATGGATAATCAATCATTACCAATGAAAATAAGGATATTTTTTTTAATCTTATTGATAAGCCAGTTTGTTGAAAGTCAAGTAACAATTGTCTCAGACGGTTTAAACAACTCCTCGAGTTTATTTGTTGTTGCAGGCGGAGCGTACTATACGGGAAACTCAGCTGCTGGTGACAGGCCAGCAACCTCACCTTTTGCAGCTGAGGGAACGCATGGCTGGGGATTATCCAATGGAGGGGCCTCGCTATTATCTAGTAATATTAACACAACAGGCTATTCTATAGTGACGGCCACTTTCCGGCTAGCCTCATTTTCTATTGGTTCGACAGGTAATGGAGCAGATGTTGCCGACATAGTGACTGTGGAAGTGAGCCCGAATGGAGGAACGAATTGGTATAGCACGGTAAGAGTTTTAGGAAATGCCAATGCGTATTGGAGTTTCTCCTCAGGAACCGGAAATGCCTCGACAGCATATGATGGAGATGCGAGTCCGGTTGATTTCGCTCCTGCTGCTGGAGGAAGTAGAACAACCGATGGTTACTCAACTGTTACAATAAGTTCGCTGCCGTCCACTACAAATTTAAAATTTAGATTTACGCTTTTGAATAATTCTGCCAATGAACGATGGGTAGTGGATGATTTTAAATTGATAGGGGCCGATTCCGAAATCAACATTCAGGGTAACGGCGTAAACATTACCGATGGCGACACAACACCCAGCACTACCGATAATACGGATTTTGGCTTGGTTGCCGTAGGTAGTTCGACCAATAGACCTTTCGTTATACAAAATACGGGAACAGGTGCATTAACTCTGACCTCAGCAAGTCCATACGTTAGTATATCAGGTGCAAACGCTGCAGATTTTTCTGTGTCCATTATGCCTTCAACTCCGGTTGCCGCACTTACAGGATCTTCTACTTTCGAAATCACGTTCACCCCCTCAGCAAGCGGATTAAGAACCGCCACCGTGTCTATTGCCAATAACGACACCAACGAAAATCCGTATGATTTTACCATTCAAGGAACAGGAACGGTCTGTACTTCTGCAGTAATTTCATCTGTTTATCCCACTTCAGGACCGCAAGGAACCATAGTCACAGTCAACGCAAGTTCGGGAAACTTAACATCCGCTTCAGCACTAGTAGGCGGAGTAGCTGCTACTGTTTTGTCTAGCAGCCCCACCAAGCTCGTTCTTGTGGTTCCCGCAGGTGCTTCCTCTGGCGGCATTCTGATTACCGATACCCAACCGTGTACGGCAACGACAGCTTTCACTTATATTGACAAATCACTTACTTCATGTGAAGGAAGCTCTGGGGTTTACACCGATTTGATAATTTCGGAAATTTATGATGCACAGGCCGGATCCGGTGGTGTAATTGAGCTATACAACGGCACAGCAGCTCCAATTGATATGGGCGCAGGCCAATATAAATTACGACGCTATGCCAATTTCACCGATACTGGAGCTCCTGCCATAGAAGTATCCCTTACAGGCGTCATTGCAGCAGGTCAAATTATTATGATTCGAGCCGATGCCACAGTCATTTGTGCCGCTCAAGTGGGTACACCCTACGGCACTTTAGGCTCAGGTTTCAATGCCGATGACCGGATCGATTTGACCAAAGGAGCAGGTAACACTGTGATTGACAGAGTTAGAACGAGAAATAATGTTGGTTTTACCATGATTCGTATCTCTTTGACAGGTCCATCAGCTACATTCAATGATGCCGATTGGAATTCTAACGACACCGAGAGTTGTTCTAACTTGGGTATTTTTGACTCTACGCCTCCTATTGCACCTATTATTAATGTCCAACCAACTTTATCTTTGAATTGTACCAGCTCTACTGCGGCAATGTCAGTCACCGCTTCAGAGGGTTTTGTTGGCAGTAATTCATTAACTTATAACTGGTTTGCTTTGGCGCCGAACACTACTAATTGGGTTGATTTATTTGCATCGCCATTGGCAGGACACACCGGAGCCAACACCGCTACTTTGAATGTTTCATCACTCACTAGTTATGATGGATATCAATACTATTGTCAGGTAAGAGAAAATACGAGTACTTGTTATAAAGCCACAGTAGCTGTGCAAATTTACAACGGTACCTTAATCTGGAACGGCACCGATTGGCGCGATGTTAACAACATTTCAGGAACACCATCTTTAACCAAACCAGTAATTATTGCAGCGAATTACAATACCGGAATCCATGGTAGCTTTAGTGCTTGTAGCGTCACGGTAGCGGCGACTTATAATGCTACAGTTGCAGCCAACACCTACATCAATATTCAAAACGGATTGACAGTTTTGGGGACTTTTGATATTAAAGATACTGGAGCATTATGCCAAATCGACGATAGCGGGATTAATACCGGAAACATTACCATGGATCGAAGTACATCAAGCCCTATTGTCAAAATGGATTATGTATACTGGTCTTCACCCATCAAGAATTTCAATGTAAGCAATATTTCGCCCAACACTATGGCGGGCTATATCTTCAAATGGAATCCGATATTGCCTAATCCAAACGGAGGTCAAGGCTATTGGGTTTCAGCAGTTGGCGATGCGATGATTCCTGGAAAAGGCTATATCGTTCGTGGGCCAAACGATTTTATTGCGCCGCAGGTTTTCTCGATGCAATTTGCCAACAACACGGCTGATTTCGGAAAACCCAACAACGGAATCATTACACCAACCATCAGCAGAGGCGATATGACCACCACTACTCTGGGAAGTTATACTAGTGCCAACGGAGTGGCTCTGAGTGAAATTGATGACAACTGGAATTTGGTCGGAAATCCCTATCCGTCAGCGATTAGCGTATTTGAATTTTTAAAATACAATGCTGTAGATTACCCTATTATTGATGGTTTTGTAAAGATCTGGACCCATGGTACTCCGCCGGTATCGCCGAACAATCCGTTTTATGCCAGCTATCAGTATAACTATAGCAACTTTGATTTTATAGTTCACAACGGAACAGCCACCTTGAGTGGTCCGTTAGGGTTCAACGGATTTATTGCAGCAGGTCAAGGTTTTATCGTTTCAATGAACGAAGGCAATCGACTTGATAGTACTTTAACCTTCAATAATAGTATGCGGGTAAGAGGAGTTAATGATAACGTACAATTTTTCAGACAGACTAGTGCCAATCATACACAAGAAACAACTAGTCGTTCAAGAATTTGGCTTGATTTAGTAAATGCTTCGGGTGTTTCTGCAAGAACAGTCGTTGGTTATCTTCCTGAAGCCACTAATGCAAAAGATGTTTTGTACGATGCATTCATCAAATTAGATCCGAGCCAAAATATCTATTCGCTTATCGCTGACCAAACCATGTGTATCCAAGGCCGTTCAGCATTTGATAACAATGATAGCGTACCACTCGGGGTAGTGCTTCCTACAGCGGATCAATACCGCATAGCCATTGGAGCTGTTGACGGAATTTTTGAAAATGGGCAGCAGATTTTTCTAAAAGATAAAATAATGCATACCATTCATGATTTGAGACAATCTCCCTATACCTTCAACAGTGAAATTACCGGACAAATTAACGATCGCTTCGAATTGGTTTATCAAAATCAGACCCTAAGCAATGACACTTTTGAAACCTCCAATCCACAAGTAATCGTGACTTCAAACAGCAACGAAGTTACGGTTCAATCTAGTATGGAAATGGTTTCCGTAGAAGTATACGATTTATTGGGTAGAATGCTTTGCGTGAAATCAAACTTGAGTGTAAAGCAGTTGTTTATTCAAAGCCTAATGCCTAATCAACAAACACTAATAGTGAAGGTAAAACTCAATTCTGGTCAGGTAGTCACAAAGAAGATTATATTCTAAAAAAAAATCCCAACGAAATAAGTTGGGATTTTTTTATTCTCAAAAGAGATTCAATCTAAATTTTAGCTTTTCCTTTCAACGACGCTTCCAGATTTCTTTCAATTGTATGGCTTGGTCGACTCCATTTGGGCTTTTCGCCTAAGCCCTTATATTGTGAATCTTCAGCTTCTACCGTTTTCGGTTGCATCAATTTAATAAAAGGTTTTTGAGGTTGCAGCCCAAGCATTTCAAACATTTTCATGTCTTCGTTCACATCCGGATTGGGTGTCGTGAGTAATTTGTCTCCAGCAAAGATGGAATTCGCTCCAGCAAAGAAACACAAGGCCTGACCTTCGCGGCTCATATTGGTTCTTCCGGCCGAAAGTCTTACTTGAGTTTCCGGCATCACGATTCTGGTGGTAGCGACCATTCGAATCATTTCCCAGATTTCTACAGGTTTTTCTTCTTCGAGCGGAGTGCCTTCTACGGCTACCAAAGCATTGATGGGCACCGATTCTGGTTGCGGATTCAGCGTAGAAAGTGCCACAAGCATTCCGGCTCGGTCTTCCACAGATTCGCCCATGCCGATAATTCCACCGCTACACACTGTAACGTTAGTTTTTCGGACATTGTCTATTGTCTTCAGACGGTCTTCAAATCCGCGGGTTGAAATCACTTCTTTATAATATTCCTCGGAAGTATCTAAATTGTGGTTGTAGGCATATAAACCCGCTTCGGCCAAACGTTGCGCCTGATTTTCTGTAAGCATTCCCAAAGTACAACAAACTTCCATGTCGAGTTTGTTAATAGTGCGCACCATTTCCAAGACTTGGTCGAATTCCGGACCGTCTTTCACATTTCTCCATGCAGCGCCCATGCATACTCGCGAGGAACCACTAGACTTGGCCCTTAAAGCTTGTGCTTTCACTTGTTGGACTGACATCAAATCGTTGCCTTCAATGTTGGTGTGATAACGTGCCGCTTGAGGGCAATATCCACAGTCTTCAGGGCAACCGCCAGTTTTAATCGACAATAAAGTAGAAACCTGTACCACATTAGGATCGTGGTTTTTTCGGTGAATGCTGGCCGCTTCGTAAAGCAAATCCATCATGGGTTTGTTATAAATGGCGATAATTTCTTCTTTGGTCCAATTGTGTTTGGTGCTTGGCATACATCGGGTTTTAAGATGCTTCAAAAGTAGCGAATAAGTTCTGAAATAACAATGCGGTCGAAGTTTTAAACAAAGACTATTTAAACAAACACAGATTTCATATGGCGAACAAAAATCTATATTAAAGTGAGAATAATACAGACGCCAAACCTTCAAAACGCTACTACCTGTAATGGGTTTCCAATGACGCTTTCTCATTTTCTAAAAGGGTTTACTTATTATTTTTTCAGAAGGAGTATTCAGATTAGGAAGAAAATTTTAATCGGAAACTCTTTAAAAGTGTAACAACTTCTTTTATAGGATACTAAATGGACTGTTTGCAGGTTAAAACTAATTCCAATCTAAACCTATTGATATGAAAAAAGGATTTGCTTTTTGTCTCGTTTTTTTGATCTTCCAATTCAGTAACGCTCAAAACATTTCCCTCTGGATACCCTTTTATCAAACGGTTTCAGAAGCTCTTAAAATTAGAAATGGCGACTATTCATTGCGAGAAAAGAAATTTACTTTAAACCATGAAAAGTTGCGTGAATTGTTGGCAGAAGCACCTGAAAAAAGTTCTGGAAGAAGTGGAAAAATCATAACATTTCCAACATTTGAAGGCCATGAAGAGTATTTTGAGGTCTGGGAAAATTCTAATTTCGTTCCAGAATTGCAATCCAAATATCCTGACATTCGAGCTTATGTAGGGCGCAGCATCAATGATCCGGCGGCAAAAATTCATTTTAGTTTTTCCTCCGAAGGCATACAAACTATGACTTTAAGGCCCAACACGGGTTCGGAATTCATCGAGCCTTATACTAAAGACCATCGGGTTTATGTACTATTTGATTCGGCTACTAGAATTTCGCCAGAATTGGCTTTCGAGTGCAGTGGTTCTCACGAGCAGTCGAATTTGTTGGATCCTGTTTTACGTTCTGACAACCAGGTGTATAAAACAATGCGACTGGCGCTTTCTTGTACGGGAGAATACGGTCAATATTTTGGCGGAACAATCTCAGGTGCTTTAGCAGCAATGAATGCTACCATGACTCGGGTGAATGGAGTTTTCGAAACTGATTTGGCTTTGCATTTGAATCTTATTGCTCAAACCGACACAGTAATTTACACCGACCCCACATCCGATCCTTATTCGCCTGCCAATTTGCGGTCCAACTGGAATAACGAAGTACAGCAAACTTTATCAAGTATTTTGGGCGATGAATCTTTTGATATCGGACATTTGTTTGGCGCTTCAGGAGGCGGAGGAGATGCGGGTTGTTTGGGTTGCGTTTGCGATACAGGGAAAGGCCGCGGATATACTTCGCCATCAAACAGTTCGCCGATTCCTCAAGGCGATTTTTTCGATATTGATTATGTAGCACATGAAATAGGTCACCAACTCGGAGGCAATCATACTTTTTCCTATTTATTTGAAGGCACCGGAGTAAACGTAGAGCCCGGCAGCGGATCAACGATTATGGCCTATGCCGGAATTACTAGTTATAACGTACAGCTTCATTCAGATGCTTACTTTACCTACAGAAGCATCAAGCAAATCCAAGATAATCTAGCAACGAAAACCTGTCCGGTGAATGCAACAATTTTAAATACGCCGCCAGTGGTTGATGCAGGAGCCGACTTTAGTGTTCCAGCAGGGACGGCCTATGTTTTATTAGGCGATGCATTTGATGCAGAAGGTGATTCGCTTACTTATTGTTGGGAAGAAAACGACAATTCAAGCCCAGAGCTCAGCGGCCCCAATTCCTATGCTTCACTAAATAAGCCTTTAGGACCAAACTACCGCTCTTTTTTGCCTAAGACAGAAGCTTTTAGAGTTATGCCAGAAATGCAGAAGGTACTCTCCGGAGCGTTGAGCAGCAGCTGGGAATCGGTTTCCAATGTTGGTCGAAATTTAGAATTTGCACTAACAGTACGTGATAACAATCCCGCCGGACCTCAAACGGCCACCGACCAGATAACTATTACCTCACTAGAACCTTTTAGCAATTTGAATCCTAACGGAGTTGGGCCTTTTGCTATTACTTCGCAAAACACCGCGGATCTCATTTGGGATTACGAAACTTCACAAACCATTACTTGGACAGTAAACAATACAACCAGTTTGCCAGGTTCAGATCGGGTGAAAATTAGTTTGTCAATTGATGGCGGAGAGCATTTTGATTATGTATTAGCAGCGGATACTCCAAATGATGGTTTTGAACAAATTATTGTACCTGCCACCATTCCGGCTTCTGTGAATTGCAGGATTAAAATTGAGCCATTAGGCCATCGCTATTTTGCTATTAACAATCGCTCTTTTTATCTTGGATATGAAGCCATTTCAAATTGTCAGACTTATGTATATGATACTTCATTTGCGATTCCGGACGGCACCTCGAGTTTCACCGCTAGAACGATTCAGGTTCCCGATCAAGGCACAATTACCGATGTTAATATCGGTATAGATCTTACCCATTCCAATTTGGCAGATTTGACTATTGCTTTTATTCGCCCTAGCGGCATATTAGCCAACTTATACAATACACAATGTGTCGGAGCATCAGATTTGAATATCGTTTTTGACGCCCAAGGCAATCCGTTTGATTGTAATCAAACCACACAAGGCAATTATCTGCCGCCCACTGGTTTTGATATCAACACTATCAATGAGTCCAATGCGCAAGGAAATTGGCAATTCGGATTCAAAGACGGCGTTGCAGGAAATGCGGGAGTTTTGAATAAAATTTCCCTTGAGATTTGTACCAGAACTTATCAGTTGCTGGGTCAGAACCTTTTGGTAAAACAGATGCCGCGGATTTATCCAAATCCATCGCAAGGCTTTTTTTATCTAGATAGCCAAAAAGCTTTTCTAAACACGGTTCAGATTGAAATAACAGATTTGGCTGGAAGAGGCGTTTATAGCAATAAATACAATCTGAATGGGCAAGAGTCTTTGGCCTTGGATTTGACAGGATTGTCCAAAGGAGCTTATTTGATGCGGCTTTCAGAGAACCAATTTCATGAAACACTAAAAATAATCATCAAATAATTAACACTATAGTCCAATTATAGTTCTTGATAATTTTCAAGGAAATCGATAAGTGTTTTCTTATCTGCTTCAAGTTGAAATTTCAGCAAATCTACTGAAGCAAATTTTTGCTCTTCGCGAATATAATCCAATAAGTTTACCTGTATTTTTTGATTGTAGAGGTCTTGGTTGAAATCTAAATAATACACCTCGATAGCAATAGTGTTGCCGCCCACAGTTGGGTTGGTTCCGATGTTCATCAAACCATAAACAAGCTTCTGGTCAATTGTGCTCGAGACGATATAAACCCCTTTTTTAGGAATCAGTTTATAGTTTGCTTCGATGTTCAAATTGGCCGTCGGAAAACCTATAGTTCGACCGAGTTGTTTGCCTTTCTGAACTGTTCCTGTAAGAAAATAAGGTTGTCCGAGATACTCATTGGCCAATAAAATCTGACCTTCCTCGAGTGCGTTTCTAATTTTGGTGGAGCTTACCGAGACTTCCTGAATTTCCTGAGCCGAAATTTGTTCGACATCAAAACCATACTTTTCACCAAACTCAATCAAATCATGAATGTCTGCAGTACGATTTCTGCCAAAACGATGGTCGTGACCAATAATAATTTTTTCTATTTTAAAACAGTCTACCAAAACCTTTTTGACGAATTCCTCTGCTGAAAGTCTTGAGAAATCTTTGTCAAATGGATGAATAATCAGGTGCTCTAAACCTGTTTTTTCTAACAATGCAGTGCGCTCTTGAATTGTATTCAGTAACTGAATTTCTGACTGCTCTTGAAGTACCATTCTCGGATGTGGGAAAAAAGTAAGAATCAAGCTTTCGCAATCATTTGCCAAGGCATTGGCAATCAATTTTTCTATAATTTTCCGATGACCAACGTGCACTCCGTCAAATGTGCCGATTGTCACGATGGTTTTTCGTTGGGATTGAAAAGCTTCGATAGAATGAAAAATTCTCAACAGATAAAATTTAGTGCGTCAAATTTAAACTTTCCGTTTGAAATTTAATAACCAACAATCAATAATCGTTGCCAATTGATTAAAATCGCTAAACATATCTTGTCTCATGGATTTGTATTTGTGATGTTAAGATATACAATGGGAAAGGCTATTAGTTGAAAAAACATTTAACATTAAAACACTTCTTTTCAAAGCTAACTTTTTATTAAAAAGTGTATATTTGAGCCCTATTAATC
This sequence comes from Flavobacterium lotistagni, assembly GCF_011392125.1. Lineage (GTDB taxonomy): Bacteria > Bacteroidota > Bacteroidia > Flavobacteriales > Flavobacteriaceae > Flavobacterium > Flavobacterium lotistagni. The sequence continues at coordinate 90,761 of NZ_JAAJBU010000003.1, forward strand.
AATTTATTATACTCAACCCTATGAAAAAAACTCTATTTTTTGTTTTGGTTCTTTTTTCAGTAGGACAGTCTTTTGCACAGTCCATTTGGAAAAAGGTTTCCCAAGATGAAGTAAATGTGCCGGTGTTGGCAAGAGATTCTCATCCCTCAGAATTTCAATTGTATTTTTTAAACATCGATGTTTTAAAAGCCAAATTAGCTACCGCACCATCTAGAACTAGCGGTGTCGAATCTAGTGTGGTTGTGGCTTTTCCAAATCCACAAGGACAAATGCAAAACTTTAGAATTTATGAAGCTTCGGTCATGCATCCGGAATTGGCGGCAAGACATTCAGAAATTCAATCTTATGTTGGTTTGGGGATAGATGACAAAACCGCAACTATCCGTTTTAGTACGACACTATTTGGTTTGCACACCATGACTTTTTCAGGAGTCAACGGAACTTCGTACATTGATCCTTACAGCAAGGATTTGAAGTATTATATGGTTTTCAACAAATCGAGCTTGCAATCAACCAAATCGCATGTTTGTAAAGTGACGGATGAAGAGATTGACATAGCTCAAGACTTACCTATGGATGCATCCATGTCTCGAGCAAGTAACGGATTATTCAAAACCTACCGTTTGGCTTTGGCTTGTACAATTGAATATGCTGCATTTCACGTCAATGCTGCGGGTTTATCAGGAGGTACTTTAGCCCAGAAAAAAGCTGCTGTTTTAGCCGCAATGGTAGTAACTATGACTCGTGTAAATTTCTGTTTTGAGAGAGATATGGCCTTTACCTTGGTTTTAATTCCTAACAACGAGGATATCATTAATATCACATCAGACAGTTTAGATAACAACAACACCAATAATGTACTTCTTGGTCAGAACCAAACTTTTATTGATGGAATAATCGGTGATGCAAATTATGATATTGGGCATATAGCTACTACAGGTGGCGGAGGCGTTGCCACACCACAATCACCTTGTAATTCTGGTTCAAAAGCCAGAGGGGTTACCGGATTGGATTCACCAGTTGGAGATCAATATGACATTGACTTTGTAGCTCACGAAATGGGACACCAATATGGTTGTTCACACACCTTCAACGGTGATGGTGGGAACTGCGGAGGTGGAAACAGAGTACAGGCTTCAGCATTTGAACCTGGTAGCGGAACCACAATCATGGCATACGCCGGTATTTGTGCGCCACAAGATGTACAACAACATTCAGATGCATACTATCATGCAAGAAGCCTTATACAGATGATTTCTTTTGTTAATGGTGCTGGAAATTGTGGGGTAATTACACCAAATGGGAACTCAGCTCCAGTAGTTGATGCGGGTTTAAATTACACCATCCCGAATGGAACACCGTTTGTTTTGACCGGAGCAGCCACAGACGCAGATAATGACTCCTTAACATATTGCTGGGAGCAATACAATGCAGGTTCTACAACGGGCAATCCATCGCCAACGATTACCACGGCGCCAAATTTTAGATCGTTTAATCCTACAGCGTCGACAAAAAGATATTTCCCCTCATTGGAAACTTTAACTAGCGCAACAGGAACTTCTACTTGGGAAGTATTGCCTACTGTAGCTCGTACTATGGTTTTTTCTTTGGTGGTTAGAGACAACAGAAGCCCATTAGGTGGGCAAACCCAAAGAGGAACAATGAACATTACTTTTGCAAGTGTTGGCCCGTTTAAAGTGACTTCACAAGCCGCAACAGAAGCTTGGGCTCAGAATTCATCACAGACTGTGACTTGGGATGTAGCAGGAACCGATGGTAACGGAATCAACGTTTCTCAAGTAAATATCAAGCTTTCTACTGACGGAGGTTTGACTTATCCATACACTTTAGCAACCAATACCGCTAATGATGGTAGCGAAGTGATTACTGCCCCTGACTTGGTAGCAACGAATTGTCGCGTAATGGTAGAGTCTGTTGGTAACGTTTTCTTCGCCATCAATTCAAAACCATTTTATGTTGGTTATGAAATGGTTACTGACTGTAATACCTACAATTACTCAGGAGCAGCTTTCAATCTGAATGATGGAGCTACTTCCTACACTGTAAGAAGCATCAACGTTCCAACGGCTGGTACGGTGAGTGATGTAAATATCACAGTAAATGCCACACACCCTAACATACAGAATTTGGTAATGGCAGTAATCCGACCAGGAAATTCAACAATCAATGTTTTCTACAACCAGCAATGTGCGGGAAGTGCCAATATGAATGTTACTTTTGATCAGCAAGGAAGTGCCTTTACTTGTGGCAGCCCAACAACAGGAACTTATGCACCGCCAACCACTTTCAGTTTGAATAACTTCAATGGTGTGAGCCAACAAGGGAACTGGCAGTTTGGTTTCAGAGATGCAGTAACAGGAAATGTAGGAAGTATTGATTCGTTCTCTTTAGAAGTATGTTCTAGCAGTTTTGTATTGTTGGCCAACAGTGCTTTTGAATTTGAAAACTTCTCATTAGCTCCAAACCCGAATGATAGCAACTTCAACATCCGTTTCAACTCGAATAGTACGGGTAAAGTCGGTATTGTGGTTCACGATTTGAGTGGAAGAAAGATTTTCGATAAGAGCTACGACAATACCGGAATGTTTGACCAGCAGATTAGTTTAGACAATGCGCAAGCAGGAATCTACTTGGTTTCTATCACAGATGGTGATAAGAAAATGACCAAACGTATCGTGGTGAAATAATCTCCAAACGATTATATAAAAACAAAAGAGCCTTCAGAAATGAGGGCTCTTTTTTTATGTGCTGGAATCGAAAATTATTTCAAATCAAAGGCGACTTTCTTAATGATTTGCGGTACTTGGTCGGTTTTGAAGTTCAACTCAATTTTATTGTTGTTTACAGAAAGATTCCCCTGATTGATTTTGTAATAACCGGTTTGCCCGCGGCAGAAACAAAAACGCCCGAACAACAATTGATGGTTTTGCAAGGAAGCATCAACGGCATTGGTTGTTTTGTTGTTATTGTCTAGTTCAAAAACAACTTCCTCTCGGTAATTCGCATCTTGAATATCGCCTTTGACAGTTCTATTGTAAACATATTTCACAACATTTTTCGAACTGTTTTCTTCCAAAGTGTAAAATAAACTTCCGAATTCATCCTGCTTAACCAACATCCTTTTGTTTTGGATAATTTCTATTTTGCAAGTGCCGTCTTTCGGACATTCACTTGACAAAGTTGCAGCAGTAGCTTGTACTGAGGCCTTTTTGCATTGACACGAAGCCAAGCTTAAAACAACCAGAACTAAAACTAATTTCTTCATATTATTTTCCATTAAAGTTAGACATCGTATTTCCGACACCAGCCGTGCCGAACGATCGGATGATTTCTGCGGCCAATTCTAACCGCTCGGGCAATTTCGCATTTTCTTCATCGTTCCATTCGCCTAGAACGTAATTCACCTGCTGCCCTTTTTTGAACTCGTCGCTGATGCCGAAACGAAAGCGCGCGTAATCCTGCGTATTTAAAACTAGGTTGATGTTCTTCAAACCGTTGTGTCCGCCATCGCTGCCTTTGGGGCGGATTCGGATGGTTCCGAACGCGAGGTTCAAGTCGTCAGTAATCACCAGCACATTTTCTAGAGGGATTTTTTCTTTTTCCATCCAGTACTGAACGGCTTTTCCGCTGAGGTTCATATAAGTGTTGGGTTTCAAGAGTAAGAACGTGCGGCCTTTGAATTTGTATTCGGCGAGCGCTCCGAGTTTCACCGTCTGGAAATCGAGCGATTCTTTTCTCGCCAAAAAGTCTAGTACTTTAAAACCGATGTTGTGCCGCGTATTTACATATTCCGCGCCGATGTTGCCCAAGCCGACAATTAAGAACTTCTTCATAGAATCAATATTACCTGTGTTTGTTTTAGAGGTGAATAAATTGGTAAGCCATTTCATGCGGTAAAAATAGGGAATTTAGTTGATGGTTGCTGGTTGTCGGTTGGTTTACGGAAAGTTGTCGTATCGTTTTGTCCAATTAAGATTTTGTAGGGAAGCGTTCAGCAGTCAGCGGTCAGCCATCAGAAAGCCTGGTTAGAATCTAGAGTTGAAAATGGAGATGATTTCCGCGTTAGGAAATACCTCACAGGATAATATTTTCATAGGTATTCGGTGAATGCTGCGCGTTTGCAGCAAGTACAATACTGCATTTTATATTAAGAGGAGGAAGCCCAGTGGGCTTCAGGTATAAAAACTTCGATAAAAAGTAAATGTTGAAGTTGAACAAAAAACCGCGTTAGGGATTGAGCAATTGTTTGAGCTCTTTTTACGCAGAGAAACGGAGTAACAAAGCGAGTGCGAAAGCCCGGCCGAAGGCAACGCCCGAAAGCTAAAAGCTAATAGCTGACCGCTGTGCGCTAAAATAAAAAAAGCACCAACCTTTCGATTGATGCTTTTCGTATTTTGAATTCCGGAAAAATTACTTTTTCTTTCCTCCTTTTGCTGATTTCTCTGCTTTGGCAGCTTCCTGAGCGGCTTTCATCGCAGCACGTGAGATCTTCACTTGAGCCACCACCGTGTTGTCTGGGTGCATCAATTTGAAGTTGTTGGTCTCGATTTTCGTAACGTATAATTTGTTACCCATTTGCAATTCAGAAATGTTGGCCTCCACATAATCAGGAAGGTTTTTCGGCAAAGCTTTCACTTTCAAACGGCGCAAGTTCAAACGCAAGTCACCACCAAGCAAAACACCTGGAGAAGTTCCTACTACTTTCACCGGCACTTCCATCATGATCTCTTTGTTCTCGTTGAGTTGGAAGAAGTCGATGTGCAAGATTTTGTCAGACACCGGGTGCGTCTGGATGTCTTGCAAAATCACATTGGTTTGTTTTCCGTTCAAGTCCACGATTACCGTGTGTGCGTTCGGGGTGTAAACCAAATTTTTAAAAGCTTTGTCTTCTGCTGAAAAGTGAATTGGTTGACCTCCTCCGTAAATAACGCAAGGGACCATTCCAGCATCGCGTAAGGCTTTCGTCGCTTTCTTGCCTACGCTTTCTCTTTCTTGTCCTTTAATCGTAATCGATTTCATTGTAAAAAAATATAGTTAATAAATAAAATTCTTTCTTTTGGCTTTCAGCGGTCAGCTAACAGCTTTTAGCTTTTGGGCGTTGCCTTCGGCCGCGCTATCCGCTATAGTCCTCGCAAAGCTCCGGGCTGCCGCTTCTATCGCTAACGCGGGCTTCATCTCCATTTTCAACCCTAGCTTCCAACCGGTCGTTCTGATAGCTGACAGCTAACCGCTGACAGCTCTACATCAAAAACTTCCCGCTGATCGAGTTGTTGTGTTGCACCATCTTCATCACATCGGCAAACAGCGGTGCGCAACTCACGACCCTTATTTTTTTCGATTCTTTCTTTAACGGGATTGAATCGGTTACTATCAATTCCAGCAATTTGGAATTTTCTATTTTTTCATACGCCTCGCCCGATAGTATAGCGTGCGTACAGATAGCGCGCACACTCAGTGCTCCTTTTTCAATCATCAAATCGGCTGCTTTGGCCAATGTGCCTCCGGTGTCGATCATGTCATCCACCAAAACCACGTTTCTGCCTTTCACTTCCCCGATGAGTTCCATTGTGTCAATCACGTTGGCGGCGCGTCTTTGCTTGTAACAAATCACGACATCCGATTCTAAATATTTAGAATAGGCGTAAGCCCTTTTCGATCCGCCCATGTCCGGCGATGCGATTGTGAGGTTTTCCAAGTTCAGGCTTCTTACATACGGCAAAAAAATCGTCGATGCAAAAAGATGGTCTACCGGTTTTTCAAAGAATCCTTGAATCTGATCGGCGTGCAAATCCATCGTCATGATTCTAGTCGCTCCGGCAGCGTCGAGCAGATTGGCCACCAATTTGGCTCCGATCGGAACCCGTGGTTTGTCTTTTCTGTCCTGTCTGGCCCATCCGAAATACGGAATCACCGCGGTCACGTGCCTAGCCGATGCGCGTTTGGCAGCATCAATCATCAGCAGCAACTCCATCAGGTTGTCGGCGCTCGGGAATGTTGAACACACGATGAAAACCCTCAGTCCGCGAATCGATTCTTCATACGAAGGCTGGAATTCGCCATCACTATATTTAGAGAACGTTACTTTTCCCAGCGGAACGCCATAATGTGTAGCGATTTTTTCCGCCAGATATACACTTTGTGAACATGCAAATATCTTTGCTTCTGGTTCTTGGTGCGGCATTGTAAGTTGTAGTTGTTTTATCTTCGGGCCTAGAAGCCTGAGCCTATTAGGGCCGCGCTTGTAAATCCCTAGGATGTAGTTAGTTAGTTGTGGCTGCGCGAACAGCGGTGCAAATTTAGGAATTAAATCTAAGCGGGAAAGGAAAATTTAGAGTATTTTTTTAGAATGTGTAATATTATTTTTTACATTTGCACCGTGTTAAAGGAAAAGCATTAGCTTTTTATTGCGCCGGATCTGAATCTTCAGGTCTGTCTGCTACGCCCGGATGGCGGAATTGGTAGACGCGCTGGTCTCAAACACCTGTGGGAAACCGTGCCGGTTCGACTCCGGCTCCGGGTACTGGAAAGCTCTTCTTCGGAAGGGCTTTTTTCATTTATGGGAATTTCTTGATAAGAAATAGATTAGGAGTCAAACTATCTATAGTTTCCTGGCTCCGGGTACTGGAAGCCTCTGAGAAATCAGGGGTTTTTCGTTTACGGGGATTAGCAAGTCTAACTTTTCGAAAACGAGCCATCAACCAACAACTGATAACCACCAACTATTTCGTACTTTCGGCCACCTAAAAAATTATATCATGCAAAAAAAACACCCTGCAAACCGCCTTACATTCTGTTAAAGGTTTTACCGCGTTCTACCAACAATTAAAAATCAAGACTGCCATTGAAGGCAAAAGCCAAAGCACCTTAAACAATTATGGGCATCATTTGGCCAAGGCGGCGATATACCTGAAATGTGTTCCCACTAAAGCCAAGCATGCGCAGGTCGAGCAGTACTTATTTCACCTATACGAAAGCGCGCCCGATTCTTCCCATTCGTTTTTTAAGTTTGCCGTTTACGGTCTTCGGTTTGCTTATAAAATGGAAGGATTGCTGCACCGTTACCACCAACTTCCCTCGATCAAACGCAACAAAAAACTGCCAGTGGTACTGAGTCGTAATGAAGTCAAACGACTGCTCGACGCTACCCGATCCATCAAACACAAAGTGCTTATCGGATTGCTTTACGGCTGTGGATTGCGCGCCACCGAAGCGCGGCATGTCGAATTGTGTGATATCGACTTTGATCGCAGGATGCTTCACGTACGCCACGGCAAAGGCAATAAAGATCGCTATGTTCCCATCAGTATTGTGTTGTTGGGTTGGATCAAAGAGTACATTAAAGTATACCATCCTCAAGACCTTTTGCTCTACGGCGGACAAAACAGACAAAACCCTGCTAAAAAGGTGTATTCACCCAGAGGTTTTTATTGGGTCGTCGCACAAGTATCCCAGAAAGCTAAAATTACCAAGCGGACTACTTCGCATACACTACGCCATACGTTTGCCACACATTTGCTCGAAGAAGGACTGGATATCGTAAGTATCAAAGAACTTCTCGGTCATGCTAGGATCGAAACCACTATGGTTTATTTGCACGTGGCGCAATACGACCGCTATCGCCCTTATAGCCCACTTGATACCTTGTACCGACAGAACCAGGAAAAGCAACCGAACGCTTGTGAATTAGTGCAGCATATCCGAGAATGTGACAGTTGCAGAGATGTAGGTCTGACTCAAATATTGCAACCCGAGTTGGTGGGTTAAGCAGTTTGACTAATATTATTATAGAAGCGTTACCTGTTAACTACTTCTAAAGTTCGTGTTTTATCCACGAAATGCACTTTTTTTAGCCGAAATACTTCAGATTTGAAAAAAGTGTAAGTTCAACGAGTTTTGGTGTTAGTTACCGAAGCAATTTCAGTAGGCGTGGGTGTTGCCCTAGATTTGTCATGTACAAACAAAGTAACACACACGATATGAACACAACAGCAAACACTACTTCAAACACAATCAAAATGATGGTTGTTTTGGTAATGATGATGTTGTCTTCGGTGAGCTTTGCCCAAACAGCGATTGAAACTCCAGTAGCAGCTACATCAACTACAGTAGAGTCAAATGCTTCAATCAACACGATTTCTTGGTTCATGGGTACAAAACAAACTACCAACGAGAACATCACCAAAGAAACTTCTTCAAAAAAGCAAATGATGACTTCTGGTATCGCACCGAACAGATTGCTTATCAAAACGTTTTTGAAAAAAGCGTCACAATACGCTTCAAACATTGCATAGTTTTATTTTAACATAATTGGTTAACTCAATAAAAGAGCCTCCTTCGTCAAGGGAGGTTTTTTTTTATAATGAGTTCCTCCAAATTAACTGGCTAGGGTTTTCAATTTGTTCTTTGCGATTTTCTAACAACATTTTTGCAATGATTTCGCCCATTTTTTCAAACCTGGTTGATATGGTGGTGATGCCGTTTTCTACTACTTTTTTCAACGGAGTGTCATTATAGGAAATGACTCCGAAATCAAGCCCAAGTTTCAAGTTTTGGGTTTTACTTTTCTCAATCACACTCACCAAATCGCGGTCATTGGGAATGATAAAAACTTCTTTATGGAGGATGTCGCGCCCGTTGAATTCGGCAATGATTTCATACTTGAAATTAAAATCCAAGCAGAAACGAATAAAACCTTCTTTCATGCCGAGTGGTTCACGAAATCCGGGGAAAATCAATACTAATTTTTCATATTGGCTCAGTTTTACCTTGGCCGCTACTAGAGCATCAAACATATCTCTGACAAAATTTTGATAGACCGCTGGATAGGCTTGTAGCTCGGAATTGGTCTGGTCTAGAATAAAAACTTCGTCCGCGGGTAAGGTTTTAATGATTGCTGGTGCCTCAGCTAAGTTTGTGGGCATGATAATGTAGCGCGTATAATTTCCATGGCCGTCTTCAATGAGTTTTCGAAATACATTGGGGTTGAAATGATGAAAGAAAATATCAACTTGAACCGAGTCGCCCAAATGCTTTAATATAGAATTATAAAGATCTTCCTTAAAAATATTGAGTTCGTCAAACAGTAAGAACACGCGATGTTTCATGGCTATTTCGGTACTTTTTACATAATATCCTTTACCGAGAATAGCGTAGATAATTCCTCTTTTTTTGAGTTCATCATATGCCAAAAGAACAGTGTCACGTGAGAGAGAAAACGCCATACAAACTTTATTAATTGAAGGTAAGCGATCGTCTTTTTTGAGCTGTTTTGTGGCAATGGCTTTTTCAATACAAGCAATAATTTGTTTGTACTTCGGGATGCCAAGGTTTTTCTGAATAGAAATAAATGTCATAGAAAACGTTTTCGCGAAAATACAAAACCGGTAGGTACTGGTATGTTTTTTTAAAACTAAATTTTATATTTGAATTGAACATTCGTAAAATTCCCATGGAAATCTCAAACAATCTGCAAATACAGCCCTTAATAATTCAGGAATTCTTTGGATTCATGCCCGATGGGAAAGAGGTTTTTACCTACCGGTTGGGCAATAAAAATGGGATGGAATTGCAACTCACTAATTACGGTGCAACATTGATGGCTTTAAAGGTGCCGCTTAAGAACGGAAAATTAGCTGATGTGGTTTTGGGTTTTGATTCACTGGAGTCATACATAGCGTCATTCTCTTTGCCTTCGCCACCTTATTTTGGAGCCACCATCGGAAGGTATGCCGGAAGAATTAGCGCAGGTCGTTTTACACTCAATGGAACGGAATACCAACTGAATCAGAACAATAATGGGCATGCTTTACACGGCGGAGTTCAGGGCTTCAGTCAAGTCGTTTGGGAGGCCGAAGCCCATCAAAGCACTGAAGGTGTTTCGGTAACTTTCAAATATACCAGTGCGCACAGTGAAGAACATTTCCCAGGAAACCTTCAGGTTCAAGTCACTTATACGTTGACTGCATCCAATGAAATGATTCTCAAATACAACGCGGTCTCAGATGCAGACACTATAGTCAATCTCACACACCATAGCTATTTTAATCTAGAGGGTCATCAGGCAGATATTTTGAATCAGCATTTATTTGTTGATGCCGGTTTTGCATTACAAACAGATTTGGAAAATATTCCCAATGGCCAGTTTCTAGATTTGAATGCTTATGGAATGAGTTTCAATCCGGAACAGAAATGTCCCAGTGCTATTGATAACACTTTTCTAGTGCGCAAATCTTCTAAGCCAGTGGCCGCTTTATCGAGCACTAAGAACCAACTTAGAATGCAGGTTTTTACCGATCAACCCGGAATACATATTTATGTAGGAGGCAATTGTTTTAACCAAATTAAAGGCAAGCAAGACGCGAATTATCATGAGCTCAGCGGTATTTGCTTCGAGGCACAGCATTTTCCTGACGCTCCTAATCACGAGCATTTTCCTTCGGCTACCCTAAAAAAAGGCGAACGTTATACCCAACAAACCATCTATAAATTTGAAAACTTAGCAGATGAAAAAGATTTTTTTTAGTTTCAACATTTTGGCTTCAATGCTTTTGTGCTCTTGTGCTGAAAATGAAGTTTCAACTCCAGCGGCAAGTGCCAAGATGACCCGTCCGATTTTGGTAAAAAGCCTCATCAAGTCTGCGGATGTTTCCTACTTGCCATTGATTGAAAGTGAAGGAACGATATACAAAAACAATAACCAACCTCAAGATGCTTTGCTGACATTGAAAAGAGCGGGCTGCAATACCATTCGTATCCGACTTTGGAAAAACCCATCTGATGGGCATTCGGGATTAGCGGAGGTAAAAACGCTGGCATTGCGCGCTCGGGCGATGGGCTTCAAAATATGGCTTTCTGTGCATTATTCAGATACTTGGGCCGATCCAGGAAGTCAAACCAAACCCCAAGAATGGGCCAACCTCAATTTCGAGCAGTTAAAAGCGGCAGTGGCTTCTTACACGACCACAGTGATGAGCGAAATTCGCCCCGAGATCTATCAAGTGGGTAACGAAACCAATGACGGATTTTTATTTCCCCAAGGTAAACTCTCAGTCAATGAAGGACAGTATTTACAACTCGTACAATCTGCTGTTACTGTCATCAGAGCACAATCTTCTACTACCAAAATTATGTTGCACTATGCAGGTGTTAGTGGCGCAAGCTGGTACTTTAATAAAGTTCAGAATATCGACTATGACTATATCGGACTGTCTTACTATCCGGTATGGCACGGACAGGATATGAATTTACTAGCTACAACCATCAACAGTTTGAGCCAAACCTACCAAAAGAAAATATTGATTGCAGAAACCGCCTATCCGTTTACATTGGGCTGGAATGACTGGACCAATAATATCGTGGGGCTCAGTAATCAGCTTGTTCCAGCTTATGCAGCCACTCCAACCGGGCAGAAAAATTTCATGATTGCAATTCGAAACCTATTGTTGAATTCTACCAACGGAATAGGTTTTTCCTATTGGGGTAGCGAATGGGTAGCTTTCAGAGGGCCTCAAGCCACCAATGGTTCGACCTTTGAAAATCAGGCCCTTTGGGATTTTAATCTCAACGCTTTACCAGTCATGGACGCTTTTAATTAAAAATGATATGAAAATAGTCAGCCTATTGATCGGGATCATAATGTTCTTCCCTAAACTACAATTGGCCCAAGAGCCAGCCTTTGTTAAAGGTGCCGATGTGGGTTGGTTGCCACAGATGGAAGCTACCGGTTACCGGTTTTATGATACTGACGGGCAAGAAAAAGACTGCCTGCAACTGCTCAAAGATCGAGGGATTAATACCATTCGGTTAAGGGTTTTTGTAAATCCTTCAGACGACCCAGCTAGTGGTCATTGCGGCAAAGAAGAAACCGTAGCCATGGCTTTACGTGCGCAAAGAATGGGAATGCGTTTAATGATTGATTTCCATTACAGCGATTCTTGGGCCGATCCCGCCAAGCAATTCAAGCCAGCAGCTTGGGTCAATCACAATTTTACCGCATTGCTTAATGATTTGTATGCGCATACATTTGATGTTTTGAATGCCTTGAAAAAAGCAGGAGTTTCTCCTGAATGGGTGCAAATCGGAAATGAAATTCCCGGCGGTATGCTTTGGCCTGATGGCAGTACAGCCAACTGGAAACAACTTGGGCAATTACTCAACAAAGGTTACGAGGCTACTAAGGCAGTCAACCCCAAAATCAAAGTAATCGTTCATGTAGATGAAGGAAACAACAACGCTAAATTTCGTGAGTTTTTCGATAATGCTACGGCACAGAAAGTCAAATACGATGTGATTGGACTGTCGTACTATCCGTTCTGGATTAAAAAAGATTACACGGAAACCATCGCTGATTTGCAATTCAACCTGATTGATATGGCCCAGCGATACAAAAAAGAAGTCATGGTCGTTGAAGTAGGCGGTGAAGATGACAAAGTACAGAATACCTACGAACTTTTAACAGCCACAATTCAAGCAGTCAGAAATGTTCCTGACCAAAAAGGTTTAGGTGTAATTTACTGGGAACCACAAGGAGCCAGAAGCTGGAGCCGCTACAATTTGAGTGCTTGGCAAGCCGATGGCAAACCTTCACCTGCTTTGGATGCTTTTAAAAACTAATCCAAATGAAACGGACTATATTCATTAAACTACTGTTATTGATTTCCTTGATGCATTTTACCCAAGGCCAATCGCAATCGCGCAGTAAACTCAATTTTGGCACAGGTTGGGAATTCAAAAAGGAAGGCGAAACGCTCTGGCAACCTATTTCAATTCCGCACACGGCGCACATCGAAAATCTAGTGGTTGTGAACCAATTTCAAGGCGTTTGTTATTATCAGAAAAAATTCAAAGCTGAAATTTCCGATAGGCAGAAAATGTTTTTTTATTTTGAAGGAGTAATGGCTCAAGGTGAAGTCTTCATCAACAACAAAAAAGTACTGGTGCACCAAGGCGGCTACTTGCCATTTACTGTTGATGCCACACCGTATCTGAATCTAGGCTCAGAAAATCTGATTACGGTAAAGGTTACCAACACAGACAATTTAGATATTCCGCCCGGGAAACCTTTGAAAGACCTAGATTTCAATTATTACGGAGGCATTTATCGCAATGTTTACCAAATTATTACCAACCAATTATACATAACAGATCCGGTTCACGCCAATAAAAAAGCCAGCGGTGGTGTGTTTATTAATTTTGAAAATGTTTCCAGTGCCAAAGCCGAAGGCACCATCAAAGTGCACTTGAAAAATGATTTTTCAGAACCACAAAAAGTATATCTAAAATACAGATTGACTTCAAAATCCGGGCGCAAGTTCGAGTTGCAATCACAGAAATTCTCAGTTAAAGCGGGTGGTGATTTTGAGGTTACTCAACATACAAGCATAGTCAATCCACAACTTTGGTCGGTTAATGATCCGGCTTTGTACCAACTCGATATCGAAGTAGTGGCTAAAGATAAAATCATCGACAGTTACAGCGAGAAAATCGGTATTCGCCAATCAGAAATCCGTGAGAATGGTTATTTTCTCAACGGTGAAAAAATATACATTAACGGCACCAACAGGCATCAGGAATATCCGTATTTGGGTTATGCCATTTCCGATCAGGCGCAGTATCGCGATGCCGTAAAAATCAAGAATGCCGGATTTGATTTTGTGCGACTTTCGCATTATCCGCAAGCCGAAGCATTTCTCAAAGCTTGTGATGAATTGGGCATTTTGGTGATGAACAGTTTGCCGGGCTGGCAGTTTTTTGGCAATGCTGCATTTGAGGAAAACGCTTTACAAAACTTGAGAGATATGGTGCGTCGCGACCGCAACCATCCGAGTATTGTTTTCTGGGAGAATTCGCTCAATGAAACCGATATGCCTGAGCGTTTTATGGAAAAAGCCGACAAAATCCTCAGAGAAGAATTTCCGTATGCGAACCGAATCAGCGCCAGTTGGATTGATAATGCGCACTACGATTTGTTTATTCCAGCGCGGCAACATGCCAAAGCACCCGATTACTGGAACAATTATAAGAACAACAACCGCAAAATTTTTATTGCCGAATATGGCGATTGGGAATATTATGCTCAAAATGCCGGTTTCAACCAGAAGGATTTTGCCAATCTTAAAGAAGAAGAACGCACTTCTAGACAATTGCGTGGTTTTGGCGAGAAACGATTGCTGCAACAAGCTTATAATTTCCAACAAGCTTCCAATTCGAACCGCAAAGGCGTCCAGACTATTGGTGAGGCCAATTGGCTCATGTTCGATTATAACCGTGGCTATAGCCCAGATATTGAGAGTTCGGGCATCAGCGATATTTTCCGAATACCGAAGTTCTCGTACTATTTTTATCAGAGCCAACGCGATGCCGACGTGGTGTTAAGCCCCAATTTGGTTTCCGGCCCGATGGTTTACATCGCCAACTACTGGACGGAAAATTCACCACAAGAAGTTCGGGTGTTTAGCAATTGCGACCAGGTAGCGTTGTATATAAACGAGGTGCTTCTGGAAAAGAAATCTCCGCAAACCCATCCCGATAGCGACCGATTACAACATCCACCTTTTGTGTTTTCTTTACCAAAATACCAAGCCGGAACCCTTCGCGCCGAAGGGTTTATTGATGGTAAAAAAGTAGCCGAACATCTTGTAAAATCTCCGCAAGCTGCTGCCAAGATTGAATTGTCTTATGATTTGTCTGGCGTACCAATAAGCAAAGAAGGTTCAGATGTCATCTTTGTATATGCCAAAATCACTGATGCCAACGGAACCCTAATTCCTAATGCTACTGATTTAGTAACCTTTGCTTTAGAAGGAGCGGATGCAGAATTCATTGGTCAAAATCCAATGCCAGCCGAAGCCGGAATATCGACAATCCTGCTCAAAACCACTAAGTTTGAAAAGCCTATACGCATTACCGCGAGCGTTGCCAATCTACCAACAGCTATTTTGTCCGTCCAATAATGAAGAAAAAACTAATTCAGCGCACCATCAGCCATTTTGAAACTTGTTTTGGCAAGCAGCCTCAGGCCATCTTTCTTTCTCCGGGGCGAATTAATATCATCGGAGAGCATATAGATTACAATGATGGTTTTGTATTGCCTGCCGCCATCAACAAGTACATTTGTTTTGCCTTTGCGAAAAATCAAGGAACGCAATGCCGCATACAAGCCCTCGATTTAAAACAATCCCATCAATTGGATTTGAATGACACACTTGAGCCCATCGAAAAAATGTGGGCAAACTATATCCTCGGTGTTTTGCATCAACTTAAGGAAAAAGGCTTGCCACTAAATGGATTTGATATGGTTTTCAGCAGTACGATTCCTATAGGAGCCGGACTTTCTTCCTCTGCTGCATTAGAATGTGGAGTTGGGTATGCTTTGAATGAAATATATACTTTAGGGCTGAGCAAAGAATCCATTGCGTTGATAGGCCAAAAAGCCGAGCACACTTTTGCAGGAGTGAATTGTGGAATCATGGATCAGTTTGCTTCAGTTTTTGGAAAGAAAAATCAGGTCATCGAGTTGGATTGCAATACTTTAGAACACCAATACCACAAAGCGGATTTTAGTAATCACTCCTTACTTTTATTAGACAGCCGTGTCAAGCATGCCCACCTGACTTCGGGCTATAATACCAGAAGAGAAGAAGTAGAGAAAGGTTTGGCAATCATTCGCAGTCATTATCCGCAAGTCAGCACTTTCAGAGATTGTACCTCGCAAATGGTATTCTCGCTCAAGGAAACGCTCGGGGAAACTATTTTCAATCGTTGCCATTTTGTGGTGAAAGAAATTCAGCGTGTAAAAAAAGCAGTGCAAGCTGTAGCGGTTTCAGATTTTAATGCTTTGGGAAAATGGATGTCTGAAACCCACCAAGGGCTGGCTGAGGAATATGAAGTGAGTTGTCCAGAAATTGATTTTTTAGTGCATCAGGCACTCAAGCATCCGTCAGTTCTTGGCGCACGAATGATGGGCGGTGGTTTCGGTGGCTGCTCCATCAATTTGGTGACTAAAGGGCATGAAGACCAAGTGATTGATACCATATCTAAAGAATACCTTCAACATTTTGGGATTGCTTTACAGCCATACAAAGTCAAGATTGCCAAAGGAACCTCACGCTATAAAAAATAAATTATGCAGCATTTCCACGCCAATGAACATCCGCACCGCCGATACAATCCTTTGCTCGGGGAATGGATTTTGGTTTCTCCGCACCGCGCCAAACGGCCATGGCAAGGGCAAAACGAAACGCTACTCGAAGAGACCAAGCCGGAATACGACCCGAATTGTTATCTCTGTGCCGGAAATATTCGCGCCAATGGCATCCAAAACGAACACTATACAGATTGTTTCGTTTTCGAGAATGATTTTTCTGCTTTACTCAAAGATGAAGTAACTTTTGATAAGGCACCATCAGAATTGTTTCAACTCAAACCCGAGCGCGGCATCAATAAAGTAATTTGTTTTTCACCGAAGCACCATCTTACCCTGCCGGAAATGGCAGTAGATGAAATTGAAAAAGTGGTGCAAGTTTGGAAAGCGCAATACCTCGAACTCGGCAGTCTTGATTATATCAATTATGTTCAGATTTTCGAGAATAAAGGCAGTATCATGGGCTGCAGTAATCCACATCCGCACGGACAAATTTGGGCGCAGTCTTCTTTGCCGACACAAATAGAAAAAACGCAGAAAAACCTATCAATCTATTATCAAAAACACAAAACCAGTTTGCTTGCAGATTATCTCAAAGAAGAACTCAAGCAACAGCAACGCATTGTTATAGAGAACACACATTTTGTAGCGCTAGTTCCATTCTGGGCCATTTGGCCTTATGAAACACTTATTATCAGTAAGAGGCATTTTGGCAGTATCATCGCGATGACTGCTGAAGAGACCACTGCATTTGCCGAAATCATCAAGAGCCTGACCACCAAATACGACAATCTTTTTGAAACGTCATTTCCGTATTCTTCAGGTATTCACCAAGCACCGACTGATAGAATTGCTCATCCTGAATGGCATTTCCACATGCATTTTTATCCGCCATTATTGCGCAGTGCGAGCATTAAGAAATTCATGGTTGGCTATGAAATGTTAGGCGAGGCGCAGCGTGATCTCTCGCCAGAGCAAAGTGCTCAAATTTTAAGGGAACTTCCAACCATTCACTATAAAACTAAAAACCTTTGACATGAACACTTTAGCGCTTCAGGACTATATAGTTTTCTTATTGTATTTTGTGATTATTGTGGCTTATGCCCTCTGGATTTATCGCCGAAAAAAACAAGTACAAACCACCAGCAATGACTATTTTTTAGCCGAAGGTTCGCTCACATGGTGGGCCATTGGCGCTTCGTTGATTGCCAGTAACATTAGTGCTGAGCAATTCATAGGAATGAGTGGCAGCGGATTCAAAATGGGTTTGGCCATTGCCACTTATGAATGGATGGCGGCCGCTACACTGATCATCGTTGCGGTGTTTTTCATGCCGGTTTATCTGAAGAACAAAATTTTCACCATGCCGCAATACTTGAACAAACGCTACAATAGCAATGTGGCTATGATCATGGCGGTGTTTTGGCTGTTGCTGTATGTCTTGGTGAACCTAACGTCAATTCTGTATTTGGGTGCGCTCGCCATCAGTAGTATTTCAGGTTTAGATATTTCCTTATGCATGGTTTTTCTGGCTTTTTTCGCGGTAATGATTACCCTTGGCGGAATGAAAGTGATTGGTTACACCGATGTGATTCAGGTGTTCTTCCTGATTTTAGGCGGATTGGTGACCACTTATTTAGCCCTTAATTTGGTTGCGGAAGAATTTGGATCGTCGGGTGTCATTAGTGGTTTTAGCCTGATGACCCAACATGCCAGCGACCATTTCCATATGATTTTTGAGCAGTCGAATCCGAATTATATCGATTTGCCAGGGCTTTCGGTACTCATTGGCGGAATGCTAATCATCAATCTGAATTATTGGGGATGCAACCAATATATTACCCAACGCGCTCTTGGAGCAGATTTAAAAACTGCCCGAAGCGGAATTTTGTTTGCAGCCTTTTTGAAATTGCTCATGCCGGTCATTGTTGTTTTACCCGGAATTGCGGCGTATGTATTGTACCAGAACGGTCATTTTCAGACCGAACTTTTACAAGAAGGTAGCGTGAATCCTGACCGTGCTTATCCCATCTTGCTGAATTTGCTTCCGGTAGGGCTCAAAGGACTTTCGTTTGCTGCTTTGACTGCTGCTATTGTGGCTTCATTGGCAGGAAAAGCCAACAGTATCGCTACGATTTTTACTTTAGATATCTATAAAACCAAGATCAATGTAACGGCCGATGAAAAGAAGTTGGTCAGCATCGGAAAGCTTACCATTCTTTTTGCCATGCTCATCGCGGTGCTGGTAGCCCCATTTTTAGGGATTGACAAAAAAGGCGGTTTTCAATACATTCAGGAATACACTGGTTTTGTCAGTCCGGGTGTTTTTGCCATGTTTCTTTTAGGGTTCTTCTGGAAAAAAACCACTTCCAATGCGGCTCTGTTTGCTACTATTGGCGGATTTGTATTGTCGATTGTTTTCAAGTTCATGCCAATATTTACAGACTTGTCCTTTTTAAATCCGTATGGGTTTTCGGTGCCTAATGCAGACGGTATTTATGAGATTCCATTTATTGACCGTATGGGTTTTGTGTTCGGAATTTGTGTCGTCGGGATGTATTTCATCAGTCAGTACGAAAACCGTCAAGGCCTCACCCCGAATGGGCTTGAAGTAGATCAGAAAATGTTTAAGATGTCGCCTTCTTTTGTGGTGGGCATGCTCGTTATCTTATCGATTCTAGCGGTGCTTTACACGGTTTTTTGGTAAAATTCAAACCTTTTTAATTACATAAGTCACGATACCCCAAATAATGAGTGTGCTTTCGTCGCTCACTTTGATCGGCTCGTATTTCGGATTTTCCGGCAGCAGCCACAAGCCCTCTTTTTTCTTTGATAGTCGTTTGACGGTAAATTCGCCATCGATAAAACACACTGCTATTTTCTTATCGGCGGGTTCCAAACTGCGGTCTACCACGAGCACATCTTTGTCGTCAATACCGGCACCGCTCATCGAATGGCCTTCCACACGAATATAGAAAGTAGCCAGCGGATTTTCAGACAAAGCCTTGTTGAGGTCGATTTTGTTTTCCATGAAATCCAAAGCTGGAGAGGGAAATCCTGCTGAAACGCCGTAGTCGAAATACGGAATTTCTATTTCGCTCTGCAAATCAGGTTGTATAAAAGTGAGTTTTACCGGCATGTTATGGTCAGGATTTCATCAAAACGAGTGGTGTATTTCGGGGAAAGTTTCTCTTGCTTCATGTTCCAGGTTTTCTCGCCTTGGGTGCCGATTTTTACTTTGCGTTCTCCGATTTTTTGGTTCAAGTGATCCATGGCCTGCATGAGTTTGAGGTGTTTCGGGTTTTCATCGGCAAACAAATCGAACTGTTTTTCATTTTCAGGGCACAACTGGCTCACAATCACGCCGGCTTTAGCAAAAATTAAATCAGGATTTCTACGATATATCTCAGTCAATAAATGAACAGCAGTTTGCACGAGCGTCAAGGTAGATTGAGTCGCAAATGGCAGCGTCATGAGTTGCTGATAACCGCGGCTTTTTCTTTTTCCGTCGGGGTAATCGACCGTTTTTAAAAACACATAGACTGTTTGGCAACATGATTTTTGCGCGCGCAATTTCTCGGCACATACTGAAGCAAAAGTCGAAACGCGTTCGCGTAGCGCATCGAAATCATTCAGTGCCTTCGGAAAACTTCGGGTCACAGCAATGGTCTTTTTTTCAGTCAGCGGCGCTTCGAGTTCTAAGACCGATTGGCCTTCGAGCTCATTCACCAAGCGCAAACCCACTACACCCATTTGCAGTTTGATCCAAGCGCGATGTCTCGGATCGACAAAATCATAAGCGGTATAAATGTTTCGGTCTTTCATTTTTTTACTTAGCCGAAATCCAATGCCCCAAACATCTTCAATTTTCGTCCATTTGAGCGCCTTGATACGCTTCTTATCGGTGTCTATAACGTGTACGCCTGAGGTTTGCTTCGGAAATTTGCGTGCAATTTTGTTGGCTACTTTCGATAAAGCCTTCGTTGGAGCCACGCCTACACAAACCGGAATACTCAGCCATTTCAGAATTCTATTTCTCATCTGCAGGCCATAATCGTGGTAATCAAGATTTTCATCCAATCCGTCAAAATTCAAGAAAGCCTCATCGATACTATATTCCTCCACATTCGGGGTAAACTGCCGCAGGATATCAAAAACACGTTGGCTCAAATCGCCATACAAAGCATAATTCGAAGAAAAAACATGCACTTTACTTTGACGCAACTGCTCACGCACCTGAAATTCTGGAGCGCCCATCGGAATACCGAGCACTTTGGCCTCATCGCTTCTAGAAATAATGCAACCGTCGTTGTTCGAGAGCACGGCAATAGGCTTCCCGACCAATCCGGGTTGAAACAGCCGCTCGCAGGAAGCGTAAAAATTATTGCAGTCTACCAGTGCATACATGAGGTAAATTTACGGCTTCCGAAAGTTAATTTTTTGGCTGTTGATAATTTTTTATCATATCAGCGGTATCGTTAAGTTTTGGAGCTGTTTCCCGCTTTTCGCAGTGCACGGCACTTTGCTGCAATCGGGGCTAGGGCTATATCTTGACTCGGCAGTTATTTGCATAAAAAAACCATCAGGAATTCTGATGGTCATTTTTATATTTGATTGTGTTAGGTTTATCCTAGCAAATCCATTACCAAAGAAGGGAATAATCCGAGGGCCAAGTTCAAAAGAATTGACACGATGGCTACTCCGTATATCAATACTGGTGTTCCGGTTCTGGCTTTATCAGCTTCTTTGGTGTACATGGCCAAAATCAGTTTGAAATAATAGCCCACGCTAATAATCGAATTGACTACGGCAACAATCACCAACACCAGATAACCGGCCTGAATGGTTTGGCTAAACAGAGTCAATTTGGCAAAGAAACCAGCAAAAATTGGAATTCCCGCCATCGACAGTAAAGCACCAGTAAGGATGGCCGCCAACAAAGGATTGGTTTTTCCAAGGCCATGAAAGTTCACGATATCTTCGTTGTCGCGGTTTTTACAAACATACAGAATCACGGCAAAAGCAGCAATTCCCGAGAGCGAATAGGCCGCAGCATAATACAACAAATTGCCGGCAGAATTATTTGTACTGAGCAACGTCATGAGCATGTAACCCGCGTGAGAAATTCCCGAGAAAGCCAACATTCTTTTGACATTTGCTTGCTTGAGGGCCATGATATTTCCGACAGTCATCGAAGCCATTGAAACGATAACCACAACGATTTGATATTGATAAGAAATCTCGGCATTCATGGCAGTGAGCAGTTTAAATAAAGTAGCCATCGCGGTCACTTTCGCCAAAGTACTCATCGTAGCGGTAGTCAGCGCTGGTGAACCTTCATAAACATCCGGCGCCCAAAAATGGAACGGCACTGCCGCAATTTTGAAGAACATTCCTATGGTCACTAGTGCTATTCCGATAGGGAACCAAATAGGCAATTCGGCAGAGCGCGAGAGTTCGGCAATTTCTGTAGTGTCAAAAGTGCCCATCGCGCCGTAAATCATACAAATCCCGAACAAAATAATTCCCGATGCGAATGAACCCAATAAGAAATATTTCATTCCAGCTTCGTTGCTTTTCAAGTTCAAACGGCTGCTGGCAGCCAAGATGTAGAGCGAAATAGACAATACTTCAATCCCTAAAAAGAACATCGCTAAATTTCCGAACGATACCATCGCAACGGCTCCTGAAAGCAAGAATATTTTGATAGCAATAAAATCCGATAGTTTGCTTTGGTGGCTTTCGTAAAAGTTGTGGCTTAGCGCGATTAAGAAAATCGTCAGGACGATGAACAAACTTGAAAACGAAACCGAAAACGCATTCACGGCAATCATATTCCCGTAGTAACTTCCGGGCATATTATACTCGGAAACCGTTAAGGCCAAAACGCCTAAAAGCCCAAGAATAGTAGCCGGAACGAGCAGTTTGCGCAGATTGATAATCTCAAATAAAAGGCATAAAACACCTAATCCTACTAAAGCTATTAATGTATTCATTTTTTTATTTGACAGTTATCGGTTGATGTGAATTAAGATATTTTCGATACTGGGCGAAATCAAATCGGTAATCGGTTTAGAGTACAACCCAAAGAAGAACAAAACCGCTACGATGAGCACTAGCAATAGACCTTCGTTGAAAGTAACATCGGCAAAAGGTTTCGCATTCACCTCGCCGAGCATCGCGTGTTGGAACATTTTAAGCATATAATAAGCGCCGAGGATAATAGTCAATCCGCCCAAAATGGCAAAGCCCAAATTCACTTGGAACAAACTGTAGAGCACCGTAAATTCTCCCACGAAATTAAAAGTCGAAGGCAAGGCTACAGAAGCCAAAACCAACAATAAAAACATTGAGGTGAATTTAGGAGTTTGCTGACGGATACCGCCCATTTCAGCAATCAAACGGGTTTCATATCGTCTGAAAATAATCTCCGCGACGAAGAACAAGCCAACGACTGTAAAACCGTGTGCAATCATTTGCAAAACTGCACCGCGCAACCCATCTAAAGTAAGTGTGTAAGCTCCGGCAGCGATTAACCCTACGTGAGCCAGTGAAGAATAAGCCAATAATTTCTTTAAATCTTTTTGTCTTAAAGCGACAATTGATCCGTAGATGACCCCGGCGACACTTAATCCAATCAATACATATTGATGCCCTTTAGCAGCGAGTGGCGCAATCGGCAATTGCCAACGCAAAACGCTGTACAATCCCATTTTGAGCATGATTCCTGAAAGCAACATCGTGCCCACGGTTGGTGCTTTTTGATAGACTTTCGCCTGCCAAGTATGGAAAGGAATAATCGGGATTTTGATTGCATAAGCTAAGAAGAATGCCATGAAAATCCAGAACTGCTGTGCGCAAGACAAACGCAATTGGTACAAATCGGTCAGTAAGAAACTACCGGCCTGTAAGTATAGATACACAAAACCGGTCAGCATAAACAGCGAACCGCCCAAGGTGTAGATAAAGAATTTCAGTACCGCCTTTTTGCGCTCTTCCGCATCGCCATTGCCCCAAAGCAGCGCAATGAAATAGATTGGAATCAGCGCCAATTCCCAGAAGATGTAATACAACAATCCATCGGCCGCTAAGAAAGTTCCAGCCATCGCAAACGACATGAAAAGAATCAAAGCATAAATCGAACGCGCATTCTTGTAATCATTTCCGAAACCTGAAAAGACGATCATCGGAGTCAGTGCCGTGGTCAGCAACAACATTGCCATCGCCAAACCGTCGGTCTTTAAAGCGAACGCGATATTAGGCTTGGTAATCCAGGCGGCGGTGTAATCCAGGTTCACTCCGGCTTCCAGTAGGTTCAATAGATAGAGGCTGTAGCCAAAAGCACCAAGGGAAAACAGCAAAGCTACTTTAGAAGCGAGTTTGTCTCCCGAAAGGTAAGTGGCCAGTGCGCCGACTAAAAGAAGAACTAATAAGTAAATGACATCCATCAGTATAAATTATTGAGCTAAGAATAAATAGGAAATGATCGCGATAACTCCCAAAACAAAGAAGAACAAATACAAACCGATGTTTCCGTTCTGCACTTTGCGGCCTTGTGCACCGAGCACCATAGTGGCTTTGCCCAGTCCGAAAACAAAACCTGAAACCGCGGTTTCGATATAATCACGGAAAAAGCGTGATAGGGCGTTGATGGGCTTTACAAATAGAAATTCGTAAACTTCATCGACGTAATATTTATCGTAAAGCACTTTTGAAAAGCCAGTAATCTGTGCGTCTTCTTCAGGCAATTGTCCTTGTTTGGCGTATTTCATATAAGCTATGGCAATACCGATGATTCCACCAGCTAAAGCAATTCCCATGAGCATGTATTCAGTCGTGCCCAACACATGTTCTTGGTGTGCCACTGAAAATAAAGGCGCCAAATAATGGTTGAGCCAAGCGTTTCCAGGCAAATTGATTGCGCCACCGATAGCAGCCAGAATCGCCAAAATAATCAACGGAATGGTAATGAGTTTTGGGCTCTCGTGCAAATGGTGTTTCTGCTCTTCCGTGCCGCGGAAATCTTTCCAGAAAGTAAGGAACATCAAACGGAACATATAGAAAGCTGTCATGATCGAAGCTATCGAACCAATCACCCAAAGTGCAATATTGTGGTGGAAAGCCGTCATCAGGATTTCATCTTTGGACCAGAAACCGGCCAGCGGGAAAATCCCTGAAATCGCTAAACTTGAAATTAACATTGTGATATAAGTAATCGGCATCACTTTTTTGAGCCCGCCCATTCTGCGCATGTCTTGCTCGCCGTGCAAAGCGTGGATCACCGAGCCCGAACCCAGGAACAAACAAGCTTTAAAGAAAGCGTGCGTGATGACATGGAAAACCGCTACTTGATAAGCACCACAGCCCAAAGCCAGAAACATCAAGCCCAATTGGGAAACGGTGGAATATGCGAGTACTTTTTTAATATCGTTCTGAACCAGTGCAATCGTGGCCGCTACCAAAGCAGTTGCAGCGCCTATGACAGCAATAATTGTTTGTACTTCTGGCGTCAAGGAGAACAAAAAGTTCATTCTGGTGACCATGAAAATACCGGCGGTTACCATCGTTGCCGCGTGGATCAACGCCGAAACCGGAGTTGGGCCAGCCATCGCATCCGGAAGCCAAGTATATAAAGGAATCTGTGCCGATTTACCGCAAGCGCCGATGAACAAGGCCAAAGCCGCGAGTACAATCCAGTTCGGATTCACACTGTTAGAAGTTTCTAGTGCCGTTTTCAATGTAGCGAAATCGACTGTAGAAAATGCGGCGCCCAGGATGAAAATTCCGATCAACAATCCTAGATCACCGATACGGTTCATGATGAATGCTTTTTTAGCGGCATCGTTGTATTCTTGGTTTTTGTACCAGAAACCGATCAATAAATAGGAGCAGAGTCCGACGCCTTCCCAACCGATGAACATAATCAACAAGTTACTTCCGACCACAAGCGTGATCATAAAGAAAACGAACAGGTTCAGGTAAGCAAAAAACGTATGCATTTTCTCATCGTCGTGCATGTAACTGATTGAGTACAGGTGGATCAACGAACCAATTCCTGTTACGAACAAAAGCCACAACAATGACAATTGGTCTAATAAAAATCCGAAATCGACTTTGAAATTCCCGACTTGAATCCAATCAAAAAGCGCGATTTGAATTGGGGTTTTCGTTGCATTCACCTGCATGAAAAGCATCAGCGACACCACAAAAGAAACCGCTACGGATAAAGTTCCGATGGTTCCCGATACGGATTTACCCAAAGTTTTCCCGAAGAAAACATTGATTAAGAAACCCGCAAACGGAGCCAATACCAAGACTAAAGCTAAAGTAGTATCCATAGAAAATTATCCTTTTAGTTTTTTGAGGTTATCGATATCGATCGAGCCTAAATTCCTGAAAATCGAGACCAGAATGGCCAGCCCGACTGCTACTTCTGCCGCTGCTACTGCCATTGAGAAAAACACGAACACTTGTCCTTGCGCATCCTGATGATAGGTCGAGAAAGCCACGAACAACAAATTCACCGCGTTGAGCATGATTTCGATTGACATGAACACGATGATGGCGTTTCTTCTGTACAACACTCCGAACACGCCAATGCAGAACAAAATGACGCTCAGGAAAATGTAGTTTTCTATACCGATATGGTTTAAGATATTATTCATCTTATTTCTCTGATTTTTCTTTTTTAGACAATAACACGGTTCCGATCATCGCGGTCAACAACAAAATTGACGCGTATTCAAACGGCACCATATATTCGTTGAGCAGCACTTTTCCGAGTACTTTAATCGATTGGTAATCTTCACCGGTGGAGGTATATTCGCCCACAATCGGTTTCGAGTTCACGAAGATTCCAATCAAAACCAAACACATCAAACAAAACAAAATCACGGCCGCCCATCGGGTCACGCGCGGTTTGTGTACTTCGTCTTCCTTGTTGAGGTTCATGAGCATAATTGTAAAAAGGAACAGAATCATGATCGCCCCGGAATACACGATAATATGCACAATCGCCAAAAACTGTGAATTCAGTAAAAGGTAATGGCCGGCAATCGAGAAGAAACAGATTACCAGGTAAATCGCAGAGTGAATAGGGTTTTTGGTGAAAATGGTCAAAAACGCCGTGGCCAAAGTAATAGCCGATAACACGCAAAAAAGGATAGTAATGATTGACATTAGTTAACGGTTTTAGATTGAGCATTTTTCATCGCCATTTCCAACGGCATCACCAATTTGTCTTTGCCGAAGATGAAATCCTCGCGCTTGTAGCTCGAAGGCACGAGCACTTTAGATTCGGTCAGGTAAATCGCGTCTTTCGGGCAAGCTTCCTCACACAATCCGCAGAAGATGCAGCGCAACATATTGATTTCGTAGACCGAAGCGTATTTTTCTTCGCGGTACAAATGTTTTTCCTCGGGCTTTCTTTCGGCAGCGGTCATTGTAATGGCTTCTGCTGGGCAAGACAAGGCACACAATCCGCAGGCAGTGCAGTTCTCACGGCCTTGTTCGTCGCGTTTGAGCATGTGTTGTCCGCGATAAACCGGGCTCATCGGGCGCACTTGTTCCGGATATTGGATCGTCACTTTGCGCGAGAATAAATGCTTGATGGTAATGATTAGTCCTTTGATGATCGCTACCAGGTAAAGTCGCTCCAAGAAAGACATTTCCTTGTTGGAAACCTGCTTTTTCCGGCCCGATAATGATATAGATGCTATACTCATTTTGTTGTTTTTATTTTTTCAGAAGCTTGGTCCCGCTATCCGCTATATCTTTTGTTCCGCTATGCTTCACAAAAGGATGCCGCTGCTATCGGGGCTAGGGCTGCTGTGCTGTCATTCAGTTTTGTTTGTAACCTATTTTTGTTCGCTCGGTTTTCGTTTCTTGTTTTTGAATCAGTTCATCGAGATACGAAAAAACCAATTCTATATTCTTGTCGTGGTTCACGAGTTTCTTTTTTATTTCCTCAAGCTCGATTTTGAGGTTTATGTTGGTCAGCAGGTAATCCCGCAGACTTACAAAAACTTCAATAATCCGGATGCTCATTTGTGTTGCCTGTTCGCTTTTCAACACATTAGCCAGTTGCAAAATCCCGTGTTCGGTAAATGCATAAGGCAACTTTCTGGAACCGCCCCAACTTGAAGTCGCATTTTGCGACTTCAAGTTTTGAAATTCTTCTTCGGTGAGCTGAAACATAAAGTTGTCCGGAAATCGCGCGCTGTTCCGCTTGATTTGTTCGTTCACTCTTTTGGTTTCTACTCCGTAAAGCGTTGCTAAATCTCGGTCTAACATCACTTTCTGATTCCTGATGAAATAAATTTTATCAGTAATCACTTCTTTTGGGATTACTCCGTTTTCCATAAAAAATCTGTTTGGCGTTGATAGTGGAAACTTTTTTATGTGTATTTCCCCACACTTCTATTTTACATGCCCAAATAGGCGGCGATGTCATGTCTTAAAATCACAATTCCGGTGATGATAATATTGGCAATCGAAAGCGGTATTAAAATCCTCCAGCCCAAATGCATCAATTGGTCATAACGGAATCTCGGAATCGTCCATCTTACCCACATATAGAAAAAGATGAAGAAGCAAATCTTAGCAAACAATACCGCAATTCCAATCACGTTGGCGATGTTCACGCCCCAGTGCTCCACAGCCCAAGCCATTCCCGGATAATTATACGCACCGAAGAACAACACAGCCAAAATCGTCGAAGAGATAAACATATTCGCATATTCAGCAAACAGGTAGAATCCCATTTTCATCGACGAATATTCAGTATGATAACCACCAATGAGTTCCGATTCACACTCGGCCAAATCAAAAGGGGTACGGTTGGTTTCTGCAAACGCGCAAATCAAGAAAATCAAGAAAGACAACGGTTGGTAAAATACATTCCAGTGCATACCGGATTGCTGCGCAGAAATTTCCCTTAAGCTCAACGAACCGGTCATCATCAATAGAGCAATGACTGAAAGTCCCATCGCTATTTCGTAAGAAACCATTTGCGAAGCCGCACGAACCGCGCCCATCAAGGAGAATTTATTGTTCGATGCCCAGCCTCCGATCATGATGCCGTAAACGCCCACGGAAATCACTCCGAAAACATACAGTAAAGCCACATCGATATCGGTCGCCTGCAGAATAATGTCTTTTCCGAAAAGGTGCAATTTGTCGCCCCACGGAATCACCGCGCTAGTCATCAAAGCAGTGCTCATCGCAATGGCAGGCCCAACAACGAATAAAAAACGGTTAGGCGTGTTCGGGAAAAATTCTTCTTTAGAAAACAATTTCAAACCATCAGCAAGCGGTTGCAAAATTCCACCGATTCCGGCTCTATTAGGCCCAATACGGTCTTGCAGCCAAGCCGCGATTTTACGTTCTGCCAAAGTAGAATACATGGCCATGAGCATCGTAATGGCAAACACCACTACAATAATGACGCTCTTTTCAATCACAAATGCACTATCCATGGTTTCCTAGATTTTTCTGATTGATAATGTCTTCTTCGGTCAGCGGTGTGGTTTTCATACTGATTTTCTTGCGGTCGACCTCGCGGCCTAAAAGAATATTTTTCTCAGTAGCGATTTCTACTTTGTCGAGTTTTCTGGTGTAATTGTTTTGATTGATGACCGAATCTTTTTCGAATTTGCGCGGGCCTTCAATCACCCAGTCTTTCGGGTCTTTGTGGTCGAAACGGCACTCGTTGCAGATAAATTCCTCTACTTCGTGATATTCATCTTTGCGGCCGGTTACTCTTTGAATTTCGTCGCCGAACATCCAGACGGTGGTTTTTCCGCAGCATTTGTCGCAGTTTCGGTGTGCGTTGTAAGGCTTGTTGAACCAAACTCTTGATTTGAATCGGAAAGTCTTGTCAGTCAATGCGCCAACTGGGCAAACATCGATCATGTTTCCGGAGAACTCGTTATCGATGGCTTTAGAGATGCAAGTTGAAATGTTCGAATGATCGCCGCGATCCATTACACCATGTACGCGGTTGTCAGTCAATTGGTCGGCCACCATTACGCAACGGTAGCACAAAATGCAACGGTTCATGTGAAGCTGAATGTTCGGGCCGATATCTTCCGGTTCGAAAGTTCTTTTCTCTTCTATGAATCTAGTCTTAGATTTTCCGTGTTCGAAGCTCAAATTCTGCAAATCACATTCTCCGGCCTGGTCGCAAATCGGGCAATCCAGCGGGTGATTGATCAGCAGGAATTCTGTTACTGATTTTCTAGCTTCTTGAACTCGTTCCGAAGATTTGCTGTTGACTTCCATACCGTCCATGCAACCAGTGACGCACGAGGCCATTAGTTTGGGCATCGGTCTTGGGTCGGCTTCACTTCCTTTGGAAACTTCCACCAAGCAGCAACGGCATTTTCCACCGCTTCCTTTGAGTTTTGAATAATAGCACATCGCCGGCGGTACCACTTCGCCACCAATCATGCGCGCGG
Organism: Flavobacterium lotistagni; assembly: GCF_011392125.1. Lineage (GTDB taxonomy): Bacteria > Bacteroidota > Bacteroidia > Flavobacteriales > Flavobacteriaceae > Flavobacterium > Flavobacterium lotistagni. Next base: position 120,380 of record NZ_JAAJBU010000003.1, read on the forward strand.
CCTGAAGGATGGTGGTTCCCGGTTCGACTTCGATACTTTGACCGTCTATAGTTACTTTCATATTTATAGTTGTTGGTTGTTGGTTGTCGGTTGTTAGTTTGCGGAAATCCATCAGCTACCAACCATCAACAGTCAACTTTTTATACTGTTACATTAGAAACCAAGTGGCGCACCTTTTCGAAAGGCTCGGCCACAAAGTGGTCTCTGTTTTTGATTTTTTCCGGAAAACGGATGTGGTATTCGAATTCTTCTTTGAAATGTCGAATCGCAGCAGCTACGGGCCAAGCAGCGGCATCACCCAAAGGGCAAATGGTGTTGCCTTCAATCTTGCTCTGAATGCTCCACAACAATTCGATATCTTCTTCGCGGCCATGACCGTTTTCAATTCTGTGTAAAACTTTCTCTAACCAACCGGTTCCTTCGCGGCAAGGCGAACATTGCCCACAGCTTTCGTGATGGTAGAATCTGGAGAAATTCCAAGTGTTGCGCACGATGCAGGCGCGGTCGTCATAAACGATGAATCCGCCGGAACCCAGCATCGAACCGGTAGCAAAACCACCGTCGCTTAGGGATTCGTAAGTCATTAAACGGTCTTCACCGGCTGCGGTTTTGTAAATTAAGTGCGCAGGTAAAATCGGCACGGAACTTCCTCCGGGAACGAAAGCTTTGAGTGGACGGTCGGTGCTCATGCCGCCCAAATATTCGTCAGAGTTCATGAACTCGTAAACGCTAAGGCCCAAATCAATTTCGTAAACGCCAGGTTTTTTGATATTTCCTGAAGCAGAAATCAGCTTGGTTCCGGTAGAGCGCCCGATTCCAATTTTCGCGTAATCGGCTCCTGAATTGTTGACAATCCAAGGTACGGCGGCAATCGTTTCTACGTTATTCACTACCGTCGGATTGGCCCAAAGTCCTGAAACTGCCGGAAATGGCGGTTTGATTCTTGGGTTTCCTCTTTTGCCTTCGAGTGATTCAATCAGAGCCGTTTCTTCTCCGCAAATGTAAGCGCCGCCACCGATTTGAACGTATAAATCCAAATCATAACCGGAGCCTAAGATATTTTTTCCCAACCAACCGGCCGCTTTGGCTTCGGCGATGGCTCTTTCTAAAATTTTGTACACCCACATATATTCCCCGCGGATATATATATAGGAAAGATTCGCGCCCAAAGCATAACTCGAAACGATCATGCCTTCGATGAGCAAGTGCGGAATGTATTCCATCAGGAAACGGTCTTTGAAAGTACCCGGTTCCGATTCATCGGCGTTGCAAACCAAATGTCTGGGTTTGCCTGATTTCTTGTCGATGAAACTCCACTTCATTCCGGCAGGGAAACCGGCGCCACCACGACCGCGCAATCCGGAAGTTTTCACTTCTTCGACTACTTCGTCTGGCGTGAGTTTTTTCAGGGCTTTTTCCACGGAAGTATAACCACCTTCTTTGCGGTACACTTCGTAGGTCTTGATGCCCGGAACGTTAATCTTGTCTAATAATATTTTCTGTGACATATTATTTATCGTGTAACGTGATTTTGTTATCTCGGCAATCAGCAATGAGCTGGTCGATTTTTTCTTCGGTTAAATGTTCTTGGTAGAAATCGCCGAGCTGCATCATAGGGGCATAACCACAAGCGCCCAAACATTCTACACCGCGTACTTCGAACATACCGTCTGCTGTTGGCTCGCCTACTTTCACACCAAGTTTGTTGCAGGTATAATCCATTAAATTCTCCACGCCATTCAAACAACACGGAGAAGTTTGGCAGAACTCGAACATGTATTTGCCGATTGGGCGTTGGTTGAACATGGTATAAAAAGTAACGACCTCGTAGACTTCTACTGGTTTGATGCCAATGATTTCCGCGACTTTGTCCTGCAACTCGATGCTAAGCCAGTTGTCATGCGCATCCTGAACTTCGTGCAGAATCGGAAGCAAAGCCGACTTGCGTTTGTCTGACGGATAATGGCTCAAAAGCTCGTTGATTCTTGCCATTAAGGCGTCGGTGATATTGATTTGCTGCGTGTAGTGTTTTCTTTCCATCTCTATTTTTTATTAGGCATCCAGCTCTCCGGCAATCACATTCAAACTAGATAAGATAACAATCGCATCGGATAACATCGCGCCTTTGATCATTTCGGGATAGGCCTGATAATAGATAAAACAAGGGCGGCGGAAATGCAAACGGTATGGGGTTCGGCTTCCGTCAGTTACTAAATAAAATCCCAGCTCGCCGTTGCCACCTTCCACGGAGTGATACACTTCAGCCACCGGAACAGGCACTTCGCCCATAACAATTTTGAAGTGGTAAATCAAAGATTCCATAGTGGTATAAACGTCTTCTTTCGGAGGCAAGTAATAATCAGGAACATCTGCATGGTAAGGGCCTTCAGGCAATTTCGCCAAAGCTTGTTTGATGATGCTGATACTTTCCCAAACCTCGGCGTTGCGCACACAGAAACGGTCATAAGTATCGCCTGATTTTCCTACCGGAACAGAGAATTCAAAATCTTCATAAGACGAATAAGGATGCGCCACACGAACGTCATAATCGACTCCGGCTGCGCGCAGGTTCGGGCCTGTAAAACCGTAAGCCATCGCTTGTTCTGCTGAAATAGCGCCTACGTTTACCGTTCTATCAATAAAAATTCTATTTCTTTCGAAAAGGTTTTCAAATTCTTTCCAAGCTACCGGGAATTCTTCTAGAAAAACGTTGAGTTTTCTGAAAGCTTCCTCAGACCAATCTCTTTCGAAACCTCCAATTCTTCCCATGTTCGTCGTCAAACGTGCCCCGCAGATTTCTTCGTAGATTTCATAAACTTTCTCGCGGAACTGGAACACATAAAGGAATCCGGTATAAGCTCCGGTATCTACACCCAAAATCGAGTTGCAGATCAAATGGTCGGTGATTCTGGCAAGTTCCATTACAATCACCCGCAGGTATTGCGCGCGCTTAGGTACTTCCACTCCGAGCATTTTCTCAATGGTCATCCACCAACCCATATTGTTAATCGGCGACGAGCAATAGTTCATGCGGTCGGTTAGTGGCGTGATTTGGTAGAAGGGTCGGTTTTCAGCAATTTTTTCAAACGCGCGGTGAATGTAACCCACAGTAGGCTCAGCTTCTAAAATCCGCTCGCCGTCCATGAGCAATATATTCTGGAAAATACCGTGGGTAGCGGGGTGCGTCGGACCTAGGTTCAGGATCGAGAGTTCACTGCCGTCTTCATTGTGTCTTTCCTTGATAATCTTAGCGTAACGGTGCTCCGGTGGTAATAATAGTTCTGACATTTATAGCTCGTATAAATTATAAATTGATCGTGGTTCTTCCGAAGAAACGGTCGTCTTTGTCGGTGCGGCCACTGTCTTCCATTGGGAATTCCTTGCGCATCGGGTGCGAGATCATCTCGTCCATGTTGAGGATGCGCTTGAGTTGCTGATGGCCTTTGAAATCGACGCCAAAAAAGTCATAAGATTCGCGCTCCATCCAGTTGGCGGCAGGAAAAATATTCGATATGGTTTTGATTTCCGGTTTTTCCGAACTGATAAAAGTGCGGATGCGGATGCGTTTGTTTTCGTACCAATTGTGCATCAAGTAAGTAACGGCGAATTGGCGGTTCACATCCGGATCATCTGGGAAATGAATGGTGAAAAGCGAGGTCAGAAAGTTGAACCGTAATGCGTCATCATTTTTTAAGAACAAAATGACTGCAGTGTTGATTTCGGCATCCATTTCAAACGAAAAAAGATCTCTTTCCTGGTGGAAATTCCTTACTTTGTCACCAAAAGTTTGGGTCAGTTTGTTTTGAATCTCGTTGTTTTCTAAAGCCATTTTGCTATTTGATATTATACGAAGCCAGTAGTTCTTGGTATTCTGGTGAACTTCTTCTTCTGACTGATTCTGATTTGACGAGTTCCTGTAATTTCATCACGCCGTCTACGATTTGCTCTGGTCTTGGCGGGCAACCCGGAACGTAAACATCCACCGGAATTACTTTGTCGATGCCTTGCAATACGGAATAGGTATCGAAAATTCCTCCAGAACAAGCACAAGCACCGACAGAAATTACCCATCTTGGCTCGGACATTTGCTCGTAAACTTGACGGAGAATCGGGGCCATTTTCTTGGAAATCGTTCCCATGACCATCAACATATCGGCCTGTCTGGGCGAAAAACTCACGCGCTCGGAACCGAAACGCGCTAAGTCATAATGCGAAGCCATCGTCGCCATGAATTCAATACCGCAGCACGAAGTGGCAAAAGGCAAAGGCCAAAGCGAATTAGCGCGTGCCAAACCCACCACATCGTTGAGCTTGGTAGCGAAGAATCCTTCACCTACAATGCCTTCGGGCGGTTCAACCATATTTATTTTTGAATTGCTCATTGTTTTAAATTTGAATTGATAAACGTTGGACACAGAACGCCAATGGCACTTTTAAATTCTGTTTTAACATTCATTTGTTATTCCCACTCGAGCGCTTTTTTCTTGATGATGTAGAAAAACCCTACCAGCAAAAGCATCATGAACACGACCATCTTAATCATGCCTTCGATGCCTAAACTTTTGAAATTAATTGCCCAAGGATAGAGGAAAATAACCTCCACATCAAAAAGCACAAAAAGAATCGCCACTAAGAAATATTTGACCGAAAACGGAATACGGGCATTTCCAACAGATTCGATTCCGCACTCGAAATTTTCGTCTTTCACTTTTGAGGATCTTCTCGGGCCTAATTTGCCTGAAATGATAATGGTTCCCACTACAAATCCAACTGCCAAAAGCATCTGCATCAGGATCGGGAAATAGTCTAATTGATTGGATTGCATACTGCTCAAACGGGTTTAAAATTTTCCAGCACAAAGATAACTGTCAGGAATTAAATAGCAACGAAAAAATCAAAATTCGTGGCAAAATAGCCAAAAGCAACTTCTAATTTTTATTGATTATAAATAAGGATTGTAAATGGTTCCGGTATAAATAAAAAAACGCCCCAAAATCAATTGGAGCGTACACCATTCAGGCAACAAAAAATAATATATCTTTAGTCGATAGTTACCACTTGGGCAGCTACTTTACCTTTTCTTCCTTCTTCTTCTTCATAGCTTACTCGGTCTCCTTCGCGAAGTTCTTCCGCTTTGATTCCTGAAGCATGGACGAAGATGTCTTTTCCTGTTTCTTCGTCTGTAATGAATCCGTATCCTTTTGATTCATTGAAAAATTTAACTGTACCTGTACGCATTGTATTTGTAATAAAATTGATAATGCGACAAATGTAATCTTTAAATGTATACGAAAATCAGTCAGGTATTAATTTTTCGTAAAAATTATTGATTTACAGTATTTTGAAAGTTTCCAAAACGGATTTTAAAGATTTGCTATTCCGAAAATGATTTTTTTCTAAATTATTGTCGGCCCAAGGCTCTGATTTCGCGGCTATTTTGATGTTTATTGCAAGTTTAATCTTATGTGAAGTTCATCCAATTGGGCGTTATCAATCACCGAAGGCGCATCGATCATCACATCGCGGCCGGAGTTGTTTTTCGGGAAAGCAATAAAATCACGAATGGTTTCCTGCCCACCGAGAATTGCCACCAAACGATCGAGTCCGAAAGCCAATCCACCATGTGGCGGCGCACCAAACTGGAACGCATCCATCAAAAAGCCGAACTGATTTTTCGCTTCTTCTTCAGAAAAACCTAAATATCTGAACATCAACTGTTGGGTTTCTTTGTCGTGAATTCTAATCGAACCTCCGCCGATTTCATTTCCGTTTAAAACCATATCATAAGCATTCGCGCGAACTTTCCCTGGATCGGTTTCGAGCAGTTTCATGTCTTCAGGTTTCGGCGAAGTGAACGGATGGTGCATTGCGTGCCAACGGTTGCTCTCTTCATCTTTTTCCAACAGCGGGAAATCCACTACCCACAGCGGAGCAAATTCATGCGGTTTTCTTAAGCCTAATCTTGTAGCCAGTTCCATTCTCAAAGCGGAAAGTTGCGTTCTGGTTTTATCAGCGCCGCCGGAAAGCACGAAAATCATATCGCCTGATTTTGCACCTGTAGCTTCGGCCCATTTTTTCAAATCGTCTTGGTCGTAGAATTTATCGACCGATGATTTATAACTGCCGTCTTCGTTGCATTTCACATACACCATTCCTGAAGCGCCAATCTGCGGTCGTTTCACCCAATCAATCAAGGCGTCGATTTCTTTTCGGGTCATTTCACCGCAGCCCGAAGCGGCAATTCCGACCACAAGTTCGGCCGAATTGAACACGCCGAAATCTTTATGTTGCGCCACAGCGTTGAGTTCGCCGAATTCCATCCCGAAACGGATGTCCGGTTTGTCGTTGCCGTAGGTTTTCATCGCGTGCTCGTAGGTCATTCTCGGGAATTTATCCACTTCAATGCCTTTGAGTTCTTTGAGTAAATGACGTGTCAATCCTTCAAAAACATTCAGAATGTCTTCTTGCTCCACAAAAGCCATCTCGCAATCGATTTGGGTAAATTCCGGCTGACGGTCAGCGCGCAAATCTTCGTCGCGGAAACACTTCACAATCTGGAAATATTTGTCCATACCGCCTACCATCAACAATTGTTTGAAGGTTTGTGGCGATTGCGGCAAAGCATAAAATTGTCCTGGGTTCATGCGGCTCGGCACCACGAAATCACGAGCGCCTTCCGGAGTCGATTTAATCAAATAAGGTGTTTCCACTTCACAGAAACCTTGCTCAGAAAGGTATTTGCGCACTTCCATTGCAACTTGGTGACGGAACAACAAACTGTTTTTTACAGGATTTCTACGGATATCCAAGTAGCGGTATTTCATCCGGATGTCTTCTCCGCCGTCGGTTTCATCTTCAATCGTAAATGGCGGAGTAATCGCTGCATTGAGAATATTCAGTTCAGTTACTAAAATCTCAATTTCACCGGTAGCCATATTCGGGTTTTTCGACTCGCGTTCAATCACGGTGCCTTTGATCTGAATTACGAATTCGCGGCCCAACGTTTTGGCTTTTTCAAAAACGGTTTTCTCGGTGCGGCTTTCGTCAAAAACCAATTGCGTAATGCCGTAGCGATCGCGCAAATCAACCCAATTCATAAAACCTTTATCCCTTGATTTTTGCACCCAGCCCGCTAGTGTGACTTCGTTACCAATGTTTTTCGCGCTGAGTTCGCCGCAAGTATGACTTCTGTACATGTGAGAAATTTTAGTGTGCAAATTTAGCAAACTGTCACCATATATATTACTCCAATCGGGAACATATTTTTCTTTTGGGCGTTTCCCTACGGGTCAGGCTGTTCGCTCTATCTGCGCCAAGTTTGTCGCAGGATGCCGCTGCCATCCTTAACGCGTTGGTCTCAAATCGGCGAATCGCTATGGGATGAAGTATTTTTTGGTTCCTGAAATAGTTTTTACCGCAGCGTTGTAACGTTTGGATAATCTCGGATACTTTCTGGCCGTAAAAAAACAAAAACGACATGAACAAACACATTCAATTCGCACTCACTTCGCTCTGGATTTTGGGCAGCAGGATTTACGATGCTTACTGTACCTATTTACTAACGCCCGATTTAAGCCATGAAGCCAATCCATTGGTTAGTGTTTTGGGCCTGAACTGGCCGGCTTTGCTGCTGGTTATCGGACTGCTGACACTTTATGTTTTATGGGCTTTTCACCAATCGGTCTTTCGGCCTGAAAATTTGTTGCCCCAAAGCGCGGGTTACACATTCGGTAATCTGGCCGCTTACACTTATCTCGGAGAAAGGCAACCGTGGTATGCTGTATTATACCGTTTGCCCATAAAATGGAGTCGGTTTCATCAATATATGGGTCAAGTATTTAGCCTTTGTTTGGTTTATGCCGGAATGGTTTCTACGGTGATGTGGCTGTTGATCCATCATAGCGATGCTTACAAACACATTCATTCAGCCGCGCTCATATATTCTATATTGTTATTGGGCTGTATCGTTATTGTTTACCTCTGGAATAGAAAACAATATCAGTTGTATTTAAGACAATACCCTAGAAAATAGAAGCAAATCAGGGGTTTTTCAAATGAAATAATAAATTTTGTCACTTTTAGTCAAAGCTTCGTATCGCTTTCCTGTAAAGCCTTCCCGAGGTTTTTCAAAATTTCCAATGTTAAGTTTTTAGTCAATGTTACCAAATTGTTAAGCGAAAGTTTGCTCAATGTAAATAAATCGCTAATTTTGGTGAAGAATGTTGAACCACAAAAACCTACAATTATGAAAAAGATGATGATCCTCGGCGCTTTACTGATTTCTGCAGTGACTTTCGCCCAAAAAGAACCACAACTTGAAGTCGTGGGCAACCAAGTAAAAGCTACTTACTATTACGATAACGGCCAAATCCAACAACAAGGTTTCTTCACAGACGGCAAACCAGACGGGAAATGGGTCGCTTATGATATGAACGGCAACAAAAAATCAGTTGGCGAATATACCAAAGGCGAAAAAACCGGAAGATGGATCTTCTGGAACGACAACAAAACCAGTCAGGTAGAATATACCAACAATCAAATTGCACTAGTTAGCAACAATTAGAATAGAATAAGTTAATAATAAGAAAGAACCCGCTTCATTTCGAGCGGGTTCTTTTTTTGGTGTAACACGAATGGCACTAATTTTCACTAATTCGTGTTTAACTTATTGGTTTCAAAATGAATGGCACTAATTAACATTATTTCATTCGTGTTAATTCGCGCCATTCGTGTTTGATTTTATTCCTCATCAACAACAGCATTTCTGAGCCTTCTGTCGCGCAACCAATATTTCACGCGTTTCACCAAATAGAACATTACCGGAACCATGATCAAAGTGAGCACGGTGGCGTAAGTCAATCCGAAGATGATGGTCCAGGCGAGTGGCCCCCAGAAAATCACGTTGTCTCCACCCAAGAAAATGTGTGGGTTCAAATCGGTGATTAGTGAGAAGAAGTCAAAGTTCAAACCAATTGCGAGCGGAATCAAACCTAACACAGCCGTTAAAGCCGTCAGCAATACCGGGCGCAGTCGCGATTTCCCAGATTCGATAATCACTTCTTTGATTTCCTCTAGAGTCAGGTCGTCGTGAGACTTCACATCTTTCGCATGTACTTTCTCATCGAGCAAGAGTACGAAGAAGTCCATCAAAACGATTCCGTTCTTCACTACGATTCCCGCCAGCGAGATAATTCCCATCATGGTCATCAGGATTACGAAATCCATGTTGGCGATGACGTATCCGTAGAATACTCCAGAGAAACTCAGCAGTACCGTGAATAAAATCACAATCGTTTTCGACACCGAGTTGAACTGCAACACGATGATAATCATGATTCCGGCCAGTGCCAAGAACAACGCATACATCAAGAAACTCTGGTTTTTGCCCTGTTCTTCTTGCTCGCCCGAGAACGAATAAGTAATGTCTTTCGGCATTTGGTAACTGGCCAAGTCGGAAGCAATTTGTTTGGAGATTGCGTCGGCATTATAGCCGGTAAGTACATTCGAGTAAATCGTCATCACGCGCTTCTGATTCTTGCGCTTGATCATGTTGTAGGTGTTGGTTTTCTCAGTGCTGGAAACTCCGGAAATCGGCACCTGAACAATTTGCCCGTTATTCTGGTTGCGGAAAGTAAGCGACTGGTTGAATAAAATGCTTTCGTTCTTGCGCTGGTCTTCCTGCATTCGCATCACTATGTTGTAATCGTCATCACCTTCTTTATAAGTTGAAATTTCCTGACCATAAACCGAACGACGCAAATTGAAACCCAGTTGTCCGGTAGAAACCCCGAGGCTTCCGGCATTCACACGATCAACTTTTACTTCAAGTTCTGGGCTTTCCTTGTTCACATCAACTTGCAAACGCTCAATACCCGGAATGTTTTTCGAGTTCAGATAAGCGATCATTTTATCGGCTTCCTTGAGCATTTTCTCATAATCAAGGCCGGTTAATTGCACACTGATCGGATAACCTGAAGGCGGCCCGGCGGCATCTTTTTCAACGGTTACTAGTGCGCCCGGAATTCCTTTGACTTTACCGCGGATTTCCTCCAAAATATCAGCCGTGTTGATACCGCGACGGAATTTGAACTCCGAGAAATTGACAGTTACTTTTCCTTTATAAGGTGTTTCGGCTTGCGAACCGGCATCGACATTAGGGTTTCCGGCACCGACGCCCACTTGCGAAACGATACTTTCGGCCAAGTAATTTTCCTTGGTTTTCGGATCGACATATTTCTTCATGATATCGATAATCTGTTTCTCCATGAACAGCGTCGCCTTGTTGGTTTTCTCGATATCGGTTCCTTGCGGATATTCGATGTACGCAATCACTTGGTTCGGGATATTCTCTGGGAAGAACAATACTTTCCTCGGGAAAATACCTACAAGAACCACAGAAAGGAACAACATTACAATAATACCAACTAGCGCCATCCAAGCTTTTCTGCCTTCGAGTATGTTTGACAAAAAGCGCATGTATTTCTGTTCCATTCTCGGGAAGAAACTGTGCTGGAAATCCTGAGTCCACTGATAAATTTTTAGGCGATACGCCCACATCAGCGCAAACGAAATAATGGCGATATGCCCAATGGCACGCATGAGTTTCGAATCATACATATTGCCCAACACCACGAAAATTACTGCGATAATGGTAAAGATAATCGAGTAACGTTTGGCCGATTTCTTACTCACATTTTTGTCTTCAATATCCATTGAGCCGCCTGTCATCGCTGCGTTGATGACCATCGCCACGAACAACGAACCAGTTAAAGTTACCGTTAGAGTGATCGGGAAATAGCGCATGAATTTACCCATCGTTCCCGGCCACAATAAAAATGGGAGAAAAGCCATCAGCGTGGTTGCTGTCGATGAAATTACCGGCCAAGCAATCTCGCCAATACCGATTTTCGACGCGTGGTAACGGTCCATGCCTTTTTTCATGTTGGCAAATACGTTGTCTACCACCACAATACCGTCGTCAACGAGCATTCCGAGTCCCATGACCAGTCCGAACAACACCATAGTATTAAGCGTCAATCCTGAAGCGGAAAGAATACTGAAGGCAATCATCATCGAGAGCGGAATCGCAGCACCCACAAACAACGAGTTGCGCAATCCCATGGTGAACATCAGCACAATCATTACCAGAATAATCCCGAAAATAATGTGGTTCGAGAGTTCGTCTACTTGGTGCTCTACGCGTGAAGATTGGTCGTTGGTGAGTTTGATTTGCAAGTCTGCGGGCAAGTACGATTCTTTCGCTTTTTCAAGTCGTTCTTTCACTTGCTCGATTGCCGAAATCATGTTGGTGTTCGAACGTTTCTTGACATTGAGCATCACGACTTCTTTGCCGCTTTCACGAGCGTAAGTGGTTTTTTCTTTTTCTTTGAAACTCACCTTGGCGATGTCTTTCAGATAAACCGTTCCGCCAAACGATTTCACAATTACATTTTCAAGTTCTTTTGGATCTTTGATTTCACCGGTAATCCGGATGTTGTTTCTAGAACCTTGCGAGATGAGGTTTCCGCCCGAAAGTGTCATGTTCTCGTATTTCACCGCGTTCTGGATTTCGTCGAACGATACTTGTGCGGCGGTCATTTTCATGATATCGACGGCGATTTCGACTTCTTTGTCATCGACACCTAAAATCACTACGTCTTTAACCTCTGAGATTTCTTCCAGGTCGTCTTCGATGAGTTTGCCGTAATCTTTGAGTTGCTGCGTGGTGTAGTTTCCTTGCAGGTTGATGTTCAAAATCGGCACTTCTTCGGAAATGTTCAAATCGAATACGCTCGGTTCTACTTTTCCGCCGTTGTCTAAGTTTGGCCAGTCGGTATCGGCTTTGACCAAATCGACTTTGTCTTTGGTTTTCTCTTTGGCTTGTTCGATGGTGACATCGTCGTCAAATTCTACGACAATCATTCCGTAATCTTGAAGCGATGACGAAGTAATTTTATTCACACCGCTGATGTTCTTGAGTTCTTTCTCGAGCGGTTTGACAATCAGTTTCTCTACATCTTCAGCCGAGTTTCCCGGGAAAACCGACGAGATATAAATTTTGTTTTCGATGACTTCCGGGAAATCCTCGCGTGGCATCGTAATGTAGGCAATAAGCCCGGTGATGACAATCAGTATCGTGAATATATATACCGTGACGCGGTTGTCGACGGCCCAGCTCGATATGCCGAATTCGTGTTTTTTATGACTCATAATGTTGAATTTATTGAGAGTTACTGGTTTCAGGCGCAGTCGAATCAATCAACTAACAACCATCAACTGTTTTTAGAAGTTGAGTTTCATTCCTTCAGAAATGGTGTTCGCGCCTTCGGTCACAATTTGGTCGTCAGTCGAAAGCCCGCTGAGAATTTCCGTTACATTGCCCGCCGATTGTCCGGCTTTCACTACTACTTTCTTGGCTACGGCAGTTTTGCCTTTCACTTGGTCTGCCACATAAACAAATTGGTTCTTTTGTCCGTCTTCCTGAATCACATTGGTAGGAACTACAATTGCATTTTTACTGGTGTAATCGGTTATTTTTAGTTTGGCCACCTGATTCGGACGCAACAAGTTGTCTTTGTTCGGAACCGCTACTTCAATGGCAAAGGTTCTATTGTTCGGGTTGATGCTGCTGGCAATTTGGCGCACTTTTCCGGTATAAGTTTTTCCAATCGAACCGAGTTCTACGCTTACTTCAGTACCTACTTTGAACTTGCCGATATAGGTTTCAGGTACCGACGTCGACACATACATATTGCCGAGGTTCACAATGCGCATCAAACCTTGCGGGCTGGCAGCCACAACTTCGCCTCTTTCTACAAAAACTTCGTCGATGGTTCCTGAAAATGGTGCTCTGATGAGTGTTTTGGCCAATTGTGCTTTGGCTTGGGCCACTGCTTTTTGTGCGCTGACCATTTGAGTTTGTGCGTTGAGGAACTGGATTTCAGAGCCGATTTTTTGGTTCCAAAGGTTTTTCTGTCTTTCAAAAGTGGTTTTCGCCAAGTTGTATTGGTTTTCCAAACTCGCGAGTTGTTGGCTGCCACCGCCGTCGTCCACACGACCAAGGATTTGTCCTTTGCTCACGCGTTGTCCGGCCTTCACGTTTAAGGAAACCAAAACTCCGGGAACTTCAGGTTGCACCAAAATATTCTCTTTAGTGTCTACATTTCCTTGGATTTCCAGATAGTGATTGAACACGGTATCTTTCACGGTTTCAATTGAAACCAAGGCTTCGGCTTTAGCAGTGTCAAGCACTTTCAAAACTTCATCGATTTGCGCCATTTGGGCTTGCAATTCTGATTTTTTCGCTTGAATTTTTGCTAAGTCTTTTGAGGCTAAAATGCTCTCGATACTGGCATTATTTTCTTTCTGCGAACAAGCCGCGAGTAAAGTAAATACGGATAGAAGGAAGATTTTTTTCATGATGATTGTGTTAGTTCTTTGGGTTTGAATTGGTGATTTTTTCGAGTGCAGCTTTCTTGTTGATGATGTTCACCATCGATTGCAAGTAACTCTGTTGAGCAGTATATAACTGGCGTTGGGCTTCGCTGAAATCGAAACTCGAAGAAAGCCCTTCGGTGAATTTAATTTGTTGTTTGCGTTCAATTCGTTCGGCCAGGTTTAAGTTGCTTTTGGCAGTGGCATATTCCTCGACGCTGAAATCGTACTCGCTTTTGGCACTTTCGTACTGAAGTTTTAGGCTCTGTTCAGTTTGTGTGAGCTGTGTTTTGGCTTGCTCCAAAGCAATTTTGGCTTGCTGGGTTTTGGCATGACGGCCGAAGCTACTGAAAATCGGTACATTCAAGCCTATTCCTAAATTCGAATAGTTGAGCCATTTCTGGTTTTGAGTAAAAAAAGCAAACTGGTCGTTGAACGCATTATATCCGAAATTAAGATTCGCGGCAAGACTAGGCAAGGCTTTACTGCGGGCTAACTTGAGTTCTAATGTTCTTTGCTCCTCGAAATTTTTAGCCATCTGATAATCGATGTTGTTGCCTACATTGAAACCTTGTTGTGAAAAAGTCGCCGCCAGATTAGCCGCAGACAAACTATCGAGCTTGTCGGTAAGTTTCAAATCAGCGCCGAGGTCAATTCCTAAAGATATTTTAAGCATTTTGTAGGCGATGTCGCGCAAACGTTGGGTGTTTTTTAAATTGCTGTTCACTGAGGCCAAAGTAATCTGCAATTGTTCGACATTCTCTTCTTCGATTAAGCCGTTCTTGAAAGTCTGTTCGGTATCAAACAACGTCTTGGAAAGCGTGGTTTTGTTTTTCTCCAAAATCGCAATGCTTTCTTCGGCTAAAAGTACGTTACCGTAGGCGTTCACGACCATTTCGCGCACTTCGGTATCGGTTTTCTGCTTGGCGTTTTGGTAATATTTAAGGTAAGTTTTCGAAGCTTGCAAAGCCACAATATAAGAACCGTCGAAAATCAGTTGGCTTAAAGTAGCACTAGCGGCCATAGTGTGTTTGGTTCCAAAAGCGACTTCGGCAAATTCTCCAGGTTCTCCGCCAAAAAATTGAGCAGGAATAAGCTGCTTTTGCAATTCGAAGTTGTTCTGATAGCCTACCGAAGCATTGATTTGAGGCAAACCCGCAGCGGTAGTTTCCCATTTTTTCTGACGGGCCGATTCGATGTCGCGAGTGGCGTTGATCGCTTGGTAATTGTTCGCCAATGCGTGGCTGATGGCCTGCTCCAAAGAGAACGAATAACTGCTCTGTTTGGCGTTCTGCGAATTTGCAACTGAGGCAAAAAACAACAGCGTGATTAGTAAGGATTTTTTCATAGATGATTGTTGTATAGAGGATTGTTAAGATGTTTCTCAAGTTCAGCGATGCCCTGCGTTGTGGCAATGGCTCGGGTGTGGTATTCGAGTGCTTTAAATTCCATTTCGTAGGCGTCTTTTTCTAGCAGCGTATTTTCATTGATCGAAAAAATCAGCGTGTAGTAAAATTTCACTGCCGCTTCAATGTCGGTTTCCGGGCGGTACAAACCTTGGGCAATTCCTTTTACAATATTCTGACGGAACACGTTCGAGCAGTCTTCGATTTCGTTGGCCATCATTTTCTCGTAAATTTCCGGATAGTGTTTTTTAAGTTGGTAAGCCGGCGAGTGGTCAAATGACTTGAACATTTCCTTGAACATTTCGCGCATTTTAAAATTCTCTTCGATGGCATTGTGGTTTTGGGCCATGACTTCGTCCATGAGTGCATGGATTTTTTGGTGGACTACTTCTGTGCCTTCCTCGATAAGCATTTCTTTGTTGCTGAAATATTTGTAGATGGTTTTTTTTGAAATGCACATCTCACACGCGATATCGTCCATGGTCACGCTCTTGAAACCCAGTTTCAGGAACATATCCGTGGCTTTTTTGATAATCTTATCTTTCATTTTTGTTTGAATTTCGCGGACAAAAGTAGAACGGAAACTTTAAACACCAAAATAGTTTCCTAAGTATTCACATTTTTTTAACATTGGGTTAAAGCCCATTTTTTGTCATGCCAAGAGAATCATTTACCTTAGCCCGAAAATTTTCCATGCATCCAATAGCGCAATACCAGCAATTCATTGCCGATTTTCTTCAGGCCGAACTCGAGCTTAAAGAGCCCAGAAATCTATACGAACCGATTCATTACATTTTAGGTTTGGGCGGCAAACGAATTCGTCCGGTGCTCACGCTGATGACCGCTGAAATCTTTGGGGCGAATTATCAAAAAGCTTTACCGGCGGCTTTAGCAGTCGAGGTTTTTCATAATTTTTCATTGATTCACGACGACATTATGGACGATGCGCCACTGCGACGCGGTCATGAAACCGTGCACGAGAAATGGAATGTGAACACCGGAATTCTCTCAGGCGATGCCATGCTGATTCTCGCTTACCAATATTTCGAACGCTACCAGCCGGCAGTTTTTAAAGAGCTTGCCCAATTGTTCAGCAAAACGGCACTTGAAGTTTGTGAAGGCCAACAATGGGATGTCGATTTCGAAAACCGAGACGATGTTTCCCAAGAACAATATCTAAAAATGATTGAATACAAAACCGCGGTTTTAGTGGCTGCGGCTATGAAAATGGGCGCCATCATCGCCGAAACTACTGAGCAAAACGCAGCTTTGATTTATGATTTTGGTCGTCATCTCGGGTTGGCTTTTCAGTTGCAAGACGATTATTTGGATGCGTTCGGAGATCCAGAAACTTTTGGCAAACAAGTCGGCGGCGATATCATCGAGAACAAAAAAACCTATTTGTACCTCAAAGCCCTTGAATTTGCTTCACCGAAAGACCGCGAGCAATTGTTGCATCTGTATTCAATTCGGCCTGAAGACAACACCGATAAAATCAATTCGGTCAAACTAATTTTCAACCAAACCGGAGCGGTAACTGCTACAAAGGCAGCGATTGAAGACTATACCCAACGCGCTTTTTTAACTTTGGAAGCACTGAGTATTGCGCCAGAAAAAAAGGCCATTTTGCGCCAATTTGGTGAAGGTTTGATGGCAAGAAAAGTTTAGCGGTCGTTCAAAATGTCAAACAGTTTATTTTTCAACGAAAATCATTATCGGCCTAAAACCCAATTGTTTTTGGCGTTTTTGTTTACAGTTTTTACTGTTTTTGCACTTGGGTTCGACTCGGTTTATTTTACTGAACGTTATTTCGATGCTAGAATGCTGGTCAATTTGGCGGCCATTATTTATTTCAGCGGCATTTTTTTTACTGCGGATTTGCCTTTGCGCAAACTGATGCTGGTGATGGTTTTTTTGTCTTATATCGGTGAGTTGATTTTCTGTAAACTATTGGGAATGTACGATTATCGCACGCCAATGATTCCGCTTTATGTGCCTTTTGGTCACGCGATTGTTTACGCCTCGGGTTATATTTTCGCGCATACCAACTGGGTAATTCGACAAGAAAAGTTGTTACAAAAGGGATTTGCGATTTTTTTTATCACGTTGTTTTTAGGAGTCGGAATTTTTCTTAAAGATTATTTCTCGCTGATTTTTGGCGCTTTGTTTTTTGTGCTGCTCAGACGAAAACAATGGCAGAACCTCTACAGTTGTATTGCGCTTTGTGTTATCTTTATTGAACTTGTCGGTACGTATTTCGGTTGTTGGGCTTGGGCCGATAAAACTTTCGGCGTCATTCCAGCCGCCAATCCGCCGATGGGAGCAGTATTTTTTTATGCCGGCGGCGATGTACTATTGGTAAAAATCATCTCGGTTTGGGAAAAACGGAACACTAAAACAATCGCATAATGAATTTTATCGCACCAGAATCTACCGATGTTTTGCTTAGTCAAGCCGAAACCGAAAACCTTTACTTGAAACTTATCGAGCAGCTCAACAAAGATTTTAATTTGGCCAATGAAGGCATCGATTTTCCGCTGAGCACCAAGCCTGAAGAACTCAAAGTACAATTGCACGAGAAAATCTACCGCATGATCAATTATAAATTCGCGGAATATCTCAACTTGCTTTACATTATCGATGTGCCCGAAGACCAAGTCAAAAAACTAGACGGCACAGACCTAGTTGCTTTATCGGAACAAGTCGCCTTCCTGATTTTAAAAAGAGAATGGATAAAAGTTTGGTTTAGAAATAAATTCTAACAAACGGCATAAACGCATCGCTGTAAACCAAATCATCTTCGCTGTACAAAACGTTATAACGCACGCCAACGGTCACATTATCTGAATGGTAGCCCAAACCAATATTCAAGGCGGTATTCCAAAAGTTGCGGCTGTAATCAATAACATTGAATTCCTGATTCACACGCAATTGCTCCAGTTCGGCTGAGATTTGGATTTCTTCAATAGGAGTAATCAGCCCAATTAAACTTCCTCCGTACAAATACGATTTATAACCTTCCAAATACGGTTCGCGGGTTTTTACTTTAATAAAGCTGCCTTGCAAACCAACACCGGCCGCAAAATATTGATTGAAATTATAAATGGCGCTCGGAGCTAGGCTAATATCTGTATAATCATTGCCCACACTAAGGCCAAAGCCACCACCGAATTGTACATGCTCCCAGAAATCACTATTCTTTTTTTGGGCAGCACCAGCGATTGAAAAACACAGGAAAATAAGGGCGAAGATATTTCTGAAAGCGGACGTGAAAAGCTTATTTTTTAGCAGCATAAGGGGTTTGTTTTTAAAAAGATAAAAGTATTTAAAATAATTAAAATTGTATGGCATTTATTGTACTTTTGCGTAACATTTTTAAAAATCAGGACATCAACTAAAGCTATGGATAGGTTTTCCTTTTTGAACGCAGCACACACCCAATTTTTCGCCGATTTATACGAGCAATATACCCAAAACCCAGACAGCGTAGAACCCAGTTGGAGAAGTTTTTTCCAAGGTTTCGATTTTGGGATGACCACTTACAACGAAGAACAAGCCTTGGCTCAAATGGGTCAAATCGCCACAGACAACGTTCAAAGCGGTCAAGTGTCAGAGAAAATCCTCAAAGAATTCAACGTCCTGAAACTCATTGATGGCTACCGCACGCGCGGGCATTTGTTTACCAAAACCAATCCGGTACGCGATCGCCGTGAGTATTTCCCAAATCTAGATATTGAACATTTTGGTCTTTCGCAAGCCGATTTGAACACCGTTTTTGATGCGGCCAAAATCTTGGGCAAACAACCTTCCACCTTGAGCCAAATCTTGACGCATTTGCAAAAAATCTACTGCCAACATATCGGGATTGAGTACATGCACATGGAAAACCCGATTTTTGTGAATTGGGTGCAAGAGCGCATCAACCGCAACGACAACCAGCCGGATTTCACTCCAGAGCAGAAAAAACACATTTTAGGAAAGCTCAATGAAGCCGTTTCATTCGAGAATTTCCTACACACCAAATATGTCGGCCAGAAACGTTTCTCACTCGAAGGTGGCGAAAGTTTGATTCCCGCGCTAGATGCTGTCATTGAAGCCGCAGCCGAAAAAGGTGTGGAGCATTTCGTCATGGGAATGGCACACCGTGGCCGTTTGAATACTTTGGCCAACATCTTCGGCAAAGCCACTCAGGATATTTTCTCAGAATTCGACGGAAAAGACTACGACAAAGAATACTTCGACGGCGATGTGAAATACCACTTAGGGCTTACCTCGGAACGACAATCCAAGTCGGGTAAGAAAATCAACGTCAATTTGGCGCCAAACCCATCGCACCTTGAAACTGTTGGTGCAGTAATCGAAGGCATCACACGCGCCAAACAAGACAAATATTTCCCAGACGATTTCTCTAAAGTACTGCCGATTGCCGTTCACGGAGATGCAGCGGTGGCCGGTCAAGGCATTGTATACGAGATCATCCAAATGGCGCAACTTGACGGCTACAAAACCGGAGGAACCATTCATATCGTCATCAACAACCAAGTGGGTTTTACCACGAACTACCTCGACGCACGTTCCTCAACTTATTGTACCGATATTGCCAAAGTAACGCTCTCGCCGGTACTTCACGTCAATGCTGACGATACTGAAGCCGTAGTTCACGCGATGCTGTTTGCACTTGATTTCCGTATGGAATTCGGTCGCGACGTCTTTATCGATTTGTTGGGTTACAGAAAATACGGGCACAACGAAGGCGACGAACCGCGTTTTACCCAACCTGTGTTGTATAAAATCATTGCACGCCATAAAAACCCAAGAGAAATTTACGCTGAAAAGCTCATCACGGCAGGTATTGTCGATGCAGCTTATCTGACCAAAATCGAAAACGATTACAAGGCGAAACTGGATGAGAATTTGCAGGAATCGCGCAAGAAAGACAAAACCATCATCAAGCCGTTTTTGCAAGACGAGTGGAAAGGCTTTGTTCAAGTATCAGACGATGAAATGCTCAAGAAAGTCGATACCAAATTCAACCAGAAAAAACTAGACAGCATTCTCGAAACCATTTCCACTTTGCCGTCCGATAAGAAATTCATCAGTAAGATTACCAAAATTGTCACCGACCGCAAAACGATGTACGACAACAACACCATCGATTGGGGAACGGCAGAAACCTTAGCTTACGGCTCTTTACTTACGGAAGGTTACGACGTGCGTATTTCAGGACAAGATGTCGAGCGCGGTACTTTCTCGCACCGTCATGCCGTGGTTAAAGTAGAAGACAGCGAAGAAGAAGTCATTTTGCTTAACGCCTTGAAAGACAAAAAAGGGAAGTTCAATATTTTCAACTCCTTCCTTTCTGAATATGGCGTTTTAGGTTTTGATTACGGCTATGCCTTAACCAATCCGAATGCCCTCACGATTTGGGAAGCCCAGTTTGGGGATTTCTCCAACGGCGCGCAAATCATGATCGATCAGTATATTTCCTGTGGCGAAGACAAATGGAACAACCAAAACGGAATTGTGCTGCTATTGCCACATGGTTACGAAGGCCAAGGTGCAGAGCATTCTTCAGCGCGTATGGAGCGTTACCTGCAACTTTGTGCCCGCCACAATATGTACGTAGCTGATTGTACCACACCGGCTAATTTCTTCCACCTGTTGCGACGTCAGATGAAAACCAAGTTCCGCAAGCCGCTTGTGGTATTTTCTCCAAAGAGTTTGCTGCGCCATCCGGATTGCGTTTCCACACGCGAAGAACTCTACAACGGCAGCTTCCAAGAAGTGATTGACGACAACACGGTTGATAAGAAAAAAGTAAAAACGGTCGTGTTCTGCACCGGAAAATTCTATTACGACATCAAGGCAGAAAGAGAAAACCTCAAGCGCGATGATGTGGCTTTGGTGCGTATCGAACAGTTGTTCCCGTTGCCAGTGGAGCAATTGCAAGCCGTTATCAAAAGTTATCCGAACGCCGACGACTACGTTTGGGCGCAAGAAGAGCCGAAAAACATGGGCGCTTACAGTTTCATGCTCATGAATTTCGATTTGGTGCCATGGCGATTGGCATCGCTTAAAGCCTATGCAGCACCGGCAGCAGGTAGCCACACGCGCGACAGAAGACGCCACGCCGATGCCATCCGGATGGTGTTCGACAAGAATTTATTTCGTTAGGAGCTGTTTCCCGCTGTCCGCGCTACACGGTAGCTTGCTCCCATCGGGGCTAGGGCATCCGGGAAACCCATAAGAATAGTTTAAACCGGAGCTTCAGTGCTCGAAACGATAACCAAAGAAAACAATAAACTAAAATATACTACCATGATTTTAGAAATGAAAGTCCCTTCTCCGGGAGAATCCATCAAAGAAGTTGAAATCGCAACCTGGCTGGTAAAAGACGGCGACTATGTAGAAAAAGACCAAGCCATTGCTGAGGTAGATTCAGACAAAGCCACTTTAGAATTGCCAGCCGAAGCCAGCGGAATCATTACCCTAAAAGCCGAAGAAGGCGATGCTGTAGCCGTGGGCGCAGTAGTTTGCCTGATTGATACCAGCGCGGCAAAACCCTCAGCAGCGGCACCAGCAGCCGAAGCTCCGAAAGCAGTAGCAGCAGCTCCAAAAGCGGAAGCCCCAAAAGCGGAAGCCCCAAAGGCAGCACCGGCACCAGCTTCTTATGCAGCGAACACACCTTCGCCAGCCGCTAGAAAAATATTAGATGAGAAAAATATCCAACCTATAGATGTCGTAGGAACCGGAAAAGGCGGTCGCATTACCAAAGAAGATGCGATGAATGCCAACGCCGTAGCGTCAATGGGAACACCAACCGGAGGCAACCGTTCTTCCAGCAGTACCAAACTTTCGATGTTGCGCAGAAAAGTAGCCGAAAGACTCGTAGCGGCGAAAAACGAAACGGCGATGCTCACGACTTTCAACGAAGTCAACATGACACCAATCAACATCATCCGCAACGAATATAAAGATGCCTTCAAGGCCAAACACGGCGGCTTGAGTTTGGGTTATATGTCGTTCTTCACTAAAGCGGTTACGCGGGCTTTGCAGTTGTATCCGGACGTAAACTCAATGATTGATGGCGACCAGAAAATCTCTTACGATTTCTGTGACATTTCCGTGGCGGTATCTGGCCCGAAAGGTTTAATGGTACCGGTGGTCAGAAATGCAGAGAACTTAACTTTCCGCGGCGTAGAAGCCGAGATTAAACGTTTGGCCATCCGCGCACGCGATGGGCAAATCACTGTTGACGACATGACCGGAGGAACTTTCACCATTTCCAACGGTGGGGTTTTCGGAAGTATGCTTTCAACGCCAATCATCAACCCACCGCAATCAGGTATTTTGGGCATGCACAACATCATCGAACGCCCGATTGCCGTAAATGGCCAAGTCGAAATTCACCCGATGATGTACGTGGCTTTGTCATACGACCACCGCATCATTGACGGACGCGAATCGGTTGGTTTCTTGGTAGCAGTGAAAGAAGCCCTTGAAAATCCGCTCGAATTGCTGATGAACGGTGATGCGAAAAAAGCGTTGGAATTGTAAACAAACACAGATTACACAGATTAGCACAGATTTTAATTGGTTTCGGATTGATGATGATCAGTATTTGAAATGATCATTAGTATCGCAATAATTTCAAAATCCCGTTGGTTTGTACTGACGGGATTTTTTGTTTATTTGTGACGCACGGAGTACAACCCTAAAAACTACAGTGGTGGTTTTACGGAGTTCGCGTGAAGGATGGGAGCAAGTACCGTGTACTGCGTACAGCCTGACCCGCAGGGGCACGCCCCAAGAACAATCAAACTACTTTTTACCATGAGAAAGAACCAGAAGCAAGCCGCGATTGGATTTATTTTTATTACGATGCTCATCGACATTACCGGTTGGGGCATTATTATTCCGGTAATTCCAAAACTGATTGAAGAACTGATTCATGGCGATATCAGTGAAGCCGCTAAAATTGGCGGTTGGCTTACCTTTGCCTATGCCATCACGCAGTTTGTTTGCGCGCCGCTGATTGGAAATTTGAGCGACAAGTTTGGAAGACGGCCCGTGATATTAATTTCGTTGTTCGGCTTTTCGATTGATTATTTGTTCCTATCAATGGCGCCTACCATTGGTTGGTTGTTTGTCGGGAGAATCATTGCCGGAGTAACCGGAGCCAGCATTACTACAGCCTCTGCTTATATTGCCGATGTGAGCACACCGGAGAACCGCGCCAAAAATTTCGGGATGGTCGGGGCGGCTTTTGGGCTTGGGTTTATCATTGGGCCGGTTATTGGCGGTTTGCTAGGGCAGTATGGTTCGCGCGTTCCGTTTTATGCTGCGGCCGTTTTGTGTATGCTGAACTTTATTTACGGCCTGTTTATTTTGCCCGAATCGCTCGATAAAAGCAACCGACGGGAATTCGATTGGAGGCGTGCTAATCCTGTGGGCGCCTTGTTGAATTTGAGAAAATATCCGCAAGTCATTGGGCTCATTTCAGCGATTTTTATTTTGTATGTCGCCTCGCATGCTGTGCAGGGAAACTGGAGTTACTACACGATGTATAAATTAAATTGGGATGAAACCATGGTCGGGATTTCGTTGGGTGTGATCGGGGTTTTAGTGGCGATAGTACAAGGCGGATTGATTCGTTGGGTGAATCCGAAATTGGGCAATGAGAAGAGCATTTATGTTGGTTTTGCCCTTTACGCGATTGGAATGTTCTTGTTTGCGTTTGCCACTCAGAGCTGGATGATGTTTGCGTTTCTGGTGCCGTATTGTTTGGGCGGAATTGCCGGTCCGGCTTTACAGGCAGTCATTTCAGGCGATGTGCCGCCAACCGAACAAGGTGAAATTCAGGGAACGCTCACGAGTTTGATGAGTGCTTCTGCGATTGTCGGACCGCCGATGATGTCGACGATATTTTATTACTTCACACACGATCAAGCGCCGGTTCAGTTTCCTGGAGCACCGTTTATCTTGGGCGGGCTCATGATGCTCGCCAGCGCAGTGATTGCTTATTTTTCGTTTAAGAAATAAAAAAAATCCCGTCTTGCTTAAGGCGGGATTTTTTAATACAGTAATATATTACTCAAACCTTAATCTTATTGACGGCTTGAAACGTAATCATTTAACTCATCTGAACTTGATGAAAAGGCAAAGATGTTGTTGATGTTGTAATAGTTTTTCGGATCGGTACAGCCATCATAGGCGAATTTTGCGAATGCCAACTTGTTTTCTTCAAAGCCGAAAGTGTTGCAAATTTCAGTAATCTGTTGGGTAGACAAACAATTTGACTGCGAGATTTGCTTGGCGGTTTTTAAACGAGAATCATCAAAGCCTTGGTTTTTCAGAGTTTCCAATGCCTTTGAAAAGTTGGCGCCGCTCATGGCCATTTTGCCTCTGCAGCTTACAGGTTCTGGCTCGCTGTGATTGGTATGACTCGATGACGATGATGAGGAAGTCGTTGTCGTGGTAGTTTGCGTTACCGTGCCGGCCATACCATCGTTGATGTTTAGGTTGATACCCACCCCTACACCGTTCACGTTAATTCCTGCATTAACGCCAGTTCCAGTTCCTGAAGTGGTGGTGGTTGTCGTGGTTTGGTGAACGGTTCCGGTAGTTTGAGGTTGCTGCACCACGACTTGCTGAACAGGTTGTCCGTAGTGAATAACGTGTACATTAGAAGCTGGAACAAAATTCGGGGTCACCGGAATCGAAGAGAAATAATTCATTTTCATTTTACCTGCTTTGTTTTTATCTCTTTTGATTTTGTAGGTTACATCAGAGAAAACACCATCCACATCTGTCAACATTAAATTGTTTTTAGAGACGGCTTCTAAGCCTGCGTCGGCAAAAATAACTTTGGCGTTGTAGTAGGGTTGGTTCAAATCTTCCACTCGAAGATTGGTTTGGGGTGTGTCGTTGATTTTTTCTCCGTTCAAGATCAGGAAAAATTTATCACCGTCTTCAGAGAAAATGGTCAAATGCCCAACGGATTGTTGTCCGAATGATAAAAAAGAAACAAACAATAAAGTCAATGTAATTCTTAAACGCATAGTTCAGCTATTTATCGGGTTATCAATGATTGAATTTCAGCGCCAAAAATAGAAATTAATTCGAATTATACCAATGTCGTTAACAGTAAAACCTGATGCTTTTCAAAAAAATAACATCCGTTTAATTGCTGGTTCTTCAGGCTGTTCTCTACAAAAAATCCCATCTATTATAAACAGATGGGATTCAATGGATGCTTTTGGGATTTATTTCCGAATCAGTTTGACCGTTTTCTCTTGTGTGCCTGAGCGGAGTTTAGCAAAGTAAATTCCGGGGTTTAAATTCGATAGATCAATGGTTGCTTCTGAGTTTTGAATGCTCTTTGAGATTAAAGTCTTTCCCGAAACATCAGTGATTTCAAGGCTTTCAATTGGTGCTGCTTTCGAACTAAAAGTCACCACCGATGATGTCGGGTTCGGATAACAATCAAAACTTCCATTCTCGAAAGCATCGATACCCAAGAAAGGCACAAACTCAGTCGTACAAGTGTTGGTGACAATCGCCGGATTGAAATCGAAATAGATATCGGCCGAGTTCGGAATCACATCGCCGATGACAAAGCCGGGTTTGGGCTTTACTTGAAACACAATATAACCGTGGCCTGTAACATCGTCGCCTTCTACCGACGGAGGTAAACCAATTCCATCAAATCGCCAGCTTAGCGAACTTCCCACACGATCCAAAACGTAATTGTGGCTCGCTTTAATCATCTGAACGGAAGTTTCATCAAGTTGGGCATCGAGCACGTCATCCACTTTTACATTGATGGCTTCAGCGGTTCCGGTATTCTCAAAACGAATCGTGTAAGTTAAGTAATCGTTGGCGGTGAAACCGGAATGTACAATTTTTCCGCCGTGCGCTTCGGTTTTGTCATTGGGGTCATAAGAACCTACAACCACTTGAGCCAAAGTATAACTGTTGTTGTACTCATTGATTTCATTGGGCAAAAGAGAAATACTCGCGGTATTGGTCAGCAAATCACCTAAACTGATTGTTGGAATCGTGGGCACTTGCATCGCTACAGTAATGAATCGGGTTTCGTTGGGTAACAAATTGGCGAAATCGTAAGTGAACCCTGAAGATGTTGGCGTAGTCCCTGTTTCGGAGATACTGATGATACTCAGTGCATCGTCTTTGGTAAATGTTACTGTTCCTGAGGCGATGGTTTGGCTGCTGTTGTTGCGGTAAGTAATCGTGTTTTGGTAAACGAAGCCCGGTCGGGGCAAACCACTCGAAGAATAAATATAAATGCTCAAATCATTGCAATTTGATGCAATTGTAATCGGGAAATTATAGGTCACCAAACCAGAGCCCGGCGCGATGGTGATATTGTTATAAGCAACGGTGGTCAAAGTGTAGTTCTGCTGACAGCCGCTGCTTTGGGTTAACAAATGACAACCGATATTGTAAAAGTTCGTACTGCTATTGTCATAAAGGTAATGAATTCCGGTAGTGTTGTATACAAAATGGGTCGGACCGCCATTAATTAAATAGTAAAAACTAACGGCTGTAAAATTAGGTTCTGCATTGTCTTGAATTCCGTTTGAATTGTGGTCAAGAAAAGCATTGAATTTAATGCCGTTCGGAACATTCAAATTCACCGATACTGAATCGCGTGCAATATAATTGTCAATGCCATAATTTGCCGAAGCCATAGCGCGCTTGAAAACAACACCTGAATTGATGTCTTCTTGGGTCAGAATGTGCAGCCCAGAATAAGCCGTGTTATTGGTTTGGCCGGCCGGCAAAGTGAACGGATTTCCACTCACACTGACTTCATTGCTGCTTACATTTGCATCTGTAGCATCAATGCAAGCATGGTTGGTTACTGCAAATCCGTACTCAATGGTGTCGCCTAAATCAGTCAAGCCATTAGCATTGGTATCGTTGTAAGTGCCTTGCATCTCGAGAGAAATGCCGTTGTCTTGGTTGATGACAAACGCAACCGGGAAAGAATCGTAGCAATTGCTCAAAAGAATATCTTCGCCGCGAACCATAACACTGTAGTTACCAGCTTGTAAGTTGCTTAAGGTATAAGTAGTTCCCTGCCCGTTGTAATAGGTTATTCCGGTGCCTTGTTGCACCGTTAACATCCATTGCCCTATATCAGGCAAACCGGTAAGTACAACCGTTCCGCCTTCGGAGCTGTCGCACAAGGGTTGAACAATGCTTTGAACTACCGGTGTATTCGCTCGGCAATATTGAACGTTGAGTGTTACCGTAGCGGTATCGCAATTGTTCGGGTTGCCGATTTCACAGATTTGATAAATCAAAGTGTGCGTACCACTTGGGGTTTGAGGATTGGCATAGACACCACCTTCAAATCCGATTCCGATATTCGGGTCAGAAGCAGAAATAACGGTAATCGTAACGTTGGTCAAAGTAGCCGGTAAACCATTGAGGCGGTCATTAAAAAGCACCGGATTCAAACCCGGAGGTTCAATTCCAACGGGATTGCTGAAGGCGAAGCTATCATCATTGGCCACAATGGTTTGTTGGTTAGTCACCGTAATTACGGCACTTCCGGTACAACCTGTGGCATCAGTAACGTTAACCGAAATGGTGTTGGTTCCTACAGGGGAAGTAAAGTTAAAAGTAGCTTCAGTAGTGGTAACCGCGGCACCACCATTAATACTCCAGATATAAGTGTAGGGAGCTTGCCCACCAACTAAAATAGCACTTACCGTAGAAGTTGGGGTGTTGAGTACCGCCGAGAGTGTTACTTCCAGATTCGGATTGACAATCAATTGCAACGGAAAAATAGTCAAGTTTGAATTGACTGTGTTTTCCACTCGAACAAAAAGAAGCTGCTGGCTGGAAGTGACCGAATAAGTAGTAATATTTTCAATCGCATTACTATTAGTAGCGGCGTCTGATTGGGTGAGGTGATAGCTAATATTGAAATCGGCTGGGTTTTGATTACCGACGAATTGCGTACTGGCTTGCGATAAATCGAATATCATATTGCCGCAATAATTTATCAACGGCTGATTCTGTGCTTGGCCTAGAAGTCCGATAAGCGCCAAGGCCATTAAAAATACTTTTTTCATGCGTTATTCTTTCGTGATTTTAATCGTTTTGTACTGATTTTCAGATTTTAAAGATATAAAATAAATTCCCTTAGCCAAGTCTGTCAAATCTAAATCCGCTTCTTTGGCGTGAATTTCTTTTGTGAAAAGCACTTGTCCTAACACTGAGGTTACTGCTGCAGAATCAATCACGCTATCATGACTCAAGTGTAATTGGTGTACCACCGGATTCGGATAATATTTCAAACTTCCGTTCTCGAACACAGTATTGCCCAAGAAAGGCACAAACTCAGTAGTCCAGGTATTGGTTACGATGGCCGGATTGAAATCGAAGAAAATATCAGCCGTGTTCGGAATTATATCACCTATAGCAAACCCGGGTTTTGGCTTCACTTGAAACACAATATAACCATGACCAATGTTGGTTCCTTCTACCGATGGCGGCAATAAAATTCCGTTGAATTTCCAGGTCAAGCTAGCGCCCATTCTTTCCAAAATATACGGATGACTAGACTTGACCATTCTCACGCTGGTTTCATCCAGTTGGCTGTCTAGTACATCATTCACGCGAATATTGATGGCCTCGGCGGTTCCGGTATTTTCGAATCGGATGGTGTAGGTCAGATAATCGTTGGCGGTGAAACCCGAATGAAGCACTTTGCCTCCATGGCTTTCGCTCTTGTCATTAGGATCGTAGGAACCAATAATCACCTGTGAGTAGCTGCTTTGGTTGTTATCGGGGTTGATGTCGCCATTCGGAATCGTGATCGAAGCACTGTTGGTCAGCAAATTCCCCAATTGCACCGTCGGGATGGTCGGTACTTGCATATTGATAATAAAACTCCTGGTTTCATTCGGAGCCAGATTCGCAAAGTTGAAAGTAAAACCAGTAGCATTGGCTGCAACACCTGATTGAGAAACTGAAAGAATGCTGAGCAAATTGTCTTTGGTAAAACTAATGGTTCCCGATGGAATAGCCACATTACCCGCATTGCGATAAATTACTTGGTTGTAGTAAGTGAAACCAGGTCTTGGCGAAACACCATAAGGATAGATGAAAATCTCTAAATCTTTAAACGGAATTTGAGTTACCGCAAAATTGTAGGTCGTAATGCCCGAACCTGCCGGAACCGTTACGTTGTTATAACTGGCCGGACTTACAGTATACTGCGCCGCAATATTACTATTTACAGTATAACTCAAACTGTAAGAAGTAGCCGGATTGCTTTCGTATAAATAGTAGTCTGCGTTGGAAGCGACGTGGTTTACATTACCGCTAGCATTGATTTCGTAATGGAACTCACCCAAAGTAAAGTTTTGTTCCGAAGCGTCTTTAATACCGTTGGAGTTGGCATCTAAGAAAGCCACTAGTTTTATACCATCGGCAGTATTTAATGCCGTAGTAGTAGCGGCCGAAGCACTTACTGTGCCCACACTTCCGCCACCAGTTCCGGTTGCTGTTATTGATTTATACACAAAACCGTTGTTGATATCATTCTGCGTCAACGGATAAGTAGCACTAAAGGTTGTCGTATCTGCTGCACCGGCGGCCAACGAAATAGGATTGCCCGTTACATTAAGGCCTGTGCTGCTGGCTACCACATCGGTCAAACCACAACTGCTGAGGTTACTCACTGTAATATCATAATTAATAACATCGCCCACATTGGCTATTCCGTCGCCGTTGTAATCTACATAAGTTCCGGTGAGCGCCGCACTCAAGTAGCCTATTCGAATCATTATGGGTGCTGAATAACAACCGCTGCTGTTCACCACTGAGAAAGTATATTCCCCGGGTGCCAAACCGGTAATATTGGTCGTTACGCCACTACTGGTTCGGATTACCGTGTCGTTGCTATACAAACTCCAGGTGCCCACGGCGGGCATTCCCGAGAATTGAATGCTGCCCAAACCGCTAAAGCAGCTCGGTTGCGTCACGGTAGCGATAGGCGTGTTGACGCTGCAGCCAATACTCACCACGGCCATGCCCGGTGTACAGTTGTTGGGTTGGGCGTTTTCACATACCGCGTAATTGATGGTATAAGTTCCCGAGGGCGCGGGTCCGTTAGAGAAAATCACCGAGCCATTTGAAATCGACAAATAATTATTGGTCGAAGAAACCTGGGATATTGATACCTGATTCAGGGTAATAGGCAAGTTGTTCATCGTGTCGTTGGCTAAAATATCCTGAATGACTACCACAGGAGTTGTGCTGTTCGGCGTGTTGGCATAATCGCTCACGGTGCGGATTTGATTGGGCACCACACTCACAAAAACATCGGCTTGGGCACAATTACTCAAGTTGCTGGTCTCGCAAATCTCGTATCCCAAATAATAACTGCCTTGAGGCGCCGGTCCGTTGAAAATCAAAGCACCACTGGTCGGGTTAATCGAGAAATAACTGGTAGTGCCCGATACTTGGGAAATACTTACTTGGGAAAGCGTTACCGGAAAACCGTTCAAGCTATCATTGCCTAAAAGGTCTTGAATAACTACGCTAGTACCATTGCTGTTAATGGTGGTGCCATAGTCTGGGTTGGCTACAATTTGTGAAAAAGCCGCTGGGCTCAACAGCACAAACAACAATAAAAATCCTAAAAGCGTGTAATTGTTTTTCATGAGATTTCAGTTTAGAACCTCAAATGTAACAATAAAAGCCTCAACTTCAGGGTGGTGATTTAGAATTTGCCGCGCCTGACTTAGAATTCGATTATTTCAAATACAAACAGTGGTTGTAATAATCAATAATGCCTTTGCCTTGCAACAGAATATCGGCTCCGATAATGCCTTGCACCGGTTTGGCCTTGTGTTGCCTCAGGGCTTCATTCACATGCGAAAGGTCGAACACCACCAAATGAAATCCGCTGCATTTCCACCGCCCGATTTGAAGCTCGTTGTCTTTGGCCAGTTGGGTAAACATGCCTGTAGCACCTGCGCCTGCTGCTTTGGTAGCTGATTTTGAAGCCGTCAGGGCAAACAATTCAATGCCTTCAAAACCCACACAGGAGTTGCTTGCACCGGTATCGAGAATAAAATTCCCACGAACGCCATTAATACGCGCCTTGAGGAGCAAGTGCTGCGTTTTGGTCACTTTGAAACCGATTTTTTTGTATTTCCCTTTTTTCAGGATTTCGTGCAGGTCTTTCATTTTTCTGGCAAAGCCGCTAAGGTCGTAAAGTTTTGTCAAACGGCTCGAATTATTTATTTTGTTCTTCAGGAGCCGGGAACCTGCTGTGCGCTACTATCTTTTGTTCTGAACCCCAGAACAAAAGGATAACCGCTTCCATCAGGGCTAGGGCAATCGGTTAAAGTTGTACTTTTGCGGTCAAATCAAAAACAGGTTATGATTCTTACCGATACCCACACGCACCTATATAGTGATGAGTTTGACACCGACCGCAACGCCATGATGCAACGCGCCATAGCCGCCGGAGTGAGCCGCTTTTTTGTTCCCGCCATCGATTCTAGTTGTACTGCTTCAATGTATGAGTTGGAAAAAAATTATCCGGACAACGTTTTTCTGATGATGGGTTTGCATCCGACCTACGTTAAAGACAACTACCAAGAAGAACTACAGCACGTAGAGCAGGAATTGTCTAAAAGAAAATTCTACGCCATCGGTGAAATCGGCATTGATTTGTATTGGGACAAAACGCACTTGCGTGAACAACAACAAGCCTTTCGCCACCAAATCCGGTTGGCCAAGCAATACAAACTGCCCATCATCATCCATTGCCGCGAAGCTTTCGACGAAATTTTCGAGGTACTCCAAGCCGAGCAATCGCCAGAACTTTTCGGTATTTTCCATTGTTTTACCGGCACTTATGAGCAAGCTTTAAAAGCGATTTCCTTGAATATGAAACTCGGCATCGGCGGTGTGGTCACGTTTAAAAATGGCAAGATTGACCAGTTTTTGCACCAAATCGATTTACGTCATATTGTGCTCGAAACTGATTCGCCTTACTTGGCTCCAAACCCTTATCGCGGCCAACGAAACGAAAGTGGTTATTTGCTTGGTGTAGCCAACAAACTGGCAGAAATTTATCAAATACCTACAGCAGAAATCGCCCGCATCACTACCGAAAATTCTAGGCAGGTTTTTGGCATTTAATACAAAAAGTAGCCGAAGTTCTCAATTAATTTCGTTCATTTGCGCTACTTAAAAGAATCATTACAATGCAGAAATTTGATGCGATTCGCCCGTTTTATGACGCTGAGGTCAATCAAGGAATCCGTTCCTCGATCCACCACCCGATGATGAAAGCGCTGATGAGCTTCACTTTTCCCGATACGCCCGAAGAGGTTTGGAAAGAGCAATTGCTCAAAACCCATTCGATTCGCGATTTCCAATGCAATTTTATTTACCAATCCTTGCAGCGTGTGTTGCAAAAAACCTCAGACGGTTTTACCACTTCAGGCTTTGAAAAGTTAGAGAAAAACACCGCTTATCTGTTCATCTCGAACCACCGCGATATCATTCTAGACACTTCGCTACTGAACGCTGCCTTGTTCGAACATGGCTTGGTAATGACTGCTTCGGCCATTGGCGATAACTTGGTCAAGAAATCTTTTTTACTCACGCTCTCCAAACTCAATCGCAACTTTTTGGTCTTACGCGGTTTGCCACCCAGAGAACTTTTGCAAAGCTCAAAACTCATGGCCGAATACATCCACCAACTCTTGCGCCGCGAGAACCGTTCGGTCTGGATTGCCCAACGCGAAGGCCGCACCAAAGATG
The DNA here is from genome assembly GCF_011392125.1 of Flavobacterium lotistagni. Lineage (GTDB taxonomy): Bacteria > Bacteroidota > Bacteroidia > Flavobacteriales > Flavobacteriaceae > Flavobacterium > Flavobacterium lotistagni. The sequence goes on from NZ_JAAJBU010000003.1 coordinate 153,046, forward strand.
GCAACGATGCCACACATACCGGCGTTTTGAAAATGCTGGCCATGGCTGCCGATGACGAGAACCTGATGGGCTATTTCAAAAAGCTCAAAGTGGTTCCGGTTTCCATATCCTACGAATACGACCCGACCGACGCGCTAAAGATGCCGCAACTTTTAGCAGAAGCCAACAACGAAATCTACATCAAAGAAAAGAACGAAGATTTCATGACTTTGCTCAGCGGTATCATGGGCCAAAAGAAACGCATTCACATGCATGTGGGCGATATCCTCGATACCGAACTCGACCAAATTGCCGCCGAGAACGACAACGCGAACAAGCAAATTCAAGCGCTGGCGCAAGTTATTGACGATGCTATCCTGAGCAGCTACAAACTTTGGCCTACGAATTACATCGCCTACGATTTGCTGCACAAAACCAACCTGTATGCCGGCCAATACACCGAGAACGAAAAAATGCTTTTCGAGAGAAGGCTCGACATCAAGATTGACCAAGACAATCCGGTGGCTTTCGAAGGTTTCTTGAATATGTACGCCAATCCGGTGGTCAATAAAATGAAATACCAGAATGCTCACTAAACCGAACATACTGCTGATTTATACCGGCGGCACCATCGGGATGATGAAAGATTTCGCTACCGGAGCGCTCAAGGCTTTCAACTTCAAAAAATTGCTGCAAAAAATCCCGGAACTGCAACAACTCGATTGCCAGATCGAGACCATTTCGTTCGCCGAGCCGATTGATTCCTCGAACATGAGCCCGAAACTCTGGGTGAAAATTGCCACCATCATCGAAGAAAATTACGCCAAGTTCGATGGTTTTGTAGTACTGCACGGTTCTGATACGATGTCTTACTCGGCTTCTGCGCTGAGTTTCATGCTAGAGAATTTATCCAAACCGGTAGTGTTCACCGGCTCTCAGTTGCCCATCGGCGATTTGCGCACCGACGCCAAAGAAAACCTGATTACCGCCATCCAAATTGCGTCGTTGCAGCACAAAGGAAAACCAGTGATTGGCGAAGTCTGCCTCTATTTCGAGTACAAGCTCTACCGGGGCAACCGCACCACCAAAATCAACGCCGAGCATTTCAACGCCTTCGCTTCGCCCAACTACGCGCCACTAGCCGAATCGGGCGTACACCTGAGAGTGAACCCAGAATCGATACTGCCGCGCCACCACAAAAAACTCATCGTCCACAAAGAACTCGACGATCAGGTAGTTGTGCTCAAAATCTTCCCCGGAATTAACCCAACCGTACTCACAGCTATTCTAGAAATCCCGAACCTCAAAGGCATCGTACTAGAAACTTACGGCTCGGGCAACGCACCTAGTGAAGCCTGGTTTTTATCGGCACTCAAAAAGGCTATCAAAAACGGACTGCACATTGTTAACGTCACCCAATGCGCGGGCGGTAGCGTGAACATGGGCCAATACGAAACCAGCACCGGTCTAAAAAAAATAGGAGTAATCTCTGGAAAAGACAGCACCACCGAAGCAGCCATTACCAAACTCATGTACTTACTGGGTCAAGAGGTTTCGCCAAGTGTTTTCAAGACCATTTTTGAAACCTCGTTGCGCGGCGAACTTTCCTAAAAAATTAAGTTTTTTAATTTCAGAAACTCAAAAAAAATACGGTTATTTGCAGCCGAAAACTAGAGAGGTGTCCGAGTGGTTGAAGGAGCAAGCCTGGAAAGTTTGTATGTGGGCAACTGCATCGAGGGTTCGAATCCCTTCCTCTCTGCGAGACAAAAACCGAAGCGGGTAGCTTCGGTTTTTTTATTTCCAAAAGTGCGTCGAAAGCTCGCTTTCGTAAGCAATTTTGGAAATAAAAAAATAGAGCAGCTTTTCCAAAGCTGCGGTTTTGTCTTGACCACTGAGCCCTTTTGCGGATCACCGCAGGTAATCCCGAAGCTCGCTTTCGTAAGCAATTTTGGAAATAAAAAAATAGAGCAGCTTTTCCAAAGCTGCGGTTTTGTCTTGACCATCGAAACCTGTTAGGGATGTGTCATTTGCTCTTTCCAAAAGATATATCCAAGCTATATTCACCGTTTGGTTCACTGAGCAAGAAGTTTTCAAGTTCGGTTTTGTGGTTAAAGCCGCTTATTTTTTTTCGGTAGTCGGCGGCTAAATCGGGTTGCTCTATTTCAAGTTTTCTGTTTTTGCTGATGTTTAGGAATTCGGTTTTAATTTTCAACGTGTTTATAAATTGTTGAAAATGATCATATTATAATTTGTATGATCTAAATATTGATCTAATATTTGCTGCCAAATGATTTTGTATGAATACATCTTTTGAACGTTGCGAACAAACCAAAGTAGAATGGTTGACTCCTCCTGAGTTAGTAAAAATGTTGGGGGATTTTGATTTAGACCCATGTAGTCCAGTTAATGCGCCATTTTACCACGCAAAGCATTATTTTACGATTCAAGATGACGGATTATCTAAAGAATGGTTTGGTAGGGTTTATATGAATCCTCCCTATGGCAAAGGAATGGAGCTATGGATGGAGAAACTCAAATTACACGGTAATGGTATTGCTTTGATATTTGCTAGAACCGAAACAAAGTGTTTTTTTGAACATGTTTGGAACGATGCTGATGGAGTTTTATTTGTTAAAGGTAGAATAAAGTTCTATCATGTTAGCGGAGTACAAGCAGGAACACCGGGTGCGCCAAGTGTTTTTATAGCTTATGGAGTAGAAAATATTTTGGCTCTTGAAAATTCTGGTATTGCTGGTAAACTATTGCGATTACGTTAGTATCAAATTATTTCGTAGCATATAAATTCGGCAACGTTATATTCACCGTCAAAAATCCATGAATTTTCTTTTAGGAGAATTTTTAAAGCCTCATCTTCAGTATTCACTTTTTCGACAATTCCAATCACTTGAAGGTTTTCAAACTCTTGTCCATTTGGAGAAAGTGTGTTTCCCTCGGGTGAAATAAAAATGAACTTTTTCATGGTATGATTTTTTTGTAGTTACCTCGACCCATAAAATCAATGAGTCCTTTGTCACGTAATACTTGTAATTGTTGTCTGATTTTATCTTTTATGAATCGATTTTCAGGGTGTTTTGATTTTAATTGTTCTTCAAATTTATAGATTTCATCTAGTGTAAAACTTTCTTTTTTAATTTGTTGTACACAATCTAGAATATCCAATATCCAACCCTTAGCTTCTTTGCTTTTATCTCTTAAAAAAAGAGTTTTCTGATAAGTTTCTCTAACGATTTCTTGTTGAATAATTTTAGATTCTTTCACCAAAAATACCTTTCCGCTATCAGCTACTTTTGAAATATCGATGTTGCATCCGGTCCAACCCGCTCTTTTAGCGGTATCTTTTAAAGGGTTACGTTTGATAATAATTTCTGGCGTAAAGAATTGTTTAGGAACAATCATGAAGTTATCTACCTGCCATTGTTTGGTGTAAGTTAAAAAGAAAAAATTGGGATTGTTATCTGAATTGATTCGTTCAATCATGGTATTGTAAGCACCATCAGAAATAGTATTTGTTAGTTTACCACTTTTACTTTTAAGTTCGAATTCCTCGCGACATTGTTTACAATAAAAATCTGCTACGGGTCTATTGTTTTCAAATTCTACAAGCTGATTGTCTCCACAACTAGGGCAATAAGAATTATTCAAAACCCAATGCTCAGTTAAGAGACGGGCAATTTGAGAATTACTTTGGTAACCCTTTGCAATTTGTGTGTCAAAAGATAAATTCATATTCTGGTAGTAAATATAAAAAAGGGAATTATTATTTCAATAGATGGAATTATTTAGTTGATAACCTTCCATCCCCATCATAAACTCCACTCTCTCTCACCCTCAACCCCCACAACTCCCTTTCTTCTTTCTCACTAAACCCTTTTTTTGCCTTATAAGCGATGATTTGCTTTGCTCCATGCGCATCGGCTGTCTTGCCTTGGCTTAGATAGTCTGCCAACCATTGCAGCTTTTGCGCGGCGGCCCTTTTTTGTTCTAATTTTTCCAATCGACGTTGCCGACGCAGGCGTTCGAGTTCTTTCTCGCGCTCGTAGGCCATGAGGCATTCGTTGAGCAATTTTTCGTTGATGGGCTCCGGATGTTTCTTGGCGTGGGCTTCCCGCTCTTTGAGGTGCGATAGGATTGCGGCTAGTTTTCCTAGGGCAGCGGTAGGTAGCGAGCGTTTGCCGATTTCAAACATCGAGAACTGGCCTCGGGTGACGCCCAATAGCAAGGCCATGTCTTGTTGGCTTAATCCGAGTAGGGCACTGAGGGATTCCTTTTTTTTCATGACGTTTTTCTTTTGCTTTTGGCGCGAACAAGAATGTTGCCAACTGTTGCAATTTTCAGGTCAAAAGAAATTTGCAACAACTGTTGTTGCAATTTGAAATCAAGCTCAAAAATTGCAACACTTTTGTTGCAAAATGAATAGGCGCCGAAAAATTGCAACACTTCAGCCCAGACTTTGATTAACCAGACAAAGGAAATCTGCCCAAAAAATAAACCCGACACAAAGGCCGGGTTCGTTGGTGGTTGGTCATTACTTTCTCAGGTATTATAGCTTCATCCCTAAAGAAAGGTAAAAGGTGCGCGCATCGCCAGGCAGAATTCCCGGGCCGGGATAACCTCCCGAACGGCGCGTGGCGTAGGATTCATTGCTCAGGTTGTTGATGCCTGCTTTAATGTTGTAGAAGTTCAAGAATTGGTATTCGGCCGACCAATCCAACAAGCGGTAGCCGTCAAGTAGTCCGGTGGTGCCGTTGGCCGAAGGATTCTCTGTGTTATTGGCATCGGTATAAATTTTACCCGAAAGTCGGTATTGCAGCGTTGTTGAGAAAGCTTTAGTGCCCCAAGAAAGCCCGAAGCTGTGAATGTACCTCGGGGCGTTTTCTACACGATTGCCTGAAAGGTTGCTTTCTTGAATGGAAATGTCGGGAGCAGTTCCGCTGGTGGTGTAGGTTTTAAAATCGGTGTAACGTGCGTCGATAAAACTCATCGAAGCGAAGGCGTCAAGGTTACCGTAGGCTTTTTTCACACCGAACAGTTCGGTAATATTGACATTGACAAAACTCTCGATGCCTTTGCTGATGGTTTCTCCTAAGTTGGTTCGGTACAAGTAAGTGCCTTGTGTGGGATCGTTGTTCACAAACTGACGCACACCGCCAATTCGGTTGTTGTAGCTCAGGTAAAATACGCCCAAATCGAAGTTGAGGATTTTTTTATAGGTGCCGCGGTAGCCCAAATCGGCATTAAATCCATCGGCATCTTTTAAATTGGGGTCGATGACATCGGTCACTGCCGGCGGGGTCAAATCAGAGAATAAAACCGGGCGGTAGGCCTGCGAAATATTGGTGTAGAAGTTTGTGGTTCTGAGTTTGTATTCGAGTCCAAGACCAAATAAGGGTTGGCTTCTTTTTAAGGAAGTAGGTGCAAGCCATACCGGATTTCCGGCATTCACCCCAAACTGACCACTGGCTTCTGAGCGGATGTTCTCATAGCGCAAGCCCGGGGTGATGCTCAGTTTTTCGGTGACTTTGAATTGGTTCTCGGCAAAGAAAGCCAAGTTTTGAGTTTTAAAATCTAAATCACGTGCAAAATCCCCTTCAATACTTAAGTCATAACCAGAGCCTGTGGTGCCTTTGCCTTCTTGTTGGCGTTGGGTTTTAGCTTGGTAAGCGCGCACCCCAAAAGCGAGGTTGTTTTTTATTTTACCCAAGTTGAACTTGTAAATACTGCGAGTTTCGAGGCCGAAGTTCTCATAATGATCGCGGTCTACACGGCGGTTGGCATAGGAATCTGTAGCCGGATTAATCGCATCGGGGGTATTGGCAGCACTAGTAAAACCTACACTATTGCGCTGGCTCACGAGTCCGAAGAATTTGGTGTTCCAGGTCAAATGATCGCTGAGTTGGGTGTCTAGTTGCAAAGCAAAAACGTTCCAAGGCGTTCCAAACCAATTGCGCTCTCTCAGCGACTGACGCGGGTTGTCTTCAAACTGCGCATCGGTGAGTCCGCCGGGTTGCTGCATTTTGTAGTCCATGTTGGTGTATTCGGCAGAAAGCTTGGTTTTTTCGGTGAATCGGTAGGCTACAAAAGCATGGGTGTTGCGCACGTTGTATCGGTTGTTTTTTCTCCAGCCGTTGCCACTGCGTATATCATTATAAAGGTAATACGACCATTTTTTGTAATTCCCGCCAATCGCGTTGTAGGAACTTATCATATCGTAACTGCCCACAGTGGTTTGGGTTTCAAACGAGAACTTTTTGGTGTGCTCTCTTTTCAAAACATAATTGAGCATGCCGCCAAACTGAGGCCCGAATTGTAGCGAAGCACCTCCGCGAACAATCTGAAGGCTTTCTACCGCTTCCATCGGCGGATTGTAGTAAGCTTCCGGATACCCAAAAACATCCGATGAAATGTCATAACCGTTTTGGCGCGTATTGAATTCCCAGCTTCGGTTGGGGCTGAGTCCGCGAACCGCTATATTAACCTGAATTCCTGAGCCTTCGTTTTCCCAAACGGTAACTCCGGGCACTCTGGAGAAAATTTCACGGGCGTTGTTGGTGGCAAAATTTCCGTTGATATTATCGAGTTGGATGACTTCGTTTTTTTTGCCCGAAAATAAGACATTGTTTTTCACCTCTGGCAGGCGTTCAGGGCTTTGTTCTTTGGCAGTGATATTCACCGTATGGAGCACTACAATAGAATCTTTTTTCTGAATTGGGGTTTGGGCGTAACTTTTAACAAACAGGCTCAAAAAAATTGCGGGGAGTAAATATTTTGTCATGAGATGGATTAATTTTCGTGCAAAAATACAATCTGTTTTTATTTAGACAAATTATAAATAACAATATTTTCTCTTTTAACATTTGTTGGCTCAGGCAACATAAAAGAACAATTGTGTGAGTAGTTAATTTTCAGCAGAATAAAAAAAATAAAAGGGGATGAGGCATTATTTGACTATCTTCGACACTACTTCATTGGCACACTATGGTTAGTAAATTTACCTTTATCGTTTGTTTTGTTCTATTGGGTTGTGGTGCTTTCGCTCAAGGTTCAGGAGTTTCTATTACGGCCGCGCAAAGAGACACTACTACAGTAAAAATCAATCCCACTTTTTTGCTGCTCGGAACGCTCAATGATTATATTAAACACAATTATGGCGCCCGTCCGAACCAATTTGACCGCTATTACGATTATGAAAAACCGCTCATGGCCTTTGTAGACAGTTTGGCACAAAAAGAGTTCAAGTTGCAGTTTGCCGTGGAGAGAAGCGCATTCATTTCTGAGAAGCTGTCCCGAAAAATGGATTCGCTCTATAGTGGTGATGCTATTGACGAGAGTTTGATTAATCAGCAGCAAAAGAAATTCTCGTTTATACTTGGGGTGTATTTGCGTAATGGAGAGAAAATCAACAACGATTGTTATCAAATCCAACTGGCCAATTCTCCAAAGCACGACTATGTTTACCGCCTGTTGAAACAATTGGCTTGCTCGAAGGTGTTTTATAAAGAATTGCCAAGCAACCCTAGGCAACATATTTTTTATTTCCAACCCTCTGACGTACTGAAAAAATACCTGGACACTGCCCAAAGACTTACCCAAAAACTCATCGAAGCTCGAATTAATGCTATGCCTGAAAGACTCAGGAAACCCTACCGTGAAGCCAGAGAGAAAGAGCAGTTGAAAATTGCCGAGTGGATGAAGTAGTGTCTGACAAAGCATGCTTATAACAAGATCAGCTGTTTTAAGTAGCAAGCTCTGGACTTAAAATCCTTTTTTTATTCTATACCTTTGGGCTCGAAAATTTAAACCACTTTTTTCTATGCGCCTAGCCCCAAGCTACATCCTACTTTTTTTTCTGATTTTCCTATTTTCGACTTCACAGGCGCAAGATCGCCGAACGGATTCGCTTGAATTGGTACTTAAAAACCCAAAGCTTCACGATACTACGCGTTTGGCCTACATCGGAGAAGTGATGGATATGTATTACACCGACGCTGAAAAAAACTATTATTACCTCAATAATTTGCTTGGGAAAATTGTCTTGAAACATTATTCCAAAAAGAATCATTCGTCGCTGCATAAAGTATATACAGAATGGTTGAGTTCGTATTATTGCAATTTGGCCGCGCAGTGTTTTCACAGCAACCAGCAACAAAAAGCGCTCGCCTATCACGACAAAGCCATAGCTGTTCTGAGGCAAATTAAGTCGTATGACGAAATGTACGTGGTTTATTTGGTCAAGGCCTCGATTTGTATCAGAATCAAGAAAAGTAATTTGGCGATTCCACTGATTTTTGCTTCGCTCAAGCATTTTGAGAAAAATCCGCAAAAGAACAGCCAACAGCTCGCTTATGTCAATTCGATGTTGGCGCATGTTTATTCAGAGCAAAAGCAATATATTAAGGCCATTCAATACAGCCAACAGTCGGCTCATTACAACGATGTTTACTACGCAGAGAATCCGGTGAATCATACGTTGTATCTCAAAGCACTCGATTTAATCCATATAGCGGAATGTTATTGGCAACTCAAAAAATACCACCAAACCATCAGTTACTGTCAAAAAACTACTGAGCTAGCGCGCAAAGTGGAAGCTTTTACCATAGTGGGTTTGGCTTTGTCTAAAGAGGCAACAGCGCAAATGAGTTTGGCGCATTACGACCTGGCGCAAAAACTGTTTCAAGAGGTTTTGGACATGAAAACCTTATCAATGGCTAATGACGATACGGCTATATTGACCTCTATGGTGGGTTTGGGTCAGTTGTATTACAGAAAACAAAATGTTGCGCTAGCCCAAGTGTATGCGGATAAAGCCTATGCCATGTACCACAAAACCGCAGATATAAACCTCAAATTAAAGATGGTACGCCTACTGTATGATGTGAGTCTGGCCACCCAAAACTATCAAAAAGCGCTCGATGCTTATAAGCAAATTCAAACCATGACTGATTCAAGCAGAATACTCTCTGCTAAAAATGCCTTGGCCCAACAACTGCTCCAATACAATTATGAAAAGAAAGAGTTGAATTTAAAACTCGAAGCCGAGAAGAAAAACAACTGGCTCATTGCGCTCTCTGGCTTACTGTTGTTGCTTATCTTGGGCGGCGTTTTCTACTACCGTAACAGCCGTCAGAAGCAATCCATCGCCACGTTGGAGAAAAATCAAATCAAGCAAAAGCTGCTCATCACGCAAATGAATCCGCACTTTATATTCAATTCGGTACAAAACATCCGCAACCTGATTGACAATCACAAGAACGTGGATGCGGTGAAATACCTCGACCAGTTTTCGGTACTCACGCGGCAAATTCTGGAAAATTCCAACGAGAATTATATTGCTTTGGAAGAAGAAGTGGCGATGACTGAAAATTATCTGAGCATCCAGCAATTGCTCTACAACCACAAGTTTGATTACACGATTCGCGTAGAAGACAATATTGATCCGGAATCTGTTTTCCTACCGCCGATGCTGACGCAGCCTTTTATAGAAAACGCCATCAAGCACGGTTTGAGTGCTGTGTCAAAAAACGGAAAAATAGACATTCATTTTTTCTTGGATGCCGGAAAATTGTTCTTCGAGGTAACCGATAACGGAAAAGGGTTTGACGCCACCAAAAGCAGTTCGAATCACAAATCACTTGCGATGACCATCACCAAAGAGCGCTTGATTGGCTACACCAAAAATCAGGATTTCATTGTCCAAGCCGATAACTTAAAAGACCAAGACGAAAAGGTAGTCGGAGCCAAGGTGCGTTTTGAAATCCCTTATATTTACGAAAATTAGAAAGTATGTTACGAGCCATAGTCGTGGATGATATTGAAGCCATCCGAAAAGACCATATTGCCCTACTCAAAAATCATTGCCCCAATATAGCCGTAATTGGGCAAGCCGACTCGGTAGAATCTGGAGTTTCTATCATCAAACAGCTTGCGCCCGACTTGGTTTTTCTGGATGTGGAAATGCCCGACGGCAACGGTTTTGATTTGTTGCAAAAGCTCAAACCGTTTGATTTTAAAGTGATTTTTATTACCGGATACGAAGATTTTGCCATCCGCGCGTTTCGGTTCTCAGCTATTGATTATTTGCTCAAACCGGTCAAAGCCACCGATTTGGTTGAAGCAGTTCAGAAAGCCGAACAGTCGTTAAACAATGAAGTTTTGGAACTCAAACTCAGCAACCTTTTCGCAAATCTTGAACGTCCGAAAAACCTGCAAAAGCTGGTGCTCAAAACCGCAGACAAAATATATTCGGTAAACATTCAAGACATTGTACATTGCGAGTCAGATAAAAACTATACGACATTTCACTTCATCAATGCGCCGCAACTCATCGTGTCGACCAACCTTAAAGAATACGATATGATGCTCTCGCCACACAATTTTTTCAGAACGCACAAATCGCATTTGATCAACATGGCGTATTTTGATCATTTCATCAAATCTGAAGGCGGCAATAAAATCATTATGAAAAACAAAACTGCGATTCCGCTGTCGGTGCGCAAAAAAGACGAGTTCCTGATTTTACTCGATCACCTGTAAATAGCAAAATTCTAAAAACGATGCTCCTTTCATTTTCGACGTTCATGCTTCAAAATCGAACGTTGGTTCATCGGTTAAAATCGTCATTTGGTTTTGAAGTATTATTGCGTTGAATTTCAATAACACAAAAACAACTGCTTGTTAAAATTAAAGAAGGTAAAGTGTTTTTCTTGTTTTTCGCCTGCCAGTTGGATTCAATTAACCTAAGTTTGCAGTCCGTTTTTAAAAGGCAGATTTTTCACAGAATTCATTTATAAAAGAGCGGATTTAAAAATTGATTACCCATTTAACAAACTACAAAAAATGAAGAAGATTTACTTTTTACTGCTTACACTATTAAGCTTAGCCGTTCAGGGTCAAAATTACGACTACACGTTATATCATCCGTCTAATTCCGGCATTGCCTCGGCCAACATCAGCGACATCAAAACTGATGGCAATGGCAATTTGTGGCTGGCTACCTCTGATGCTTTAATCATGTTCAACGGAACTACTTTTACCAATTATACCCAAAACAATACAGGCGTTGAGCTATCGGTCTTACAAAAACTGGCCATCGACGGGCTCAACCGCAAGTGGGTAACAACGATGCAAAATGGTTTGATCATGTACAATGGAACCACTTGGTCACATTACCGCATGGACAACTCCGGGCTTCCCACCAATGTGATTAATGATGTTGCGGTAGATGCTTCTAACAATGTTTGGCTTGCCACGAATTCAGGATTGGTTCAATTCAACGGAACAACTTTTACCACCTATAATACTTCAAACTCACAAATCAGTGGTAATGTGATCAACTCTGTGGCGGTGAACAGTGCCAATACGGTTTATTTTACCAACAACGGAATACTAGGCAAACGCAGTGGGAATACTTTTTCGATTGTGGGTGATCAGGCAAACAAAATCCTTAGGGTTGTGGGCAACGATTTGTATGTAGAAAGCTATGGCGGTTACCTTAAATATACTAACGAGGACGTGGTGGCCGGTGTCGATTTCCAAACTTCGTGCATGCTCGATTGCCAAATGGGCGGATTGGATGTAGACCAGAACGGCAAAGTCTGGATTGGCTACTCACGCGAATGCAGAAGCGGCGGTGTGCAGAATTTTACCGATTGCCAAGCTTATTTCCCAGCAGCTCCGGGAACAAGTTTTGAATATACGAGCTGTCTCGAGGTTATTAACTCCAACACCATTTGGGTCGGGACATACGAAATGGGACTAGTGAAAATGACATTGAGCTCAGAACCTTGTAGTGCGCCCACCAATTTAACGGTCGGAGTAACTACGTCTACCACGGCTTCTTTCAGTTGGACGGCTTCATCGCCAGCACCTAATGGTTATACAATAATGATCAACAATTTACCGGTTCTTGGTGGAACGCCATATTATACCAACGGAACTTCAATCACAATCGACGGCTTGACTCCGAATTCTGATTACTACTGGTGGCTCGCTGCCGATTGTGGTAACGCACAAAGCCAGTGGGTTGATGGTGGGTTCTTCAATACACCGGTTCCGCCGCCGTGTTTTGCGAAAATGTCCAATAGTGACAACCACACACTGGCCATCAAATCAGACGGATCGCTTTGGGGTTGGGGCGAAAACGGATATTATCAAATTGGTGTTGGTGACACTGTTGATAAAAAATTCCCCACACGCATCGGGAACGACACAGACTGGGTAGCTGTTGCAGCATCTGGATTTCATAGCCTTGCCATAAAAGCCGACGGTTCATTATGGGCATGGGGACTTAACTCGAATGGCGAATTGGGAGACAACACCACGACCGACAGATCCACTCCGACGCGTGTGGGGACCGCCAATAACTGGGCTAAAATTTCGGCTGCCCAAGGTACTTCTATGGCCATCAAAACCGATGGAACTCTATGGGTATGGGGCGGAACCGTTTTGGGTTTTGGCGATTTCAGCAACCGATACGTACCTACACAACTCGGTACGGCAACTTACAAAGAAGTGTCAACTGCAGGTCAGCATACGCTTGCCATCCGAACCAACAATACTTTATGGGCTTGGGGATGGAACAATAACGGATCAGTGGGTAATGGTTCGAGCACAACCGTAATCTATACGCCAGTGCAAATCGGAACGGCTTCATGGAAGTCTGTAGAAGCCAATCAGGGCGTGAGTCATGCCATTAAAACCGACGGTACACTTTGGGTTTGGGGCGTCAATACCGACGGACGTTTGGGCCTTGGTACCACGACCAATGTAACCACTCCAACACAGCTTGGTTCATCTAACATCTGGTCTAAAATGGAAGTTGGGCTCGGATTCACCACTGCAATCCGAACCGATGGTTCACTTTGGGCTTGGGGCTATAATACGCAAGGACAATTGGGAACCGGAGACAGTAACTTCCGTCCAACACCGGTTCGCCTCGGGTTTGCCAATGACTGGACGCATGCCGGCGGCGGTGACCGTTACGCCATCTATCTTAAAACAAACGGTGACGCCTACACAGCAGGCTGGAGCCCGCAAGGACAAATGGGTCTGGGCCCCAATGTGATTCATAATACGATGGTACAAATAGCTTGCCCAGAATCTCCTTTGGCTGCAGACGACTTCACAGCCGAAAGCAAAATCAAAGCATACCCAAATCCGGTGACTGATATTTTGAACATATCATTTGATTCAGCAGTTGATTTGGTAGTCATTTATAATTTGATAGGACAAGAAGTATATGCTCAGTCACCTAATTCAAAAGATTTTAAAGTAAATGTTGCTCATTTGTCGGTGGGAGCTTATCTGGTGAAATGTACTTCAGGCAGTCAAATCAACACTTTTAAAATTATTAAGCAATAACACCATGAAAAGATTTTTTCTTATTGTACTCATCACATTCAGTCTTAAAGTCTCAGCGCAACAATGCTGGCAAACCGTGGTTGGCGGTTACGACCACAGCGTCGGCATCGGGCAAAACGGAACCCTTTGGACTTGGGGCCGAAACGACGAATACCAACTCGGTAGCGGCACTACCGTAGGTTTTGCAACCACTCCAACACAAATAGGAACCGCCACCAACTGGCAAACAGTAGGAGCAGGCTATCATTTTACAGTAGCCAAAAAGTCAGATGGAACGCTTTGGGCTTGGGGCAGTAATTATTACGGAGAATTAGGTGATGGGACAGGTGTTTACCGAAATACACCCACCCAAGTCGGAACGGCTACCAACTGGCAAAGTATAGCGGTTGGCTACCACCATGCTCTGGCCATTAAAACCAACGGAACGCTTTGGGCCTGGGGCGACAACAGCAGCGGTGAATTAGGCGATGGAACGACTACAGAACGCAACGCACCGGTTCAAATCGGGACAGCCAGCAATTGGCAAAGCATAGCGGCAGGCGATGGTTTTACAATTGCTATTAAAACCAACGGAACTCTGTGGGCTTGGGGATACAATTTGAACGGACAGTTGGGCGACGGGACTACCACCAACCGAAACACCCCGGTTCAAATAGGGACGGCCACCAATTGGACCACGATAGTAGCTGGAGGCGGTCACGTGCTTGCCAAAAAAAGCAACGGCACGCTTTGGACTTGGGGATATAACCTAAACGGACAATTAGGCAACGGAAACACCAACAATGTATTAACCCCAACACAAATTGGCACCGCTACCAACTGGCAATATTTAGCTGCTGGCAGCGAGCATTCAATCGCTACAAAAACCAACGGAACGCTTTTTACTTGGGGCCGAAATGACGAAGGACAATTAGGAACCGGAAATACAACCGATTTAACAACGCCCACCCAACTTGGTACAGCCACCGATTGGCAGGGTGCAGGCGCTGGTTCATTTGTGACATTTCTTAAAAAATCTGATGGCAAACTTTGGGTAGCCGGAGACAACAGCGATCTTCAATTCGGGAACAATACCTTCAACAGTTCAAACACTTTAATTTCTGTTTTGTGTCCGGCCAGCATTTTTATTCCGGCCATGTGTTGGCAGTCAGTTTCAGAAGGCGATTATTTTACGATTGGCAAAAAAACCGATGGCTCGCTTTGGGCCTGGGGATATAACTTTAACGGTCAGTTAGGTATTGGATCAGCTCAAGAGTTTTCAAATTTACCGATACAGATTGGCACTTCGGCTTGGCAAAGCGCTGCAGCAGGAGCTTCGCATGTGGTGGCCATCAAAGCCAACGGAACACTCTGGACTTGGGGCTATAACAATTACGGACAATTGGGTGATGGTACCACCACCAACCGAAATATACCGGTACAAATAGGAACAGCCTCTAACTGGGCCAGTGTGGCGGCTGGTGCTGATTTTACATTTGCCATCAAAACCGACGGAACCCTATGGGGCTGGGGCCGAAATAACTACAACCAATTGGGCAATGGGACGTACTTTAGCGAAACCACGCCATTACAAATCGGAACTGCGACCAACTGGAAAACCGTCGAGGCGGGTAACTATCACACTTTGGCCATCAAAACCGACGGAACGCTTTGGGCATGGGGGCGAAACATTTATGGTCAATTGGGTGATGGAACCGGGGCCAATCAAGACTTTCCGGTTCAAGTAGGTACAGCCACCAACTGGCAGGTCATCTCTGCAGGTCATAATCACAGTGTTGCTAAAAAAACTGACGGCACCCTTTGGACATGGGGTTACAATACCTATGGGCAATTGGGCATTGGATCTTACACCGATCAGAATACCCCGAGACAAGTCGGCACGGCCACTAACTGGCAAACGGCAAGCGCCGGAAATTCGCATACTTCGGCGGTTAAGACCGATGGAACACTCTGGGGTTGGGGCTACAACCATTACGGGCAACTCGGTACCGGAGGTAGCAATGACTCGACCACACCGGTGCAGGCGGGCACTTTAACCACTTGGAAAAGTGTCGCAGCCGGTTACAATGGAACCATGGGGCTTAAAACCGAACAATCACTTTGGGGCTGGGGATCGAACATTCACGGTGAAGTGGGCAACGGTGCTACTTCAACTCAATATGTTTTGGGCAACGTCGATTGTTACTCAAGTGTTTTGGGTAACGATAGTTTTGAATTCGCACAAGATAACCAAGCGAAGCTATACCCGAATCCAGTATCCGGTGTTCTGAATATTGCTTTGAACCAAGAAATCATGTCGGTTGCCATCTATAATTTACTTGGGCAACAGGTTTTGGTGAAAGAAATCAATGACAAGCAAGCAGCGATTGAAGTTTCGCATTTATCTGCCGGAACATACATTGTAAAGGTCAGCACTAAGCGTGGTGAAACCCAAGGTTTAAAAGTAATCAAACAATAGTCAACGATTTATAACGATAAGAATGAAAAAAACAATATTAGCACTTGCGACTTTATGGATGGGAAATCTTTTGATAAATGCGCAAGGCTTTGCACCAACGGCTACCCAATGGAATATCCCGGCCGTGACCGATTACTATGAATTTCGTTTGTCGTATGATGATCATGTGGTGATTGACATGAACGGCGATGGCAAACCAGATTTGGTTGATACTGAAAACCAAGCCACCGAATCGGTCAGTGATGTGTTTGTGAGCGGCAGCCAAAAATACTGGAAAGTATACTTAAATGTCGGTGGAAGTTTCAGCACCACGGCTACGCAATGGAACATTCCGGCGGTGAGTGATTTTTACGAATTTCGTTTGTCATATAACGAACATATGGTGATTGATATGAACGGCGACAATCTGCCTGATTTTGTCGATACCGAGAACCAAGCCACAGAACAAGTCAGTGATGTGTTTTTAAACGGCGGTCAAAAATACTGGAAAGTCTACCTCAACACCGGTTCTGGTTTCAGCCCAACAGCTACGCAATGGAACATTCCTGCGGTGAGCGATTTTTATGAGTTCCGTTTGTCGTATGACGAACATGTGGTGATTGATATGAATGGCGATGGCAAACCCGATTTTGTCGATACCGAGAATCAAGCAACCGAATCGACCAGCGATGTGTTTGTAAACGGCAGCCAGAAATATTGGAAAGTGTATTTGAATACCGGTTCAGGTTTTAGCCCAACGGCCACGCAATGGAACATTCCGGCGGTGAGTGATTTTTATGAATTTCGATTGTCGTATGACTATCATGTGGTGATCGATATCAATGGAGATGATTTACCTGATTTTGTCGACACCGAAAACCAATCGACCGAACAAACTAGCGATGTGTTTTTAAACGGCGGCCAAAAATACTGGAAAGTGTATCTCAACACCGGTTCAGGTTTCAATCCTACAGCTACGCAATGGAATATTCCTGTAGTGAGCGATTTTTATGAATTCCGATTGTCGTATGATGACCACGTGGTGATCGACCTCAATGGTGATAAGAAACCAGATTTTATCGATACGGAAAACCAAGCGACCGAATTCTCCAGCGATGTGTTTCTCAGCGGAAGCCAGAAATATTGGAAAGCGTATCTCAATACCGGTTCAGGTTTCAGCCCAACGGCTACGCAATGGAATATTCCGGCAGTTAGTGATTTTTATGAATTTCGATTGTCTTATGATGACCATGTAGTTATTGATATGAACGGCGACCGCACTCCGGATTTTGTCGATACCGAAAACCAGTCTACAGAGCAAATCAGCGATGTGTTTTTAAACGGTGGCCAAAAATATTGGAAAGTCTACCTCAATACCTTGTCTGGTTTGGCTAACAATACTTTTGAATTGGTCGGAAATGATGTGGTTGTTTACCCGAATCCGGTTACCGATAGTTTCAAAATCAGCCACCCGGAAGCCATTCAAGCCATTGATATTTATGATTTGAAAGGAGCGATGGTCAAAACTGTCTCCACTGATTTTCAACAAGCCATCGACGTTTCAGATTTACCTCAAGGGCTTTATTTGCTGAGAGTCAAACCTATTTCGGGTGATGTTTCGTTCGCGAAAGTGGTCAAAAAATAAAGTATTGAAAATTGATTTTAAAGAATCCTCAGGAATATTTCTTGGGGATTTTTTCTTTGAAAGAAGATTTGTGTTCTAATCGAAAGCATATTTCCTTTATATTCAACCCGAGAAAGTTTTGAGAAAACCTGGTTTCAGATGCAAAATAGTAGCTTGTTGAAAAGCACCGCAGTAATGTTTTTTCTATGCAGTTGTTCCAAAGACAGCAATACCAATGCAAAAGTGTCTTTTGGTCCTGAGCTGCCCGTGGTCATTGCGAATTATCCAGATCACGCCATGGAGCCTTTTATTGCGCCCGACGGACAGTATTTGTTTTTTAATAACCTCAATGACGGGGTAAACACCAAATTGTTTTATGCCACTAAAACAAGCGATGATACTTTTGTTTTCGCGGGCGAGCTTATAGGAACCAATCAAACGAGTCCGCCACAATTAGATGCCGTGCCTGATTTAAGTGCTAGCGGTGATTTCTACTGGACTTCGACGCGAAATTATCCGGACGAATTGAACAATCTTTTTCACGGTCATTTCAAGGCAGGAACCGTCACCGATATCGAACGGGTGCGGGGCAATTTCAACAAGAATACCTTGGGTTGGCTCGTCATGGATCACGGTATCAGCGCAGATGGTCAGTTGCTGTATTTCAACAATGCGCATTTTGATTCCGGCAATTGCTTTGGGCCTTGTGAAACTGAAATTGGCGTGGCACAGAGAGTCTCGGCTTCTGAATTCAATCGATTGCCCAATTCTGAAACCTTACTCGAGAAAATTAATGATGCGAATTATATCAATTATGCGCCATGCATTAGCAGTGATGGGCTAGAGTTGTATTTCACGCGATATTTGAAAGGCAGCGCTCCCGAAGCTATTGTTTTCGAAATTTGCTTGGCCGAAAGAAGTAACGTTGGTGAAGCTTTTGCTGCCCCTAGAATTTTATTTTCTGATACCAATTTTATCGAAGCACCGAGCTTGACCTTAGACGGCAAAGTCATGTATTATCACAAAAAAGTCAATGGTGTTTATCAAGTGATGACGCGCCAACGTATCGAATGACTTTAAGTAGTAGTCTGATGTTTGTCGGTGAGACTTGAAAAACTACATCAAAAAAATAGCCTCACAAACGGAGGCTACTTGATATGAGGTAATAATTTATTTTCCTTTGTTCGCTTCAGCAATATACTTCTCTAGCGCCATGGTCATTGAGGGTGTTTCCGGAGTTGGCGCTAAGATGTCGATACGCAATCCGTGTTCAAGTGCCTCTTTTTGCGTGGTGCTTCCAAAAACCGCAATACGAGTGTTGTTTTGCTTGAAATCGGGGAAATTCTTAAACAGAGATTTGATACCCGTTGGGCTGAAAAACGCCAAAACATCGTAATATACATCGGCCAAATCAGACAAATCGCTCATTACGGTTTTGTAAAATGTGGCTTGTGTCCAATTTACCTTGAGGTTGTTCAGGGTTTGCGGCGCGTCGGCGTTGAGTTGGTCTGAAGCAGGTAATAGAAATTTCTCGTCTTTGTATTTTTTAATCAGCGGAGACAAATCGGCGAAATCTTTCTGCCCGACATATATCTTGCGTTTTCTATACACGACATACTTTTGCAAGTAAAAAGCAATGGCTTCCGATTGGCAAAAATACTTGAGGCCTTCCGGCACTTTGTAGCGCATTTCTTCAGCTACGCGGAAAAAGTGATCAACAGAATTCTTACTGGTTAGGATGATGGCGGTATAGTTGTTCAGGTCTATTTTCTGTTGGCGAACATCTTTTGCATTGACGCCCTCAACGTGGATGAAAGGCCTGAAATCCACTTTTACCTTATGCTTTTGCTGCAACTCAAAGTACGGAGAATTCTCAACTTTGGGTTCCGGCTGCGACACTAAGATCGTTTTCACTTTCAAATGTGACATATGTTGTATGCTAACTTTTAGTAAACCAATAACCAATGAAATAATAGGGCGCTATTTCAAGTGCGCAAAGATATAAAATAAAATAAAACAACTTTCCCAGGAATAAGTTTTGGTAATTCTTTAAAGATATGATATATGTTAACACATTTGTTAGCAATAACACAATGATTATCGCGTATATAAAGAAATTTGGCAAGTCTGAATTGTAAAACAGCACCGTATCAATGGGCAATAGCAACAGTCCGGCATAGGTGCGGTAGCTTACTTTCTGTAGGTTGAATTGATCGGCAAATTCTTCGATGTTGAAAGCCGTGGCGATAATCTTCTCAATCAGGAATTTCCCGAGTACAAACACGGTTACAAAAGTCGAAATACGGATGAACAAAATCCCATCAGTTTTGGAAGTATGAAAAAAATGGTGCAGCACCAACTGTACAAAAAACGAAAGGGCGATAAGCTGCACGACAAACAAAAAAATCGTGAACCCGCTCATCAAATACATCGAGTCGCGGTACATTTTGATGTATTTGTCTGAAACAATCAGTTTCATGAAATCGCGGAAACGCCCTTCGAAAACAGTTTTTACCATGGCGACCGTAGCGAACATCAGCACAAAGAGAATCGTGGCCCAGTCTGTGGCGCCAATATTTCGAGGCTGTAGAATCGTTTCCATCATGCCGCAAAAGTAGTAAAATTAACCGAACGCCGATTTTGTTTTTCATCAACTTTGAATCGATTTGGACCGTCTTGAGAAGTTTCTCGAACCTCAAAAATCAACCGACCCATTTTATTATAGTTTTCTTAAGGAGCAACTGCGGTAAAAAGTTTATTTTTGTCGCGAAATCCGCTCATGACCATGAACGACGCGCTGGTAATCATCCCGACTTACAACGAAATTGAAAACATTGAAACCATCATTCGGGCAGTGTTTTCACAGCATCATGCGTTTGATGTTTTAATCGTCGACGACAATTCACCCGACGGCACCGCAGCCAAAGTTTCGGCTTTGCAAGAAGATTTTTCTGGGCGATTATTTCTAGAAAAACGCGGCAAAAAATCCGGTCTTGGTACCGCTTATGTACACGGTTTTCATTGGGCTTTGCAACGGCAGTATGAATACATTTTTGAAATGGACGCCGATTTCTCGCACAATCCGGTCGATCTGGAAAAACTCTACCAAGCCTGTCATTTCGGAGAAGCCGATTTAGCGATAGGTTCGCGTTATGTGACCGGCGTTAACGTGGTCAACTGGCCACTGAGTCGGGTTTTGATGTCTTATTTTGCTTCGGTTTATGTGAAACTGATTACGGGCATGAAAATTCACGATGCCACCGCAGGTTTCATTTGTTACAAAAGAGCAGTACTCGAAAACATCGGGATCGATAAAATCAAATTTGTCGGATATGCGTTCCAGATCGAAATGAAATACCGCGCCTACGCCAAAGGGTTCCGCATCATTGAAGTGCCGATTATCTTCACCGACCGCACCAAAGGCCAATCTAAAATGAGCAACGCCATTATTAAAGAAGCAGTGCTGGGCGTGATTTCGCTGCGCATCCGTAAATTATTCAACCAACTCTAATGGAAACGACTTTAATTAAAAATGCCAAAATCGTCAACGAGGGCCAAATCTTCGAAGGCGATGTTTTGATTCAAGGCGAATTCATCATCGACATAGCCGAGCAAATTTCACCCAAATCGGCCAATACCAAAATCATAGATGCCCAAGGCAATTACCTCATTCCGGGCATGATTGACGATCAGGTGCATTTTCGCGAACCCGGGCTCACCCACAAAGGCGATATTGCTTCCGAATCAAAAGCAGCAGTGGCGGGCGGAATTACCTCATTCATCGAACAGCCCAACACAGTTCCCAATGCCGTAACTCAGGAAATTCTGGAAGAAAAATACCAAATCGCAGCCCAGAAATCTTATGCGAATTATTCTTTTATGATGGGTGCCACCAATGACAATCTGGACGAGGTACTCAAAACCAATCCAGAGAATGTGGCGGGCATCAAGATTTTCTTAGGCTCTTCTACCGGAAATATGCTTGTAGATAACCAGGCCGTGCTCGAGAAAATTTTTGCCTCGACCCGGTTGCTCATCGCCGTGCATTGCGAAGACGAGCAGACCATTAAAAACAACCTAGAAAAGTACAAAGCCCAATACGGAGACGACATACCGGTGAGCGCACACCATTTAATCCGCAGCGAAGAAGCTTGTTATCTGTCGTCTTCAAAAGCCATTGAACTGGCCAAGAAAACCGGTGCGCGTTTGCATGTTTTTCATTTGTCAACGGCCAAAGAAATGGGTTTGTTTACCAATAAAATTCCGTTGCAAGACAAGCAAATTACCGCTGAGGTTTGCCTCCATCATTTGTGGTTTACCGATGCCGATTACCCCAGCAAAGGCAATTTCATCAAATGGAATCCGGCTGTGAAAACCGCCACCGACCGCGAGGCACTGTGGGAAGCATTGCTCGATGACCGCATCGATGTGATAGCCACCGACCACGCCCCGCATACACTCGAAGAAAAACAACAGTCTTATCAGAAAGCACCTTCGGGCGGTCCGCTGGTACAACACGCACTAGTGGCGTTATTTGAAGCGCACAAACAAGGCAAAATCTCCATCGAGAAAATCGTCGAGAAAACGGCCCACAATCCGGCGCAGATTTTTAAAATTCAGAAAAGAGGCTACATCAAACCCGGTTACTACGCAGATTTGGCGATAGTAAATACCGGGCTTCCCTGGAGCGTGAAGAAGGAAAACATCTTGTATAAGTGCGGTTGGTCTCCGTTTGAGGGCACCACATTCGCCTCAAGAATTACCCATACTTTTGTTAACGGGCAATTGGTTTACGAGAACTTTAAAGTAAAAGAAATCAAGGCAGGGAAACGCCTATTGTTTGACCGAAAATTGAAATGATGAAAAAAATAATTCTTGTGCTAGTGCCCATGCTGTTGTTGGTGGGTTGTAATCACAACGCCGTGGAAAAACCCTCCAACCTGATCGACCAAGAAACCATGGTAAATATTCTTTACGATCTTTCCATTTTAGAAGCCATCAAAGCCCAAAACCCTTACGCGCCGCAAAACCAGAACATCCAGCCCAAAGAGTATATTTTTAAAAAATACAAAATAGACAGCGTGCAGTTCGCGCTGAGCAATCGGTATTATATTTCGCAAATCGAACAGTACAGAAAAATGTACGACGAAGTGGCTCAGCGTATAGAAACTGAGAAAAAACAAGCTGAATTTAAAGCGCCGAGTGCCAATAAAGCCAATAACCAAGAGGCCGGGCAAGTGCAGTAATTTCAGTATCAGGAGCCGGGAACCTGCTGTTCGCTGTATCTTTTTTTCCGCGATGCTCCAAAAAAGGATGCCGCTTCCATCAGGGCTAGCGGTTAACGGCAAAATTCGACTTCATGACAAGTCCGCGTGAGGGATCGCAGCTGGGTGCCGCGCACCGCGTAGAGCCCGACCCGCAGGGGCACGCCCAAAAAATAAAAACCATGAGTACTTTTCAGTTCAAACAATTCAGTGTAGTCCAAGATCGATGCGCCATGAAGGTGGGCACCGACGGCGTATTGCTTGGCGCTTGGGCACCGATTGACCACCATCCTAATTCGATTCTCGACATTGGCGCCGGAACCGGAATCATTGCCTTAATGTTAGCCCAAAGAACTGCCGCCGATCAGGTCGATGCACTCGAAATCGACGAAGACGCTTACGAACAATGCGTTGAAAATTTTGAGAATTCGCCGTGGGCCGACCGGTTGTTTTGCTTTCACGCCGGTCTGGATGAATTCATCGACGAACCCGAAGATCAGTACGATTTAATTGTTTCTAATCCGCCTTTTTATTCCGAAGATTACAAAACCGATAACCCACAACGAGATTTAGCGCGTTTTCAAGACGCCTTGCCTTTTGAAGATTTGGTGGAAGCCGCGCAATTGTTGCTTTCAGAAACTGGAACTTTTGCGGTCATCATCCCGTTTAAAGAAGAAGAAAAATTCATTGCGTTGTGCGCTCAAGTCGAGCTTTTTCCGGTAAAAGTAACGCGGGTTAAAGGTTCACACACCACACCAATTGTACGCAGTTTACTCGCTTTTAAACGCTACGAAATGCCTGTTTTAGAAGCCGACGAATTGGTAATTGAAATTAGTCGTCATGAGTATACTGACGATTATATCAGCTTAACGAAAGATTTTTATTTGAAAATGTAGCGCGGGCGAATATTCTTCAACCATGAAAAAACCGAACCCACAGCACTCCAAAGCAAAAGCTGTTGATCCGGTTGTTCAATCGCACAATTGAACTGCTAACTATTTTCGCTCTAACTCTGTTAACCGTTGCAAGACTGATTCAAGTAGATTTTTTTGTTGTTCTATTTCCTTTTTTTGGGCTTCGATAATGGCTTGTTGCTCTTGTATTGATTGCACCAAAACCGGAATCACTTCGGCATAATTTACGCCCAGAAGCGGAGTTTTTTTCCAAACTTTACCTTGGCCTTCAACTTCAATCCATTCTGAATCAACCACAACTTCGGGGAGCACTTCTTTTAAATCTTGCGCAATAAAACCCAAATGTTTACTGCCGTTGTCAATTTGTTGATTATTCCATTTGAACGAAACCGGCTTCAATTGCATGAGCTGATTCAAACCATAATGCAGCGGTTGAATTTCTTTCTTTTCTCTTCTATCACTGGTGTTGATGGTTCCGTTGGTAGCAAAAACGGTATTCCAGCGGTTGGCTGCTTGACCCAAACTTTGGGTACCGTCGTTCATAGGCATAAAACGAGCGCCCTGAAATTGATACAAATCTGTGACCGTAGCTAAATCATCACCGCTGTTTCCAACAGTTAAATTTGGGCCAATGTTATAAATGCGCCAATCGGTATTCACAGCGGTGCTTCGAAAGAAATCTAACGCTACGTTGGAAGTTGCGCCAACACCCGATGTGTTTGCTATACGAACAGTTGTTAATCCTGCTGGTCCGGAAACGTGTAATTTTTCGGCTGGAGTGGCGGTACCGATACCGACTTCGCCGGTGGCTTGAACGGTCATTAATGTTCCCGTTGTTACTGCTGTTGCTGCTGTCGCGCTGGTACCAATTTTAAAACTATCCGCCGAAGTATCTAAGCCCATATTAAAGTGTCTTGCGCCAGTGCTACCTATGTGCACAACGGCATCACCGGCTCCTTCTTGCTCAAGATACAATTGACCAATGGTTGTAGAGGTAGAATTGTCTTTTATCGCCAACTTATGTAATGGAGTTGAATTACCAATACCAATATTCCCGTTTTTCAACACGACCATAGCATCACTTCTTTCTGCGGCATCTACTGTGTCATCATTGTCCAAATCAATTGCATTCCCAATGACAAACAACCTGTCAGATGCGTTAGCGGTTCTAAATTGATTGGCCCCATTCGTTGAAGGTGTATACAAAGTTGCTCCTATACCTAAAACCACTTCTCCAAAACTTTGCGTTTCGTTATTCACACCAAATGATGTTGAAGCACGACCTCTGGCAATTGTCTCGTAGCCGTATGCTGTCGAGTAAATCCCATTAGAATTCGTTCCAAGACCGAATGCTGTCGATTGGGTGGCATTGGCTGTTGCGCTCCAACCAAAAGCAACCGAACCCATTCCTAATGCTGAGCTACTGCTTCCTAATGCAACAGAACTTATACCGAATGCCCTAGTTCCCAAACCCATAGCTATTGAACTGGTTCCAACATTGGCATCATCCCATTCTGTTCCAGAGGCTGTCCCCACTCTAAAAGCTGCTTTTCTGGGGTTCCACACCATACGTGTTCCGGCTCCCGAAGGTACAACTGCGCCACTACCAGAAGTTCCTGTTGAAACCAGACCATCCGTCCCATCAATTAAAATGGCACCTGTATCAGCAGTTATAGTTCGACCCAAACCTGCACCACCAAAATCGTAGGCTTGGTCGAGTGTTCCGGATGTGTTGCTTTGTAAATATTCTTTGGTAACTACCGCTTTACCATCGGCAGCTGTTATCATTGCATTGGTAGTCGATGGCAGTCTTGTTAGCCCACTTTTGAGAATAATCAGCGCATCGCTGCGTTCGGAGTTCTCGACAAAAAAATTCGAATTGGCATCAATAGCATTGCCAACTACAAACAATCTGTCTGTGCTATTGGCCACTCTAAATTGTGTAGTTCCATTGGTTGAAGGGGTGTAGGTCGTGGCTCCAATTCCAAAAACGGTTTCTCCATAACTTGAGGCGATACCCGAATCTCCGAAAGCTGTTGAAAGAAAACCATTGGCTTGGGTGATAAAACCGGCGGCAAAAGTGTGTGCATTAGTAGATTTTGTTCCTAATCCGAAAGCAGTAGCATCCACTCCGCTGGCTTCAGAAGACCAACCAAATGCCGAAGAATAAGAACCGCTGGCTGTAGTTTGATTCCCAAAAGCGACCGATTCAAATCCTATATTAGCATCATCCCATTCATTCGAACCCACTCTACCGGCACGAAAGGCCGCTTTTCTGGGATTCCAAACCATTCTTGTTCCAATTCCCGAAGGCGCCAATGCACCGGAATTGTAAGTCCCTTTAACCACCAAACCGTCGGTGCCTTCAATCGTTACCGCACCAGCATCAGCGGTAATAGTTTTGCCGCTACCCGAACCACCAAAATCATACGCTTGGTCGAGTGTGCCAAGATTTGTTCCTGCTATGGGTTTCCAATCAACTGTTGCATTATCCCAATAGTAAAACCCCGGAGCATCACTTCCTGAGGTGGTGGTCAAATACACCATCATACCTTGCTGTGCTGCCGTTGGATTGGTAGCCGGAAAAGTGTCTACTTTGGGAATTAAAAGCCCATCGGTATTGACCGGAGCCGCTTCATTACTTGATTTAATTTCTAATTGAGCATTGGGAACGGTTGTATTAATTCCGACTTGAGCCCGAACACACATGGCGCTGAATAACACCAAATTGAGAATTAAAATTTTGTTGCCCATACCTAATCTGTAATGTTTTGAGAACGAAGTAAAATTCAACGATTCGTTCAAAAACCACAATACGATATTGGGCGTACAATAGGCTGCTATTTAACTGATTTTTTATAGGTTACGCAGAAAAAAGCCTTAACAAATACGCCAAAGCGCGTATAGGTCAAAACGGGATTTCAATTACGATGCGTAATCCGCCGGTGTGCTCAAAGCTAATTTTGCCACCTGATTCTTCAATGCGGTTCCTGATGTTAGTGAGCCCGTTACCAAAGGCATTCTCGCGTTGAAAACCTTTTCCGTTGTCGCACAGGGTAATGTGCAAATGGTTTCGCAGTCCGGTAATTCGCGCTTCAACTTGGGTGGCTTGTGCATGTTTTAGCGTGTTGTTGAGGATTTCCTTGAGTGCTAAAAATAAATTCTTGCGCAATTTCCCATCGATGGGTTTCTCTGGCAATGGCCCTAAGTCTGAATGGCATCGGAAATCGATGGAAGTTCCTTCAAACAAATTCTCGGCGTAACTTAAAAAATAGTCGGTAAAACTGGCCACGGTGTTGTGTTTGTCATTGAGCGACCAAACAAAAGTGCTTACGCGCTGGGAGATTTCTGTGGCGGTTTGATTGATTTTATCGGAAAGCAGTTGCAGCTCCGGCGTATTTGCGGTTTGTTTTTGCAACACATCAGAATGGATTAAAATACTCGACAATCCGCTGCCGATATCGTCGTGCAGGTCTTTGCTGATTTCGTTTTTCTGTTGCAAGAGCTGTAGGTTGATTTTGTTGCGACGCCGAATGATAATTACCGTAAGAATTAATGCTAGTACAAAGAAAATGGCCATCAGGAGTTGGAAAAAAACGATATCTTTCTCTTTCTTGAGTCGCTGTACTTCGAGCGAGAGGATTTTGTGTTCGTTTTTGATGTAATCTTTGGTGATGCTTTGCAGAAAGTAATTGTTCAGCTCGGATATTTCGCCATTGAGGACGATGAGTTGGTTCAGGATGAAGTTTTCCTTTTCCGGATTTTGTCCGCGGTAGGCCAATAAAGATTTTTCGAAAAACAACCTCCGAAAGGCCAAATTGACACTTTTGCGCTGCATAAGTTCCAGCCCAGATTGGTAATAATAATCGTCGTTAGGCAAGGTTGGCGCATTGCATTGCATCAGAAATCCGTAACCGATGAGCTCCAAATCAGAGTAAGCGCTGTTGCGGGCCGAGAGGATACTTTTGCTGAAATAATACCGCGCACTGTCGGGCCGGTTTTGGTAGAGGTAGATTTCTCCGAAAGTTTGTTCGCAGTTCGGAATACCTCGACGGCTCTTGGTTTTTTGGGCATAGCGATAAGCATTTCTATTGTAGTATAAAGCCGAATCGGGTTGGTTGATTTTGAGTTTTACTTGTGCCAGATTATTGGCAATATGATCGGGTTGAATGACCGAGCGCAAAGTGTGTTTCCGAGGATTTAGCGGATAATAGTGCCGGGCCAACTGCAAACTTTTTTCGGCGTTGGCGAATTCCTTGAGTTCGAATTGGTTGATGGCTTTAAAAAAATAGGCATCCGCGACCAGTAGTGGATCATTGATTTTAGTGGCGGCATCAATGCTTTTTTGGGCTTGATTTTTCCCGAATTCATACAAGGCGGTATAATAAAACAATTCCGATTGCAAACTGTTCACATAACAAGTCATGGTATCAACAGCTTCAAGGTCAATCAGATCTTGGGCGAGGTTGAGCCATTTTTGCGCCACATCGATTTCGTCTTTTTCTAGGTAGGCTTCTGCTTGTGAAAAGGCTTTTCTGATTTTTTCTTCTTTGCCATTTTCAGGCAATTGACTATGCGCCAATACCGAAAACAAGCTCCAAGTTAAAATCAGAAGTTTTTTCATGCTATCTTTTTAGATACAGATTTACGGCTTCCACGCGCGTGTTCACGTGCAGTTTTTCGTAAATGTGCTGAATGTGTTTGCGTACTGTGCCAACACTAATATCCATATCGGCGGCGACTTCTTTGTTCATTTTGCCGCGGGCCAAGGAGTCGAGAATTTCACGTTCTCGCGGCGTGAGCTCTTGTAAAGCTTTGTTTCCGGCGGTTACTCGAGAGAAACTGGCGACTACTTTTCTAGCAATACTGCTGGTCATTGGGCTGCCGCCATCAAAAAGTTCGTCGAGCGCTTTGATGATTTTGGCCGGGCCGTCGGTTTTGAGAATATAGCCACTGGCGCCAGCTTTGAGGCTTTCAAAAATCACTTCATCTTCTTCAAATGAAGTACACATCATAAAAAGCAGTTTGGGAAATTGCCATTTGAGTTTGCGCACGCACTCAATTCCGTTTTCACCCGGCAGGTTGATGTCCATTAGCACGGCATCAGGTTGCAAGAGCGGAATGCCTTGAAGGGCTTCTTCAGCATTTTGGAAAGCCGAGATGACTTGGTAGTTTTCAGTATACTGGAGCATCAGGCACAAGGCTTCGCGCAGGTCGCGGTCGTCTTCTACTAGGCAGATTTTTCTTTTCATCCTTTTGCAACGATTTAATGCACAAGGTTAAAGATATTATTTATTTTGTGAAATACGATATTGCGCGTAGTAGGGAAAAGCGGCTACGCGGGTCAAAAAGGTAAATTCTTGACGAGTCATTTCCGCGCGTGCAACAGCGATGGCAGCGGCATCCTTTTGGTTTTTGAAAAAAAGCAAAAGATATTAGCGAACAGCGCGGCCGCTTGCGGGTTGCCCAAATCACCAGCCTGAACAATTCACAAATCTGCTAAATATTCAAACGTTTTCGTTGGGGAATCAAGGCGGTTTACTTACTTTTGCCGCGAATAATTTAAGTAGAAAACATTTCCTTATGAAACCAGATTTATTCCAAGCTCCAGATTATTACCAACTCGATGATTTGCTTACCGAAGAGCACAAATTAGTGCGCGACGCTGCCCGTGCGTGGGTAAAACGCGAAGTATCGCCAATCATTGAAGACTACGCGCAACGTGCCGAATTCCCGAAACAAATTATTAAAGGTTTGGGCGAAATTGGTGGTTTTGGGCCTTACATTCCTGAAGAATATGGCGGTGCCGGACTAGATCAGATTTCTTACGGATTAATTATGCAAGAAATTGAGCGCGGCGATTCTGGTGTGCGTTCTACCTCGTCGGTGCAATCTTCATTGGTGATGTATCCGATTTGGAAATTCGGAACTGAAGAACAACGCAAAAAATACTTGCCAAAACTCGCTACTGGCGAATTCATGGGCTGTTTCGGACTCACTGAGCCTGATTTCGGATCGAACCCAAGCGGTATGGTAACCAACTTCAAAGACATGGGCGACCACTATCTTTTGAATGGCGCCAAAATGTGGATTTCCAATGCACCGTTTGCTGATGTTGCTGTGGTTTGGGCGAAAAACGAAGAAGGAAGAATTCACGGACTCATCGTTGAGCGCGGTATGGAAGGTTTCTCGACCCCGGAAACGCACAACAAATGGTCGTTGCGTGCTTCGGCTACCGGAGAATTGGTTTTCAACAATGTGAAAGTGCCGAAAGAAAACTTAATGCCCGGAAAATCAGGCCTTGGCGCACCAATGATGTGCTTAGATTCTGCTCGTTACGGCATTGCCTGGGGCGCGATCGGAGCTGCGATGGACTGCTACGACACGGCTTTGCGTTATGCTAAGGAAAGAATCCAGTTCGACAAACCAATTGCGGCTTTCCAGTTGCAACAGAAGAAATTGGCCGAGATGATTACCGAAATCACCAAAGCGCAATTGCTGACTTGGAGATTGGGCGTTTTGAGAAACGAAGGCAAAGCGACTACGGCCCAAATCTCGATGGCGAAAAGAAACAACGTCGATATGGCAATCAACATCGCGCGTGAAGCCAGACAAATTTTAGGCGGAATGGGAATTACCGGAGAATATTCAATCATGCGCCACAGCATGAACCTAGAATCGGTGATTACTTATGAAGGAACGCATGATATCCACTTGCTCATTACCGGAGCGGATATTACGGGAATTCCGGCTTTCAAATAAAGAATCGACAAGTATTAAAGTTTGTAAAGCAAGACTCCTTTTTCAGGATACCTTCATATTTATCGGATACAATATCAAACCAATACACACTTCAAAAAAAACATAAAAATGTTAGGGGTCGTGGAAGTCGGATTGGTCGCCTTTTTTTGGATGTAAAAATAATTTTGTTACTTTCGAATCTGACTTGTAACCTAATTTAACTCTGTTCATCCCATGAGAAGTTTTATCTGTTTACTAGCCATCTTCCAGATGGTTTTGTTTTTTTCTTGTAGCAGCAGTGATAGCGTCACGCAACAGACCATTCAACCCAAATCCACGATCCCCGGCGCATTGAATTCGGGAATCAATCACTTGATGCTTCATGTAGGCAATTACGCGACTATTCCGGTCAAAGCGTTTGACGAGAATGGTAACGCAATTTCCGTCGCGCTAACTTGGTCAACCTCGGACAGTACTGTAGCAATTGTGAGTAATGGAACAGTAACTGCAATAGGCATCGGCAGTTGTGAAATTAGCTTTACCGACAATGTACACAGTGTCCGTTCTATTAACGTCGATGTCGTCGCCAATTCAACATTGATTAGCAACAGTGCCTCGCAAATCGATTTAGGGATAACTGGCAACATGCTTTTCCTTAATACAGATGCTACGGAACCGTTCTCCTTTAAACTTTATAATGACTCGGGACAAATAGTAAACAACAATGCTGTCACTTTAGAGTTTCCAAACGGCAGCGGATTGACATGGAATGGAACTAACATTATGACGTCATCACAAACCGGTGTTTTTGTGATACGATTTAGAGTGGGCGATATCTACCTCCCACAAGTTTTGCAGGTGTTTGTAAACAACCCCACCGCGTCAATTACTTCAGATACGATCTATGCTTTTTCGGTTATCCCAAGTACTTTCCCTTCCCGCTTTTACAAAGCAGGTTCTGCGGGACGGCCGATCTTGATTAACGCTTGCAAAGCTTATTATGTCCCGAACAACACTTTTCCGGTATCCAAATCATATGTAACCGTTCCCGACATAATAGAGTTAAGTGGTGGGGGTGAAATCAGCGTCGACGGAAACGGCGTTATCTCCGCAAATAGTTCAACGCTGGTTTCGACCGCTTATCCGATAGATCGAAAAATTACGTTTTATTACAAAGATGCACCTTGGCAAAAAATCCCTTTAGTCGTCGGCAGGGACGCTTCGGGCAACTATGGAAAAACATTTGATCAAGAAAACAGCTACAACTTCTGTGTCACACAACAAGGGCCGACCGTTCGTTATGGTATTTATGCTGAAGAGTTTGAAGGCTCCAATTGTTGTTACAACGGCTGGTTTGGCTCCTATGGATATTTGGGAACCGTGCCTTTGAGAGGAACAAGTAGAATAATTCGAAATGGACAAGTTGTAACCAATGAATCACCATTCGACACAATGCTGAATTCTGTAGGCCCTTTTAACAGCTTAGAAGGCAATGGCGTTTATTGGAGTTATTTTGGGCTTATGTTAGGCGGAGAACAGTACAATTTAAATTACCTTGAAGACGGAAAAGTCGAAATTGCACAAACCAATACCCTTATGGTAAAGGGCCAAGGTGATTGCGCTGCTCAAGAAATTCCTGTTACAGGTACGTTGTTCGATGTTTTGAAAGGCCACACTTGGTCATTAAGCAATTGCTTCAGCAACTTCGAGCAATATTCTTCCCCGATTACGCTCAACGCGAACGGCACATGGAGCGTACCAGGAAGCCTCTACATTGGCGAAACTTGGCTACCGGGTGAAGGGCCCACCACTTGGACAACTTCTGGAAATGATTACATAATTTTGACATATAATGCACGGCCGGATGACGTTTCCCCAGTAGAGCTGATGGAAGAAATTTTCCCTGTCTCCAGCTTCACCGCCACACAAATCACTATGCCGGCTGCTCCTGAATCGGGCTGCGGCACATATATTTATGACTAGACAATAAGTTTTTACGGTAGCATCAAATAATAAACAAATCCTAAAATTCACATAAAAAGTTTCCTTTTTGGGA
Organism: Flavobacterium lotistagni; assembly: GCF_011392125.1. Classification (GTDB taxonomy): domain Bacteria; phylum Bacteroidota; class Bacteroidia; order Flavobacteriales; family Flavobacteriaceae; genus Flavobacterium; species Flavobacterium lotistagni. Next base: position 185,438 of record NZ_JAAJBU010000003.1, read on the forward strand.
GGCTTTTTTACTTTTACGTAAAAAATTGCCATGACTATTGCTACCATCAACGAGCAGATTGCGCTGCATAAAAAGCAATTGCTCCATCATTCGCTTTATGAGAAAGTCCAAACCCCGGAAGATTTGCATTGTTTCCTTGAAACCCACGTTTTCGCCGTTTGGGATTTCATGTCTTTGCTCAAAGCTTTGCAGCAGAAACTCACTTGTACTACAACACCTTGGTATGCTACTAAGAATGCAGAAGTGCGTTACCTGATTAATGAAATCGTACTTGGCGAAGAAAGCGATTTGACTTTAGATGGCAAACGCCAAAGCCATTTCGAGATGTACCACCAAGCCATGATTTCTTGCGGTGCCGATACCAGCGGAATTGATAAGCTGCTCGCCGACATTGCCGAGTTGCGGAATATTTTCGTAGCGATAAAAAAAAGCAACTTGCATCCGAACATCAAAGCTTTTCTGGATTTTACTTTCCAAACGATTGAAGAAGGCAAAACCCATAAAATTGCAGCGGCATTTACTTTTGGTCGTGAAGATTTGATTCCGGCGATGTTTACCGAAATCTTGCGCAATTTCCAGGAAAATTTCCCAGAAACTGATTTGCGTGAGTTGATTTACTACTTCGAAAGACATATCGAACTTGACGCTGACGAGCACGGCCCAATGGCGATGAAAATGATAGCTGAACTTTGCGGAGACGATGCCCACAAATGGCAGGAAGTGGAAGAAACTTCAATTCTAGCTTTAGAAAAAAGAATCGGCCTTTGGGATGCCATCGAAGAACAAATCATGCTTAAAGCGGCTTTGGCTTAGAGCCAGTTTTAAGTAGACTCTTCAAAGCGATAACTCATGAATTGGTGGTTCAAAATATTAATCCCTTGCTTTAATCTGTTGTTGTTTTGCAGTTGCAATCAAGATCAGAATCCTTATTGGTCTGCTCAAAATTCGGTACCCAAACGATATGAATATTTGGCCTTAGGCGATAGTTATACGATTGGGCAAAGCGTTTGTGAAAGCTGTCGGTTTCCAGAGCAATTAAAGGTAGCATTGCAATCTGTTTTTCCTAGAGATTCTTTCAGACTTAAAATAATAGCCCAAACAGGTTGGACTACAACCAATTTAATGAACGCCATCCAGAGCGAAAACCTCACTAGCCATTACGATTTGGTTACCTTGCTCATTGGAGTCAATAACCAATACCAACGCCAACCATTTTCAGTATACGAATCAGAATTTCCTGCATTGGTCACCAGAGCCATTTCTTTAGCTAAAGGGAATAAAAGTAAGGTGGTGGTGGTTTCGATTCCCGATTATGCTTATACGCCTTATGGTCAAGGGGCAGCAAACATTTCTAGTGAAATTGATTCCTACAATGCTTTTGCGGCAACGTATTGTCATCAGAATCAAATCGCTTTTATCAATATTACCGACATTACCCAACAAGGGTTACTCACTCCTGAATTAGTTGCCTCTGATGGTTTGCATCCTTCAGCCTTGGCCTATTCTAAATTTGTCGAGCGCATCCTGCCAATAGCCAGAGAGCGGATTGCCTATGAATAACATTCGATGCTTTACCGCTGAAAAGGTCTCTTTGGTCGCAAATTTTTCATAGCAACAGGTTTTATCTTTAGCTTTGGCACCACTAAACAACTATGAAAAAGAAAGTCAATTTCCTGCTGCTGCAAGTATTCGGCGTGCTGACGTTTTTGAGCATTCCGGTTTTTACTTCGCCCGACTTCAATACTCGCCTGGATTTTCTGTATGTGGAAGGTTTTCAGCGGCATTTTACAGTATATGTGCTGTTGGTGATTTTCTTTTACCTGAATTATTACTGGCTGATCCCGAAGTTTTATTTCCGAAAGAAAATATGGCTGTATGTTATGCTCGTAGCCGCTGCTTATGCGATTGTCGTGGCCGTTCCTGAATATATGTTCCCGAATTTTGGTCGGTCGTTCCATCATAGGCCAATGCCGCCTCAAGCTGAAAGTTTCTTTTTCCGTTTGCCCGATGGCGGTTCTTTTTTCCAGTTTCTGCTGGTGTTGTCATTGTCGTTTCTCTTGCGCATCAACAACCAATTGTTGGCTTTGAACCACGAGAAATTGCAAGCCGAGGTGTCGTATTTGAAAGCCCAGATTAATCCGCATTTTTTATTCAATACACTCAACAGTATTTATGCCTTGACTCTAGACAAATCAGATGCAGCGCCTGATGCGGTAATCCGACTCTCCAATATGATGCGCTATGTGGTTACCGAAAGCAGCAACGAACTGGTGCCATTGGAGAAAGAAATCAATTACATCACCGATTATGTCGACATGCAACGGCTCCGCATTACAGACCAATCAAATTTGGAATATATCGTCGATGGAAACGTAAAAGGCAAGTCGATTGCTCCGCTGGTAGTAATTCCTTTCATCGAAAACGCTTTTAAATACGGCGTGAACGCAGAAGAAGATTGGTCGGTAAAAATTGGCATTCGCATCACCGAAGAAGATTTCACTTTGAACGTATTCAACAAGAAGGTCAAAATCAGTTTCCCTGAAGATTATATCACCGAACAAGGCATCGAGAACACCAGCAAACGTTTGGAATTCATTTATCCGGGCCGACACGAACTACAACTCACCGATGCTGAGGATTCGTTCAGCGTCAGACTAAAAATCAGTTGGTTATGATCCGCGCCATTGCTTTAGACGACGAGCCGTTGGCGCTCAAAGTAATCGAGAATTTCTGTCAGCGCGTGCCGTATATTCAGCTCGAGAAAACCTTCACCAAAACCGCCGAAGCCCACAAGCATTTGAGAAAGCAACCCGTCGATTTGATTTTTCTCGACATCCAAATGCCCACTCAAAATGGCATGGAATTTTTCGCCGAAATCCAGCAGCATACGATGGTGATTTTTACTACCGCGTTCAGCGAATATGCCGTCGAAGGTTTCAATGTGAACGCCACCGATTATTTACTCAAACCTTTTTCATTCGACCGTTTCCTGCAAGCCATAGAAAAAGCCAAAGTCAGTTATGAAACACGTCACAAGATTCAATCGACCGAAATGCAGTACCTATTCATTCGGGCAGATTATACCCTGCACAAAATCCTGATTTCAGATATTCTTTTTATCGAAGGCTTGGATGATTATCTTAAAATCCACATTCAGAACCAACGAACCATTGTGGCCAGAATGACGCTCAAAAGTATGCTCGAGAAATTACCGGGCAACGAATTCCTGCGCGTGCATCGTTCCTATATTGTTCCGATGGCTAGAGTAGAGAAGGTGCGCAACAAAATCATCTATATTGGCGAGGAAGAAATTCCTGTTAGTGCGAGTTATGAAGCGGCGTTCAATGAGGTGTTGTCTGATAAAAAGTAGGTTGCAAAAGTTTCTTACACCTCCGGAGCCAATTCAACTTCCAACCCGTCAAGCTCCTCGGTCAAATGAATCTGGCAACCCAGCCGGCTGTTTTCCTTTACATTGAAGGCTTCCCAAAGCATGGCTTCTTCATCCGGATTTTTTTCTGGCAGCGGCACCTGGTTCAAAACATAACATTGACACGAGGCGCACATGGCCATACCGCCGCAAATCCCGATGGTGCCTTCCGGGGCGAGTTCGTAGGCGCGCACGAGTTCCATCAGGTTCATGTTCATGTCGGTTGGCGCTTGAACTTCGTGGGTTACGCCATCGCGGTCGGTAATCTTAATGGTGATATCCATATTGTTTCTAAGAAGCTAATCCGGCTGTACACTCTATCTTTTGTTCTGAACCCCAGAACAAAAGGATGCCGTTTCCATCCGGGCTAGGGTATTTGCGTTGGTTTGACGTCTGTTTTAATATTTACTCTATCGCTTTTACAACGGCCTTTTCCGCTTCTTTTCTGCTGCCGTCGAAACCGTCAACTCCGGAAACCGTGGTGTATTTAAGCACATATTTTTTGCCGGGGTTCATGCGTTGATACACGCTTTGGCACATCAGTGTCGCTTCGTGGAAACCGCACAAAATCAGTTTGAGTTTTCCGGGATAAGTGTTCACATCGCCAATGGCATAGATGCCCGGAATGTTGGTTTGATAATCTAAAGCATTATTTACTTTGATGGCGTTTTTTTCGATTTCTAAGCCCCAATCGGCAATCGGGCCGAGTTTGGGTGTGAGGCCAAAAAGTGGAATAAAATAATCCGTTTCAATGTCAAGTGGTTCGCCGTTTTCGATTTCAAGATGCACGGATTCTAGTTGCTCCGAACCTTTTAGACCCACAACTTCTGCTGGTGTAATGAGCCTGATTTTGCCAAGATTTTTGAGTTCTTGTACTTTCTCGACCGAATCGAGCGCGCCACGGAATTCGTTCCTGCGGTGAACCAAAGTTACTTCTGAAGCTACGTTGGCCAAGAAAATGCTCCAATCTAGAGCCGAATCGCCGCCGCCGGAAATCACGACTCTTTTATCGCGAAACTGCTCCGGGTTTTTAATGAAATACTGTACGCCTTTGTCTTCGTAGTATTCGATACCTTCAATAAGTGGTTTTCTTGGTTCGAAACTTCCTAAGCCACCGGCAATGGCTACAGAATTGGCGTGGTGTTTTGTGCCTTTGTCTGTGGTGACAATGAAAGTGCCGTCTTCTTGCTGCTCGATGGTTTCTGCTCGCTCGCCCAAAGTGAATCCGGGTTGGAACTGTTTGATTTGCTCCATAAGATTGTCAATCAGGTCACCGGCCAATACTTCCGGGAAACCGGGAATATCGAAAATGGGTTTTTTGGGGTAGAGTTCGGAAAGTTGCCCGCCGATTTGTGGCAAGGCATCGATGATGTGGCATTTGAGCTTTAAAAGCCCGGCTTCGAAAACAGCGAAAAGCCCTGTTGGCCCTGCGCCGATAATGAGTATGTCTGTTTTAATCATGGGTTGTAATTCTGCATTTGCGCTGCGAAGTTCGGAAAACCGCCACGCCCATTTTATGACAATTATCAGTTAGCGAAACCAGTAGCGTGAGGGATTGCAACAGCATCCTTTTGGCCTGTACTCAGGACAAAAGATACAGTGGAAAGCCCGACCCTTGTGGTCACGCCCCGATTTTAAGCAATATTGACGACCGATTCGATCTGTGGCGCGTACTTCTTGATGGTGGTTTCCACACCGGCTTTGAGCGTCATTTGGTTGACACTGCACGCAGTACAAGCGCCTTCCAGACGCACCTTGACGTGTTTGTTTTCTTCGATCGAGACCAGTTTGATGTCGCCTCCGTCGGAATTCAAAAACGGCCGGATTTCTTCGAGCGCTTTCTCTACGTTAAAGGTCAATTCTTCTGTTGTCATCTTTTTTATTATTGGATTATAGGACTGTAAGACGGTAAGATTTTAAGACGCATCCTAAAATTCTGCCGTACAACAATCTATTTCTTTACTGCCGAACAGCCGGCCATGGTTGTGATCTTGATGGCTTCAGTCGGTGGCAGGTTTTCGTTTCTGCGAACGACTTCTTGCACTACGTTGCGCGTGACTTCCTCGAATACTTTTTCAATTGGCGAGGCGGTTTGCATGGCGGCAGGGCGACCGTAATCTCCGGCTTCACGGATGCTTTGCACAATCGGCACTTCGCCTAAGAACGGTACTTGTAAATCTTCGGCGAGGTTTTTCGCACCGCCGTTTCCGAAGATGTAATATTTGTTGTTCGGTAGTTCTTCAGGGGTGAAGTAAGCCATGTTTTCGACGATTCCCAAAACGGGAACATTAATACTTTCTGAAAGGAACATGGAAACTCCTTTTTTGGCATCAGCCAGCGCGACGGCTTGTGGTGTACTTACCACGACAGCTCCGGTAATCGGCAAAGATTGCATGATTGACAAATGAATATCTCCGGTCCCGGGCGGCAAATCGATGAGCAAGAAATCGAGCTGGCCCCAATCGGCGTCAAAAATCATTTGGTTCAGCGCTTTGGCTGCCATCGGACCACGCCAGATTACGGCTTGGCTTGGAGCAGTGAAGAACCCAATTGATAAGATTTTGATTTCGTAGCTTTCAATCGGTTTCATTTTCGAGCGGCCGTCGACTTCTACGGAAATTGGTTTTTCAGATTCTACGTCGAACATGATTGGCATCGAAGGCCCGTAGATATCGGCATCGAGTACACCGACTGAAAAGCCCATTTTGGCTAAAGTAACCGCTAAGTTGGCGGTAACAGTTGATTTTCCTACGCCGCCTTTTCCTGATGCTACGGCAATAATATTTTGGATTCCGGGAATCGATTTGCCTTTGACCTCATTTTTCTCAGGCGTTTCTACCTTGATATTGACTTTGACTTTGGCCTCGGGCGAGACCAGATCGTGAATGGTTTTGCGAATATCGTCTTCAGCGCGTTTCTTGATGTGCATCGCTGGGGTGTGCAGCACGAGTTCTACCACTACTTCATCGCCGAAAGTGAGCACATTGGTGACCGCACCGCTTTCGACCATATTTTTACCTTCGCCCGCCACAGTGATGGTTTCGAGCGCTTTAAGGATTTCTTTTCTGTCTAATTTCATTTGGAAAAATCGTTACCGGTTTAATTTTATTTAAACTGATTTTAGATTGCAAAGATAGTGAAGAAGTTATGATGTGAGCAAACGAACAACTGCCAAAGTTTTGTTGGGGTTTTTAGCTGTCAGCTGTAAGCTATTAGCTGTTTGCTACCTCGGGTTTCCAGAAATGCTTCTCAAAATCCACAATTTGGTTATCGACCACTTTGATGCCTTCGCTCTCGAGCAACTGCTGCATTAAATTAGTACCGTCAAAATGGTGCTTGCCCGTTAAGATTCCTTTTTGGTTGACTACGCGGTGCGCCGGAACATCGTCTAGGTTATGCGAAGCATTCATCGCCCAACCGACCATTCTTGCCGAACGTCCGCTGCCTAAAGCCTTGGCAATGGCACCATAAGAAGTGACGCGGCCATAAGGAATCTGCCGTGCCACTTGGTAAACCCGTTCGAAAAAATTGGCTTCCATATTAAGGATAGATCAGTTTGAATAAGGTAAAAAGGGCCATAGCAAGGGTTACAGAGCCAATAATTGTATTGATGTTCTGCATCAGCAGTTGTGTTTTTTTCTCAATCGATTTGAACGCCACTACATAAAGGTAGAACACGGTAAAAGAGCCTAGCACAACGCCCAACACAAAATCAAAAATCTCGTATCGGCCAAAACTAAAATACCCGGAAGAAGCGAGGCTCATTGAGGCAAAAACGTAAAATGGAATCGGCAGAAAATTAATCATAGAGAGCAACATACCAAAGAAAAAACGGTTGGATTTGCCTTTAATCTTGATTTCCTTTTTGGCATTTTTCGGTTTCTTGGCGATCCAGAAAAAGTAAATGCTCAGCCCAAGAAAAATTAGGATGCCGATTTCCTGCAACATGGCAATAATTTCGGTATGGATGCTGATGAACCGAGCAAAAAGAACCGCCAAATAGGTTTGGAAAAAAACAACCACCGACGCTCCGGCTGCAAAACTGATGGCTTGTGAGCGGCCTTCCTGTAGGCTGATTTTTGCCGCTGTCATGTTAATCAAACCCGGGAGGATGACCGCCAGAAAAGCAATGCAAAAGCCCAGAAAAAGCGGTAAGACCAAAGCCATCTATTTGATTTTAAAACGAATATACGTAATTGCCTTGTTCTTTTCCAAATATTGTTTTTCGTAAAAGGTTTGAATAGAGGTCACGATTTCTGGGCTGCCGTGGTTCTTGTATACGTCGTGGTTGGCATACAACACCTGATGGCCTTCGCCGTGGAGCAAACCCAGGGTATAACCGTGCATGAATTCGCTGTCGGTTTTTAGGTTCACCACGCCATCAGGTTTGAGGATTTTCTTATACAACGCCAGAAATTCAGCGTTGGTCATTCGGTGCTTGGTGCGCTTGTATTTGATTTGCGGATCGGGGAAAGTAATCCAAATTTCGTCTACTTCGCCCGCAGCAAAAAGGTGGTCGATGAGTTCAATTTGCGCGCGCAGAAAAGCTACGTTGGGTAAGCCGTTTTCGATGGCTGTTTTGGCTCCACGCCAGAATCTGGCCCCTTTAATGTCGATGCCGATGAAGTTGGTGTTTGGGTCGCGCTCGGCCATGCCCACCGAATATTCGCCTTTGCCACAACCGAGTTCGAGTACCAACGGATGGTTGTTTTTAAAGAAATCCTTGTTCCAGTGGCCCTTTAGTGGAAAATTTCCGGAGATGACTTCCTCGCGCGAAGGTTGGAAAACGTTCTGGAAGGTTTCATTTTCCTTAAATCTTTTTAGCTTATTTTTACTTCCCACGATATTATTTAATGTTTTGGCAAAATTAAGGAAATATACAAGATGCGGAATGTTTTTATTTTGCGTCGTTTTTAAGTTGATGTTGCTGAATTTCTTCTGATGGAAAAGAACGTTTTAGTTGCCCCGCTTAATTGGGGTTTGGGTCACGCCACACGCTGTATTCCGATTATTCGGGCGCTGGTGCAAAACCAATATACGCCGATTTTGGCCTCCGATGGCGAAGCTTTGGCGTTATTGCGCAAAGAATTTCCAACGCTCAAAACACTCGAATTGCCATCCTACGAAATTGAGTATCCCAAAGACGGGCAAGACTTCAAGTGGAAAATGTTGCGCCACCTGCCCAAGATGTACGAAGCCATTCTTGAAGAAAAGAAAATCGTTAAGCAATGGGTGAAAGAACACAATTTGGTTGGTATTATTTCAGACAACCGCCTTGGGGTTTACCACAAAAAAGTGCAATCGGTTTTTATCACGCACCAACTCAACGTCTTGAGCGGAAACACGACTTGGTTCTCTAGTCAATTGCACCAGCGCATCATTAAGAAATTCGACGAATGTTGGGTACCGGATCTCGAAGAAAAGCCGAATCTTTCCGGAAAACTCGGCCATCTGAAAAAGTCGCAGCCACACATTAAGTATTTAGGGCCACTGAGTCGATTGGAGCAAAAAGAAGTTCCGCCGCAATACGATTTAATGGTCATTTTGTCTGGGCCTGAACCACAACGCAGTATGTTTGAACATCGGCTTCGCGATCAAATTGACACGTTTCAGGGAAAGGTAATTTTTGTGTGCGGGAAGATGGCCTTGCAGCAATCCAAAATCCAGATTGAGCATGTAACGTTCTATAATTTCATGACTTCGGAGCAATTGGAACAAGCCTACAACCAGAGCAAAATAGTACTGTGTCGCTCGGGTTATACTACCATCATGGATTTGGTAAAACTGCGCAAGAAGGCTTTTTTAATCCCGACGCCCGGACAATTCGAACAGGAATATTTAGCTAAAAGATTGAAGAAACACGGCGTATTTCCGTCTTGTAAGCAGGAAGATTTCAGCTTTGACAAATTACTCGAGTTAGACTTGTATCAAAAGCCGACTTTTCTAACCGAACCGATTCATTGGAAACAATTATTCTGCCTTTTCGAGCGTGAAGGAGAACTCTGAGCCTTTGCCAAACTCACTCTCTACATAGATTTTCTCGTTGTGCGCCTCAATGATGTGCTTCACAATCGACAATCCTAAACCCGAACCGCCTTCACTGCGAGCGCCACTTTTGTCGACGCGGTAAAAACGTTCAAAAAGCCTCGGAATATGTTGTTTCTCGATGCCTTCACCGTCGTCTTTAATGCGAACGATGACTTTCTTGTCGGTCAGGCTTTCGATACTGACTTCGGTCGAGCCTTTCTCTTTGCCATATTTGATGGAATTCATCACCAAGTTGATGAGCACTTGCTCTATTTTTTCACTGTCGGCCGATACCATGATGGGTTTGTGGTATTTCATATCGAACAGCAGTAGGATGTCTTTTTTGGAAGCTTCCATTTCGAGCAGATCAAAAACGTTCTGTACTAATCTGACGATATCGAACGAATGGATTTCGAGGTTCAAATCGCCGAGTTCGAGTTTGGAAATCATGTCTAAATCTTGCACGATATAAATCAAGCGCTCGACTCCTTTTTCTGCGCGTTGCAAATATTTCTTGCGAATTTGTTTGTCGTTCATCGCACCGTCAAGCAAGGTAGAAAGATAGCCTTGAACCGTAAATAGCGGGGTTTTTAATTCGTGCGATACATTGCCGATAAATTCCCGACGGTACTCCTCACGCACTTTGAGCATTTCAATTTCTAGTTTTTTATCGGTGGCGAATTTCTGTACTTCGCGGGTTAACGTTTCCATATCAGTAGTGATGGGCTGGCTACGGAAAGTAGTAGATTCGAGCAATGACACATCGTCATAAATCTTTTTGACCCTTCGATAAATAAAATGTTCTGCACGGTACTGAATAACAAAAAACGCGAAGAAAGCCACAGCGATGGCAAAACAGCAGCAGAACAGCCAAGAAAATTCGAAGAAAAAGTAAGTCAAAAAAGCCACAACACCCGTAGAAAAAAAGGTGATGTAGAGCGCCGAGATACCGGCAAAAGTATAAGTCTTTTTAAATTTAACGCCCATTTTGCAGTTGGTCAGTGGCCCGAAATTGCTTCAAAGATAGCTTAAAAACTACTTCCTTACACTTCGAATTTGTAACCGACGCCTTTGATGGTCTTGAAGAAATCGTCGCCGATTTTCTCACGCAGTTTGCGAATGTGTACATCGATGGTACGACCGCCGACGATGACCTCGTTGCCCCAAACTTTATCAAGGATTTCTTCGCGTTTGAAAACTTTTCCAGGTTTGGAAGCCAGCAAGTAAAAAAGTTCAAATTCTTTTCTGGGCAATACAATCTCGCGGCCATTTTTGATAATCTTATATTCTTCGCGATTGATTTCGATATCGCCTACATTCAAGGTTTCAGCATTTTTATTTTCATCGCCTTTTAATCGTCGCAACAACGCCTTGACTTTACTCACGAGCAATTTCGGCTTGATGGGCTTGGTGATGTAATCGTCGGCGCCGGCATCAAAACCAGCCACCTGAGAATAATCTTCACTGCGTGCGGTCAGAAAGGTAATGATTACTTGGCTAAGCTCGGGAATTTTGCGGATGTTTTCACAAGCTTCCATGCCGTCCATCTCGGGCATCATGACATCCATAATAATCAAGTGCGGCAATTCTTTTTTGGCTTTTACAATCGCTTCTTTACCGTTGGAGGCCGTAACAATTTGATAACCTTCCTGAGATAGATTATACCCGACAATTTCTAGAATGTCCGCCTCGTCATCGACCAGTAAAATCTTGATGTCTTTTTTCTTCATAACGCAAATTAATCTATAAAACCCTGCTGTGGCAGCTAGCTTTCTGCCCAGATGGTTTGGGTTTGCGATTGTAAAAGTAAAGATAAAAGAATATGGTTAAATGCGCTTAACTGTAATTTAATTTGTTAACAATTAGGTAATCTTAAAGCAACCGAAACGTAACAACCCAGTAACACGAACTTTACAACGCAGGCGTTTCTTTGCCGAAAATTTAACATTCCAAAGAAATGAAAACCAAACTGATATTGTTTTTGCTATTTATAGGTGTGATTTCGTTTGCGCAAACCAAAGGAACCATTACTGGAACACTCACCGATAAAGATGCCAACAACGCTACATTACCTTTTGCCAATGCCGCCATCAAAGGCTCGACTATCGGAACCCAAACAGACGAAAACGGGAAATACTCCTTGTCGGTAGCAGCCGGAAACTACACTTTGGTTTTGAGTTTCTTAGGTTACGAAAATGTCGAAGTACCTGTAAATGTTAAGGCTGGAGAAACTATTACAGTCAATAGAGCTTTAGGTTCTGGCAGTTACAAATTAGAAGATGTTGTGGTGAAAGCTACTGGATCACGCGAGAAAGAAACCGCATTGCTCCTAGACCAGAAAAAAGCGGTCGAAATTAAGCAAAGCATCGGCGCACAGGAAATGGCTAGAAAAGGCGTCAGCAACGTTCAGGAGGGATTAACCAAAATCACCGGAGTATCCAAAACAGAATCGCGCGGATTGTTCGTTCGTGGGTTGGAAGAGCGTTACAACAACCTCTTGATTAATGATTTACAGGCACCCTCGAACAGCCCTTTTAAAAAGATTATCCCATTGGATTTGTTTCCTACTGATATTGTTGGGGTACTCAATGTTTATAAAACTTTCAACCCCAATATTCCCGGTGACTTTGCTGGAGCGACCATTAATATTGAAACGTCGCAGCCTAGAGCCAGCCTAACCAAAATCAGCACGAGTTTGGGTTATACTACCAATAACAACGGCCGCGATTTCTTAATTTCTGAAGATGCCAACACCACACAAGGGTTTTTAGGATTGCTTCAGAAAGACCGAGAACTTCCAGCTGCTTTTGGCGGCGTGCCTTCCGGAAAAATTCTTACACCAGAACAGTACAATTCTTCAAGCAAACAAAATTCGTGGGACGTTGATAATTCAACCAGCCCGATCAATTCTGGTATCGGATTTTTGCACACCGAGAAATTCAGTTTAGATAAGAACCGTTCAGTGAGCTACATTTTTTCGTTGAACGCTGAAAACAAATACCAAGTGCTGGAAGGTATCGACCGTACGTTCAATCAAGGACAAGGCAACTATGACAATAATTTCAAAACCTCGAAATATAATTACACGACTTCACTTTCAGGTTTGGCAGGTGTGAAATATAAATCAGAGCGTTTTGATGTGGCTTTCAATTCGTTCTTACTTCGCTCCACCAGCAGCACCATTCAAGACCAATTGGGTTATAAGAACAGTTTGAACACCAACCCGAATGTTTTGATTCGACTCAATCAATTCGAAGAGACTAAATATTGGAACAACCAAATTTTGGCCAATTACAAACTTACAGCTAATGGCAAACACGCTTTAAAAGGTGGATTTTCGATGGTAAAAACTACCTACAATTTGCCAGACAGAAAAGTAATCACCGGCGAGAAAATCAATGAGAATGAAATTATCACCACTTATGGTGCGGATAATTTAATCCGTCAGTATTTTGATGTGTCGGGCAATCGTTTCTTCTCAGGCATGCTAGAATATGCGGTAAAGCTCAAAGAGAAAGACAACGGTAAAGACACTAAACTAACACTAGGTTACAACGGAATGAGTCACGAAGAAATTTCATCTTACCGTTTTGTGTTTGGCAGACCTTTATTGGCGAATCCTTTTACGGTTGAAATCAACAACATCAGCGAAACTATTCAAAATGATGTAGCCAACGGATTGGTGAAATTTACCGAAGAATCTACCGGAGACTGGCGTTCGAAATTGTATCAAAATGTGCAATCGGGCTATGCCAACTTGTTTTTGAATGTAGCCCAAAAATGGGATATCAACGGAGGAATTCGAGTAGAGCAATCCCTGCGTGAGATCAAATACCGTCAAACCGGCGATGCTTTCGACGCAAATTATCGCAAACTCAAAAAAGACAAAGTCGATGTATTGCCTTCGCTCAACGTAAAATATGCGGTAACTGAAAAAAACAATTTGCGTTTTGCTGCATCGAAAACCATCACACGCCCGACTTCTATAGAAATTCTTCCGGTGAATTTTGTTAATCCTGACGGAACCGTAGAAATCGGAAACTCGAAAATTGAAAACAGTGACAATTTGAATTTCGATCTGAAATATGAAATGTTCCCAGAGAACAACCAACTTTTTGTGGTCGGTTTGTTCGGAAAGCAAATCCAGAATCCGATTGAGCGAATATTTATCCCAACAGCTAGTAGTGGTGGTCAAATCATCACTTATGCCAATTCTAAAAGTGCTTTATTGTATGGAGTTGAACTCGAAATGATTTTGCCTTTGAACAAACTCAGCGCGGTCTTGAACAATTTTTCTTGGGGCTTCAATACTTCAATCATGAAAAGTGAAGTAAAGGTGGATCGCGTTAAAAATCCATTGGAAAACAGCAGTTCCAGAGCTTTACAAGGCGCGTCCAATTGGCTCGTGAATTCAGATTTGAAATATGAGTTCAAATTCAATGAAGACATGAAAAACACGATTTCATTGGTTTACGGAGTGGCTGGCGAAAGAATTTATGCAGTTGGAACTGCAGGAATCGACCATATCTATGAGAAGCCGTTCCACAAACTCGACTTTGTTTGGTCAAGTAAATTATCGAAAAACATCGAAGCGAAACTAGCCATCGACAACATCCTGAATCCAAGTTTCAAAAGAGAACTCGGCGATGAAAGCCAGCAGACCATTACCGAGAGTGATTTGACCGTGCGTGAATTCAAAAGAGGCACCGGATTTTCATTAGGCATCAATTACACCTTCTAAACTTTAGGTTAAGAAAACGTTTGTGTTTTAACGCAGACTTTACATTCACTTGACGCTTTTATAATCATAATGCAATGTTGGGTTAACAGCTTTAATAAAACGAGAAATTATTTTTGCTCAACAACTTAAACGATATTCAAAATGAAATCGAGAATTCAACAATCTCAAAAACTAAACTCAAAAATCATGGGTAAAAATTTACTTCTTAGTCTAGCTGTAATGGCTGGCATCTTCACTTCTTGTTCTTCGGATGACGAAAGTTCAAGCAGCACTCCAACGCCTACCGGAGAAATTTCTGGAGATTTTGGCGCGAACAGAGTTTACGTTAAAGGGAATTATACATTAAAAGGTACAGTTCGAATCAAATCTGGAGTGACAGTTACTTTTGATGCGGGTTCAGTAATCACTGCCGATGTAACCGATGGCGTTGATGCGCTAGTGATTGAAAATGGCGGAAAAGTGCTCATGAATGGTACTGCTGCCGACCCGATTGTTTTCACTCATACTACAAAAGTTCCTGGTTCTTGGGGTGGAATTATTATGTATGGAGATGCTCCGATTGTAGGTGCCAGTGGTGTAGCTTCTGCTACTTCAGAAGATGGGCTTACTAGTTCAGTTACTGGAACTGCGTACACTTATGGCGGAAGCAATGCGGCTCACAACGGCGGAGTTTTGCGTTATGTTCGCGTGGAGTATGCTGGTAAAAAAATCACTGATGGAACCAGCGAAATGAATGGTTTCTCGTTTTATTCAGTTGGTTCAGGAACGGTTTTAGAGAATTTAGTTTCATATAAAGGTGCTGATGACGGTTACGAATTTTATGGCGGAACGGTAAGCGCAACCAACCTTATTTCTTATGGAAACAGCGACGATTCGTTTGACTGGCAAGACGGCTGGCGCGGACAATCCAATAGCAATTGGTATGCTTCACAAGTAGGAACCGGAAACTTTGGAATGGAAATAGAAGCTAAAAGTGTCAATAACGATTTTTGGCCTAAAATCAACAATATCACTTTAAAAAGAGCTGCCGGTACCGTTACAGAAGGTGGAAGTTCAGCGGCAGAATACGATGCTATCCAATTCAAAAAGCAAGGAAACGGAGAATTCACCAACATTGTAATCTCAGGTTACACTACAGCCGGAGCTACAGCAGTAAGAATTCAAGATGCGGCTACCAACAATGATCAAGTCAACGGACACAAAATCAAATTGATTAATGTTAAAATCAACGATGGCACACCTCAATATACTGGAGCCAGTGGTATTACCCCAGTATTTGCAGAAGCAGATTACACCTTGAGCAGCACAGCTACCGGAGCGACAATCACTTCAGGAGCTTGGACCATCGTAGAGGGCGTGAATTTATTGAACTAATTTTCAAATGATCATAAAAAAACACCTCTAATTTCAGAGGTGTTTTTTTATGATTTTGTTTTAATTTTAATTTCTATCTTTACCGCATTGAATTTTACCATGAAGAAAAATTACCTTTATACAATTGCCTTGGGGCTTTGTTTGTTCTCGCTGAAGGTTTCGGCGCAGGATAACAGACCCACAGTTACAGGCGCAGAGGTTTTGGGTTTTTACCCGAATCCGGTCAATACAGGTAAAATCTTCATCACTTCAAAAACTTCTTTAGACAAAGACATCACAATTTTCGATGTTCTTGGGAAAAAAGTTTTACAGGCGACTATCAATGCGAAAGAGCTTTCCATTGCAAGCCTATCTCCAGGGGTTTATATCATTAAAATCCGCGAAGGAGAAGCGACAGCTACTAGAAAGCTGATTGTTAAGTAGTTGTTTTTTTAACAACCAATTTCTTTGTCTTTAATTTACCTTAATTTATTTTCTTCATAGGAAATACTTCCTATATTTGTAGTCTTGAATTTTAAAAACTTAAAAATGAAAAAACTTTACATTTTACTATTATCAGTGGTAAGTGCTGCGTCTTTTGGACAGACTTTTTACGCTGAGAACATGGGAACTCCATCAGGAACGACAGCCATTGCTGACAATGTTTTCCAAAATTCAGCGCCTATCGCTTATTCAGGAACTGGTGATGTTAGAGCTTCATTGCCTTCTTCGGGTTATAACGGAGCTACTGGTGCCGGAAACGTATTTATCAACGCTGTTGACGAGTACTTCCAAATCGATGGTTTGAATACTGCACCTTACAACACTGCTGATATCCAATTGTCATTCGGAATTAATACCCCAAGCCCAGTAACCAATGTGTTAACAGTAGAAGTAAGTACTGATGCCACCAACTGGACGCCAATTACTTACACACCTTCAGGAACAGGTTGGACATTAGCTACAGTTAGCGGAGGTGTGATTCCATCATCTGCAACGCTTTCTATCCGTTTCAAATCCACTTCTACAGCACAATTTAGACTTGATGATATTAAGTTGAGCAACGTTTCTGCTTCTTGTACTTTAGTACTAGGAACTGCAACTGCAGTTTGCGATGGATATAATTTAGGTATAGATACTTATACGGTAACCATTCCTTACACCGGTGGTGGTAATGCCGCTTACACTGTTACACCAAATGTAGGAAGTGTTGGAGGAGATAGCCCTTCTTCTGTAGAAGCCGGAAACATTGTAATCACAGGCGTTCCAGAAGGAACTGCTTTCTCAGCTACAGTTATTGGAGGCACTTGTAATTTAAGTGCTGGTGTTGCTTCTCCTGAGTGCAAGCCAATAAATGCTTTGCCAATGAGAGATCGATTCAACTATGCTGAAGGAAGTTCTCTAGGTGCTCAAGAACAATGGACCAACATCAATTCAGGGGATAATATCTTGGTTGCTGCTGGAAGTTTGAACTATCCTAACGCAACTTCAGCAGGGAATTCGGTAACTTTTACAGGTTCAGGAATTGACTGTTACTCGCCATTTACATCAACTACTGAAGGAACTATTTATGCTTCATTCATGATGAATGTAACTGATTTGGCTGCGTCTGTTGATGCTGCGGAAACTTATTTTGCTGCATTTACTGATGCTTCAAGATCTTTCAAAGCGCGTATGTTCTTTAAAAGAACCGGAACACAATACCAATTGGGTCTTGATGCACCATCATTTACAACAAATTATGATGCTACATTAAGAAATATTGGTGATGTAGTATTTGTAGTAATGGGTTATGATTTTGCTTCTAACACTTTAAGTGCATGGATCAATCCTGATTTGACTTCATTTAGTGCCAGCACTCCAGCATCTTTAACTGCCACTCCTGCTACTGCAATCACTCAAATTGGTGGTTTCATCTTGAGACAAGACAACAATGCTACGCCAACAATGATTATCGATGAATTGACTGTGGCTACAACAACAGCGCAATTATTGACCGTAAAACAAAACGAAATTCCTGGTTTGAGCGTTTATCCTAACCCAGTGACTAGAGGCGTATTGTTCATCAACACTCAAGCAAACGCTGAGAAAAACGTAGCCATCTATGACATCTTAGGAAAACAAGTTTTGAATACCACTACAGCAAGCAACGAAATCAATGTGGCTTCATTGAAATCGGGTGCTTACATCCTTAAAATTACTGAAGCCGGTAAAACTGCTACCAGCAAATTGATGGTGAAGTAATTCTCACTTAAACATATTAAAAAAGCCTTGGCGAAAGTCAGGGCTTTTTTTATGGGCATATTGCTTATTTTTACAAAAAATTCCACTTGATTTCCCCAGCCGACATATTCTCGATTTCTACCCAAAAGCAATTTGAAAAAATGGCGCTGAAAGTGTTCCGTTATCAATACGAAAACAACGAGGTCTATCGGACTTTTTGCGATCATTTGAAAACAGACAAACAGGCCGTCAAATCACTTGAGCAGATTCCGTTTTTACCGATTCAGTTCTTTAAAAGCCACGAGGTGGTGTCTGGAAATGAGCCAATACAACAAATTTTTACCAGCAGCGGAACCACAGGAACCACCACTAGTAAACACTTAATTTCGGATTTATGCTGGTACGAGGAAAGTTATCGTCAAGGATTTTCTCGCGCTTATGGCAACATCGAAGATTATGTAATTCTGGCGCTGCTTCCGTCTTATCTTGAGCGCGAAGGTTCGTCGTTGATTTATATGGTCGAGGATTTAATTCGTTTGAGCCAAAATCCCGACAGCGGTTTTTATTTGCGCAATGATCAGGAGTTGATTTCAAAGTTGATTTCCTTAGACCAAGCCGGACAAAACGTAATTCTTATTGGCGTTACCTATGCACTACTGGATTTAATCGAAAAGCAGACCTACCGGCTTAACCATACTATCATCATGGAAACCGGCGGCATGAAAGGCAAGCGCAAAGAACTCATTCGGGAGGATTTGCACCGGCAACTTTGTGAAGGTTTTGGCGTGAATGCAATACATTCCGAATATGGCATGACCGAGCTTTTATCGCAAGCGTATTCGTTAGGCGATGGTGTTTTTGAATGTCCGCCTTGGATGCAAGTCTTGATTCGCGATACTGAAGATGCGCTGGCCTATGTCGCGGCTGGCAAAACCGGCGGTATCAATGTAATTGACTTGGCGAATGTGAATTCGTGCTCATTCATTGCCACGCAGGATTTGGGCAAAAAATATCCCAACACCACTTTCGAAGTATTAGGACGTTTTGACCACAGCGATATCCGCGGATGTAATTTAATGGTGATGGGTTAGCATACCCGAAGCACGAAATAGTTTTTCTTGCCGCGTTGCAACAACACAAATTGGTTGTTGATTAAATCGTTTTTGGTAAGTGTGAAACCTTCGCCTACTTTCTCTTTGTTGACCGAAATTGAATTTTCTTGCAGTGCTCTTCTGGCTTCTCCGTTGGATTTTAAAAAACCCGACTTTTCATTGAGTACCAAAACGATATCCATTCCGTTTTCAAGGTCTGTTCTTGCAATTTTTGCTTGCGGCACGCCGTCGAAAACTTCTAAAAAAGTACTTTCGTCAAGTTGTTTCAAATCGTCGGCTGAAGCGTTTCCAAACAGAATATTCGAAGCTTGGATGGCTTTGTCGAGTTCGGTTTTTGAATGTACAAAAGTGGTTACTTCTTCCGCCAGCCTTCGTTGCAATACTCGTAAATGCGGTGCAGCCTGATGCTCTTCTATGAGTTGATTAATTGTTGCCTCATCCAAGAAAGTGAAAATCTTGATGTATTTCTCGGCATCAACATCGGTGGTGTTGAGCCAAAACTGATAGAATTTATAGACCGAAGTTTTATCGGCATCGAGCCAAATATTACCGCCTTCAGATTTTCCGAACTTCGAGCCATCGGCCTTAGTAATCAGTGGGCAAGTCATCGCAAAAGCTTTCGCACCCTCGGGATTCATACGACGCACCAACTCGGTTCCGGTAGTAATATTGCCCCATTGGTCGCTGCCACCCATTTGAAGCAGGCAATTATAGTGTTTGTGTAAATGATAGAAATCGTATCCTTGAATGAGTTGGTAAGTGAATTCGGTAAACGACATGCCTTCGCCTTCACCGGAAAGCCTTTTCTTGACCGAATCTTTGGCCATCATATAATTGACCGTGATGCGTTTGCCTACTTCACGAGCAAAATCGATGAACGAATAGTTTTTCATCCAATCGTAGTTGTTCACCAAAACAGGCGCATTCTCAGCAGTAGAATTGAAATCGATAAATCTCGAAAGCACTCGTTTGATGCCTTCCACGTTGTGATTCAAAGTCGTTTCGTCGAGCAAATTGCGCTCGTCAGACTTTCCGGAAGGATCGCCAATCATTCCCGTAGCGCCGCCCACCAAAGCAATCGGTTTGTGTCCGAAACGGCCCAAATGCACGAGCAAAATAATCGGAACCAAGCTACCAATATGCAACGAATCAGAAGTGGGGTCAAAACCGATGTAAGTGGTCGTCATTTCCTTGAGCAATTGCTCTTCGGTGCCGGGCATCATATCGTGTACTAATCCGCGCCATTGCAATTCGGCTACTATGTTTTTCATTTCAGGTAAATTTTGCGCAAAGATAAAATTTAATGCCAACCGAAGACGGGTTTTTTTGCCCTATTTTTTGCCTGTTGGTACCACATTCGACGATTAAACCTTATTTTTACCACATGATATTAGTAACGGGAGCCACCGGCTTGGTCGGATCACATTTAGTGTTGCAATTACTTGAAAACCGGCAGCAGGTTCGGGCGATTTACCGCAGTGAAAAGTCGCTCGGTAAAGTCAAATCTTTGTTTCAGTTTTATGGGAAGTTGCCGCTGTTTGAGCAAGTCCAATGGGTTAGGGCCGACATTCTCGATATTCCGGCTTTGGAGCTGGCTTTCCACCACATCGAACAAGTGTATCATTGTGCTGCTTTGATTTCTTTCGATCCGGCCGATGAAAATGCGTTGCGTAAAACCAACATCGAAGGCACGGCGAACGTCGTTAACCTGTCATTGGCCTTTGGCGTCAAGCAACTTTGCTATGTGAGTTCGATCGCGGCCTTGGGCGATTTGAAGTCCTACGAAGCAATTATCGATGAAACCACAGAATGGAACCCTGAGGTCGAACATTCTGATTATGCGATTTCAAAATATGGGGCCGAGATGGAAGTTTGGCGCGGATGGCAAGAAGGGCTTTCGGTGCGTATCATTAATCCCGGTGTGATTATCGGGCCGGGGTTTTGGGATAGTGGCAGCGGAAAATTGTTTTCGCAAATTGCAGATGGATTTTCGTTTTACACCAAAGGAATCACCGGTTGGGTAGGCGTGAAGGATGTCGTCAAGAGCCTCATTCAAAGTATGGAAAGTGAGCAAAACGGGCAGCGATATATCGTCGTGGCAGCGAACCAATCTTATGAAATTGTATTAAAGTTAATTGCCGAAGCTTTACAAGTGAAAATCCCGAACCGTTACGCCAAACCTTGGATGACCGAAATATATTGGAGGCTTGATAAAATAATCAGTTTATTGTCTGGTAGAAAAAGAACCTTGAGCCGAATTACCGCGCGCACCTTGCACCAAGAACATCATTATGATAATGCAAAAATAAAGTCGGAATTGGGGTTGGAGTTTCGAACGATTCCGGATTGCATTCTTGAAGCGGCGCAAGCTTTCCAAAAAACTACATAAAGCCAATTTCTAATTGATTGTTTTAAAAACCAATAACAGAAACTACTAGAATGTCTGGCATATACCTTCATATTCCTTTTTGCAAACAGGCCTGTCATTACTGCGATTTCCATTTTTCGACTTCGATGAAAAAGAGAAATGAGATGGTCATGGCTTTGGTCAAAGAACTTCAAATGCGCGCTGGGGAATTTCAAGATGAAATAGTAGAAACGATATATTTCGGCGGCGGTACTCCATCGGTTTTAGATATAGCTGAGTTGAACTTGCTGCTGGATACCATTTATGAAAATTATAAAGTGACTTCAAATCCTGAAATCACGCTCGAAGCCAACCCTGATGATTTATCTTCAAAGCGAATTCTTGAACTTTTACAAAACAAAATCAATCGATTGTCTATCGGAATTCAATCTTTTTTTGAAGAAGATTTGAAATTAATGAACCGCGCCCACAACGCCAACCAAGCCAAAGCCTGTCTAACAGAAGCTACAAAATACTTCAAGAACATTTCTATCGATTTGATTTATGGCATTCCCGGAGCAAGTCACGAAAAATGGCTCCAAAATATTCAAACGGCTTTATCCTTCGGTATTCCGCATATTTCAAGCTACGCACTAACAGTCGAGCCCAAAACTGCACTTAAAAAACTCATTGCAACCGGAAGTATTGCACAACCTAGTGATGAAATGGCGCATGAACAGTTTCAAATCTTGGTTGAGAAACTACAGTCGGAGAATTATGTGCATTACGAGCTCTCAAATTTTGGAAAACAGGGTTATTTCTCTCGGAATAATTCGGCTTATTGGCTTGGGAAGAAATACCTTGGCATTGGTCCATCGGCGCACAGTTACGACGGAAATTCCCGAAGCTGGAATGTTGCCAACAATGCGTTGTATTTGAAATCGATGACACAAAGTAAACTACCTAGCGAAGTTGAAATTCTAACGCAAGCCGATCGCTACAACGAATATATCATGACCGGACTACGCACCATTTGGGGTGTGGATCTGCAACGCATTGAAAATGAATTCGGCACATCGGCTTTGAACTATCTACAAAAACAAGCAAAAAAATTTATCACTGAAGGATTACTTTGCTTGGAGAATAAAACTTTAAAAACCACTCAAAAAGGAAAGTTTTTAACCGATGGTATTGCCAGTGATTTATTTTTGATAAATTTGGAATAATCAACTCCAAGATTTTCAGGAACTTCCTTCTGAACAATGACAGTATCAGCCCAAAATCTAATATTCAATGATGAGAACAGAACAATGAACTAACTTTTAAAAAGTACCATTATGGAAAATCAAACCAAGCCCAGCCTGTATCAAAAAGCGATTAACGAAACCAAGAAACCTGGGTTCTTGAAAGCGCTCACTGTGTTTTTCTGTTGCGTCATTGTCAGTGCTCTCATCGGTTATTTTACCGATTCAATGTCGCTTTCCGCGCCCATAGGTTTAGGTTTAGGTCTGGTATGGATGGGCGTGGCTTATCTCAACCAAGTAGAATAAAAGGGGTCTTATCATGATGCTTTTATTGCGCTGATGGGCTACTATCGGCAAATTTTCTATTTTAAAAACTTGTGAACTCGGTAAATGAAAGCAACCATTACCCATTTAGAACAGACTTATCAAATTGATTTGGCTGCCCCGATTGATGTTTCTATCCCACTGACCAATACTGACCAAAACCCGATTGCGTGGTACATCGACAAGCCTGTGATTGAGCCGGTTCGTTTCGGTGATTGGATTGGAAAAGTCTCCGAAGGCAGCTCATCGACGAATTTCAACAATATTTTTTTCAATCCGCACGGTCATGGCACGCACACGGAATGTTTGGGGCATATCACGCGCGATTTTTACAGTGTGAATCAAGCGCTTAAGCAGTTTTTCTTTACCACTGAACTCGTGTCGATTGCCCCCGAATGGCAAGCCGACGATTGGGTGATTACCAAAATTCAGGTCGAAAAAGCCCTTGCCGGGAAAAAACCACAAGCTATTGTTATCCGCACTTTGCCGAACGACGATTCTAAACTGCACCAGAATTACTCCAACACAAATCCGCCTTATCTAGAAGCGGCTGCGGCTAATTTCATGCGCGAAACGGGCATAGAACATTTGCTCATAGATTTGCCCAGTGTCGATAAAGAACACGACGAGGGGAAGCTGCTCGCACACAAGGCATTTTGGAATGTCAAAAACGTCCATGAACTCAATGCCGATGCGAGAATGAACGCCACCATCACCGAAATGATTTTTGTTCCAGATTCTGTAATAGACGGCAGTTATTTGCTTAATCTCCAAATAGCTTCTTTTGAAAACGACGCCAGCCCAAGCAAACCTATACTTTACGCTATCGAAAGTTAAAAATGATTACCGTTTCTACCGATAAAACCCAACTGGATATCGCTTTTATCCAGCACTTTCTCAAAGATATTTATTGGGCAGCCGGACGCACCATTGAAGAAGTACAAACCACTATTGACCATTCGTTCTGCTTTGGGATTTACCTTGACCAACAGCAAATTGGTTTTGCCCGCGTGATTACTGATTATGTGGTTTTTGCTTATTTAATGGATGTCTTTATTGACGAAAAGCATCGCGGGCACGGCTATTCGAAAATGTTGATCGAGGCGATGATGAGCGAACCGCAACTACAGCAAGTTAAAATTTGGCGACTTGCCACTTCCGACGCACACTTTCTATATGAAAAATTCGGATTCAAAGCCTTGGCACATCCGGAAAAGATGATGGAAAAAATTACCTAACTACTGTCTTACAAGTACATTTCTACTAACCCTTCGGGCAGGTTCATGATGACTTTTTTGCCAGTTCGATCGATTTTGACCAGAAAATGGTCGATAATCGGGATAAGGATTTCCACCTCGCCGTTTTTAACTTCAAATAAAGGTTGGGCCGAACTGTCGTTGACACTTTGAATAATGCCAAAAACACCTAAACGCTCATCTTCTATTTCAAAACCAATAACTTCGTGGAAGTAAAATTTGTTACCGGTGAGCTTGGGTAGCATTTTCAGTGGAAGATACACTTCGTTGCCGATGAGTTGATCGGCTTCAGACTCTGTCTTGACGTCTTCGAATTTCACGCGCAAGAAATCGTTTTTGTGCAGTGCGCTGTGTTCAATAAAAAATGGAATCAGGTTGTTGTTAAAGTCAACAAACACTGATTCCATGTTTTGGTAAGCTTCGGGCTCGTCGGTATCGAGATAAATCAAGACTTCGCCCTTGAAACTGAATTTTTTAGCAATCTTGCCTAAATAGAAACAATCTTTTTTACGCATGATCGCGGCTATGATTAAGCTTCTGCTTCTTCGCTAGCTTCTTCTGCTGCTGGAGCTTCTTCAGTAGTTTCTGCCGTAGCTTCTACTGCTGGTGCTTCTGCTTCTGCTACTGGAGCTTCTGCAGTTTCCTCGGCTGTTTCTTCAACAGCTGCTTCCTCTGTTGCAGCTTCTACCAGTGCTGCTGCGGCCATACGTTTTTCGTTAGCGGCTTTCTCTGCTTTCAAAGCCTTGGCTTTAGCGTCTGCTTGTGCTTTTGATAGGTTTTCTTTCTTGGCAGTTACTTTTCCAGCTTTAGCCTCTAACCAAGCTGCCAATTTAGCATCAGCTTGCTCTTGGGTCAAAGCGCCTTTGCGTACACCACCGTCAAGGTGATGCTTTAACAAAGCTCCTTTATATGAAAGGATAGCTCTTGCCGTGTCAGTAGGCTGTGCCCCGTTGTGTAACCATTGAACTGCACTCTCGAGGTTCAAGTCGATTGTAGCAGGATTCGTGTTTGGATTGTAAGTACCGATTTTCTCAAGGTATTTACCATCTCTTTTTGAGCGAGCATCTGCCGCTACTACCCAGTAAAAAGGTTTTCCTTTTTTACCGTGTCTTTGAAGTCTAATTTTTACAGACATAATCTTATGATTAAATTTTGAGGTACTCGACCTCTGTTAATTGAGGGCGCAAATATACGACTTAAAATGAAAAATACTAATTCGAAACTGATTTTTAAAAGAAAATAATATCCTCATTTTCAAGACTAAATGTAAAACGGTGTTTTTTTTCGGCATTTCATTAGAATATATCCTTTAAAAAGTTATTTTTGTTTCTCAAAATTTAAAAACGAATGAAAAAAATTCTTTGTTTGCTATTCATTGCCGCCACTTTGGCTTCGTGCGGTGAAGACATACGAAATGACAATACCGGAGTGTTCAGAGGCATTAAAGATAATGGTTTGTGGGAAGGCGGAAATGCCAAAGCTACCATTGGTGTAGGCAGCAAACTGACCATTGAAGCAGTTACCCTGACTGAAATTATGAGTTTGAGAATTCAACTGCCACCGCTTTCAATAGACCCACGAAACGAGAATACTTTTGTTCGTTACGCCTTAGGTACCAACAATGTAAATTATGCCTCCTATATATTAACAACTCCAACAGAGCAATTTATTTATAAAACCGGTATCGGAGTTGGGGATGGTGAAGTAGTCATTTCACAATATGACGGCAATACCGTTTCAGGTACTTTCCGTTTTAATGCTTTTAATGAAGACCCTGATTCAGAAGGTCAACCTGTAGTGAATTTACAGGAAGGGGTTTTCTATAAGGTTCCTGTTAATTAAAATCAAAAAAAAGACAACTATTAAAACCGTCTCGGCTTGAGGCGGTTTTTTTATTGGCAATGAAATTTATTTGATAATCTTGTCAATAGCTTCCCGCACTTTCTCTATAGAATAGGTTTTACAATCTACTTTTTCGGCTGCTTGCCTTTCGGTTAAAAATATATTGAAGTCTTCGCAATCTTTAATGAAATCAAATTCTTTTTTGTCGACATCGAACACTACTGCTTTCAATTCATCCATACTTGAGGCAACAGCTCCTCCAACAGCGCCGCCCATTCCGTAAGCGAAGCCTTTTTTCCATGCGTTAAAGAAAACACCCTCCATATAGAGAAACCGACCGTCTTTTAAAACGCGGTGATAGGAATTGGGGTTGCTTCCTTCTTCATTTTTATTGCCTTTCTTAGCATACTTCGTGAAATACTTTTGTTCAATATATAAGCTGCCGCGAAATGAAACTGCAAATACATTGCTCAGTTTGGTAGAGTCCGATTTGGTAATAAAAAACAACTGGTCTGCATCAACGTCAAAAGCAATTGGCTTCATACCGCGCACAGTTCTTTTGAGCAGTAAAGGATATGGTGTTCGCTTTTTTTGGATGAAGTCGTCGATAGTTATGTAGAACCCGTCGGGATAATCTTTCACAGCATACATCTTTACCAAACTGGATTCAGGTTGCGGCACTATTTCTTGTGCAAATCCCGAAAAGGCGAGCAGGTACATCGGCAGCAATAAATATTTTATCTTCATCATATCTTGTAATTTAAAGAAGAAACGAATAGGCCAAAAAAAACAAAAAATCCCTAAAACTTTGAACATTTTAGGGACTTTCTTCTGTGCGGGTAATAGGACTCGAACCTACACGCCTTGCGGCACCAGATCCTAAGTCTGGCACGTCTACCAATTTCGCCATACCCGCGAAAACTGGGTGCAAATATAGCCATAACTTTGAAATAACCAAACAACAAATTCCAAATTCCATTTTTTTTTCAAATGCCCAGTTTTCAGTTGGAATTTAGTTCTTGAATTTTGGAATTTCCAACCCCGTATTTGTATATTTGAAACTATCAATTTCAAAAATTTTATGGACAATATAAAATCCTATGTGCAGCAGCACAAAGACCGCTTTATCAACGAACTGATCGAGCTTCTGAAAATTCCATCGGTAAGTGCTGATCCAGCTTATTCCCAAGATGTCATCGACACCGCCAACGCGGTCAAAGAAAGTCTCGAAAAGGCCGGCTGCGATGTAGTCGAAATATGTGACACTCCAGGCTATCCGATTGTTTATGGAGAGAAAATCATCGATAGAAACTTGCCCACCGTTTTAGTCTACGGCCATTACGATGTACAACCACCCGACCCGATGGACCTCTGGACTTCACCGCCATTCGAACCTGTCATAAAAACGACCGAAATCCATCCAGAAGGCGCCATTTTCGCCAGAGGTTCTTGTGATGACAAAGGCCAGATGTACATGCACGTCAAAGCCTTAGAATATATGGTACAGTCGAATACTTTACCTTGCAATGTGAAGTTTATGATTGAAGGTGAAGAGGAAGTCGGCTCGAAAAGTTTGGGCTGGTTCGTAGAGCGCAATCAGGAAAAACTCAAAAACGACGTCATTCTGATTTCCGATACCGGCATGATTTCCAACCAACAACCTTCAATTACCACTGGGCTCCGCGGCCTAAGCTATGTAGAAGTCGAAGTAACCGGCCCGAACCGAGATTTACATTCAGGATTGTATGGCGGCGCGGTAGCCAATCCGATCAATGTATTGGCGAAAATGATCGCTTCCCTACACGACGAAAACAACCACATTACCATTCCTGGTTTTTACGACAAAGTAGAAGAATTATCTGCCGCCGAACGTGCCGAAATGGCCAAAGCTCCGTTTGATTTGGAGAAATATAAAAAAGCCTTAGACCTCAACGACATTTATGGCGAAAAAGGCTATGTGACCAACGAGAGAAATTCCATCCGCCCAACTTTAGATGTCAACGGCATTTGGGGCGGCTATACCGGCGAAGGTGCAAAAACTGTCATTGCCAGCAAAGCCTACGCAAAAATCTCGATGCGATTGGTGCCTCACCAAGATTGGGAAGAAATCACCGAATTGTTCACCAAACATTTCGAGAGC
Organism: Flavobacterium lotistagni; assembly: GCF_011392125.1. Classification (GTDB taxonomy): domain Bacteria; phylum Bacteroidota; class Bacteroidia; order Flavobacteriales; family Flavobacteriaceae; genus Flavobacterium; species Flavobacterium lotistagni. Next base: position 213,474 of record NZ_JAAJBU010000003.1, read on the forward strand.
ATCGCTCCGGCAGGCGTTACCGTCAAAGTAAAACCGCACCACGGTGGGCAAGGTTACGTAACCCCGATTGACAGCATCGGCTACAAGGCGGCTAACAAAGCTTATACGGAAACTTTCGGCGTTCCGGCTATTCCGGTGCGTTCTGGCGGCAGCATTCCGATTGTCGCGCTGTTTGAAAAAGAACTCAAAAGCAAAACGATCCTCATGGGTTTCGGTCTGGATTCCGACGCGATCCATTCGCCAAATGAGCATTTCGGGATTTTTAACTTCCTTAAAGGCATCGAAACCATTCCGCTGTTTTACAAGTATTTCGTGGAGCTCAGCCAATAAATCTTAACACGAATTCCACTAATTAGCACTAATTTTTCGTGTCAATTGGTGGAATTCGTGTTTATTCTTTGGGCGTTTCCCTGCGGGCCGGGCTTTCCGTTGCAATCTTTTACGCTGAACACCAGCGCAAAAGGATTTCCACTGCTATCCCTAACGCAAACCATGGCCGTCAGGAATTTTTGGCTCTTGATCGGATAATCGATTATAAAGCGAGCCATTGAACCCTTTGTCAATAACTTTCTGTAAAAACCCGATTCCATATCTAAATTAAACGGTTTAAGAAAATGCGCTTTATAAAAATAGCGGCCTGTTTGCTGCTCATCCTAAGTGGGGTGGGCTGTAAAATCAACCAATACAAGGACAAGCAGAAACAAGGGCGTTGGGTTTACCGCGATACAGTCAATGGCATTGTTTACCTTACCAAAGGAAAATACAAAAAAGGTATGGAAAAGAAAACCTGGAAGTACTATGCCGGGAAGACCCTCATCAAAAAAGAAAAATATGAACATGAGATTTGCAGAGTGACTACCTATCACGACAATGGCGCTATTTCGTCCCTAGGCCAAACCAAGTTGGTGGTAACCGAGACCGAGATGCATTGGTATTATTTCGACCAGTGGTATTATTTTGATCCCAATGGCAAACCGATTGCCGTCAAAAAATATGAAAACGGGACGTTGGTTCAAGAAACCGAAACCAACTGACTACTTTTTATTTTTGGCCTCGATCCAGCGCGACATATATTTGGTACTCGCTGCGGTGTGATGCAGTAATATCGAGCCCAAAAAGTTGGCCTGTCGATGCGATTTCACCGTCTGGTAAACACTCAAAATCCGTTCAATAAAGTCGTTTTCAAACAAAGATTGCTTATGCCGATTGTTTACAATTGCAACCCCATTTTGTTGGCATTGATTCCATGATTTTTCGTCTACATATAAACTGATAGCTGCTTCAGCAATGGCTTCGGGTGAGTCGGCAATAATTCCGTTCCATGGCATACTTCCGCACATTGATTCAGCGCCAATATTAGTAGTGACACTCGGCGTTCCGCATTGCATCGCTTCGAGCAATTTGCCTTTCGCGCCCGCTCCAAAACGAATCGGAGCCAAAACAACACGTGCTTGCCCGACTACTTTAGCCGCATTTTCTGCTCTTCCCATTATCAAAAACCGCTCTTTAGGCTGGTTCAATTGCAGCGCCTTTTGCGACGGATAAGAACCATAAACTCGCATCGAAGCTTCGGGTAATTTTTGATACACCAGCGGCCAAATGGTTTCTTTTAAATACTGTACGGTGTTCCAATTGGGTTCGTGCAGAAAATTCCCGACAAAAATAAAGTCTTGCCGCGCTTCAAACCCAATCCAGTTCTTGGTTATTGTCTCATCAATTTCATCGACCAAAAAAGGCAAATAGTGCAGCAGATTTGAGTCGATTTTGAATTGGTTTTGCAACAATTCCATTTCAAATTCTGAAATAATCAAAGAGATATCGCACCTTAAAATACTGGCGATTTCCCTTTTGGCGGTATCGGAATACAAATCATCAAGTCTAAAGTCGCGCTTCTCTTTAAAAGCTTTTTGCCGCGCGGCCCGCAAGCAATGCAGGTCTTCGGTGTCTAGCATTCGCAGAGCATCGGGGCAATTTTCTGCTACACGCCAGCCGAATTGTTCTTCCACCATGAAGCGGTCGAACAAAACAACCATCGGGTGCAGCGCCTTAACCCAACGGTCAAAACCAGAATCATTCATTTGGATCGCCACTTTCTCAATCCCAAGTGAAGCCAAATCGAAACTCCATTCGCTTTCGGTTGCAGCACTGGCAAAAGTGATTTTCCAACCCTGTTTCTGAAACAAAACTATGAGTTGCAACATGCGCGAACCAGCCGCTGAAGAAGCAGGTTCAGGCCATACGGTGCCAATAATGAGTAGCGAAAAAGTGGTTTTCATAATGCCTTGCAAAATAACACATTTTGGCCGCAACGGTTAAAAAATAAATTCCAGACTGTAACAACTTGAAAATTTCGGCGTTACATAAACTAAATCATCATCAAAAAATCAGCCTCGGGAAACTAAGGCATCAAATCAATCATCATGTTAAAATCGTTTTTTATTCTCTGTTCTGGCGCCGACAAAAACCTGCTTCGGGATTGCTCCCAGGGCGAACAAACCAAGTTCGTCGGCATTGGCGCCACAGTTTTCTTTACTGCTGTAATGGCCTTTATTGCAAGTGCGTATGCGCTTTTCACAGTTTTTGACAGTGTTTACCCTGCAATCCTTTTCGGTGTTGTTTGGGGTTTTTTAATTTTCAACCTCGACCGTTTTATTGTTTCTACCATCCGCAAGCGGGATAGTTTCTTGAGCGAATTCCTGCAAGCGTCACCGAGGATTCTGTTGGCGATTATCATTGCTATTGTGATTTCAAAACCGCTTGAAATTAAAATTTTCGAGAAGGAAATCAACACGGTGCTACTCAAAGAAAAGAATGCTATGGCGCTGAACAATAAGAAGGAAGTTGCGGGTTATTTCCAATCTGACCTCGATAAGAACCAGACAAAAATCGATAGCCTCAAATCTGAAATCACTAAAAAAGAAATAGAAGTCAATTCGCTTTATCAAACCTATATTGCCGAAGCAGAAGGCACAAAAGGCACTATGAAAATGGGGAAAGGCCCTGTATTCAAGGAAAAAATCGCTAAGCACGATCAGGCCAAAGCCGAACTCGATACCTTGCGCAAAAACAACTTGACAAAAATTGCCGAACACGAAAAAAAAATCAAAACCCTACAAGCCGATCTGGACCAAAAAGTCACACAAACCCAGCCAATCATTGACGGTTTCGACGGGCTCATGGCGCGCATCAACGCCTTGGGCAAATTGCCTCTGGTTCCTTCGCTGTTTATCATGCTGCTGTTTTTTGCGATAGAAACTTCACCGATTATTGCCAAACTGCTGTCTCCAAAAGGCGAATACGATTTTAAGCTAGAAGACATCGAAACTGCGCTCAAAGCCACACTATCGCAAGACAAATACCAACGTGATTTACTGGTAAAAACCAGCGCTTCCATGCACGACAAAGTATATGCAGATATAGCCCAAGATAAAAAACTCTACGAGTTGCAGCGCAAAAAGGCCACTGAACTGCTCGAATTGCAAGCCAACGGCTTTCTCGAAAAACAAAAGAGAACACTTTAAAAAAAACAACCCGGCAAAATCACTGTCGGGTTTTTGTTTACTTGCCGGACAAAACTTCCGCTTGTATTTTTTTTGTGAGGCTTTTAAAAACCAATTCGTAAGAATGGTCAATAAGTTCTTTCAGGAAAGCATCGTTTACTTCGCGGTTAATTTTGACGGTGTTCCAGTGCACTTTACTCATGTGGTAACCCGGCTGAATGTCATCATATTGCGCGCGTAATTCCTCACCCCAAACTGGATCGCATTTAAGATTCACGGCAGGGTTTCCGGCTTCCCATTCTTTGAGCGAAGCGAGTGCGAACATCTTTCCGCCTACTTTAAAAACCAAAGTATCCTCGTCGAACGGGAAATGTTCGGTCACTCCTTTTTTAGATAGGCAATAGTCGAAGTATTGTTGGATGTTCATGAAATAGTAATTAGTAGTTAGGAGTTAGTGCGAATGCTTACTGCTTTTTAATTCGTTCTTCATTCTGTTTCACAAACGCATCCCAGCCTGAATAACTTTTCTCGCCGATTGTTTTTCCCGAATTAAAGAAATGACAAACCGCAGCCGCCAAGCCATCGGTGCTGTCAAGGTTTTTAGGAAGCGTTTTCAAGCCCAACAACTGCTGGAGCATTTTGGCTACTTGCTCCTTGCTGGCGTTTCCGTTTCCGGTAATGGCCATCTTGATTTTCTTGGGTTCGTATTCGGTAATGGGAATTTGGCGCGATAATCCGGCAGCCATGGCTACACCTTGAGCGCGACCCAGTTTAAGCATCGACTGGACGTTCTTTCCGAAAAAAGGCGCTTCGATGGCAATTTCATCCGGATGGTGCGTCTCGATGAGTTCTATCGTGCGTTCAAAAATCACTTTAAGCTTGGTGTAATGGTCGTCGTATTTGCTCAAAATCAATTCGTTGAGTTGGAGGAATTCCATTTTTTTATGGACGACTTTGATGATGCCGAAACCCATAATAGTCGTTCCGGGATCAATGCCTAAGATAATGCGTTCGTTTGCCATATTGAAACACAGATTGCACAGATTTTCACAGATTATTGATTGAAAATCCTGACGCGTTTTGAATGCTTTGGAATTATATTGCTTTACTTTGCAGCGATGATTGCAATTCCCAACAAAGCTAAACAATTCCTAGTCTTTGCCGTTAAAGTTTTAATTGTTTGTGCGGCTTTTTACTTTATTTACCAACAACTGTCGGACAACCCACAATTGGATTGGCAGCAATTTGTGGTTTTGTTCAAGAAAAATTACTCAATAAGCGGCGTTTTATTTTTGTTGCTGCTCAGTTTTTTGAACCGGTTTTTTGAGATTTTAAAATGGCAAAATCTGGTGTCGTCGTTCCGAAGCATTTCCTTAAGCCAAGCCACTGCCCAAGTTTTAGGGGCTTTGACCGCCGGGATTTTTACCCCGAATGGTTTGGGTGAATATGCCGGAAAAGCCCTGTTTTACGAAAAGGCAAAGGCCAAAAAAATCGTGTTTCTGAACCTGGTTTGTAATGGCATTCAAATGTTGCTCACGGTAGTTTTCGGGATTTTAGGGCTGTTGTATTTCAACACGCAATATCCCATCATCACTTCGCAAGCCGTGGCTATTGTTACCGGATTGTGTTTGTTCTTGTTTCTTGGCTCTTTCTTCTTAAAAAAATTCACTGTCAAAGGCTATTCTATTGAAAAACTGATTCGCAAAATCAATGAAATTCCCAAACCTGTTCATCAGAAAAATGTGGTTTTGGGTTGGTGCCGTTATTTGGTTTTTTCGCACCAATATTATTTTTTGCTCTTGGCTTTTCAGGTGCAATTGCCTTATTTTTTGGTAATGTCGGCCGTGACTAGTGTTTATTTTCTGGCTTCATCGTTACCGAGTTTTCAGTTCCTAGATTTTGCTGTGAAAGGCAGTGTGGCAGTTTATTTCTTTGGTTTTTTGGGCGTTAACCAGTGGATTGTTATATTTATCACCACGCTGATGTGGTTGCTCAATGTGGTCATTCCGGTGGTGATTGGCAGTTATTATGTCTTGAATTTTAAACTCAAACCAACTCCATGATACTTGTGTTTTTTTTAATCATGCTGGTGTATGTGCTCACGATGGCCCAGCTGATCATTGGTTTTGGCAAAATAACATCAACGCCTTTTAAAGCAGTTCAGCCCAGAACTTTTTTCGCCCTTGTGGTTCCGTTTCGCAATGAAAGCCGGAATTTGCCTTTACTTTTAGAAAGCATTAAAAACCTGAACTACCCGAAAGATTTGTTCGAAATTATTTTGGTGGACGATGCTTCGGGTGACGATTCGGTAAAGCAAATCTACAATTGGCGCATGGAAAACGGCGTCTTTCAAACCACGCTTTTAGAAAATATCCGGTTGTCGGATTCACCGAAGAAAGATGCGATTTCGCGCGCGGTTCCTATAGTGCAACACGATTGGATTGTTACTACTGATGCCGATTGTTTGTTGCCCGAAAATTGGTTGTTGGCTCTAGATCAACACATTCAAAGCCACGAAGTGGAGCTAATTGTTGGAGCAGTGAAATATGATGCCAAGCATACGTTGCTACACCATTTCCAGCAACTGGACTTGATGAGTTTGCAAGGCACGACGATCGGAAGTTTTGGAATGGGCTTGGGCTTTTTGTGCAACGGCGCGAATTTGTGTTATACCAAGAATTTATTCACCAAGCTACACGGTTTTGTCGGCAACAATCAAATCGCGAGCGGTGATGATGTTTTTCTGTTGCAAAAGGCGATGCGTGAATGTCCGGATAAAGTTAGTTTCTTGAAATCGACTGAAATTATTGTACGGACAAAACCCGAATCAAGTTGGGCCGCATTATTTTCACAGCGGGTGCGTTGGGCTTCAAAAACCGGGAATTATTACAGTGTTTTTGGAAAAGATTTGGCTGTGATCGTGTTTTTGGCGAACTTTTCCCTGATTGTATGTTGTGGATTGACGATTCTTGGCTCTCGGCTTTTGGCCCCTGAAATGCTGGTCGCCTTGTTTGGATTGAAGTTCTTCACCGATGCAATTTTGCTCTATAAAACCAATCGATTTTTGCAAACTAAAAGTTTATGGTGGCTTTTGCCTGCGAGTGTGATTTACCCGTTTTTTTGTGTGAGTGTCGCGGTGTTCTCCTGGTTTGGAAATTATACTTGGAAAGGCCGCAAGTTCAAAAGATAACGCAAAGCCCTAGCCCGGATGGCAGCGGCATCCTTTTGTGCCTCGGTTGGTGCTTTTCTGTGCGATTTGGCCTCCACACAAAAGATATAGCGGACAGCCGGAACAGCTTCTTAAAAAATAAATTCCTTAACGTTTTTCGACATTCAAAATCACCGGAAGGACGAATTGCGTCTTGACCGGAATGCCGCGTTTGATGGCCGGGCTGACTTTCGGGAAATCGACTAGGCGGGTTTTGATGATGCTGTCGATTTTGGCTGTGTCGTAAGAAAGCGAGTCGAGTTGTGGCTCGAAAACGAGGTTCGAATCGGCCGAAACGGTAACTTTTACGTTGATGGTGTCGAGTTGCGGATATAAAACACTAAGCGTGTCGCCATTGAGCTTTTGTTGGATGAGTTGGGTGAGATACTCAAAAAAGCACTGTTTTTTCTGGGTTTTGTCTGCCACGGAATCGCAAGAGGCGAATTGAGGCAGCTCATCGACTTGGGTCCAATTGATGCTTTTGAGTTCTTTTTCCAGCAGCGTTTTCTCGTCGGGAACCTGATTGGTGAAATACTGGCAGGAAGAAATGCTCAGCAAAATCAGGATCAATAAGGCAATTCGTTTTTTCATCTGGGCAAGCCACTAGGGTTTAAGACTGGCTAAAAGTACAATTTTATTTTAAAAGTACTGAAAATTGTTTGGCTTCGGTGTGGCCTAAAAAACAAAAAAGCCATCCACAAAAGTGGAAAGCTTTTCATTGGTCTAACTACTAAACCAGCTGCGAGTTACAAAGTCGCAGCGAAAACAACACAACTATCTTCGGCGTTCGCCTTTGGGACAAAAAAGGTTTCCGTTTCCGAAAACCTTTTCCCAATTTTGCGGTCTGGACGGGACTCGAACCCGCGACCCCATGCGTGACAGGCATGTATTCTAACCAACTGAACTACCAAACCTCTGCATCATTGTGCGCGATCTTGCGATTGCGGTTGCAAATATAGAACAGATTTTTGTATCTGCAAGCGATTGGGTGAAAATATTTTTGAATTTAATTTTTGCTTAACCAAACGATTGTTTTTCAACCAAATAAGTGGTCAGGATTTTCTCGAAATCGGCACCTACATTCACAGGAACATACTTGATTTTATTCTGAATACAAGTCTCGGCGATTTTTTTGAAATAGGCTGCAACGTTTTTCTCGTAAATTTCCTTGACGTTGTCGGCAAAAAGCGTCACTTCTTCACCATTTTCGATATCGATAAACTTGCGAGGTACATTGTCGTAATCAAAATGCAATTCGGTTTTGTCGTCGATAACGTGAAACAGAACCACTTTGTGCTTGTCGTGTTTGAGGTGTTGCAAGGCGTTGAATAGTTTGCTGTCGTCGTCGGTTTGCAACATATCGGTAAAAAGCACAATCATCGAACGGCGGTGGATTTTCTCTGCGATTTGGTGCAAGAACGTTGAGGTATCGGTGGTTTTTGTTGTGGCAGGTGAATCGAGTATTTCTTCGAGTTTACTGAGCAACATGCGGTGGTGGCGATCGCTGCCTTTCTCGGGCGCATAATATTCGTAAGTGTCAGAATATAAACTCAATCCTACGGCGTCACGTTGCTTTTTAAGTAAGTTCATCAACACCGCCGAAGCCAGTACCGAAAAGCCAATTTTGCTTTCGTAGAACGGTTGGCCATCTTTTAGCTTCGGATAGTGCATCGATGAGGAATTATCTACAATTAAATGACAACGCAAATTGGTTTCTTCCTCGAAACGTTTGGTGTATAAACGATCGGTTTTGGCAAACAATTTCCAGTCGATGTGCTTGGTACTTTCGCCGGAATTGTAAACTTTATGCTCGGCAAATTCGGCAGAAAATCCGTGAAATGGCGATTTGTGCATGCCCGATATAAAGCCTTCCACCACTTGGTTGGCCAGCAGTTCTAGGTGTTGGAAACTCGATATTCTCTGTAATTGCGATTCGATGTTCATGGGTCAAATGTAGCGAATCGAGCTAGGATTAAAAAGCTAAAAGAATCTAAAAAAACAAAACAGTAGTATTTGGCAAATGATTGTCAGAACTTATAGATTGGCTCGGAAAAACACAAAGCGCAATAATACGGATATAGCTCACTACAAACTACTGCTTCCATTTTTCTTCCAAGGCTTTTAAACGCGATTGCAACTCCAGATTGATTTGTTGTTGCAACTCGACCTGTTTTTTGAGTTGCTCCACTTCGGATTGATGATGTTCTATAGCGGTTGTTTTTGTATTCAGCTCTTTGATCGCATTGATTGAAGCCACTAAAATGCTGTGCATGTTGAAATTGAGAAATCCGTCATCATCGACTTGAACGGCATCCGGAAAAAGCGGTTGGACTTCTTGAGCAATGAATCCGGCGAATTCAGTATCTAACACTTCTTGCTCAAATTTTCGGTCGCCATTATTTTTGTAATGGTAGCGAATGGGTTGCAATTGAATGATTTCGTTCAAGCCTTTGGTATAATGACCATCAACTGTTTTTAATCTGCTATCTGAAACGACTGTCCACGTAGTTGAACCGGGTTTTCTGCCTTCGTTTAACGAAAGTTCGAATTGTCCGCCAGGTGTTGCGGTTCCGATGCCGACGTCGCCCGTTGCAGTAATTCTCATTCGTTCTGACAAAGCGCCCGCATTATTGGTTTTCATCATCAAATAGCCTGAATTACTATTGAGAACACTATTGGTTTTTCTTCCTTCGATTGAGGCAAAATTTCGTTGTAGCAAAGCCGCATCGTCAATCATTCCGCCCAAGGTAATCGAACCCCCAATATCGGCTGCTTGCGGATTGTTGGTACGAACTAATAAATTCCCATCAACACCAAAAGTAGTGGTTACATTTTCATCTTGAATGTCCAATCGCGTTTGCGGTGCATTAGTTCCAATGCCGACATTGACACTTGCTGTTGCACCGTTTATTCCGTTGATGCTTCCCAAAACCATTGCATTGCTAGCAGCTACTTCTGCTCGATATCCAATGGCAGTAGCGTTGGTTAAGCTTCCCGAAGCAACATCGGCTTCATAACCAAAACAAGAATTGTTAGAACCGGTAAAATTTGATCTTAAAGCAAAGGAACCCACGGCAGAGTTTGAAGCCCCCGTTGTATTACTATCTAAAGAAGCGCTTCCAATCCCAACATTAGAAACTCCTGTTGAATTGTCCGCTAAAGCAAGAACACCAATAGCCGTATTTAAGCTTCCAGATACATTCGCAGCCATAGAAGCCACCCCAATTGAAATATTTTCATTTCCTATGGTGTTATTTTGCATTGAATTATATCCAAAAGCAGAGTTTGAAGTTCCTGTAGTATTATTGATTAAAGATCCATATCCAACTGCTGAGTTATTATTACCTGTTGTATTTGAGTCTAATGAATTTGTACCAAAAGCAACATTATTAGTTCCAGTGGTATTGGCTCTCATCGATTCAAAGCCAAACGCCGAATTCCCACTTGCTGTATTGTTTTCTAATGCGTAAAAGCCAAATGCCGAGTTATTATTGCCAGTTGTATTGACATTCAATGATGATGCGCCAAAAGCTGAATTTGAGTTTCCTGTTGTGTTATTTAGCATGGATGCAATTCCGAAAGCACTATTACTTTGTCCGTTTGTATTATCCAAAAGAGTCAATGACCCAAAAGCTGCGTTAGAATTACCCGTTGTGTTTGCTGATAATGCAGAGCTACCAAAAGCGGAATTTCCAAATCCTGTAGTATTTAATCGTAACGAATTAAAACCAAAAGCCGAATTGCCATTAGCGGTATTGTTCGCTAATGATTGATAACCAAAAGCCGAATTTTCATTTCCAACAGTATTAGTCGACAATGAAGAAGCTCCAACGGCAGTATTGCTAGTTCCGGTTGTATTGGAAAGCAAGGCGTTATAACCGAAAGCAACATTGTCGTTTGCCGTTGTATTCGCGTTCAATGCACTATTCCCGAAAGCAGCATTTCTAGCACCTGTTGTGTTAGCTCCAAGCGCCGAATTACCGAAAGCCGAATTGGAATTACCAATCGTATTTGAAAACAAAGTATACGAACCAAAAGCGGAATTGGCCGATGCCGTGGTGTTATTGGTCATTGCGTAAGCTCCAAAAGCCGAATTCAAGCTTCCGGTGGTATTGTCAATTAATGAAGTGCTACCAAAGGAAGAATTATTACTTCCTGTGGTAGTGAATAATTGCGAACTGTTTCCGAAGGCCGAGTTTCCTTGACCTGTTGTGTTGGATGCTAAAGTTGATCTTCCAAAAGCCGAATTGCCAGTTCCAGTCACATTTGAAGACAGCGAATTATATCCAAATGCCGAATTGACATTGCCAGTAGTATTATTTCGAAGGGAAAAATAACCAAAAGCAGCGTTTTCTGTTCCTGAGGTATTCTTTTCAAGAGCCGAATAACCAAAAGCCGATAATCCGTTTGTGGTAGTTGCCGCATTTAAAGCAAAAGTACCAAAAGCCGCATTATACTGCCCGGTCGTATTAGAATACATAGATGAATTTCCGAAAACAGTATTGAACCTGCCTGTTGTATTGTTAGCCAGTGATTGATTTCCAAAAGCATTATTATTGTCTCCTGTGGTATTTAGTTGCATCGAATTAAAACCGAATGAAGCGTTATTGTGCCCCGATATATTAGAAATCAGCGCATTTTGACCAAAGGCTGAATTGTAATATCCAGTTGTATTGGAACTTAGAGTGGCAAATCCGACTGCTGTGTTACTATTTCCTGTGGTGTTACTAAACATCGCATTTCTGCCCAAGGCCACATTCTGCTGCCCGGTTGTATTAGACAGTAGTGCATTAGAACCAAAAGCCGCGTTTTCAATTCCTGTCGACAACGGATTCAAGGCATTGGTTCCAAATGAAGTTGTTGTAAATGCTAATAATCCAGCGCGAGTGTTTCCTCTTTTAAAAACTACATCAGCATTATTTGTAGTTCCAATGAAATGTGTTGCTGCATTAATTCCAGAATTTCCGGTAATTGACCAACCCGATGTTTGATTATTTCCTACAGCAATCCAATCGGAAGTGGTATTGTCCCAATAATAAAATCCTTTAGACTTTGGGTTGCCCGAAAAAGTAATGTCAGTGGTCAAATACACCATCATTCCTTGTTGCGCCGCAGTTGGGTTCGTGGCCGCAAAGGCATCTATTTTCGGAACCAACAATCCGTCAGTATTGCTGGGCGTGGCTTGATTGCTTGAACTAATATCCAATTGGGCATTGGGCAAAGTCGTGTTGATTCCCACTTGAGAAAAACAATAATTTGCCATCAAAAAAGAGCTTATAAATAGTAGCTTGGCTTTCATACTATGAATTTAATCAACCAAATTGCCACTTTCCTTTTTAATAAAAAACCACTAATAGACCAACGACATTTTAAATAGACCAACGACATGAATGCAATTTTTTTTACATTTGAGAGATTCTTAGAGTATGAGAAAACTAAACTGTATTATTGTTGACGATGATGAAATCGATCGATTGACGGTACTTTCGTATGCTAGAAAATTTGAAAACCTAAACATTCTTGGTGTTTTTGAGTCGGCGGTTTCGGCTTTGAAAATCATTCAAAAAGAATCGATAGATATTCTTTTTTTAGACATTGACATGGACCAAATGAGCGGTTTAGAGTTTCGGAAAAAAGCAAGCGAAGTACCGGTCTGTATTTTCATCACATCGCACCCAGAACATGCCCTAGAGAGTTTCGAATTGGAAACCTTAGACTTTATGGTAAAACCAATCAAGAGCGATCGGTTTACCCAAACCATGCGTCGGATTGAAGAGTTTATGGAAATCAGACTCAAAGCACAACTTTTTGAATCGAGTATTGGAGGCGATACGATATACATCAAAGAAGGCCAAGAGCAAACCAAAGTAAAACTCCACGAGATATTGTATTTAGAAGCCTTGAAAGATTATACTTTGGTCGTAACCCATCAAAAAAGGCATTGTGTATTTTCTGGAATCGGCAATTTATTGAAGGAAAGTCATTTTCAGTCATTTGTTCGAGTTCACCGAAGTTTTGCCGTTCAAAAACAGTATGTCGACAAAAAACTTACCCATGAAATTGTGTTGAATAATGGGGTTTCTATTCCTATTGGCAGAAGTTACAAAGCCGTTGCAACGAGTTTATTATGAGAAAGATAGTTGCCTTTTTTGCATTGCTTTTTCCTTATTTGTTGGTTTCTCAAAGCCATCAAAGTCAATGGATCAGCAAAGTCTCGAGAATGAAAGACGATACTTTGAAAGTCAATTATTACCACCAAATTGCTCAAGGTTACCCGGCAGCTGATTCTAGCCAAACCACTTTATATTTAAGAAAAAGCCTCGAATTGGCTCAGAAACTCAACTGGAATGACGGTGTAGCACAATCTTATTTTCTTCTAGGAGAACATTATTTAGGTTTGTACCATCGCTCGAAAGCATTTTCCAATTTTCAACTGGCTTTGCGCAACACTAAGAATCCGAAAATTCGCGCCAATATTTATTTTTCCATTGGCGATGTATATCTTGAAGAGAGCAATTATGTTCAAGCGCTAGCCACGTATCACCAGGCTTTAAAATTATTTGAAACTACAAATGACAAAAAAGGGATTGTCAAGGTTTTGATCTCAATGGGAAGTTTGTATACCGGTTTTGGTAAAAACAAAGAAGCCCTAGAGAGTTATAATCGAGCATTGAAAGTGAGTAAAACCGTCAGTAATTTTAAAGAAGAAATTATTTTAAGAGGCATTGGAACCGTCTACTACAATTTCGGAGAGAATCAAAAATCACTCGACTATTTGAATCGAAGTCTGACACTCATCAAAGCCCAAAAAGATGCCAATCTCGAATCGCGTTTACTGTCTGATTTGGCGTTGGTTTTTTTAGAAATGAAACAATACCAAAAAGCGATTCATTACAGTCAGGCGTCGCTCAAAACTGATCCTTCGATACTTGGTAAAAAGCACAATACTTCGTTTAGTTTTGGAGTAATTGGCGATTCATATATCGAGATAGCAAAACAAGAAAAGAACAATCGAAAATCTATAGACAGTGCTATTTTTTATTTGGAAAAAGCGGCAAAATTGCACCGCGAGTTAAACAGCTTGCGCGGTTTGTATGACGATTATGAAAGCATATATGAAGCCCAAAAACTCAAAGGCAATTATGCCAAAGCCCTAGAATATTTCGAGCGTTGTACTATTTTTAAAGATTCGATGTACAATTCTGACAACAAGGAAACCATCAAAAACCTCGAAGACAAAAGAGCCATCGAATTGCGCGACCGTGAAATCAAGATCAACCAACTGAAAATCGAAACCAAAGAAAAACAAAAATGGTTCTTCCTCTCAGGAATTGCTTTTTTGGTCATCATTGGAGGCTTACTGTTTTATCAGAGTCGGAACCGCAAAAAAAACAACGAAAAACTGCAACTTTTGAATGCCGAATTAAAACAAGCAAACCGCAATAAAACCCGTTTTTTTAGTATTTTGAATCACGATTTACGCAGCCCAATTTCGAATTTGATTCACTTTTTACACCTACAAAAAAACAGTCCTGATTTACTGGATTCAGAAACCCGCGAACGATTGAGTGAAACTACACTAGAATCAGCAGAAAATTTACTGCATTCGATGGAGGATTTGTTGCTGTGGAGCAAAGGGCAAATGGAGCATTTTAAACCTGATTTTAAAACCGTTTCGGTCGAGAAAATCTTCCAAGATACCGCGCTTTATTTTAGCAGTGAAAAAATCAAAATCAACTTTGAAAACGCGAGCCAACTGGTTTTGACAACCGATGAAAACTACCTGAAAACCATTGTTCGGAACCTGACCGGAAATGCACTAAAAGCGCTTTCGCAAACACCGAATCCTACTATTACTTGGAAGGCGTTTACCCAAGACAATCAAATTTTTTTGAGCATCACCGATAATGGCCCGGGTGCCGATCAAGAGCAACTGAAGGCGCTCTATGACGAAAGCGAAATCGTCGGCGTCAAATCGGGATTAGGGCTGCATCTGATACGCGATTTGGCCCGGGCTATCGGATGTTCGATTAAGGTAGCATCTGAAAAAAATGCTGGCAGTACCTTTACCTTAACTTTTGAGGCATCAACGTTTGATGAATTGCTCTAATTTTTCAAGTCTTGTAGCTAAATCTTGCAATTGTTTTTGTTGTTGTTCGATGATTTGTTGCTGTTCTTGTACAGCTTTGACCAGCGGAACTACAAATTCACCGTAGCGCAATCCGTAGTAATCGTTTTCGTTTTTGGGTTTGTCCACTCCGGAGAATTCATAGCCGATAGATTGGGCAGCGGCTTCGACATCCTGAGCCAAAAACCCTGAATATACCGAACTTGGAAGCTGGCTTACATAGGCAACCTTTTCATCATCAGATTGGTCTTTGTGCGTGAAATCATAAACTTTTCGGGCATTGACATGATAGGTTACTGGTTTGAGTTTGCTTATGAAACTCAGTCCGGGAACATTTTCTTGAATATCTTCTTTAAAACGTTTGTCTGACAAAGTCGTCCAACCTACTTGACCGCCGATGCTGGCAATTCCGGTATCACCCACACGCACTTGGTTATTAGCGGTAACAGTTACTCCATCGCCCAAAGCCATTGAATTGCTAAAATTCCCGGTAATGTAAGTGGAGCTGCCCACCGCGGTATTAAAACTGTTGTTGGTCAAACCTGACAGAGCCAGTGAACCAATAGCCACATTTCGGGTTCCACCGGTTTGTTGGTAGGCTGTTCGATATCCAAGCGCGGTATTGTTATTCGCCGTTGACACCCTTAAAGCATCAACGCCAATGGCCGTGTTTTGATTTCCTGTAGAATTGCTGGCAAGAGCGTAATAGCCAAGGGCAGCGTTGTTGTTACCGGTGCTATTTTGCGACATTGCATTAGAGCCCACAGCAGTATTGGGTGTACCTGAGGAATTGCCAAATAAGGCATTGTTTCCAACAGCCACATTATCTGAAGCCGTGTTGGTATACAAAGTATTAGTTCCGACAGCAGTATTGTTGTTTCCACTGTTATTTGAATACATTGAAGAACTACCGATGGCAACATTACTACTCCCTGAACTATTGTAATACATTGTGGCAATTCCTTGTGCTACATTGAAATTTCCCGAAAGATTGGAATATAAAGAAAAGGCACCTACTGCTGAATTATTGGAACCCGCATTGTTGTTGCGCAATGCAGCAGAACCAAATGCTGAATTAGAATTACTGGTTATGTTTGACAAAAGAGCGCTGTGCCCAAAGGCGCAATTGTTATCGCCTGTTGTATTGGCCGATAAAGCACTCTTGCCAAAAGCACTGTTGTTTAATGTTGTAGCAGATAAACCTAAAGCCGATAAACCAAAACTAGTTGCGTTTATACCTATTTTCCCAGAAACCGTGGCATTTCTCTTAAAAACCAAATCGGCATTGTCAGAAGTTCCGATGAAATGAGTATCCGGATTCGTCCCCGAATTTCCGTTCAACAGCCAACCTACATTTCCCATTACAGATGAAGGATTTTGCCAAGTAACATTCCCAGAGGCATCGGTTTGCATGATTTGTCCGTTGGTTCCGCGTTGCAGTGGCATGATGTAATTGTTTGTTCCGAAAAAACCATCATTCGGGCCAATGGAGACTCGTCCTAAGAAGTAACCGCTGTAGCTATTGCTATCATCCGGAACCATCGAATAAATACCATAATTTGTTCCTGTTCCACCAGCGCTGGATATTTCAGCCGCATATCCAAATCGATCTTCTGTAGAAGCGGCATTACTATTATTCAATTGCGCATAGCTGCCGTAATACCTAGTTAAACCGCTTCCGTTGATTTGGGCATAATTTCCAAAAACGTATTGGGTATTATCCGTTGTTGAATCATCTATTAACGTATAAATGCCATGAGCACCATTGGGGGCAATAATATAATTTGAAACACCTATAGCATGTGCCGTTCCAGAAGATAAAAGGTCATTTTCAACCCCAACCATGTTGCCTCCATCTCCATTAAAACGATTCAGCAATCCGTAGTGCGCTGTGTTTCTACCAAAGGATTCAAAATAATTATATTGCCCGTAGTCATCATTCGATGTGCTCTGAAAAAAGTTGTAACTGCCATATTTGTATGAATTAACCCCTGATCTAAAATAATTGTATGATCCATATGTAAGGGCTAGGTTCCCGCTGCCTTCAAAGGTACTTTTGATGCCGTAGTGCGATGAATTATCACTACTTAAAAATTGATTTTCAACCCCAACTTGTTCGCCGGCTGAGTAGGCACTAAAGATATTTCGGCAGCCAAACTTAGGCGATAATCCTGCGTTGTCAAATTGATTTTTCAAACCGGTAATTTCATAGGTCGATACATTACCGCCGGCTGATCCGTCAAACTGATTGGATACACCCAAAGTTTTACCGTTATTACTGTCTTCAAAATAGTTCTTCACTCCGGCCACATCACTTGTGTTGAGCGGATTTAAACTAAAAAGCTGGTTGTCAATTCCGGTGCGTTCTCCGGTTCCTGGCGCGTTGACAATGTTCTCGATTCCAACGGCCGATTGAGTTTGCGAAGTACTGGTTTCAAGGCCGGTCATTAAAGCAGTTTTAGGACCCGTACCATCCAAAGAAACTGAACTGTAAATTCCGTATTTTGGGTTTGTACCTGTGGCATTGTTTTCAATGGTGGCTCCGTAGGTAATACCACCTGCGGAAGTATTGTTGTTGTTGACCTTTAATCCGTTGAAAAGTCCGGCTCCGTTTCCGGTGACTACGTCTAATTTAGAAGCGGTTCCAGCTCCCGGTCCAATGGTCACTTTATCGGTATTGTAGTTGGATTTCATCACACCGGTTCCAGCTCCTGACCAATCATCGTCGGTTCCGCCCAAAGCCAACCAAGTTGTTGTAGGATTGTTCCAATAATAAAACCCCGGAGATTTACCCGCTGAAGTCGTCGTTAAATACACCATCATGCCTTGTTGTGCAGCGGTTGGATTGGTGGCCGGGAAAGCATCAATTTTGGGAATAATCACACCATCGGTATTGGCCGGTGTGGCCTGATTGCTCGATTTGATTTCGAGTTGGGCATTGGGCGTGGTGGTGTTGATACCAACCTGCCCAGACATAGCTTGCGCAATAAAACAAACTATGAATAAAAGTTGCAGCCTTGTTTTCATAATTTAATATTTCAGGCAAAGTTGCTGTCTTGATTTGGGCTTAAAAACAGCCAATAGACCAACGTCGTTTTAAATAGACGAGTGTAGATTGGAAGCTTTTTTCTGGTATGTATTTTTTTGTATTTTTGAACAAATGACTTGCGAATGAGCTTACATCCGTGCTTGATTATTGACGACGATGAAATAGACCGACTCACGGTTTTGGCACACGCCAAGAAACATGATTGTTTGAAAATAAACGGTGTTTACAGCTCGGCCGAAGAGGCATTAAAACGCGGAGTTCCGCCCGATACAGACATTTTGTTTTTGGATATTGACATGCCCGGCCTGAGCGGATTAGAATTCAGAAAAATCATGCAACAAGTTCCGGTTTGTATTTTTATCACGGCACACTCGGAACATGCCGCTGAGTGCTTTGGTCTAGAAACTTTAGATTTTATTATCAAACCAGTCAAGAAAGATCGCTTTGCACAAACCATTGCCCGCATAGAACAGTATTTTGACCTTCGCCAAAAAGCGGCTTTATTTGAAAAAAGTGTCGGCACTGATTCGGTAATCATCAAAGAAGGACACAAGGAAACGCGCATCAAGATTCAAGAGATTCTGTATCTGGAGGCGCTTAAAGATTACACGCTCATTATCACACCTCAAAAAAAACATTGCGTGCTCTCGAGCTTGGGCAATTTACTCAAAGAATCCTATTTTCAATCTTTTGTGCGTGTCCATCGAAGTTACGCCGTGCAGAAAAACCATGTTCAATATACCGCGCCGCTTGAAGTAGGTCTCTCTGGGGGCATCAAAATTCCGATTGGTCGCAGTTATAAAGATTTATTAGATTTCTCATGAAAAAAATCGTTTTGTTTTTATTAGCCTTTCAGGGTTTGATGGCACAACCTCCGGCCATCAAGAAAAAGATGGATTCTCTACAGATCGCCCTGAACCAAAATCCACCTGCAGCAGCAAAGTCAAAAATCTATACTGAACTGGCTAAAATATACCGAAACATCAACCCAAACCAAGGTTTAGATTTCGGACATAAAGCCATGGAAATTGCTCAAAAACTCAGCAACCCTGATTTGATTGCCACAGCGCATATGGCCCAAGGCGTGAATTTGAATAACCTCGGGCAAATTGATTCGGCCAAAGCACATTATGACCGCGCTCTCAAATTGGCCAAAGAAACTGTCCTTAAAGCAGATGTTCACCAGTTACTTGCCAAGTATTACTTGTCTGAGGGTGATTATTCGCAGAGTTTAAAAAACAGCTTGTTGGCTTTGAAAATCTACGAATCCCAAAACAACCTCAAAGGAATTGCCGAGGCCAATTACCTCATGGGCACCGTATATAATTACATCGAAAACCCAGAGAAAGCGATTAGCCATTATCAAAAAGCATTGGCCATAGCCAAAAAAATGAATAATCCGGCCAGTATTTGCGCCAATCTCATGGGCATCGGATTTCAGTATCAAAACAAAGGCGAGTATCTCAAAGCTTTGCCTTATTTAGAGCAATCTTTAGAGATGGCACAAAAAGCCGGTGACCCTTTTTCATTGGGCAACGCCTGTAAGTCAATCGCTGAGATTAACTTTAAATTAAATCGCCTTGAAAAGTCTATTGAGTTTCTCAACCAATCTGAAACCTATGCTTCCCAAACCGGAAATTTGCGGCTCATTTATTCGATTTATTTTTTACGCGGAAAAATCTACCTCAGTCTGTATGAAAAGGGTACGCGACTGCCCGGTGTAAATTTGCTCAATGATGCCGAAAGCAATTTTAAGAAGTGTATTGAAGGTGACCAAAACAGCGGAAACTTGGCCGTCATTGCCCAATGCTATGAATTGCTGTCTAAAGTATACAGTTACCAAAAAAAGTATAAAGAAGCTTTTGAAACCCACGAACGCTATACTTTGTACCAAGATACTTTGTATAGTGAGGAATCTAAGCAAACCATACAGTCGCTCGAAGACCAACGTACTATTGAGCTAAAAAACAAAGAAATTCAACTCAACAAAGTCAAACTTGAATCTGAAAGTAGACAAAAATACCTTTACATATCGGGTCTTGTTTTCTTGTTGCTCATCGGAGGTTTGCTTTGGTTTCAGAACCGACAAAGGCAAAAAGCCAATCAAAAATTACAATTGCTCAACCAAGATTTAGAGCAAGCCAACCGAAATAAAACACGTTTTTTTAGTATTTTGAATCACGATTTGCGCGCGCCGGTTTCGAATTTGATTCACTTTTTGCACCTTCAAAAAGAAAACCCCGATTTGCTTGATGACCAAACCAAAGTGCGTTTTGAAAAGAAAATCATTACCGGAGCTGAAGATTTGCTTGCTTCAATGGAAGATATCTTGCTGTGGAGCAAAAGCCAAATGGAGCAGTTCAAGCCCAATCTGAAGAAAACATCGATTCATCAGGTTTTTCAGGATACACAAAAAGTCTTTTCAGGATACATGAACATTGATTTTAGCTACGAAATTCAAGAAAATCTTTTCGCAAATACAGATGAAAACTGTTTGAAAACCATCATTCGAAATCTTACTAGTAATGCCATTAATGCGTTTGCCGGAACAGAAAAACCATCCATTCGGTGGAACGCACAACAAGATGACCATCAAATCATTTTGACCATTACCGACAATGGGCCAGGCGCCGAAGAGCAACAATTTAAAGCCTTATACGACACAGACCAAAAAGTGGGAATTAAGTCTGGTTTGGGTTTGCACTTGGTGCGCGATTTGGCTAAATCTATCGAGGCTAAAATCGAGGTGAAAAGTCAAATCGGGCAAGGAACTACTATTCAAATCAGCTTGCCCAAGAAATCTTCTTTGTAAAGCTTATTCTTCATAAGTTACCAAAACACGAATGGGTTTTGAGAGAATACTGCTTGAA
This sequence comes from Flavobacterium lotistagni, assembly GCF_011392125.1. Lineage (GTDB taxonomy): Bacteria > Bacteroidota > Bacteroidia > Flavobacteriales > Flavobacteriaceae > Flavobacterium > Flavobacterium lotistagni. The sequence goes on from NZ_JAAJBU010000003.1 coordinate 234,229, forward strand.
TTACTTGACTTGGTCCAGATAACAACACTGGTGGTTGTAATGTAATAGTCGTATTCGTAACCAATGGAACCATTATAGGAAGGCGGCACAAAATTTCCGGCGGTGTATTCAACCATCACGTTGACCGATAAAATTTTATTGCTGCTCACACCATGTGCGATAAATGTTGAATTTCCTTGTGTAGCTCCGGTGGTTCCGGTAAGCTTAATCATCTTGACGGCGGGTGCATTTGATCCCAATTTGGTAAAACCATTGACTTCGAGTTCGGCAGTGGGTGTGCTGGTGCCGATACCGACTTCTCCGGTGCCTTTGATGCGCATTTTTTCGGTAAAGGCAGCACTGTTTCCCGAGCCAAACACAATATCTTCAGCAGTCGTTGGCGTGTGAATTTGAAAAAGATTGCTTTGAATTCCTATTCCGTAATGATTGCCCGAATTTCCGTACAACGCAATTTTATCACCGTATTGGTCTGAAAAATGAAGTGGGAAATTCGGATTGGTTCCAATTCCTACATTGCCGTTGCCTTTGATGCGCATTCGTTCGTTAAAAGCATTGCTCTCGCCAAATCCGAACGCAATATCGTCTGCATTGGTAGCGGAATGAATTTGTAATAAACCACCTTGAACACCCAATCCGTAGTGATTGCCCAATCCGCCCCACAAGGATATTTTGTCACCCGTTGTTGAAGAAAAATGCAAAGGATAGGTAGGCATGAAAGGTCCTAAAGCCATATTTCCAGTTGCAGACAAAACCATTCGCAAGGTATTTCCGCTGGTACGGAATTGCATGCAGTCAGTATAACCGGGTGTATTGTATAAAATTCCTCCATTGGTAGCCGTGGAATTGGCTCCGAAAAGAATTCCAGATTCAGTACCTGAAAGAATGTTTAAATAACTAGAGCCTGAGTTTTCAAGGGTTGCCAAAGCATTGATGTTAGGGATCATGGTTGAGTTGCCGTTTCTGATATGCAATTTTGACTGCGGATTTGAAGTGCCTATGCCCACATCGCCCCAACCAGTAAAACGAACATTTTCAGTAAATGACAAACTATTTCCGTAGCCAAAACCAATGCTGCTTCCAGGATTGGAACTGAATATTTGCAACAAACTGTTGTCAATCCCAAAACCATAACTTTTAGACGGCCCCGTATTATACAAACAAATTTTATCGCCAACGATTGATTTAAATTCCATCGGGTAGGTTGGATTGACACCTCCGACTCCAATTTTACCGGTATTGTCAATTTTCAATCTCTCAGTATCATTGGTTTTGATGATGAGCGATTGATTGTCTTTGGTGCCCAAAAAATTTGATACAGGATTGGTTGCGCTGTTTCCGTTGAGCGACCATTGATGCGTTCCGCCAATACTGATCCAATTGCTTGCGGTTTGGCTCCAATAGTAAAACCCGGGTAAATTAAGCCCGGAAGTTGTTGTGAGATACACCATCATACCGTCTTGACTTGAAGTCGGATTCACCGCCGGAAATGCATCTATCTTAGGAATCAATATTCCGTCATGAGCTGTAGGCGCTGATTGATTGCTCGAACGAATATCCAGTTGAGCATCGGGCGCAGTAGTACCAATTCCCACTTGGGAAAAACTTATTTGTTCGAAAAAAAGCAACATGAAAAGCAACAATAAACGAATCATACTTCTAAAAGATTTATCAAGACTCTTCAAATTTAGAATGAGCGGCGCAGATGTAAACTAATCCATACACCAACAACCTTTTAAAAGGATATATAACATCTTTTGAGCTCAAAAAAAACTAAATTTGTCTCTATACACGCAGAAATGGAAAAGTGGAAATGCATCATTGTCGATGATATTGAAATAGACCGACTCACGGTTTTTTCGTTTGTCAAAGAATGTTCTTTTTTAGAAGTGGTCGGCGTATTTTCATCCTCAAAAGATGCTCTTGAAGCACTCAGTAAAGGCGGTATTGACGTGGTTTTTCTGGACATTGAAATGCCACATTTCTCAGGAATAGATATCAGAAAAAAAGCGCTTGAAGTTCCGGTTTGTGTTTTTATTACCTCGCACGCCGAATTTGCTCTGGAAGGTTTTGAATTAGAGGCTTTGGACTACATTGTAAAACCCTTGACTTTTGAAAGATTTACGCTCAGTTTACAACGCATCCATTCGTATTTAGAAATCACCTCAAAAGCGCATCTTTTTGAGTCAACATTGGGCGCTGATTATATTTACATTAAAGAAGGACATGCGCAAACCAAGCTCAAATTCTCTGATATTTTGTATCTCGAAGCGCTCAAAAATTATACTTTGTTGGTCACCAATCAAAAGAAACACCGCATTTTGCGCAACCTCGGGAATCTACTTTTAGAAATTGATTTTCAATCATTTGTGCGTGTTCACAGAGGTTTTGCCATACAAAAGCACTTCATCAAAAAAATACATGCTACAGATATTGAACTCATCAACGGAGCGACCATTCCCATCGGAAGAAGTTATAAAAGCCAGTTAAAGCAGCACTTATGAAAAAACTATTTATTTTTTTGGTTTGCCTTTTCATCTGCACAGTTCAAGCGCAAAAAGAAGGACAAGCTTTGATAGATTCTTTACAGACTGTACTGCCTAAAATGAAAGACGACACGCTTAAAGTAAATGCGCTCAGACAGCTTTCATTTGCCTATCACAACATCAATCCCGAACAAGGAATCATTTATGGTCAAAAAACACTGGCCTTGGCTAAAAAAATAAATTGGTCCGACGGTGTAGCCAATGCCTATAAGAACATCGGATTAAATTATTCTACCTTATCTGATTTCCCATCGGCCCTGAATTATTACGCCCTCGGGCTTAAGGCTAGTAAAAATGAAAAAATAAAAAGTGATTTGCTCAACAACATCGGGTTGACCTATAGCTATCAAAGTCAATACAGCAAAGCGTTGTCTTATTATTTTCAGTCTTTGAAAATCAAAGAAAAATTGCATTATGCACAAGGCATCGCCCCAACTTATTACAATATTGCGGCACTTTATTATGCTTTGGGCGATACACAAAAGGCCATTTTTTACAATCAGAAAGCGTTGCAAGCCAATAAAAAAATCAACAACCAACAAGGTTTGAGTAGAATTTTGTTAACCTTGGGCAATATCTATTATGACATTCATCAGTTTGACTCTGCGCTCAAATGCTACGAAAACGGCCTGAAAATAACCGAAAAACTCGGCGACAAAACGGCGCAAGCCACCTATCTGGCATCAACGGCTAATGTTTTTTATGAGCAAAAAAAATACGCTTTGGCGATAGAGTATTGCAAAAACGCCAACGCCATCACCAATCAAGGAACGCCCGATGAATCAGTAATTTCGCTTTGTTCAAGCATCATGGGGAGTGTATATCTTGAGATGGCAAAAGAAAAAAACAACCAACCTGAATTATTAAAAAAGGCCCGAGCGCATTTTATTTATTCTGTTGGCCTCAACAAAAAAATAAATCACCAAAAAGCGCTTTTTGAAGATTATGACAGGCTGTATCAAATTGATCAATTACAAGGAAATTACAAATCGGCATTGGAATTCTATCAACTTTCTAAAGTGTATAAAGATTCTATTTTTAGCGCTGAAAACAAAGAGACCATCAAAAATCTCGAAGACAAAAGAGCCATTGAATTGCGCGACAATCAGATCAAAATCAATAAACTCGAACTTGAGTCAAAAGAAAAGCAGAAAAACTATTTAATGTTGGGGATTTTGCTTTTGGGCATTATTGGAGCATTACTTTGGTTTCAGAACCATCAACGAAAAAAAGCCAATCGCAAATTAGCCGATCTGAACCTTGAACTAGCCTATTCAAATAAAATAAAAGCCCAATTGCTGAGCATTTTAAATCACGATTTAAGAAGCCCGGTGAATAGTTTTATTCATTTTGTTCAATTTCAAAAGCAAAGTCCAGAATTACTGACACCAGAGTCAAAAGAGCGCATTGAAAATGAGACCTTAACTTCAGCCAAAAATCTTTTACAAACTATGGAAGATTTGCTATTGTGGACCAAAGATCAAATGGACAATTTTGAGACACAGCCCAAAACCTTTTATATTTCGGAGCTTTTTAAAGATATTAAAACTCATTTCGCTGGTGAGCATCACATTGAATTGCAATTACATGATTCGGCCAATTTGCAAATTCACACCGATCCAAATTACCTCAAAACCATCCTGCGGAATTTAACTGCCAACGCTGTAAAAGCATTAGAGCAAACCCAAAATCCAATCATCATCTGGAAAGCCGAGCAAAATGAAAAAGGTATTCTTTTATCAATTACAGACAACGGTTTGGGTGCTGATGAAGAACAGTTCAAAGCATTATATGACGATACAGAAGTGGTGGGCATCAAAACCGGTTTAGGCTTGCATCTGATTCGCGATTTAGCCAAAGCCATTGAGGCTAAAATCGAGGTGAAAAGTCAAATCGGGCAAGGAACTACCATTCAAATCAGCTTGCCCAAGAAATCTTCTTTGTAAAGCTTATTCTTCATAAGTCACCAAAATTCTAAAGGGTTTGGACAAGATATTGGCTGAGTTTCCAGTTTTGTTCCAAATGGTGATTCCTGTAGCACTTACAAAATAATCATATTCGTAACCTGCTGAGGCTGTGTAAGAAGGAGGTACGCTAGAACCCGAGGTGTATTCTACCAAAATATTAACCGCAAGTATTTTAGAACTGGTCAAGCCATGTAAAATAACGGAGGTATTACCTTGAAGCGCGGCGGTGGTTCCGGTGAATTTAAGCATTTTCACGGCCGGTGCCGTAGTGCCCATTTTGGTAAAACCATTGACTTCGAGTTCAGCAGTAGGCGTAGTGGTGCCGATGCCTACTTCTCCGGTGCCTTTGAAACGAACATTTTCAGTAAATGCTGCGCTGTTACCGTAACCAAAAGCAATGTCATCGGTACTGGCTGCGGAATGCATTTGCAATAGCGCCGACTGTACTCCAATACCATAGTGTGCGGCACCGCTACCAAAAATAGAAATTTTATCTCCAAGGGTTGCTGGGAAATGTAAGGGATAAACTGGAACAAAATTCCCCAAAGCGATGTTGCCAACATCTGAAATGATCATCCTATTAGCGTTTCCGTTGGTTCTAAAAAAAAGGCTTCGCGGCAAACCGGCTCCATATAGAACACCGCCATCTGTAGAAACACCGTTACTTCCGAATAGCACCCCAGACTCATCGCCCGAAAGCAAATGGAAGTAGGTGTTGGCATTGTTCTCAAGAGTAGCCATCGCTGAAGGGTTCGGTGTCATGCCCGAAGCATTGGTTTTGACATGCAATTTTGAAAATGGGTTGGTTTCACCGATTCCTACTTTTCCGTTGCCTTTAATGCGCATGGTCTCTGTTAAACCAGTTGTGGCGCCATGACCAAATACCACATCTCCATTGTTGTTACTGGTATGAATCTGCAAGGCAAGAGTTTGAACACTAAAGCCGTAATAACCAGATCCGCTTCCCCATAAAGCAATTTTATCTCCTAAAGTGGACGGAAAATGCAACGGAACAGTAGGATTGTTATTTCCTATACCAACGAAACCATCTCCGGTAAATCTTACATTTTCAGTAAAAGCACCGCTGCTTCCGTATCCAAAAGCAATGTCGCTAAAATTAAAATCAGAGTGAATTTGCATTAAGTTAGATTGCATACCAAAACCATAATGATTGGCCCCAGAACCCCATAGAGAGACTTTATCTCCCAAAGAGGCAGCAAAATGCAAAGGGACTGTAGGATTTGAATTTCCGATGCCGACTTCTCCGGTGCCTTTGAAGCGAACATTTTCAGTAAATGCTGCGCTGTTGCCGTAACCAAAAGCAATGTCATCGGTGCTGGTTGCCGAATGCATTTGCAATAGCGCCGATTGTACTCCAAAACCATAGTGAGCGGCACCGCTACCAAAAATAGAAATTTTATCTCCGAGGGTTGCCGGGAAATGTAAAGGATAAACCGGGATGAAATTCCCCAAAGCGATGTTGCCAACATCTGAAATGATCATCCTATTAGCGTTTCCGTTGGTTCTAAAAAAAAGGCTTCGCGGCAAACCAGCACCGTATAGGATACCGCCATCTGTAGAAACACCATTGCTCCCAAATAACACTCCAGATTCAGTGCCTGACAATAGATGGAAGTAAGTATTTACATTATTTTCAAGAGTAGCCAAAGCTAAAGGGTTGGGTGTCATCCCTGAAGCATTGGTCTTGACATGCAATTTTGAAAATGGATTGGTTTCTCCTATTCCTACTTTACTGGTTCTGTACACATCATCGGTAATAGCTGTTGGCGAACTCGTTGTTCCCACTTTATACCAATCTTTATCGCCTTTTCCTGAGGATAATACCCCAACCCAACTGGTGGTGAAATTGTCCCAATAATAAAATCCGGGAAGATTGCCGCTAGAAGCAGTAGTCAAATAGACCATCATCCCTTGCTGAGCCGCAGTTGGGTTAGTAGCTGGGAAAGCGTCAACCCTTGGGATTAACAAGCCATCAGTATTGGCTGGAGCTACCGAATTGCTGGCCTTGATGTCGAGTTGTGCGTCGGGTGCAGTAGTATTAATCCCCACTTGTGCTTGTGCCGATGCTGTAAAAAGAATCAAAAATGCTCTAAAAATGGTTTTCATTGTTGCTTATTTTGCGGCAAAATTGGGCATTAAAACCGCGCCGGGTGGGAATTTTATACGAACGACAATTTTATTATACGAGCAGCTTTTTTAACCCAGAAATTTTTACTTTTGAAAGCTAATGTGCTGAAAATGAAAAAATGGAATTGTATCATCGTTGACGATCAAGACGTTGACCGACTTACCGTAGTTTCGTTTGCCAAACGATTTGACCAACTCAATATCATTGGGGCGTATGCTTCGGCTGATGAAGCGATTGAAGTTTTAAGCAAAACCAAAGTAGATATTCTTTTCCTGGACATTGATATGCCGGGTTCCAGCGGGGTAGCACTGCGCAAAAAAGCTATGGATGTTCCGGTTTGTATTTTTATCACAGGACACGCAGAATATGCCGTGGAGAGTTTCGAATTGGAAACCCTAGATTTCATTGTGAAACCGTTGCGTTTTGAAAGGTTCCAGCGCGCCATGCAACGCATTGAGCAGTTTCTGGAAATTAAAGAAAAAGCGAATTTATTCGAACTCAGTTTTGGCGAGAATGTGATTTTTATCAAAGAAGGTTCGGAGAAATCCAAAGTCAATCTTTTCGATATTTTATATCTTGAGGCTTTGAAAGATTATACCCTGCTGGTTACGCCTCAGAAAAAGCACTGTGTTTGGTCTAACTTGGGTTCGCTTTTGAAGCAAGATCCGTTTCAGGCTTTTGTCAGGATTCATCGCAGTTTTGCCATTCAGAAACCTTTTGTCAAGAAGATTATGGCGCAGGAAGTGATGCTCAGCAACAACACTTTACTTCCGGTGGGTAGAAGTTATAAGGAAGTCGTGAGACAGGAATTAGTAATTAGTGGTTAGTAATTATTAGTTAGGGGTTATGGGGAAATTTTCCGGGCTGGTTTTGTTGCTTTTTTCGACCATGACTTGGGCTCAGAAAACCCTAGACATTAACCAAATGCTGGCTGCGCTTAAAACTAGTAAAGCCGATACTTCCCGAGTCAATCAGCTCAATAAGATTTCGTTGTATTATAATGAAACCGATACCATCAAAGCGGTTTCTTATGCCAAACAAGCCCTGAATTTGGCGCAAGAATTACAGTGGAAAGAAGGCATCGCCAAAGCCAATTTCGAACTCGGTATCATTTACAATTCGCATTTTGATTATGACCAATCTTTGGTTTATTTTCAGGAATCTTTGAAGTGGGCCACACCCAAACTCTCCAGTAAAATATATCTGAACATTGGCGGAATTTATCTCAACAAAAGCGATTTTACCCACGCACTAGATTACTTGCTTCGTGCCTTAAAAGCGGCGGAAACTATTGGAGATCGTAAGTATGTTGCTAAAATAGCTACTAATTTAGGTTCGGTTTATTTTGGTATTCAGAACTACAACAAAGCGATTACATTTTTTAATAAAGCAGCCCAACTCAATCGGCAGTTAGGTAATGATTTGGATTTGGCTATTGTTTACAGAAATATAGCTGGGGTTTATACAAGCTTGCAAGAACCACATAAAGCACTGAGTTATTACAACCAGGCAATTATCTTAAACCGCAAACTTCACAATGAACAGCTTCAAGCAAGAATTTTATCAGATATCGCACTGGTTTATTACAATCTAGGGGATTATGATAGGGCCATCCAAAACTGTCATTTAGCAATAAAAGAGCAAAGCCTAGGGAATCAAAACCAACAAATTATCGCTTTTATTCATGGGGTTTTAGGCGATTCCTTTATTGGTAAGGCAAAAGCAAACTCTAATCAAACTTACTTTCTCGATAGCGCGATTGTGAATTTGAACAAAGCAGTAAAGTTGCACCAGCAACTCAATAGCAGTCGAGATTTGGCCTATGATTTTTCGAGTCTAACCCAAGTACACAAACTGCGCGGCGATTATAAATCAGCCTTAAGCTCATATGAAACAGCCATGGTTTATGAAGATTCGGTGTTCAATTTTGAGAACAAAGAAACCATCAAAAACTTGGAAGATAAACGTGCGATTGAGCTGCGTGATCGCGAACTTAAAATTCGAAAGCTGCAACTCGAAGCCAAAGAAAAGCAAAAATGGATGTTAACTCTTGGTGTGGTTTTACTGAGTATCATTGGAGGAATGCTATTTTACCAAAGTCACAACCGGAGAAAAACCAACCGTAAATTGCGGGTCTTGAACCAAGATTTGGCTCATAAAAACCACGAACTAGATCAAGCCAACAAAATCAAAGCACGTTTTTTCAGCATTCTGAATCACGATTTACGCAGTCCGGTATACAACCTGATTCACTTCTTGCATCTGCAAAAGGAAAGCCCCGAGTTACTCGATGAAACTACCAAAGCCAGTATCGAGAAGCAAACCATGGAGTCGGCTGAAAATTTAGTGGTGTCGATGGAGGACATGCTGCTGTGGAGCAAAGGCCAAATGGAACATTTTCGTCCGCAGCCAGAAAGGTTTAAGCTTCAGATGTTATTCGAAGAGTTGAAGATCTTTTTTGCCAGTTCAGCCCATATCGCTTTTGAGTATAAGAATTCTGACCAAATTATCGTGAATACGGATGTGAATTACCTCAAAACCATCATGAGAAACCTGACTTCCAATGCGGTGAAAGCTCTGGAGAAAACATCCCAACCGGCCATTGTTTGGAAAGCTTGGCAAGTCAATGAAACCATTTATTTATCCATCACAGACAATGGTCCAGGGGCAACACAAGAACAGTTCAAAGCACTATATGACGATACAGAAGTGGTGGGCATCAAAACCGGTTTAGGCTTGCATCTGATTCGCGATTTAGCCAAAGCGATTGACTGTAAAATTTCGGTTGAAACCCAAAAAAATGAAGGAACAGTTTTTACTTTAGTATTGCCACAAAAAAAAGAGGATTTAAAATAAAAAAAATGAATCTGAGATAGGGTTTCTACTGATAGAACTGTTTTATCGCTCGGAACAAAACCAATTTGTTATTTAAATTCCCAAAATGCATTTATTTGAACACTAACAAAATCAATTACTAACTATGATTTTTAGAAAAATTATCTTCGTTGGGCTTATTTCATCGGTATTATTCTCGTGCAATAATGATGAAAAAGCAACTACATCGCCAAATCCTACAACTACTCCGCAAGCGAGAACTACGACACCCAAAAAATTCTTATTTGACGCTACCAAAGCTCAAACTGCCGGAAATGCAGATTGGGTGATTTGTGAAAATTCCAGCGGCACACCGATACGTTATCCGAGCCCGCTGCAAAGTACAGTAACAGCCACTACATCAGAAAATTACTGGCGAGGCGGTCTTTCTGCTTGGGGTATCGCACTAGTTAAAGAAGGCCACACAGTGGAAACCTTAGCCCCAGGTGCGGCCATCACTTATGGTAATACGAGCAATCCGCAAGATTTGTCGAATTACAATGTATATATCGTTGACGAGCCGAATACTCTTTTTACTGCAGCTCAAAAAACGGCGATTATTAATTTTGTCAAAAATGGCGGCGGGTTGTTAATGATTGCCAACCACAACGGCTCAGATAGAAACAACGACGGTAAAGATTCGGCGGCCATCTGGAACGATTTAATGACCAACAATAGTGTTCAAACAAATCCATTCGGACTGGCAGTAGAACTCACCAATTTCTCACAAACGACCACTAATATTTTGAATGATGCAACCAACACTATTCTTAACGGTTCTCAAGGTGCGGTAACCCAATTAAAGTTTAGTGCTGGGTCTTCAATTAAAATTACGCCTTCAGCTAATGCAGCAGTGAAAGGTTTAATCTGGAAAACCGGCTTGGCAAAAACTAGTACAACAGGAGTTATGTGTGCTTCGTCTACGTATTTCAACGGACGCGTATTTTTAATCACCGATAGTTCACCGGCCGATGATGGAACCGGAAACCCAAGTGATACGTTATATCCGGGCTGGACCGAAGTCAGCGGCAATCATTCGCGGCTTCATTTGAATGCTTCCTATTGGCTGGCTAAATTACAATAGAGTTTCCCTAATAAAAATAAAACTCCGATTCAAACAGTCGGGGTTTATTTTTCCAATAAAAAAGGCTCGAGAATATCGAACCTTTGTACTTATTTTTCAAACTGCTTACAACAAGGCGTTTAAGCTATCGGCGTAAGTTTGTTTTGGAGCTACACCTACTTGGCGGCCCACTACTTCTCCATTTTGGAATACCAATACGGTCGGGATGTTTCTTACACCATATTTTGCGGCAAATTCCTGATTGGCATCTACGTCTACTTTTCCGATGACGGCACGACCTGCAAATTCTTCGCTGATTTCATCAATGATTGGGCCTACCATTCTACAAGGGCCACACCAAGCTGCCCAAAAGTCTACCATTACCGGTTTGTCTGATTTTAAAACTACTTCATCAAAAGTAGCATCGGTTATTGCTAAAGCCATAATTATTTTTGATTAGTATTATGCCGACAAAAGTAAGGATTAAAACCTGAACATCCACCCAATTAAAAATTACTTTTCACTATTACAGCATAGCTAAATTCTAACCCAACGATTTCAAATTCTAAATGCCATCCATCAAATTCTAATTGACCAATAAACTAAATTTGGGCATTTGATTACATTTGTTTCAAAGCTTAGACCTGAATTTCAATGGATACAGTTATACCTTCTTGGGCCACAAATTTATCTGCTGATAAAAAGTATTTCTTCTTGCTATTTCTTCACATTATTCTTGGTAGTGTACTATTTCAAAACCCGAGTTTGGGAACTTATTACGGAATTGCAACAGCTTTGCTCGGGGTTTTATATATTCTTTGGAACCAAAACAAGAATCATGAAGTGCTTCAAGTGGCAGGTTATCTTATCGGTAATGAGGTTTTACTGCGAATGACCAGTAATTTTTTGAATTATGAGTTTGTAAAATGTGGATTGGTATTACTTGCCGGTTTGGGTGTTTTCTATGATGGGTTTTCGAAAAAGTCATTTCCCTACTGGATTTATCTTTTAGCTCTTGTGCCGAGTGTTGTGTTTGAAAAAGATCTAACAGCACTTACAAAAAGTACTTTTAACGGAATTGTATTCGACCTTTCTGGCCCAATTTGTTTGGGAGCACTTGCCATCTATGCCTTTGATAAAAAACTCACTTTGAGAGCGCTAAATAAAGTTATTATTGCCATGGGACTTCCCATCTTGAGTTGTGGGGTTTATGTCTTTTTATATAGTCCTGAGGTCGATACTTATATGCGAGGTGTTTCTTCCAACGCCATGTTCTCTGGTGGTTTTGGCCCTAACCAAGTGGCTACAGTATTGGGTTTAGGCATGTTTGTTTTCTTTATGCAGTTTGTGATTATGATCAATAAAAAAGCACTCAGTTTGATTAATTTGTCGATTTCAGCTTTTTTGTGTTATGTGGGATTGATGACCTTCTCACGTGGCGGAATGATTACAGGATTGGCGATTTGCGTGGTTTTTTTAGGCTCTGTCTATTGTTTCTCTGATGCTTTTGGAAAGACGATTGCTAAAATAGGCGCGATGTATTTCACACTGTCTGTTTTATTGGTGGTGGGGCTAATTTATTACCAAACCAACGGGCTAATCCTGAACCGATATACCAATCGAGACCATCGGGGCAACCTATTAAAAGAGCGAGATTTCGACCGTAAAGGTTTGGCGGAATTGCAAATTAAATTATTTATTGAGAACCCAATCTTAGGCACTGGACCTGGAGAACGGATTAAAATTAATCAAGCTGAAAACGCGAGAGTGTTCAGTTCGCATGATGAAATAACCAGACTCTTGGCTGAACATGGTATCAGCGGTTTGCTTAGTATTTTGATTTTGATTCTCACACCACTGGTGTTGTTTTTCAAAACCCGACATAATGTCTATCTGGCTGTTTTTTTTGCTTTCTGGTTTTTATCCATCAACCATTCTGGCATGCGCACGGCTGCTCCCGCTTTTTTATATGCGTTGATGCTTTTCAAAGTGGATCTCGGGCAAAAAAGCTTCTTCAGGAAACCATTAGAACCAAGTATTAGTTGAGTTTGAAGTTGACCTGCATTTTTTCAAGTTCCTGCAACAATTCACCTGAGATTTTAATTTTAAGTTTTCTGCTTGGCATCTGAAGCCGGGTCACTACACGTGTTTCCTCCACTTCCGTGGTCATGGTCATTGGGGCGTTGTCTTCACTCAAAATTTCCTCGTCTGTTGGAATTTCGTCAGTATCACCTACTATTTCAGTTGAAGGCACCTCCACTTGTTTCTTTACGGTTTCGAGTTCTAGTACTTCAAAATCCACATGGTGTTCGCCTTTGTTGGATTGGAAAATAGTACTCAGTTTGGTAATCATCTCAGACTGCAAATCTTGAATATTGAGATGAATGATGAGTTTCTTGGCAAAAGCCGGCAATACGTCCTGAAGGTATTGCACCAGCAAAAACTGCAATCTGGGTTCGCCTTTTTTGCCTGTTTCTTTGTCGGCCCAGCCTTCTTTAACAGCTACTTTCATATAAGTGAAATTATTCTGAATCAAGAAATGGCGGAACTTCAAATACTCCTCACCAAAAATTCGGAATTCGTAACTTTCGTCGTAGCCTTCCATTACGAACGAAGCCCAACCCTTGCCGTTTTTGGCGGTACGATGTTGAACATTGGTAATGATACCTCCGAAACTCAGTGTTTTATTAAGATATTGTTCGAGATTCTTGAGTGCTTCCAGTTTGGCACTGCAGAAATATTGCATCTCAAATTTATAATCGTCCAGCGGATGTCCCGAAATATAAATCCCGACGACTTCTTTTTCTTTGGCGAGTTTCTCCATCGTGCTCCAATCTTCACAAGGAGGCACTACCGGTTCAGGAATTTGCACATTGCTGGCTTCTCCGAACAAACTCACTTGCGAGGAATTTTCGTTCTCCTGAAATTTTGCTCCGTAGCGCATGGCTTTTTCCAAGAACGTGATGCCGTCACCTTCATCGTGGAAATACTGTGCGCGACTGGTTCCTGTGAAAGAGTCAAAACCACCGGCCAACGCCAGATTTTCAAAAGCTTTTTTATTGGCAGCCCGCAAGTCAATGCGCTTGGCCAAATCGAAAATGGACTTGTATTTTACTTCTTTTCGGTTCTGCACGATGGTTTCTACCGCGCCCATTCCAACGCCTTTGATGGCGCCCATTCCGAAGCGCACCGCATAATTTTCGTTTACGGTAAATTTATAGAAAGATTCGTTGACATCCGGCCCGAGAACTTGCAAGCCCATGCGTTTACATTCTTCCATAAAGAACGATACTTGTTTGATATCGCTCATGTTGTTGGAGAGCACAGCCGCCATGTATTCTGCCGGATAATTGGCCTTGAGGTAAGCTGTTTGGTAAGCCACCCAAGCATAACAGGTCGAGTGCGATTTGTTGAACGCATATTCGGCAAAGGCTTCCCAATCTTTCCAGATTTTTTCGAGTTTTTCTTCCGAATGGCCTTTTGCTGCGGCTTGACTTACGAATTTGGGCTTCATTTTATCGAGTACGTCGCGCTGTTTTTTTCCCATCGCTTTACGCAAAACATCGGCATCACCTTTAGAGAAATCGGCCAGTTTCTGAGACAAAAGCATTACTTGCTCCTGATAAACCGTGATTCCGTAGGTGTCTTTGAGCAATTCTTCGCAAGCTTCTAGGTCGTATTCAATCGGTTCCTCGCCATTTTTTCGTTTGATGAAACTCGGGATGTAAGCAATCGGACCCGGGCGATACAAAGCGTTCATGGCGATTAAGTCGTTGAAAACAGTAGGTTTGAGTTCCTTCATGTATTTCTGCATTCCGGCACTTTCATATTGGAAAATCCCGACCGTTTCACCGCGTTGAAAAAGTTCGTAAGTTTTCGCATCGTCAATCGGAAATTCATCGGGGTTGAGTTCCACGCCGGTGCGGTATTTTACGAGTTTGACGGTATCTTTAATAAGCGTTAAGGTCTTCAGCCCGAGGAAGTCCATCTTGAGCAAGCCGGCGCTTTCTACCACTGAGTTATCGAATTGCGTGACGAACAAATCCGAATCTTTTGCCGTAGCTACCGGAACGAAATTGGTAATGTCGTCAGGAGTAATAATCACACCGCAAGCATGGATGCCCGTGTTGCGTAAATTTCCTTCGAGTACTTTGGCTTGTTGGATGGTTTCCCCGCTCAGGTCTTCTTCTTTAGAAAGGTTGATGAGTTCCTTGATGCGGTCGAAATCTTCTGGGCGCAAAACCTTCTTAATCTCAGCTTCCTGATCAGTTAAAAAGCGCGACAAACTCCATTTTGATGGAATCATGCCGGGAATCAGCTTGGCAATCTTGTCGGCTTCGAATAAGGGTAAATCTAGAACTCTTGCGGTATCACGAATCGCGGATTTGGCGGCCATCGTACCATAAGTAATAATCTGCGCGACTTGTTTTGAACCGTATTTGTTGATCACATAATCCATGACTTTGCTACGGCCTTCATCGTCAAAATCAATATCGATATCAGGCAAAGACACACGGTCTGGATTCAAAAAACGCTCAAAAAGCAAGTTGTACATCAGTGGGTCGATGTTGGTAATACCGAGGCAATAAGCCACCACGGAACCCGCGGCAGAACCCCGGCCCGGCCCAACGGAAACGCCCATATTTCGGGCTGCAGCAATGAAATCCTGAACAATCAAAAAGTAACCCGGATAACCCGAATTCTCAATTGTGGTGAGTTCAAAATCGATGCGCTCCTGAATTTCAGGCGTGATTTCTCCATATCGCCTTTTGGCACCCGCAAAAGTCAAGTGTTTCAAGTAAGCGTTCTCGCCGCGTTTGCCGCCATCGGTTAAATCTTCAGGCACGACAAAATCTTGCGGAATTTCGAATTTCGGCAATAACACTTCGCGCGCCAAATTGTATGATTCGATTTTGTCGATAATTTCTGTAATGTTGGAAATGGCTTCGGGGCAATCGTGAAAAAGCCGTTTCATTTCCTCGCCCGACTTGAAGTAGTATTCTTGGTTTGGCAAACCGTAACGGTAACCACGGCCACGACCAATCGGAGTAGTTTGTTTTTCACCGTCGCGCACACAAAGCAAAATGTCGTGGGCATTGGCATCTTCTTTATTGATGTAGAAAGTGTTGTTGGTCGCTACAACTTTAACCTGGTGTTTTTTGGACAAAGCGAGCAATCCTTCATTGACGCGGTTCTCGTCTTCTTGATTGTGGCGCATGAGCTCTAAATAGCAATCTTCGCCGAAAGTTTCTTTCCACCACAAAAGCGCTTCTTCTGCTTGGTTTTCACCCAGATTCAAAAGTTTATTCGGAATTTCACCATACAAATTACCTGAAAGTACAATCAAATCTTCCTTATATTGCGCAATCACATTTTTGTCAATTCGCGGCACATAATAAAAACCACTAGTGTATGCAATCGATGACATTTTCGCCAGATTGTGGTAACCGTTTTTGTTTTTGGCCAATAGCACCACTTGATAACCGTTGTCTTTTCGGGTTTTGTCTTGGTGGTCGTCACAAACGTAAAATTCACAGCCGACGATGGGTTTGAGTGTTTTCTCTGTTGGGGTTTCGCCTTTTTCAATAGCGGCAGCATTTTTAACTTCTGCGGCTTTGTTGTGGTTAAGAATATCGCGAACAAAATGGAAAGCGCCCATCAAGTTGGCGTGATCGGTGATGGCCACTGCCGGCATTTTTTGTTGGATGGCAGCTTTGACTAACGCTGCCACACTGATGGTAGATTGTAAAACCGAGAATTGCGTATGGTTGTGCAAATGTGCAAAATCGACATCGGCTAGCAATTGTTGATTTTCGGAGATTTCTTGTCGCGAAATTGGAGCACTTTGTTGGCCGCCCATTCTTTGACGAATTTTCTCGGATGCTTCTTTTAAATTAGTATGCAACAACCCTACAGCATCAATTTGACGCGGATTTTTACTGCGGAAGTTCTCGAAATAGTCGGGCGTGACGCGCAATTCTTCGGCGGTAAATACTTCCAATCGGACGAGTTCTAGAAAACACCTCGTGGTGGCTTCAACGTCTGCGGTGGCGTTGTGCGCTTCGGCAAAAGGAACGTTGAACAAATATTGGTGCAGCTCGGTCAGCGTGGGCAGTTTGAATTTTCCGCCGCGGCCTCCGGGCAGTTTTAAAAGCGAGGCCGTGACTTCGGTACAAGTGTCTAAAACCGGTGTGGAAATCAGTTTGTTTTCAATCCCTAATCGATGGAACTCACAACCCAAGATATTGATATCAAACCCTAAATTCTGACCGACGATAAACTTGGTTTTCGATAGCGCAATGTTGAACTTTTCAAGCATTTCGGCCAAAGCAATGCCTTGCTCGGTGGCCAATTCGGTTGAAATACCATGAATGCGTTCGGCATCGTACGGAATGTTGAAACCTTCAGGGGAGATGAGATAATCCTGATGTTCGATGATTTTTCCCATCTCGTCGTGTAACTGCCAAGCGATTTGAACACAACGTGGCCAGTTGTTGGTGTCGGTAATGGGCGCGTCCCAGCGTTTGGGCAATCCGGTGGTTTCGGTATCAAATATTAAGTACATGTTGGTATTTCAGGCGCTGTGATTGGAAAAAAAACGAACTTCAAATTTAGCTGATTTTGCCCGAAGAAACCGCTGGAAGTTATCAACAAAAAACCACTCAAAAAACCGACGAATCGATTCTTTGAATGGTTTTGTAAAATAAGAATTTGGGTGTTATAAAATCAATCCCGATTAGTATCTCTCGCGGCTTGAACCTCCGCGGTTGTTGCTAAAGCTTCTTCTTTCTCCTTCTGGTTTTGGTACTGATTTGTTGACCACAATCGCGCGGCCTTGTACTGTAGCACCATTGAGTTCTTCGATGGCTTTAAGGGCTTGGTCATCGTTGGTCATTTCCACGAATCCGAAACCTTTACTTCTTCCGGTAAACTTATCGGTAATAATTTTTACAGTATCCACTGCACCATAGGCCTCGAAAGACGCTCTTAAATCTGCTTCCTCCATACTGAAGGGAAGGCTTCCAACGAAAATATTCATAAAGTAATTTTTAGTATTGAAACAAATATAACTTTAATTTCCTTGCTACGGCGGATTGCGGGTATTTATTTATCTGTTAAAATTCTGTAACCAAACTCAACAAGCTCTCGAAAAGGGTTGGGCTCCACAAAACACAGCGATAAAAATTCTATCGGTTTTAGCCAATGATTTTATATTGATTATAAGAGATTGTAGGATTAATTTTAAGGTATAGAAATTTACACGATATGCAGCAGCTTATGTACCGGTCATTTAATCATTACTCTAAAATTAGTTTAAAAACAGTTTGCTGCTAACAGCTTAACCGTGATAAACGCGCGAGAATACGATTTTTCCTTGTTTGATTTCGAGCACTTCGGCCACACGCAAATCGGCTTCACCTTGCACCGATCGTACATATTCCATAAATACGCGGTCGTCATTGGCAGTGAGCGAAGTTACGCGGTAATGCAGGCTCGGAATCGATTCAAAAGCACTTTGCCACCAATCCCACAATGCCTTTTTGCCTTTCACTAGACCATTGGTTTCCGGCTTCTTGATTTTGAGTTTCGGACTGTAATGTTCGGCTTGGTCGTCGTATAAATCGAGTAATGATTCTAGATTGTGCTCATTAAAAGCTGCAAACCATTTGTGGGCAATCGATAAGTTTTGGTGTTCCATATTCAAGAAAAATCACGCTCAAAAAGCAGCGATTCAATATTTTTTAATTTTGCACTAAGGCACTAAGGCACTAAGGCACTAAGGCACTAAGGCACTAAGGCACTCTCTCAAACATTCTTCAAATTAATAATTTCTTGTTCGGTCAAAAAACGCCAATTGCCACGCGGCAAGTTCTTCTTGGTGAGGCCGGCAAACGAAACGCGGTCTACTTTCAAAACGTTGTATTTGAACTGCTCAAAAATGGAGCGAACCACTTTAACGTTGGCTGTGCGCAATTTGATTCCGACTTCGGTTTTGGGTTGGCCTTCGATGTAGCTGATTTCGTCTACATACAAACGATGTCCGTCTAAGGTAACGCCGCCTGAGATTTTTTCCAAGTCTTCAAACTTGAGGTTTTTATCGAGCGACACTTGGTAAATTTTAAAAGATTTCTGGTTCGGCAAACTGAATTTGCGAATCAAGTCGGTGTCGTTGGTGAACAGCAAAAGTCCGGTGGTGGTCATGTCCATTCTGCCTACCGGGGCGAGTTTGGCGTTGCAGGCGCCGCGCACGAGTTCGAGCACATTGCGGTCTTCACGGCCTTCTTCAGAAGTAGTGGTGAAATTCTTGGGTTTGTTGAGCAAGATGTACTCTTTCTTTTCCGGAGTCAGCACCGCACCATCAAAATTCACGACATCGCCCGGTTTGACCATATAGCCCATTTCGGTCACCGGCACGCCATTAACTTTCACATTGCCCGAACGGATATAAATATCGGCATCGCGACGAGAGCAAACGCCTGAATTCGAGATGTATTTATTCAAACGGATTTCGTCTTTGTTTTTGCTCGGTTTGGCAGCGGGTGCGCTTTCAGGTATGGCTTTCTTAGCCTGAGAACGCTTCGGCATTGGCGGTTTAGGTTTGGCACTGGCCGGTTTGGCATTGCGGCGGTTGTTGCCCGGTTTCTGATTCATGGCTGAGGTATTTTTGCTGCGGCAAAGATAGTTTTTTATTAGAAGCTAATCCTGCTGTACGCTATATCTTTTGCGCCGCGATGCTCTGCAAAAGGATGCCGCTGCCATCAGGGCTAGGGCTTTCGTGTTAATATCGAGAGCCCTTTTTGAGGATTAGCGTTCAGCTGTCGGCTGTCAGCTTTTAGCACTTATCCATCAGCTGTAGCGCTTCCGTGTTCCCATTGCGTTTGGTTTGGATGTGAATTATTTTGAATGTTCGTTCTGTGGAATTAATGCCCAAGAGGAACTTTTTTAGATAAATTTCAATGGGAAAACCACAACCCAAGTTTCCGTAATCGATCTTAAAGCGAAGCGGTCTTATATCCTACAGCGCAGCGGTCTATACGAAGTAAGTCTAAAAAAGTCAACTTTCCATAAAACTTCTGACGACCAATTAACTACCTCGCGTGAGGGATGGCAGCATTTGTTTGAGCTCTTTTTGCGCTGGATAAAACGCCATTCTTAAGAAAAAGTGGTGCGCAAAAAAGCGAGTGCGAACAGCCCGACCCTTGTGGTCACGCCCTGAAAAATTAAAGAGTTTCGAGGAGTTTTCGGCCATGCCATAGTACCGTCGGATCGATCAGTACAATGCAGCAAACCCCAGCAATTATTAGGAATTTGAGCAAGTTGTGCAGCAGTAAATATTGCTTTTTAGATTCAGATTGCCAAAGCTTAAGTACGAAAAAAATCATGACCATAAACCCGACATAAAAATACAAATCCATGTAGCCGACATCGAACACGTTAATGAGCAGATACACCGGAAGCACTGTAATCAAAAGTAAAATGGTAATCGCGCTTTTAGAGGTTTTCTCGCCAAAGACAATCGGAATAGTCTGGTAGCCGTTGGCCAAATCGCCTTTGATGTTTTCGAGGTCTTTGATCATCTCGCGCACCAATAACAGTATAAAAAGGAAGGCGGCGTGGGTAAAAATCACAGCCAAGTCGTTGGTGCGGTTCTCTATTTCGTTCAGCGGCAAGCGATAATAGTAAAAAAGCAGTATGCCAAAAAACGGGAACACTGCCAAAAAAGCCGCTATGAAGTTGCTGTAGAGCGCATATTTCTTGCGTTTGTGCGAGTAGAGCCAAATCGTGAAAATATAAACCGCAAAGAACAAACTCGCACGCCAGGAAACGTACAAGGCCGATAAAGTGGCCATGAAATTCAGCGTAAAATAAACCTGCAGTTTGGTTTTCTGGCTCACCAATCGGTCGAGCATCGATTTGTTCGGTCGGTTAATGAGGTCTTTCTTGCTGTCGTAAAAGCTGTTGATGATATAGCCTGACGCAATGGTGAGCGCGGAGGCAAAAACCACAATAAACAATTTAAAGTCGAGTAGGATAGAGAGCGCACTTTTATCTGGAGCCAGAATAAAAATCGCCGAAAGGTATTGCGCCACGACAATCACGGGAATATTATAGCCGCGAATGACCGAGAACAAACTGACGATTTTCATCAGTAGCAATTTGTTCTTTCTACTCAGCATTTTTAATTCACTAGAATTGGTAAACGACTTCGAGTTTGTAGTCTTTAAGGGATTGTTTGGCTTTTTCCAGGTCTTCGGTGAAACCCAAAATATAACCACCGCCGCCAGAGCCGCAAAGTTTCAGATAATAATCGTTGGTGTCGATACCTTTTTGCCAAATGCCGTGAAATTCTTCGGGAATCATCGGTTTGAAGTGGTTCAAAACAACTTTCGATAATTTCTTGGTGTTCGAGAACAACGATTTCAAATCGCCACCAAGGAAATTCTCTACGCAAGCATCGGTGTATTTCACGAATTGGTTTTTGAGCATTTTGCGGAAGCCTTCTTCTTTGAGGTTTTCCATGAAAATGTTCACCATCGGAGCGGTTTCGCCGACAATTCCTGAATCGATCAAAAACACAGCGCCTTTTCCGGTGCGGCTTTGAGTCGGAATTCCGGTGGCTTCAATATGGTCTTTGGAATTAATTAAAATCGGGATGCTCAAATAGCTGTTCAGTGGGTCAAGGCCGGAACTTTTGCCATGGAAAAAAGATTCCATTTGTCCGAAAATATTTTTGAGTTGCAACAATTTCTCGCGCGTCAGGTTTTCCAAAACGGTGATTTTGTTTTGCGCGTATTTGTCGTAAATCGCAGCGACCAATGCGCCGGAGCTGCCCACGCCATAACCTTGGGGGATACTCGAATCGAAGTACATTCCGTTTTTAATGTCTTTTTTTAGGGAAGCAATATCGAAAGTCACTAAATCGGGTTGTTCGGTTTGGAGCTGTTCCAGATAAGCGGCAAAACGGTTGAGGTTCGTGTTGGACTTGATGGCATCCGATGAAGTGTTTCCGTCAGATTTCAGTGCGCCGTTATAAAAATTGTAAGGAATCGATAAACCTTTAGAATCTTTGATGATTCCGTATTCTCCGAACAATAGGATTTTCGAGTAAAATAAAGGACCTTTCATTTTAATTAATAATTAATAATTAATAATTAATAACTGGATTTTGAGGTGTTAATGATGCTGGTTAGTAATTTCAACTGTTCCGATATTTTGGGTTTAATGTTTTTGAAATCTTCGTGGTTGATAAAACCAGAGATGTATAAAAGCTCAAACCAATAATCAGTTTCATTAGCTTCTTTTAACGCGATGGACAATTTGCTGACAAAATCTGCTTTGCTTTGAGCACATTCAGATTCCCAAATATTGGCGCCAATCGACGTGCCGCAGCGCAATAGTTGTTTAGACATCACAAATTCTTTTTTTTCATAACTCAGTTTCTTGTATATCTGAATCACATCCAAAGCAAACAAAAAGGATTTTTCCTTGACAACATTTCTTTTCATAATAATATCTGTATGGCTTAAATAGTGGAACTCCCAATTATTAATTATTAACTATTCATTATTAATTAAAGAAGCTCCTCGTCCGATTTCGTCACAAATATACTGACCATTTTCGCAATAGCCAACCAATTCGTCCTGAATAAATTGCAATATTTCCACTTTATTTTTCTGAGGATACAAAACATGCACGTTGGCTCCAGCATCTAACGTAAAACAAACCGGAATATTGGATTGCTTTCTGAAATTCCAAATGCGGTTAATAATCTCCAAAGTATTGGGCTTCATCAAAATAAAATACGGCATCGAAGCCATCATCATCGCATGCAAAGTGAGGGCTTCACTTTCGACGATTTCAATGAACGATTGCAAATCGCCATTTTCGAGAACCATTTTCAGCTTCGATAAATTGCTGTGTGCTTGATGAAATCGATTCTCGGCGTACGGATGCCCGTTCATTAAGTTGTGCCCAACAGTACTAGAAACTTGCTTTTCGCCTTTGTCGACCAATAAAATAGTATCTTGATAGTTTTCAAAATTCGGGTGAATTTGACCCGGGAATTCCACGCCAAATAAATCAGAGCTTCCGTTAATCTCTGCATGATTTCCCCAAACAACGGCTTTTCCTTTGATGCTTCTGCAAGCGCTTCCCGAACCCAAACGCGCCAAAAAAGAAGCTTTTTGATAGAAATAGTCATCAGTCATCTTAGGATTCAAGACTTTTTCAAGACTCATGATATTCATCGACAAAGCGGCCATGCCCGAGGCAGACGATGCAATTCCGGAGCTGTGAGGAAAGGTATTTCGCGTGTCGATGGTAAAGTGGTATTGCTTCAAATACAGGCAATAGGTCGCGATACGCTCTAAAAATTTCTCGATTTTGGGCTTGAAATCTTCCTTGGGCTTTCCTTCAAAAAGCAGCTCGAATGAAAAATCTTCGTCAGTTGACTTTTTTTCAAAAACGACCGAAGTAATGGTTTTGCAATTATTCAGCGTAAAACTGATCGACGGATTGGCCGGAATCTGGTGCGCTTTTTTGCCCCAGTATTTTACTAATGCAATATTGCTCGGCGCGCTCCATGAGAAGGTTCCGCGTTCAATTAAATTCAAAAATGGCGCTGCAATAAAATCCGATTCAGGCATACATGGAAATTTTGAACAAATATACTGCTTTTGGTTAAACGCCGATGCTTAACTTTGCCCTGGCAACACAACACTTAATTCTCAGACTTTATGAATAAGCCACTCAAAATCGCCATTTTCGTCGCCACTTGTCTCGCCGTCGGATTTTTGTCAGGACAAGCTACGCAGTCTTCGGTCAATACTTGGTTCCCGATGTTGATTAAACCAAGTTTTAACCCGCCACCTTGGGTTTTCTCTCCGGTTTGGAGTTTACTTTATGTACTAATGGGCGTGGCAGCCGGTTTGGTTTGGAACCGCATCGATTTTGAAAGGGAAGCCGTTCGCAAAGCACTTATTTTCTTTGCTATTCAATTGGCTTTAAATGCGCTTTGGTCGGTTCTTTTTTTCGGATTGAAAAATCCGCTGCTGGCTTTGATTGAGGTTGTTTTGCTTTGGTTGATGATTTACGAAACCTATTATAAGTTCAATAAAATAGACAAAGTAGCGGGTTATCTTTTTATTCCGTATCTGCTTTGGGTGAGTTTTGCGACGTTGCTCAACGCAAGTATTTGGTGGTTGAACCGATAAAAAAAATCCTGAGATTGATACTTCTAGTAGAAATTAAAAGGACTAAAACTTTGTTCGGATGTTTTTTTGACCATGCCAATTGACCTCAAATATTTTGGTTGATAAGTTGGTTTTACAGAATGGTTTCGGCCACGATGAAGCCACTGGTCCAAGCATTCTGAAAATTGAAGCCACCCGTAATCGCGTCGATGTTGACTATTTCACCCGCAAAATATAAATCCGGCAGCAACTTACTTTCCATGGTTTTGAAGTTGATTTCCTTTAAATCGATACCGCCTGCCGTAACGAATTCTTCCTTGAAAGTACTTTTGCCATTCACCTGAAATTGTGCCTGAGTGAGTTGATTGGCTAGATTCACAAGTTGGTTTTTAGACAAATCGGCCCACTTGGTTTCAGCATTGATTCCGGTAGCGTTGACGAGGCTTTCCCACAAACGGTTTGGCAAATGCAAAGGAGATTTTCCTGAAACAATTTTTTTTGCGTTTTCGTGCTTGAGTTCCTTCAAGGTTTCGATACTTTCATTGAAATCGCTATCGGGCAACCAATTCACGATGATGGTAAACTGATAATTTTTCTCGTGCAGAATCCGTGCGCCCCAAGCCGACAAACGCAAAATGCCCGGCCCGCTCATGCCCCAATGAGTAATCAGTAGCGGCCCCGAAGCACTGAGTTTGGTATCTTTCACTTTCACAAGAGCAGGTGTGGCAACGCCCATCAAATCTTTAATCCGGGAGTCTTTAATATTGAAGGTAAACAACGACGGCACCGGATTTACAATTGAATGCCCAAGGTTTTGCAGTAGTTCCCAGATTTTTGGGTTGCTGCCCGTGGCCATGACGATTTTTTGGCAAGCGAAAGTCTCGGCGTTGGTTTCGATTTTCCAATAGCCGTCACCTTTAAAGATAGACTGTACGCTTTGTCCGGTGAGTACTGCAATTCCTAATTTTTTAGTAGCGTTGAGGAAGCAATCGATGATGGTTTGCGAGGAATCTGAAATAGGAAACATTCTGCCATCGTCTTCGATTTTAAGTGTGACGCCGTGTTTTTCGAACCACTCAATGGTATCGCCCGAGCAAAACTGATGGAACGGCCCGCGCAATTCCTTCTCGCCGCGCGGATAGAATTTCACGAGTTCGTTCGGAACGAAACAAGCGTGGGTCACATTGCAACGCCCGCCGCCGGAAATGCGCACTTTTTCCAGCACGTTTTTGCCACGTTCGAGAATCGCTACTTTGGTTCGCGGATTTTTCTCAACAATATTGATTGCCGTAAAAAAACCTGCCGCGCCTCCGCCAACAATAATAATGTCGTATTGCCGGTTCATATTCTTTCAGGAAAATCGCTAATGATTCCGCTGACGTGGAATGATTTTATTTTTTCAAGATCTTCCGGTTCGTTGACGGTCCAAGGGAAAACTTCAAACCCTTTTCGTTGCATTTGTGTTGTGTTTTCTCGTGTTAGTAAATGAAAATAAGGATGAATGCTGCGTGCGTGGATGAATTCGGCAAAACCAACCGCTAGTTCTATATCGGTCAAAGTGAGTACGCCCAGCGCAACTTTGGGATCGAGCCGATGTACTTCCTGCAAAGCGTTCCAATCAAAACTGGAAACCAGAAAATGGCTATAATCCCAGTTGTTATTGTTGATGTATTTTTGAATCAAACCCACAACCGGTTGGGCAGTACCTTCGCCTTTGAGTTCGACGTTGATGAAGATCCGGCGGTTGACCAAATCGAAAACTTCTGACAAGAGCGGAATCGTGTGTTCGCCATCAATACGCAGGTTTTTTAACTCGGTCCAACTCATTTGGTTCACGATACCTTCGCGGTGGGTTGTCCGATTTACGGTTTCATCATGAATCACCACAATTTGGCCATCAGCACTCAGATGCACATCGAGTTCCACAGCGTCAACGCCGAGCTGAATCGCCTTTGCAATCGAAGCCAACGTATTTTCCGGTTCGTGTCCTTTGGCGCCGCGATGTCCTATTTTGAGCATTTGTTTATTGGTTCAAAGCGCAAAGGTAGGATTTATAATTTCTCGATAAGAACTAGGTCAAAATCGGTGTCGAAAATAACTTTCCCGTCAGTAACTACGGCCGTTTTACCCGAATAAGCGTCTTTTACTTTGGTGCCGTTTTTGAAAATTTTCCCGACCAAAATGTCTTTTTTGCCTGGTTTTAGTTCCAGTCCAATCACAACTTGGTCGCTGTATTTTCCTTTGGTGAAAGTTCTCGAAAACACATAAGGTTGTGCCGAGAGTTGCTCGTGAATTCCCGCGCCTACTGCCGGATGGTTTTTGCGGAACAAACCGATTTTCTGCCAATGCGCCAGAATTTTCTGGGTTTCCGGGTTCGATTTGACCTCGTTCCAATTCATGAACGAGCGCAAAGTGGCATCGCCTTCAGTGCCTTCAATTTCGAGCGAGCGACCGGTTTCATCACCGTAATAAATCTGGGAAACACCGGGCGTTAACAATAACTTGGTTCCAGCTTCAAAGTTTTTAGTGCGCGCGCCGTCAAACGGTTTGGAATCGTCGTGCGAAGAAATATAGTTCAGCACGCTATAGCCTTTAAGTTCGCCGTTGAGCTTGTCTGAATATTTCGAAAACAAGCCTTCATAGCTCATTTGCGCCGCATTCCATTTGAACTCGAAGTTGATCATATTGTTGAACCCGTGTTTGAAATAGTTGACCTTCTTGTCGCCGAAATCGAAATCTTGCCCAGCGCTGATGCCGTAATTGTACACTTCGGCAATGGTATAAAACGGGTTGTTGTCTAGAACTTTTTTAGGATGCTTTTTCTTCCACATCGCGAAAGCGTAATCGCATTGGGTTTTGAAATCGGCCCAAACCGCTTCATCGACATGTTTCACCGTATCGCCACGATAGCCGTCAATCCCGAATTCAAGAATATAGTCGGTCAGCCATTTGATGATGTAATACTTCGGTGCACGCGGATAACCTGTTCTTTTGAAGAAAGCATCAAGCGACGCCATTTCAGATTCATAACGGCCTTCTTTTTTCCATTTCTCGACTAAAAACGAAGGCAATTCCACATTAGCATTGCTTTCAGTAAGCACGTCCGGCAGGTTTTTCACTAACGTACAAGCTGTTGTATTTTGATATGTTTTATAATCACATTGCGGGCTGGTCCGCACCCAATCCGAAGGCCAAACGGTATCAATTTCTGTGACAGGGCCGGTATGATTGATTACACCGTCAAGCACAATCCGAATGCCTTTTGCGTGGGCTTTTGTTACCAGTTCCGCCAAATCTTTTTTAGTACCGAAGTTCGGGTCGAGTGCCGTCCAATCGCGCGTCCAGTAGCCATGGAAGCCGTAAGTAAGGCCGGTGCCTTCATCTACGCCATCGTGAATTTGCTCGACAATCGGAGTGAACCAAATGGCATTCACGCCCAATTTATCGAAATAACCTTCGTCTAGTTTTTCGATAATGCCCCGAAGGTTGCCGCCTTCGAAACCGCGCAGTTTGGCTGTGGACTTGGTTCGGTTGAAATAGGTTTGCTTGGTCGGATTTCCATCGAAGAAGCGGTCGGTCATCAAGAAATACAGATTGGCGCCTTCCCAGACAAACGGCTTTTTCACGACGGTTTTTGCCGCTTTGGTTTTTTTATTCTGTGCTAGGCTGACTGGACTGTTCAAGGCAAATGCGATTAAAAGTAAGGCAAATGTTTTTTTCATATTAAAACTGGATTTGAATGTTAACAGCAGTTCCTTTGGCCCAATTTACGGGAATTTCCAGCCTGTTGTTGTTGGTTTTGAAGACAGCTTCTTTCCCGTTGACGCTCACTTTCTGTACTTTGTTGAGGTGGTGCAGGATTAGGTTTACGTTTTTATCTGTTGCGGTAAAAGCTTTCCCTGTCGTTGTGTTCAAGTTAATGTTGAGTGTTTTTTCATTTGTATTGGCTTTAAAGCCGAGCAGTTCGTACTGGCCTTTTTCGAAATCGTTGGGTGTGAGACCGTCATCGTTATAAAGTTGTCCGGAACTCGCTTTGGTTTTTTCATCGAAATAATAATGCAAATCAAAATTAGCCAACGAATATTTAGTGGTATTCTGAATCGTTTTGATCATCGGGATGAACGCTCCGCCGCGCACAAAAACCGGAATATGGTCTTCGGCTACAGGAACCATTTTCGAACTTCCTCCCAAATATTGCTGATCGGTATAGAAATCAAACCAACTATTGTTTTTCGGGAAATAAACCGACGTGGAAGTCACCGCAGATTTAGTAATTGGAGTTACTAGGAAATCATTGCCCCATAGATAAGTTTCGCTCACTGATAATAAAGATTTGTTGTCTGGTTCTTCAAAGAAAAGCGGGCGCATGAGCGGAATTCCTTTTTGGTTGTTCTCGAAAGAAATCGTGTAATTATAAGGCAGCAACTGATAACGCAATTCCACCAATTTCTTCGCTTTGGCTTTGGTTGCGATGTCTTTGTAAACCGGTTCCGAAGCGACTTCTTCCTGCGCATGCGGACGGAAAATCGGTTGAAAAACCCCATATTGCAACCAGCGCAAGTACAATTCGTTATCGAAATAATCGCCGGCAAAACCACCCAGGTCCGAGTGCATATAACCCATTCCTTGCATGCCCATTTGTAAAGCGATTTCCGTTTGCGATTGCAAGCCGCCCCAACTTCTGTTGACGTCGCCGCTCCAAGGTACCATGCCGAAACGCTGCGAACCCGAATAACCCGAGCGCATCAAAATAAACGGACGTTGGTTCGGAAAATCTTTCTGATACCCGTCAGCCACTAACTTCGCCCAATTGTGGCCATAAACATTGTGCACGGCATCGGCTTTTCCTTTAGCCGTGAAGGCTTTCGACGGAAATACTTCCGGTTCGCCCAAATCGCCCCACAATCCGCCAACGCCTTGGTTGATCATTTTCTTGTAAATGTCCCAAAACCAAGCTTTGCCTTCGGGTTTGAAAACATCAATGATGCCCGTGTTACCGAAATAAAAATCATAAGTGCAAGGTTTTCCGGTTTTGTCGGTGGCGAGTATTTTCTTATCGACGGCTTCTTGCCATTTGCTCGAAGTAGTCAGGATAAAAGGCTCGGTAATCAGAATCGTTTTGATGCCTTTGCTGTTGAAATCCGAAATCATTTTGTCTGGGTTCGGGAATTTGTCTTTGTCCCATTCGAGGTTGCCCATCGTGCCTTGAATCGTTTTGCCGAACCAATACAAATCAAGAATGATCGCATCTACAGGAATTTCGTCTTTGATGAAACGGTCGATGGTTTTCTGGGTTTCTTCCTGCGAATGATAGCCAAAACGGCTCGAGAAATTGCCCAAAGCCCAGCGCGGTAAAAGCGGTTGTTTTCCGGTGAGATCGGTATAGTTTTTAGTCAACTCAGTCCAAGAATCGGCGGCGATTATTTGATAGGTTTTCCGTCCGGAAATGGTTTCGTAAGCTAAAGTATTGTCTTTTTTGCTGTCGAGGTCGAGATAACCAATCGGCTCATTGTCGAAATGCACTGCGTAAATCTTGGACGACATCACCAGCGGCATCGTGAAATTCATCAGTTCCGCACGGGTTTCATAACCGTAATGCGCTCGGTTGTAGAGCTGTAAACGGTTGCCCCGGCGGTTCATTCCTAAAGCTCTGGCGCCGCCTCCATACAAAACTTCGGTATCGTCGAGATTGAAATTGATGGTTTCGGTCGAATCCTTTTTGGTGTAGCCGTTTTTCTCTGAAATCAGCGCTTTGCCTTTGTAAGAATAGGAAATTTTGAAAGGCGATTTCTCGATGCTGACCGAAATCCCATTCGTGCTGAGCGTTAGATTGGTTTTGCTATCAGTAATTTTGGTTTTCACTTTTCCGGGCGACAAAACTACCGCGTGTGATTCGGGGTTGAAAATTTCGCCTTTCGGGAGAAATGAAGTCTCTACGATGTGCTCCGAGTACGGCTTCAAAATATACTTACCATCGGAGGTAATGATTTCAACTGTATTGCCGGATTTCTTGTAACCCTCGAATTTCCGGTTTGCGTTCTGGGCAAAAGCAACGGAAGTAATCAGGAAAAGGAAAAGGATTTTTTTCATTATTCTTATTTAAATCTCGCAAAGACGCAAAGGCGCAAAGCTTGTGTTATTAAAGGTTGTTTACAACTCTGGTTATTCCGTTTTTTATGTAAGCCTCATTAAAGTTGATTAGTAAGCCTAACTTAAGTTTTGTAATTCGCAGATAAGTCAGTAACTGTTTTGGATGTACATTTGAAATTTGTTCAACAGATTTAATTTCTATTATTACTTTATTCTCTACTATTAAATCAGAACGAAAACCAATATCCAAATTAACTTGTTTCCAAATTATTGGAATTGGCTTTGTCTTTCAACTTTTAAATTTATTGAGGTAAGCTCATAAAACAATATGGTTTCATAAACACTTTCTAAAAGTCCCGGGCCTAGTTTTGAATGAATTCTAAAACAGGTGTCCACGACAATTCTCGATAATTCATTTTCAGTCATGTGGCGTAAATATATGTATTGGCTTGTATAATTGAAAACACTAAAAGATTTGCGTCTCTGCGTCTTCGCGAGAAATTATTCTAATTCTAAGATCAAAACCGATTTACTCTCAATCGAAATGTCATTTTTCAAATCGACGCTTTTGGAAGTAAAAATGTCTTTAGCGGTTTTATAATTTCCGATGCTTTCTTGGAAGCGGGCGGTTTTGAATGTTTGCGTTTTGTTGCTGTTATTGAGGACCACCATGACCGATTGCGAGTCGGTGTAACGGAAGTACACGTACACATTGTTCTCAGGAATGTAGTGCTTCATTTTCCCGAAATGTACTGCCGTATTGGTTTTGCGCCAGTTGAACAGCCTCGAAGTGAAGTCGAAAAACTGGTTTTGTTCGGACGTTCTTCCGGCTTTGGTGAAAGCGTTGTTTTTGTCCCCGCTCCAGCCGCCTGGGAAATCACGACGGATGTCTGCATCGCCTTTGCTTTTGTCGCCTGCCATACCGATTTCTGAGCCGTAATACAATTGTGGAATACCGCGAACAGTGGCAATAAGCGCTAGTCCGAGTTGGTATTTTTTGAAGTCGTTCTTGTAGATTTCGTTGAAGCGGTTCGTGTCATGATTTTCCAGAAATGTCATGATGTTGTTTGGATTCGGATAAAGGAAATCGTTCGTGAAATTGTCGTAAACTTTAATTAAGCCTTTGTCCCAAGCCGATTCGTCTTCATTGAAAACAGTTCCAACAGCATCATGTAGGGTAAAATCCATTACACTCGGCAGGTAAGAATTATAGTTGTCAATTGCGCCAATTTTACTGTCTTTTTGCCAATAAGCCATTTGCGCTTGGTCGTGCATCCAAACTTCGCCGACTATGTTAAAATACGGATACTCATCTAAGATGGCTTTGGTCCATTTGGAAATGCCGACTTTGTCGTTATAAGAATAAGTGTCGACGCGGAAGCCATCCAAATCAGCGTATTCAATCCACCAAATGGCGTTTTGCGTGAGATAATTTAGAAGCAACGGGTTAGATTGGTTCAAATCGGGCATCGAGCGCACGAACCAGCCGTCCATACAGTTTTTGGCATCGATGGCCGAAGCGTTCGGGTCGAATTGTGTAGTCATGCGATAATTCGATTGTGAAAATCCAGGAAACTGATGAATCCAGTCGTAACTCGGCAAATCCTTGTACATCCAATGCTCTGCGCCCCAGTGGTTGGTCACGTAATCCATAATCAGTTTCATGCCGCGCTGGTGCAGTTCGGATGATAATTGCAGGTATTCTTCGTTGGTGCCGAAACGCGGATCGGTTTTATACACGTCCGATTGCCCGTAAGTATGATAGGAATATTTGGCGTCGTTGTCTTCACACATCGGTGTTGGCCAAATTGCGGTAACGCCCAATTCTTTGAGATAATCGAGATGGTCGATCATGCCTTTGATATCGCCACCATGACGGCCTCCGGGATTGGCGCGGTCGCCTTTTTCAGTCACTGATTTGTTGCTGTCGTTGTTCGGGTTGCCGTTGGCGAAGCGGTCTGACATAATCAGGTAAATCACATCCGAAGCATCGTAGCCTTTGCGTAGCGCGGAATCTTTACGTCTGGTTTTGAGGCTGTAGTTTTTCGTGAAAACGTTTTTGCCATTTTTGAATGAGAAAACTAAATCCTGTGCGGGAACGTTTTGCGTATCGATAGTAACGAATAAATAATTCGGGTTTTCTGTTTTCTGAACATTTTTGATGACGATTCCGCTGGAAACCGAAACGGTATTCTGGGCAATGTTCTTGCCGTAGAATAGGATTTGCAATTCGGGGTTTTGCATTCCGGCGTACCAAAATGGTGGTTCGACTCGGTCGAGTTGACCGAAGACTAGGATTGGGATTAGCAGTAGGGTAAAAAGTAGTTTTTTCATAGTTGCGTTGTTGTTTGTTTCTTCTTTTGCCTCGCCGCAAAAGAAGCAAAAAGGCGTTAGCGGCGTATAAAATTGGCTAAAACTGAAACAAGCAAGCTAAAAGAAATTAACTCGCCTTCGGCTCAAACAGAATTTCTTTCTTAACGCTTGATTGTTTCAGTTTTTTAACGCCAACTTTATACTATGCCGCACTAAGCGGAAGTTTCTATTTTATTTTTGGCTCCTTCGTAGCGCCAAAAATCTACGCGAGGAAAAATCGTCTGAAAAAGAAAATTTGTCTACGCGTGGCCTTAATAAAATCAGCGTTAAGACCCGAGCCCAAAGGGCGAACTGAACGGATTTTTAGCTGATTTTGTGCAGCCTTGATTTTTGCTTCTTTACCTCACACGATTATTATTTTTCAGTTGTGTTCGGTGAATCTTCGATTTGTATCAAGACAAAAGAAGAAGCTCAAGTAAGAACGTCGTCTTCCGTTGAAGACTATATGCGTTAGGGATGGCAGCGGCATCCTTTTGCGCCGGTGTTCGGCGTAAAAGATATAGCGGACAGCCCGCCCGTAACGCCCAAAAATTAAACCGTCACTAAATTATTCGGCTCGACCAAAACCTCTTTTCCGTTGACCACAACTTTGATTTCGTGATCGCCTTCGAGCACAAATTTCGTTTCATTCTGATGCACCGACACTTTTAAAATCTGGTGGCGGAAATTGATTTTGAACGAATAACCGTCCCACTGTTTCGGAATTCTGGGCGTGAAATGCAGCGTGTCGTTCTTGATGCGCATGCCGCCGAATCCTTCTACGATGCTCATCCAAGTGCCGGCCATCGAGGTGATGTGGCAGCCTTCTTCGACTTCTTTGTTGTAATCGTCCAAATCCAGGCGCGAGGTTCTTAAATAGAACGTGTAGGCCATGTCCATTTTGTCGAGTACTGCCGCCTGGATCGAGTGTACACAAGGCGAGAGTGAACTTTCGTGTACGGTGAACGGCTCGTAGAAATCGAAATGTTTCTCGAGTTGTTCTTTGGTGAAATGGTCTTCGAAGAAATAGAATCCTTGCAAAGTGTCGGCTTGTTTGATGTAGGGTGAACGCAGCACGCGGTCCCAGCTCCATTTTTGGTTAATCGGGCGTTGCGATTTGTCGAGGTCTTTCACCGGAACTAAATCTTTGTCGAGGAAACCGTCTTGTTGCAGGTAAATGCCGAGTTCCTGCGAATAAGGGAAATACATATTACCCGAAACTTTTTTCCACTCGGCGATTTCGGCATCGGATAGTTTGACTTTTTCGATGATGCGCTTGTGGTCGGCAGCGTATTCTGCGGCGACTTTCTGGATCTGCTCAGCGGCGTAATCGATGCACCATTTCGCGATATAGTTCGTGTACCAGTTGTTATTGACGTTGTTCTCGTATTCGTTCGGCCCGGTCACGCCTAAAATGACGTACTGGTTTTTTTGCTTGGAGAACGACGCTCTTTGATGCCAAAAACGTGCAATCCCGATTAAAACTTCTAGGCCTTTTTCAGGAATGTAGCTGTAATCGCCGGTGTAGCGATGGTAATTGTAAATCGCAAAAGCAATCGCCCCGTTGCGGTGGATTTCCTCGTGGGTGATTTCCCATTCGTTGTGGCATTCCTCGCCGTTCATGGTCACCATCGGATACAAAGCCGCGCCGTTTTTAAATCCGAGATTGTTCTGGGCATTCTCGATCGCTTTGTCGAGTTGATTGTAGCGATAAGTCAGTAGGTTTCTGGCTACTTGTTGGTCTTTGGTCGCCATATAGAACGGGATGCAATACGCTTCGGTGTCCCAATAAGTGGAGCCTCCGTATTTTTCTCCGGTGAAGCCTTTCGGGCCGATGTTCAGGCGCGAGTCTTTTCCGGAATAAGTTTGGTTGAGTTGGAAAATATTGAAGCGGATGCCTTGCTGGGCTTTTACGTCGCCTTCGATGGTGATGTCTGACATTTCCCAGATTTTGGCCCAGGCGTTTTTTTGTTGCTCCAGTAGTTTTTCGTAGCCGAGCTGCGACGCGGTTGCGATGACTTTTTCAGCCGCCGCCAGCGTGTTCTCATGGTTCATCGATACGGTGTAGCCGCCGATTTTCTCTATCGATGAAGTTGTATTTTGAGCCACATTCACCGAGTAAGTGAATTGGATTTTTTCGTTGTTAGATTCGACGTTTTCCGGATTTAGGGTCGCGTTCTGGCCGTTGAGCCAAATCGTATTGTGCATAAACGTCGTTGCGATGAAATGCGTTTTGAAAGTGCGCGCGGTCACAAAAGCCGAATTCTGGCTGTGCTTCACCTCGAGCGGTTCCCAGAATTTTTCTTCCCAGTTGGCGTCTTCGTTGCTTACGCCGGCATCGACATAAGGTTTGTAAGCAATGGTAGCATCTTTATTAATAGGAGTGATTTCGTAGCGGATGATTCCGGATTCATCAAGATCCATACAAAGGAAACGACGGATGTCTGCGCGAATTTGGGTGCCGTTTTTCAAGGTGGCCTCGAACGAGCGATGGTACCAGCCTTCTTTCATATTGAGCTCGCGACGGAAATGCGACACTTGTGTACAAGCGTGCAAATCGAAAGCTTCTCCGTTGATTTCGATATCGATTCCAATCCAGTTTGGGGCGTTGAGTACTTTGGCGAAATACTCTGGATAACCGTTTTTCCACCAGCCCACTTTGGTTTTGTCGGGGTAATACACACCGGCGATATAACTTCCTTGGAAAGTCTCTCCGGTGTAGTGCTCTTCAAAATTGGCGCGTTGCCCCATGGCTCCGTTGCCGATACTGAAAAGGCTTTCAGACGATTTTACTCTTTCGGCATCAAATCCTTCTTCGATAATAGACCAATTGTCTGCTTTGATATAATCCTGATTCATTTTTTTGATTTTTCAATTAGTGACATGCTAAGGCCGAAACCTTATTCTTTTCGTTTTTTATTTTTTGATTAATGATTCGATGAAATGGAGATCCATGAACGTGAAGTCTCTGAAAATGTAATTTGCTTCATGCAAGATTTGCGCGTCGCCGATACCGATGCTTGTCATGCCTGCAATATTCGCTGCCTGAATACCGGCCTCTGAATCTTCAAACACAAAAGATTGTGCGTTCTCAATACCGAGTTTTTGAGCCGCTTGCAGGAAAACTTCCGGATCGGGTTTGGCGTTGCTCACATCGTTGCCGTCGATAATGACCTCGAAATAACGCAGGATGCCTGTTTTCTCTAGAATCGGTCTTGCGTTTTTACTGGCTGATCCGAGTGCAATGCCTTGATTGTGCTCTTTTAAATACTCAAGCACTGGCATTACTCCGGGCAAGATTTCGCTATAATCCATATTCACTAAATAGGACAGATAGTCTTCGTTTTTCTGCTTCAGCCATTGGTCTTTTTCGACTTGTGAAGCATCGATGTTGCCGAGTTCTAAGATGATGTCTAAAGAGCGGACCCGGCTCACACCTTTTAATTTTTCGTTATGTTCTGGGGTAAATTCGATCCCGAGCTGACTGGCAATTTTCTGCCAAGCCAAAAAATGGTATTTCGCAGTATCTACGATCACGCCGTCGAGGTCGAATATGAATGCTTTTTTGTTCATTGAGGCAGGTTTATCCTTTAATAACTTTTGGGTCGGTAATTAAGAAGTTGCTTAAACCGGCAATCACGAGTGAAGTTCCGGCCAGTAACATCGGGGCAATGGCACCGCTACCAAATATCTTCGAGAGTAGATTTACTCCGCCAAGTGCAGCGATAATCTGAGGAATTACAATAAACATGTTGAACAAGCCCATCATGAGTCCCATTTTGTTTTCGTCTACAGAACTTGACAACATTGCATAAGGCATCGAGAGAATACTTCCCCAAGAAAACCCGATTAATATAAAGGACAAGTTCAAATAAGATGGGTCGGGAATAAAACTCATGCTGATAAATCCTAAACCACCTGAAATGAGCGAGAACATGTGAACGTATTTTCTGTTGATTTTGATTTTTGCCGAATAGAAAGTGAGCAATAGTGCAAAAGCCATCGAAGAAAGTCCGTATAATCCCATCGCTGAACCTACTGAATCCGAAGCCGATTGAAAGGCGGCATTGAGCTCGTCAAATTTGATTTTTTGCGCAACATCGGCCAGGTCAAAATCTTTTTGCAAAGGAGCAGGTGCTTTGAACACATGTTCTGTCAGTGCCGGAGTAGCCATACTCCACATGGTAAAAAAAGCGAACCAACTGAAAAACTGGATGATGCCCAATTTAAGCATCGTGCCGGTCATAGATTGGTAGGCTTCTTTTATATCTGAGAAAAAATTGGTGTTCTTTTTTTTGTTTTTGAATGCTTCAAGGTCGGAAGGCGGATATTCTTTGGTAGTAAGTACAGTATAAAGAATACTGATTAAAAAAACCAGTGCGCCGATACCAAAAGCGACTTTTACATTTTCTGGAATGACATTCAAATCTGAAGTTTCTGAAAAGCCTAGTTTTTTAACCAACCATGGCAAGTTAGAAGCTACCCAAGTACCGATTCCGATAATGAGTGTTTGCAGAATAAATCCGTAAGAGCGTTGTTCGTCTGGAAGTTTGTCGGCAACCAATGCCCTAAACGGCTCCATACTAATGTTGATTGAGGCGTCAAGAATCCAGAGGAATCCTGCAGCAATCCATAAAGTTGA
The DNA here is from genome assembly GCF_011392125.1 of Flavobacterium lotistagni. GTDB lineage: Bacteria > Bacteroidota > Bacteroidia > Flavobacteriales > Flavobacteriaceae > Flavobacterium > Flavobacterium lotistagni. The sequence continues at coordinate 271,102 of NZ_JAAJBU010000003.1, forward strand.
AGAATACGGAACGAAAAACAGCGCAAACGAACTCAGGATGGCACCCAAAAGAAAATAAGGCTTTCTTCGCCCGAGTTTGGCCGACCAAGTGTGGTCGCTTAAATAACCGATGATGGGTTGGACGATAAGCCCAGTGAGCGGCGCAGCAATCCAAAGCCCGGGAATGTCGTGCGGCTCGGCACCTAAAGTTTGAAAAATTCTGGACATGTAGCCGCCTTGCAGGGCGAAACCGAACTGGATTCCTAGAAACCCGAAACTCATGTTCCAGATTTGCCAGAAACTTAATTTACGCTTTTCCATTATCGTAATTTAAAGATTCAATACGATAAGCGCTTTGCTTATCAAAACTTACTATTATTTTCGAAGTAAAGTATAAGTTCTGATAAATCGGCTGTAAATATAGGTTATTTTTCTTTTCAACAAAGAAATCCTAAAAATTATCGATAAACAACGCGTTGAAATTTAAGCTGAAATTATTGCAGTGGCGGCGTAGATTCGCGCAGCACCAAATGCGTTTCGATGACTTCGGTTTTGTATTGTTCGTCTTCTTCGTCTTCGGCTTCCAATCTTTCAATGAGCATCTGTGCGGCCTTGTTGCCCATCTTGATTCCGTTCTGACTTACCGTGGTAATGCTAGGCGAGGAGTAGGTAGAAATGATTCCGTCAGTGAAGCCAATCACGGCGAGGTCTTCGGGAACTTTTAGTCCTAATTTTTTAGCGGTTTTGATGGCGGTTACGGCGAACAATTCATTCACAGCAAAAATAGAATCGAGCGATTGGGTAGCGATAAGTTTCTCGATTTGATCGGCACAATTATCAATGTCTTCGATTTTGACGATGCGATTTTCCTCGACTACAATGCCACTGCTTTTAAGTGCTTTGAGATAGCCTTCGGTTCTTAGTTTTCCTACACTGACGTAATCCACAGTGGTAATTAATCCGATTTTCTCGAAACCGTTGTTAATCAAATCTTGAACGGCTTGATACGCAGCCAGACTATCGTCGATAATCACTTTGTCGCAAAGAATGTCGTTGGTCACGCGGTCGAACATCACCACAGGCATTCCCTGATTGATGACCTCACTGATATGGTGAAAATCTTTTTTGAGCTGGGTTTCTTTGGAAAGCGACATGATAAATCCGTCGATACTGCCGTTGGCGAGCATTTCCATGTTGATGACTTCTTTGTCGAAAGACTCATCGGATAAACAGACAATTACGTTGTAGCCGCGTTCGTTGGCAATGTGCTCAATACCGCTGATGACCGTTGCAAAAAAATGATGCACAATTTCTGGGATGATAATGCCAATGGTCTTGGTCTTCTTATTTTTTAGACTCAGCGCAATGAGGTTGGGCTTATAATTATAAAGTTTGGCGAACGCTTGGACTTTTTGACGGGTGTCTTCGCTGATTTCAGGGCTGTCGCGCAAGGATTTGGATACGGTAGAAATGGAAACATCGAGTTCTTTGGCGATTTGTTTCAGGGTGACTTTTCTTTTCATGTGGGCCCAAAAGGTAAATGTGGTTTTCTGAATAAAGATAATTTTATTTTTGGTTAATGGAAATTTTATACTTAAAAAATTAATACAACTCGAAAGTTTTCAACACGAAAACGTTTTCGACCTACAATTAACAAGCGTTAGTCATGGAAAACGAAAAATTTACTTAAATTTAACGTTTCGAAGTAAAGTATAAGCTCAAAAAACGAAACTCTAACTTAAACAAAATGTATGAAAACAATTTACCAAAAGTTGTTATTTTTTATGTTGCTCCTGCCCTCGGGGATTTTTGCACAAAGCACCATAGAGGGTACTGTTCTCGATAAAGTATCGAAGCAGCCGATTCCGGGAGTCAACGTTCTAATTCAGGGATCGACCGCCGGCAGTCAGACTGATTTTGATGGAAAATTCAAAATTGGCCCAGTCAAGAAAGGCGACAAACTCAGTTTTTCTTATGTTGGTTACAACCCGGCAGTTGTTGCCTATAACGGAGAAGCCAATCTTACGGTTAGCCTCGAAGAGCAGGCCAATCAGTTGCAAGAAGTAATGATCCAAGTTGGGTATGGTTCTGCTAAAAAGAAAGACGCAACAGGTTCGGTGTCGTTGATTACCTCCAAAGATTTTAACAAAGGAGCCATTGTGTCGGTTGACCAATTACTTGCGGGAAAAGCTGCTGGTGTTAGGATTACCAATAATGGAGGTTCTCCGGACTCTGCACCTAATATTAGAATTAGAGGAGGCGCTTCTCTGAACGCTTCTAACAATCCATTAATTATTATCGATGGGGTGCCATTGAGTGATTTGAACCCAGCTGGGGTGAATAACCCTTTTACGTTAATAAATCCTAATGATATTGAGAGTTTTTCAATTCTGAAAGATGCCTCAGCAACTGCTATTTATGGTGTTAGGGCTTCAAACGGTGTAATATTGATTACCACTAAAAAAGGAACCAGTGGAGAGCCGCAATTCAATTATTCGGCAAATGTTTCCATGGGTAAGTTGGCTAAGTCGCTTGACGTGATGAATGGTGATCAATACATGAAATTCATTCAGAGATATCATCCCACTAAAACCAACCTGCTCGGAGTTGATGATCCAAATACCACAGCTACAGATGACCTCGGTACTACTGATGTGATTGAGGGTAGAATCTTGAGTAACACAGATTGGGAAGATCAGATTCTAAGAACGGCGATTTCTACAGACCATAACTTTACAGCTAGAGCCAACCTATACAAAAAAATTCCATTCAGATTTTCTTTAGGTTACAGCAATGTTCAGGGGTTAGTAAAGACGAGCGATTATGAGCGTCTGACCTATTCCTTCAAGATGACTCCTAAATTCTTGAACGATGATTTGAAAATCGATCTCAACGCAAAAGGAACATATACCGATAAAAATAGTATTGATGAAGGAGGTTCTCTTGGGAATGCCTTGAGTATGGATCCGACCAAACCTGTTTACGATTCAAGTCCTGGAAGCATTTTCGGAGGCTATGCCCAATCGCTTGACACCAACAACTCTATTCTTGGTTCTTGGAACCCTTTAGCGGTTTTGAATCAGAGGGAAAGGCCAGAAAGGGCTTTGAGATTCTTGGGAAACATCGAGTTTGATTACAAGCTTCCGTTCCTAAGAGATTTGCGAGCAGTGTTGAATTTAGGAATAGATGCCTCACAGGCCAGAATCAGAGAAAGCTATTCCAACAACGCGATTGCTAAATACACAAGGGTGCCAGTCTCAACCACTCCAAACCAATATATTTTCAACCCCGGATTGGCTTATCTTGAGAACCAAACCTCTACCAATACAACAATGGATGCCTATTTGGCTTACAGTAAAAGCCTCACAGGGTTCATCACTAGATTTGATGCTCAGGCAGGATATTCTTATCAGAATTTCAAGGTCGATGGCAATAAATACGAAACGCAGACCGACCCAGTTACTGGAGTACAAATTCCCAAAGTTGATCCAAATGACCCGAACAAAAGATATTACTCTCCACTGAACCTTCAGGCTTTCTTTGCTAGAACCAATGTTGATTTGTTAGGTAAATACTTATTGACTGCCACCATGAGAGCTGATGCGACATCATTATATACAGCCGCTAACCGTTGGGGATACTTCCCAGCGTTGGGAGCAGCGTGGAAAATTAAAGAAGAGGCTTTTCTAAAGGATTCCAAAACAATTCGCGATTTGAAGTTAAGACTAGGTTGGGGTAAAACCGGACAATCTAACATAGCGAGTATTGATTTAGGAGGTAAATCGGTTGGCTATTTTCCAACACAACTACTTTTTACACCTGGGGATTTGAACAGCCAATATCTACCCAACATTACAGTATATACTCCGCTTAGCTATAGCGAAGATTTGACATGGGAAACCACAATCACTACCAATTTTGGGTTAGATTTCGAGTTGTTCAAAAACGGTTTGGTATCGGGAAGTGTTGATGTATACAAACGTAAAACTACAGATCTTTTGGCTGTGGTTACCTATCCAGCCGGAGGAACTGTTTCAGGTGATTTTGTGAAGAATATTGGAGAGATTGATGGTGAAGGTTTCGAATTTGCCTTGAATGTAAAGCCTATCAGTAATGATAATTTTACTTGGACGCTTGGTGGAAACATCGCATACAATTATAGCACAGTAGCGAGTCTGGAAGACAGATCAGTGGTTCAGGTTCAAGATTCCAGCGTTGAAGGAACAGGCTCTTATTTGTTGTATCATCACGTGGGCGATCAGCCTAGATCAGCATGGGTATTCGAGCAGGTTTATGATGCCAATGGCGATATCGTTGTGGGCTCTTATGTTGATAGAAACGGAGATGGTCAGATTACCAATGCCGACAGATACTATGTGGCTACTCAGCCTAATTGGACCTACGGATTCAATACTAACATCAGTTACAAAAATTGGGATTTTTCAGCTAATTTTAGAGGGCAACTTGGCGGTCAGGTGTATAACTTGAAGCAAAAGAACCAAGGAGCTCTGAGCAGTGCTGCCTCATTAAATGGAAATGCGCTTTACAATGTTCTTGAATCTGTCAATCCTTTGATTGTTGCCGGAAGTTTGAACAATGTACCATTTTCAGACCACTACCTAGAGGATGCTACCTTTTTAAGATGCGATAACATCTCACTTTCGTATAAATTCAATAAGTTCTTAAAAAAATCGACACTCAAACTAACAGGATCAGTTAATAACGCTTTCTTGATTACTAATTATTCTGGTCAAGACCCTGAAAATTTTGGTGCTATTGATGGAAATTTCTATCCAAGACCAATCACCTATACATTTGGGTTAAGCCTTGACTTTTAATAAACAAATAAATGATGAAGACATTTAAAATACATGGTATCGGATTAGGGTTAATTCTCCTACTATCCATTGGTTGTACAGACGACCTTAACACAGAACCTAAAGGGAAAGATAAAAACCTAGAACAGTTACTAGCAGAGCAGCCTACTTTGGCCGGTTTGGTTTCTCAGGTATACGGCTCCTTAGCTTTATCTGGGCCTTCAGGTCCAGGAAGTACTAACGTTCCCGGCGATGACCCAGGTGAATCACCTTTCTTAAGAGGGATTATCAACTTGCAGGATTTTACTGCTGATGGCATGAAAAATCGATGGGGTGATAACGGGCTAGACCAACTTACAACAGCCACAGACTGGACCAACAACAACAAGTTTTTTGGTTACTTGTATAATAGGATTTATTACACGGCTACCCAAGCTAATGGTGTAATTAATCAAATGAATTTATACAATATATCCAGTAAAGATCAAATCATCAGCGAAATGCGATTCTTACGGGCTTTGGCTTATTATTATTTGATAGACTGTTTTGGTAAAGGACCTCTTTTACTTGAAACTGATGCGCCAGGTACATTAAAAGCGGAATCAACCCGTGCAGAGATTTTCGATTTCCTAGAATCTGAATTATTAGACATTGAGCCAAAACTGCCTATGTATATCGGTTACGGACAAGCCAACCGATCTACAGCCAGAATGTTGCTCGCTAAGCTTTATTTGAATGCGGAAGTTTACAGAGGAACCAACCGTTATGCAGACGCGATGACTTATGCTAAAAAAGTGATTGACGAAGGTGGATACAGTTTAGCACCCAATTTTGGAAGTTTATTCCAAGCCGACAATGACCGGACTTCTGCTAAAAACGAGATTATTTATGCTTTAATTGCTGATTCACAAGTAAGTCAAAGCTATGGCAATACCACTTATCTGATTAATGGAAGTTTAAATGACATTACCATGAATGCCAATGACTACGGAAATCCAGGTGGAGGAACCAATGCATGGGGCGGGCATAGAGCAACCAAAGCATGGTATGGTTTATTTGGAAACTCTACTGCTGCACTTGAAGCTTCAAATGATGCCAGAGCTCAGTTGTTCTGGACAGGGTCAAGCAATGAAGATCCCGCAAAACGCCACAATTACGAGATGAACGATTATAAAGCCTGGATTGATGGATTTCCTTCAACGAAGTTCAGAAACACCAATTTCATAGGAACTACAACTATTGCTTCATTTGCCAACACAGATTTTCCACTTTTTAGATTGGCTGATGTTTATCTAATTTATGCTGAATGTGTGGCAAGAGGAGCTGGAGGAAGTGTATCTGAAGCAGTGGGCTATGTGAATGATATTCGGACCCGTTCTAACGCTACCACAATCACAGCCGGAGATTTGACACCTGACTTTGTTCTAGAAGAGCGGGCCAGAGAGTTGAATTTTGAAGGACACAGAAGAACTGATTTGATTCGTTATGGTAAGTTTACAGGCGGTTCATACCTATGGCCATGGAAAGGTGGTGTGAAAGACGGAACTTCTATACCAGCACACTACAACTTGTTTCCAATACCACTCAAAGCCATTCAGGCCAATCCTAATCTTACACAAAATCCAGGATACACTAATTAAATGGAATTACCAATGAAAAATATACTGAAAATAGCAACCTTGTTTCTTGTATTTACTGCTTTCTGGTCGTGTACAAATGATAAAGACCCCGTGGCTGGCGGAACTGCTTTCGAACTACGTAAAGATGCGTTGGTTACACCACCAACAGTATTTTCTGAAGCCAACAAAAGTGATACATTCGCGATTTTGAATTGGGATAGAAGTACTTATGGTGTTTCAAGTGTACCCAAATACTACGTGGTTATATCTGACCAAGCCAACCCAGCTAATGAAGTTGTACTTCCTGATTTGGTGATTGATACTGAAGCAGACTCCAGAACTTCAACCTTGTCAGTAGACGATTTGAATACTGCGATGAACCAACTTCCTAGCTTTAATTGCAACCAAATGAACATCGATATCAAGATTAAGTCGATATTGGGGATTTCTTCGAATTCGATTCCTCAATATTCAAATCCGATTTCTGTTGCCGTTACAGGTTATCCTAAAACGCCACTTGCTTTAGCTTTTGTTAAGGATTCAGGCGACCCGAATGCAGCATTGAAATTGGCCAGTTCTAGTTTCTTGACAAATTCGGATTATGAAGGTTATATGTATCTAGAGCCGGGGAATTATAAATTCTATCAGCCGGATGCTTGTGGTGATTATACCTCGCCAACTGTATACGGACTTACTGCAGGAAGCTTGGTGGCAGGAGGCTCTGATTCGTTTAATGTTGCTGTTGCTGGGCACTATTTTGTAAAAGCAAACTTGAGTTCTACTGCAACTAATGGAGTACCCGCGCTATCATATGCTATCTCATCGTTTACTTCTTTTGGAATTTTCGGTACCGCTAAAGGAGTTCCTTTTGCAACAAACCGACCGATGACTTACAATTCAACAACCAAAAAATGGGAATTGACTTTCGAACTTTTCAAAGGCAGGAAGTTCAGATTCAAATCGGTGAACGGAAACCCGGCAGTGTCACTGTTAGGTGCTGGTTCAACCTCTGGCGTGCTGAATCATTATCCACTTACCGATTTGGCTACCTCTGCGGGCGACATTAGAGTTCCGGGAACCGATGACGGAAGTAAACAGAATTACGTTATTACATTGGATACCAACACACCAAGAAATTACACCTACGAATTGGTAGCTAATTAAATTTAAAAAAATGCTAACGAAAGGGCTGCCTAATAACAGCCCTTTTTTAACAAAAGAAGACTATGAAAAAGACAGTTTTATTCAGTTGGTTATTTAGCTTGTTTTCGGTTGTGATGTACTCACAAGTAACGATTTCACCAGCTACTTTCAACGTGACAGATCAGATTACTATTACCGTAACCTATCCTATTACAACATGTAATACAATGGGAAATTCTCCGGTCAAGGTATATATGCACGCTGGAATCGGAAATTCATCCAATGCTTTTGGATTTTCAGTAATAGGAAATTGGGGTGTTGACAATGGCGTCGGACTTATGTCTAATGTAGGGCCAGGGGTTTACCGCATTACTTTGACTCCAAGTGTATACTTCGGGCTCAATGCAACCCAGCAAGCCGGAGCCACAAAAATGGGAATGGTTTTCAGAAATGCTACGGGCACCCAAACTTTAAAAAAGGCACCTTCTTGTGGCGATTTTATTTTCGACGTCGGGCTTTTTCAAACCACTCTTACAACACCTGCTGAGAACAGTACGACCATTATCAATTCTGGTGGCAGCAGAACAATTCAGGCTACCAATACTAACGGCGATGCAAATTACAATCTCAAGGCCAACGGAGTCAGTATCAATACAGCTAGCGGAACATCCTATTCGTTCACACACACAGATATTACGCAAAATCAAAGCTATGAGTTAGAGGTTTCACAAGGCACTTCGCTGCAAACCAAAAAGTTTTATGTAGTGGTCGATCCCGGAGTAATTTCGCAAGCCTTGCCGTCCCCAACATTAGAAGATGGAGTCAACTATAACGCCTCTGACCCAAGCAAAGCCACCTTAGTGTTAACAGCACCCGGAAAAGATTTCATCTATGTAGCCGGAAGCTTCAACAACTATCAGCCAGGTCCGAGTCATGCCATGAAAAAAGATCCAACTACCGGAAAATTCTGGTTGGAACTTACAGGTTTAACAGCAAACGTTGATTATACCTATCAATATTGGGTAGTTGATAACACGCCAACGACCAATTCGCCCAGATTAGTAAAAACTGCTGATCCATTCTCAACTATGGTGTTATCACCATTTGATGACCCGGGCATTCCATCGGTCAATTATCCGAACATCCCAGCATATCCTAGCGGACAAGAAAGAGAAGTGACTTGGTTTAAAACCGGACAAACACCTTACAATTGGCAAGTCACCAATTTTACTAAGCCTAAAAAAGAAGACTTAGTGGTATATGAAGTATTGATTCGCGATTTTGATTCCCAAAGAAGTTATCAAAATTTAATTGATCGTATCGATTATTTCAGAAACCTAAAGATCAATGCCATCGAACTTATGCCGGTAATGGAATATGAAGGCAATGAGAGTTGGGGATACAATACCTCGTTCCATCTGGCTTTAGATAAATTCTACGGTCCAGAGAACAAACTTCGAGAGTTTATCGACTTGTGTCACCAAAACGGAATTGCGGTGATTCTTGACGTTGCGCTAAATCACGCCTTCGGAAGAAACCCGATGAACCGCATGTGGATGTCTGATCCTGATGGAGACGGTTGGGGTGGTCCGGCATCAGATAGCCCATATTTTAATGTTACTGCCACACACAGCTATAGTGTAGGAAACGATTTCAACCACAGTTCAGAATACACCAGATATTATGTAAGAAGGGTTATCAAACACTGGATTGAAGAGTTTAAAATTGATGGTTTCCGTTGGGATTTAACCAAAGGGTTCACACAGAATTGCACCGGGAGCGATGCTTGTACAAATTCCTACCAGCAAGACCGCGTGGATGTACTGCGCGCTTATGCTGATTATTCTTGGAGTTTAGATCCGTACCACTATGCCATTTTTGAACACCTAGGGGCAGCCAATGAAGAACAGCAATGGGCCAATTACCGAATCAGTGGCGAAGCAGATGGCATTAGCAAAGGGGTTATGATGTGGGGCGAATCTTATGCAGCATACAAAGATTTGGCTAGAGGTTCTGGAGCCAGTATCGCCGGAATTGGTTCAGACTCACGTGGCTTTACTGCTAAAAGACTTTTGGGATATCCTGAAAGCCATGATAAAGACAGGGTGATGTATGAAGCCATTACTTTTGGTGTGGCCGGAACAACTTCGCCTTTGAATAATTTGAACAATGCCCTAGGTAGAATGTCAGCTATTGGAGCTACATCCATCTTGATTCCTGGACCAAAAATGATTTGGCATTTTGCCGAAATGGGAATGAACGACTCCATCTGGACTTGCAACAACGGAACGGTCAATACCGACTATGATGGCGGTACACCAGCCGGAGATTGTAAGCTCGACACCAAACCACAACCCCAATGGACCAATAACTGGCTCAATGTTCCGCAAAGGGCCCAAATTTATAGCGACTGGTCAAGATTTATCGATTTGAAGAAAACCCAGCCGGTCTTTGAAGGCAGTTATTCTATCAGTCCCGATGGTGGCAATACACTCAAACAAAGAATTTATGTTTTCAATACGTCTTTGCCAACCAATGAAATTAGAAACGTAGTGATATTGGCCAACTTCTCGGTGGAAAACCAAACCATTAATCCGAATTTCTACACTACCGGAACTTGGTACAACCTGATGGACAATTCTACTTATGAAGTAACCAATACTACGGCGCCTATCTCAATACCAGCAGGTCAATTCAGAGTATTTGGCGATCGTGCTGCTACCTTGAGCAATGACGTTTTTGATTTGAGTGACAGTGTAACCTTATTCCCCAATCCGTCGGACGATTATTTTTCAATCAATACCAACACCAGTAAAGTGGAAGTTTATTCGATTTCAGGGCAGCTCGTGAAAACTTTTGGCGCGCAACGCATCGATTCGAGATTCGATGTTACTGATTTGAAAGCTGGGGTTTATTTGGTTAAAATCACCGATAGCAACAACCGCTTGAAAACCACAAGGCTGATCAAGCAATAAAATAGTAGTTGAGTTATATTAATAAAAAAGCCTTCTCGAATTTTTTTGAGAGGGTTTTTTGTTTTTCAGGGATTTGTTTTAACAACTGAACTAAAGTGCTAAATTTGCCGCATGGAAACACCAAAGAAAAGACCGTTAGTAAAAGCATTGAAAATCACCGCGCTGAGTATATTGGCTTTATTGCTTGCGATGTTTTTGTTTCCGATTTTATTTCCTGGTAAAATAGCCCAAGAAGTGAAAGCTTTCGCCAATGAGCGGCTCAACGGTGAGTTGAATTTCTCTGAAGCCCAACTTTCTTTTTTCAACCATTTTCCTTCGCTAACTTTAACTTTAAAGGATTTCAAACTCAACGGATCGGCACCTTATCGCAATGAAACTTTAATCTCTGCCAATGAAATTGCTTTCGGAATCAATGTGAAAAGCCTCATTTTCGACAGCGAAGTGAAGATTGATAAAATTTTCCTTTCCAATGCACTGATGAATGTTCGGGTCAACGAAAAAGGAGAAGCCAATTACAACGTTTATGTTTCCGAAGACGAAAAGCCATCTGACCCCAACTCCAACACTTCGCTCAAATTAGAAAAAATTGACATTCGCGACAGTCATTTGGTGTACAACGATTTGTCTACTAAAATCCTTATTGATGCCAAAGGTTTCAACTACATCGGAAAAGGCGACTTAGACCAATCGGTTTTTGATATTTACACTGAAGCCGAAATCGATTCGCTGAATTTCTCTTACGACAAGCAAGCCTATTTGCTCAACAAGAAAATCAAGGCCGATTTGATTACCAAAATCAACACGACTTCGCTCGCCTTCGTCTTCCAACAGAACAATCTTAAGATCAATAAACTGCCGGTAGAGTTCACCGGAAAATTCGATTTTTTGAAAAACGGCTACGACATGGATTTCAAAATCGATTCGCAAGACAGCCGCCTCAATGATTTCTTTACCGCATTGCCGCCAGAATACGTCACTTGGCTCGAGAAAACCAAAGTCAAAGGAAGCACTTCGCTGGCTTTATCACTAAAGGGTCAATACATTGCTTCGGAGCAAAAAAGTCCCGATTTGCAGTTCAACATGAAAATCCGCGATGGGCAAATCGAATATAAGAATGCGCCTTTTCCGGTTTCAAACATCTTTCTGAATTTCGATACCAAATTGCCCGGATTGAACCCTGAAAATGTTGAAGTGAAACTCGACTCATTGTTTTTCAATGTTGGCAAAGACTACCTCAAAGCGATTGTCTTGTCCAAAGGGCTGAAACAACCTAAGATAAAAGCGGATATTCAGGCATCGCTCGATTTGAAAAAACTCGATCAAGCCATCGGTTTTGAAAACATGACACTGGCAGGTTTGCTCAAAATGAACCTCAAAGCGAACGGAGCATACAACAAAGCCCTGTCGATTTTTCCGGTGACTAAAGGAATCATTAGTATGAAGGGTGTCGACATTCAAACCCAATATTATCCGCGGCCAATCAAAAATATCAATATGCTGGCTTCGGTTTCTAATGGAAGTGGAAGGTTTGCTGAGTCTAAAGTTGTTATCAATCCGGCATCGTTTGTTTTTGAAGGCCAGCCGTTTTACCTCAAAGCCAGTTTCGATAATTTTGATAACGTTGCATACAATCTTAAAGCAAAAGGTACTATCGATCTAGGAAAAGTGTACAAAGTCTTTGCGATGAAAGGCTTGAACATGAATGGATTCATCAAGGCCGACGTGGCTTTTCAAGGCCGACAAAGTGACGCCATGGCCGGGAATTACAACAAACTCCGAAACAGCGGTACTTTGCAGCTCAAAAACATCAAGACCACGACCGAATATTTGCCAAAGCCATTCACGATTAATGAAGGTTTGTTCAAGTTCCGTCAAGACAAGATGGATTTCTCAGATTTCATTGCCAGTTACGGGCAGTCGGATTTCAAAATGAACGGCTATTTGCAAAACGTTATTGATTTTGTACTTTCTGATGCGGCGGTACTTAAAGGAAAATTCGACTTGGTTTCCAACTACATTAACATCGACGAATTTATGACGCAGGTGGCCGTGGATACTACTGCTTCAAATACGGCAAAAGCTGCTGCTACCGAAACTGGCGTAGTGGTGATTCCAAAGAATTTTGATTTGCAGTTCTTTGCCCATGCAGAAAAAGTCGATTTCAACGGGCTCAATCTCAAAAAAGGAAAGGGTGATTTAAAGGTTTCCGGCGGTCAACTGCAACTCAAAAACACCGGTTTTGATATCATCGATTGTCCGGTAAACATGGATATTTTTTATGCTAGCGACAATGCGAGAAGGGCTACTTTCGATTTTAAAGTTAAGGCCGAGAACTTCGATATCAAACGCGCTTATGATGAAATAAAAATGTTCCGAGAAATGGCTTCTGCAGCCGAAAATGCCCAAGGGAAAGTATCGCTAGATTACAAAGTAGGCGGCAAGCTGGATGGCAACATGCAACCTATTTATCCGTCGCTAACCGGTGGCGGAACTTTGTCGGTGAAACAAGTCAAGATGAAAGGTTTCAAAATGTTCGGAGCTGTGAGCGATAAAACCCATACTGACGCCATTCGCAATCCAGACGTGACTAAGGTGGATATTAAAACCACGATTAAAAACAACATTATTACCATTGAAAGGTTCAAATTCAAATTCGCCGGATTCCGACCACGGATAGAAGGAACTACCAGTTTCGATGGTCAACTCAATATCAAAATGCGCTTAGGATTGCCACCACTGGGTATCATCGGAATCCCACTTACGGTTACCGGAACCAAAGACGCACCCAAAGTAAAATTGGGCAGAAAAGGCCAAGACATCGAAGAAACCCAGTATAACGAAAACTCAACCACAGAGCCAATTAGCCCAGAAGCACCCAAGACGATCAACTAAGTAGTCTTTTTGGTTTTTCATAGAGATTAATCCTCCAAAAAGTTTCCTTATTACACCGATACTTTTACCTTTGTCAGTCGGAATCAAATCCAACTACAAATGAACAATAACAGCAAAAGAAGAGAAGCTTTACTATACCACGCCAAACCAACGCCGGGAAAAATTCAAGTCGTTCCCACCAAAAAATACGCTACCCAAAGAGATTTATCGCTGGCCTATTCGCCGGGTGTTGCCGAACCTTGTTTGGAAATTGCCAAGAAAACAGAAAACGTTTATAAATATACCGCAAAGGGCAATTTGGTCGCGGTTATTTCTAACGGAACCGCTGTTTTAGGGCTAGGCGATATCGGGCCGGAAGCGTCAAAACCTGTCATGGAAGGCAAAGCTTTGCTGTTCAAAATTTTTGCGGGCATCGATGTGTTCGACATCGAAATCGGCACCAAGAATGTCGATGAATTTATTGAAACCGTTAAGAATATCGCCCCTACTTTTGGCGGAATCAACCTAGAAGATATTAAAGCACCCGAATCTTTCGAAATCGAACGCCGATTGGTAGAAGAGCTCCAGATTCCGGTCATGCACGACGACCAACACGGAACGGCTATTATTTCCTCGGCGGCCTTAATCAATGCGCTGGAGTTGGCCGACAAAAAAGCCGAAAAAATCAAAATGGTCGTTTCTGGAGCAGGTTCGGCGGCCTTGGCTTGTGCGGATTTATATGTTTTGCTGGGCGTAAAACCTGAGAATATTTATATGTTCAACAGCAAAGGATTACTGACCAAAGACAATCCGTCAATTTCTCCGATGCAGATGAAATACGCTCGTGAAGGCAAATCCATTTCGCTAGAAGAAGCCCTAGTCGGTGCTGATTTGTTTTTAGGCTTGTCTTCAGGAGATTTGATGACGCCTGAAATGCTTTTGGGTATGGCTGAAAATCCCATTGTTTTTGCGATGGCGAATCCCAATCCGGAAATTGCCTACAATACAGCCATTGCTACCCGGAAAGACATCATCATGGCCACAGGGCGGTCAGACCATCCCAATCAGGTCAATAATGTTTTAGGCTTTCCTTATATATTTCGTGGTGCGCTAGATGTTCGCGCAACTAAAATTAACGAAGCGATGAAAATGGCTGCCGTTCGAGCGTTGGCTGCCTTAGCTAAAGAAAGTGTGCCCGAGCAGGTGAATATAGCCTATGGCGAAACTAAACTTGTTTTTGGCCGAGAGTACATCATTCCGAAACCTTTCGATCCGAGATTGATTACCACAGTGGCACCGGCAGTAGCAAAGGCCGCTATGGATTCCGGTGTGGCACTTAACCCGATTGATGATTGGGACAAGTACAAAGAGGAATTGCTAGAACGCCTGGGCTCAGACAATAAAATGGTTCGTTTGCTGACCAACCGCGCCAAGACTGATCCGAAGCGTGTTGTTTTTGCCGAAGCCGATCATCTCGATGTGCTGAAAGCCGCCCAGATTGTGCTGGAAGAAGGTATTGGTTATCCGATACTGTTAGGAAATAAAGAAGTTATATTAGAACTAAAAGAAGAATTGGGCTTTGACGCCGAAGTGCCAATTTACGACCCGAAAACCCAAGAAGAAGACCAGCGCAGACTGCGTTATGCTGAAATCTATTGGAAAAGCAGACAGCGCCGAGGAATATCGTTGCTCGATGCCCAGAAATGGATGCGCGAGCGGAATTATTTTGCCGCAATGATGATTAACGAAGGCGAAGCTGATGCGATGGTAACCGGATTTTCGAGAAGTTATCCATCTGTTGTGAAGCCCGTGATGCAACTCATTGGTAAGGCGCCGGGAATTTCACTCATCGCCACAACCAACATGATGATGACCAATCGCGGTCCGATGTTCCTGTCTGATACGGCCATTAACCCGAACCCATCTGCCGATGATTTGGCGAAAATTGCCTTAATGACGGCTAAAACAGTGCGAATGTTCGGCATGGAACCGGTGATTGGTATGGTCTCTTTTTCAAACTTCGGATCGTCTTCAGACCCAAGTGCTTCCAAGGTAAGAGAAGCGGTGGCGTATTTGCATAATTACTATCCGGACCTTATAGTCGACGGAGAAATTCAAGCCGATTTTGCACTGAATCCAGAAATGCTTCAGGCTAAATTTCCGTTTTCGAAACTGGCTGGTAAAAAGGTCAACACCTTGATTTTTCCGAATCTCGAATCGGCTAACATCACCTATAAATTACTTAAAGAGCTTTACAAAGTGGATTCGATTGGCCCTATTATGATGGGTATGGGCAAAGCAGTGCATATTTTCCAATTGGGCGCTAGTGTGGAAGAAATGGTTAATATGGCAGCAGTCGCAGTGGTCGATGCGCAGGAAAAAATCAAACGTGTGAAGAATCTCGAAATAAAATTCTAACCCAAAATGCATAAAGCAACCCAATTAAAGTTTTTTGCTATATTTGGGACTGCTTTAACAAACCAATGATAGCACATATTCAAGGTAAACTAGTCGAGAAAACACCAACCGAAGTGGTTATTGATTGCGGTGGTGTAGGCTATCATATCAACATTTCACTGCATACTTATTCCCTGCTTCCCGCCACCGATCAAATCAAGCTTTTTACTTATCTGCAAGTTAAGGAAGATGCGCACACTTTGTTTGGTTTTGTCGAGAAGTCAGAGCGGGAAATTTTTAAAATGCTATTGTCTGTTTCGGGCATCGGGGCGAGCATTGCCAGAACAATGTTGTCGTCGCTCGAGCCCAAACAAATTATCCGTGCCATTGCTGCGGGCGATGTAGCCACCGTGCAATCCATCAAAGGGATTGGTGCGAAAACGGCACAGCGGGCCATTCTCGACCTTAAAGACAAAGTGTTAAAACTATACGATCTTGATGAAGTTTCGATTTTCCCCAACAATACAAACAAAGACGAAGCGTTATCTGCTTTGGAAGTTTTAGGGTTTAACAAAAAATTGGCAGAGAAAGTGGTCGATAAAATTGTGGAAAATGATGCAGAGGCAACCGTAGAATCGATTATCAAACAGGCTTTAAAAAATTTATAATTCTTGAAAACACGATACATACAAAATAAATTATCGGTTCTTAAAATCAGTGTTTTTTTGCTGTTGCTGCTCAGCAGTGTCGGGCTTCGTGCGCAAGTAGATGAAGAAGTCACAGACAGTATCAAACCAGGTTATGCCACAGGAACTTTAACCCTTGATAATCCGCCGAGTATTTTAGATGCTTATACTTACGATCCGGTTACCGATAGATACGTTTATACCAACAGTGTAGACGGTTTCAACATCAATTACCCAATTATCCTTACTCCCAAAGAATACGAACAACTGATGCTTCGCGAATCGATGCGCAAGTACTTCAAAGAAAAGTCAGATGCCATCGACGGTAAAAAAGAAGGCTCTGAAGCGGCAAAGAAAAATTTACTGCCACGTTATTATGTGAATTCTGGTTTCTTCTCGTCTATTTTCGGGAGCAATACCATCGATGTAAAGCCCACCGGTTCGGTAGAAGTCGATCTCGGCGTGCGCCATACCAAACAAGACAACCCAGCTTTTTCGCCGCAAAACCGTTCCACTACTAACTTTGATTTTGACCAGCGCATCAGTATGAGTTTGATGGGAAAAGTAGGGACCCGACTCAAAGTGACGGCGAATTACGACACTGAATCGACTTTTTCTTTTCAAAACCAAATTAAACTAGAATATACGCCAGACGAAGACGATATCATTCAGAAAATCGAGGTCGGAAACGTAAGCCTTCCCCTGAGCAGTTCGCTGATTCGTGGTGCGCAAAGTTTATTCGGAGTTAAAGCCCAGCTACAATTCGGTAAAACGACCATTACCGGTATTTTCTCCGAGCAAAAATCACAAACTAAAACCGTTACGGCACAAGGCGGTGGAACCGTTCAAGATTTCGACCTTTTCGGATTGGAGTACGACAACGACAGGCACTTTTTCCTTTCACAGTATTTCAGAAACAAATACGATTCAGCTTTAAGGAGTTATCCATTCATCGACAGTCGGGTACAAATTACTCGTTTGGAAGTCTGGATTACCAACCGTCAGAACAGAGTCAATGGCACAAACAACAACCTTAGAAACATTGTCGCTTTGCAAGATTTGGGAGAAGCACAACTTACAGGTTATGAAAACAGCGAGATTATTTCCTTAGGGACTTTGCCTGCAGGTTTTTTCCGTAATCCTGTTGATTCTCCGGCAGACAACAAAAACAACTTGTACGATCCAGGTTTAATTGATGACGCTATTGGTGGCGCGGGTTATTTGAATTCGAATATTCGTGAAATTGCTACAGCAGGTTCAGGGTTCAATACCTTAACCGGCAGTTCTATCGCGCAATTAGAAGGTCTGGATTATTCCAAACTTGAAAATGCCCGAAAGCTGAATTCTAGTGAATATACATTTCACCCGCAGTTGGGTTATGTCTCTTTGCAGCAAAGACTATCTAATGACGAAATATTGGCTGTAGCTTATCAGTATACGGTCGGCGATCAGGTATACCAAGTAGGTGAATTCGGAAATGATGGAGTGGATGCTACCCAACCGGGTTCTTTCGATCCGAATACAGGCCAACCCCAAACTATTACCACGCAGTCATTGATTTTGAAAATGCTCAAAAGCAACCTGACCAATACCCAAAAGCCAGTGTGGAACTTGATGATGAAGAATATTTATCAAATTCCTGGTGCTTTCCAGTTGGAGCAGCAGGATTTTAGATTCAATATTTTGTATTCTGATCCTTCACCGATTAACTATATTTCTCCGGTAGCTGGTACGACTTTTCCTGATACACCCGGTAATAAAGTAACCGACACTCCTTTATTGAAGGTTTTCAATGTCGATCGATTGAATTTTGCCAACGATCCGCAAGCTGGCGGTGATGGTTTTTTCGATTTTATTCCAGGCATGACCGTTGACCAGCAAAATGGGCGGTTGATTTTTACCACAGTCGAACCTTTCGGAAAATTGATTTTTGACAAATTGAAAACACCTGGTTCAACCGAAACTTATAAAGATCCCACGACCTATAATGCCAACCAAAGAAAGTATGTTTTCCGGGCAATGTATACCGGAACTCAAGCTTCGGCACTTCAAGATACCGACAAAAACAAATACCAACTCCGTGGAAAATTCAAGTCTACCGGTGGCGACGGAATTCCGATTGGTGCTTTCAATGTTCCTAGAGGTTCGGTTGTAGTTACTGCTGGTGGACGAGTGCTCGTGGAAGGAATTGATTACAGCGTGAATTATCAAGCTGGCCGCGTACAGATTTTAGATCCTTCGTTGCAAGCGTCCAATACGCCGATTCAGGTTTCGGTGGAGAATAACTCTACTTTCGGACAACAAACCCGAAGATTCATGGGTTTTACCATCGATCATAAAATCTCAGAGAAATTCCTCATTGGTGCTACTTTCCTGAAAATGACCGAGCGTCCGCTGACTCAAAAATCCAGTTTCGGACAAGAATCAGTGAACAACACAATATTTGGGCTTA
Source organism: Flavobacterium lotistagni (assembly GCF_011392125.1). Lineage (GTDB taxonomy): Bacteria > Bacteroidota > Bacteroidia > Flavobacteriales > Flavobacteriaceae > Flavobacterium > Flavobacterium lotistagni. The sequence goes on from NZ_JAAJBU010000003.1 coordinate 290,041, forward strand.
ACACTACTTTTTCGACTGAAGTGCCTTTCTTTACTAGAATGGTCAACAAGCTGCCTTTTATCGATACCGATGTACCGTCGAATATTTCGTTCCGTGGAGAAGTCGCTTTCTTGAAGCCCGATACGCCCAAAGCAGATCGTTTTGACGGAGAGTCGACTATTTACGTAGATGACTTTGAAGGATCGCAAACCAATATTGATTTGCGTTCACCATTGTCATGGGCTTTGTCTTCAACACCAGCTATTGATACAGATGTGCAGACTACCGGCTCGCATCCGGAAACGCCCAGTCCTTTTGATTTCAATGAAGATTCTACCACATTGGAATATGGCCACAAACGCGCCAAGTTGAGTTGGTATACCATCGATCCAATCATTTACACCAAACCCGGAGGCATTAGCACTGACGACATTTCTTTGAACAGTACCCGTAGGATTTTTATTGATGAGTTGTATCCCGGAACCGACATTGCTGCTGGGCAAATCCAGATTGTCAACACCCTAGATTTAACGTATTACCCTAATGAACGCGGGCCTTACAACAATAGCACAACTGTTTCAGTGGCTCCGAGAGATAATTTTGGAGGAATCACTAGAGCTTTGAATTCGACCAACTTTGAGCAAGCCAACGTTGAATTTATTCAGTTTTGGGTCATGGATCCTTATGATGGCGTTGGAGCTACAAACAGTAACAATACAGGACGAATTTATTTCAATCTAGGCTCTATCTCTGAAGACATTCTCAAAGATGGGAAAAAACAATATGAAAATGGTTTACCCGAATCAGGTTCTAACACCTTAACCATAGATACTGAGTGGGGAAGAGTGCCTGCCGCCCAGTCGCTAATATACGCTTTCGATACCAATCAAGGCAATCGCGCGGTTCAAGATGCAGGTTTAGATGGTTTGGTTGATTCAGTAGAAGGAACCAAGTATACCAATTACGCTGGTGAGGCTGATCCTGCTGGGGATAATTATGAGTATTTTTTACAAGCTGGTGGCGATGTGATTGAGCGTTACAAGAATTATAACGGAACCCAAGGCAATTCGCCAGTTGACGTATCGGATAACAACAGAGGAAATTCCACCTTGCCTGATGTAGAGGATTTGAACCGCGACAACACTATGGATACGGTTCAGGCTTATTACGAGTACAGCATCGAGATGAAGCCGAATATTACTTTAGCCGATAAATTCGTGACCGATATCCGTGATGACGTCGCTTCAACACCTGGGGCGAGTCAGGAAAGCACACCCTACCGTTGGATTCAATATAAAATTCCTGTTTCTGAATGGGAACGTGCTATAGGAAGTATTAGTGATTTTACCTCGATTCGCTTTATCAGGATGTTCATGACCGGTTTTGAGAGTCCGATTACGGTGCGTTTCGGAGCCTTAGATTTGGTGCGTGGTGATTGGAGACGTTATACGAAATCACTCGATATTGCGGATACTGATTTGACTGATGACCCGACGGTATTTGAGGTACAATCGGTCAATATTCTAGAGAATGCCCAAACCAAGCATTATGTTTCACCTCCTGGTGTAGTTCGTGAGCAATTGTTTAACAACAATACGATTATCAATCAGAACGAACAATCTTTGGCTTTAAGGGTTTCTGGAACACAGGGCCTAGAAATAGGAGATTCGCGTGGAGTATTCAAAAACATCAACGTAGACATGCGCCAGTTCAAGAAACTCAAGATGTTCTTGCATGCTGAGGCACTTCAAAATGAAACTTTGAACGACGGTGAGATGGCAGCTTTTATCCGTTTCGGGAATGACTTTACTGAGAACTTTTATGAAGTGGAAATTCCGCTAAAAGTCACTTCGCCTGATGCCCGAAGAGCAGAAGATATTTGGCCTTCAGATAACAATATCAACTTAGAGTTGGAAGAGCTTACCAACCTAAAAATCAAAATGCGCAATGACGGACCTCTGGATCCTGGAGAAATCTATTATGATCCAACAGGCGCCAGACCCAATGGGCTCAAATTGGGCGTGCGCGGTAATCCAAACTTTGGTTTGGTTAGAAACTTAATGGTAGGCGTTAGAAACATTACCAACGAGGGAACTAACCCACGAACCATTAAAGGAGAAGTTTGGTTCAACGAGTTGCGTTTGGCAGAAATGGACAACAATGGAGGTATGGCCGCATTGGTGAATATCGATACCAACTTGGCAGATTTTGCCACCATTTCGGCTACCGGAAAAATGAGTACCATTGGTTTCGGAACTCTAGAGCAAGGCCCAAACGAACGCAGCCGTGAAGATGTGCAACAGTATAATATCGTCACTAATCTTAGTCTTGGCAAACTCATGCCTAAGAAATGGCACATCAATTTGCCGTTCAATTATGCCATCGGAGAGGAAACTATTACCCCACAATACGATCCATTCAATCAAGATATCAAACTCGAGAAGGTGCTCGACATTACCTCAGACCCGAATCTTAGAGCAGAATATAAAGACCGCGCAATTGATTATACCAAACGCAAAAGCATCAACTTTATCGGAGTCAAAAAAGAGCGTGCCCCTGAACAAAAGCAACGTATTTACGACCCTGAAAATTTGACTTTCTCGCATTCGTTCAATCAAGTGGAAAGACATAATTACGAAATTGAGAAGTTTTTAGATCAGACGGTCAACACTACTGTTGATTATACTTTCGCGTTCCAGCCCAAAGCCGTTGAGCCATTGAAAAACAACAAGTTCTTGAAGAAAAGTTCCTATTGGAAGTTACTTTCGGATTTTAATTTCAATTACTTGCCGACCAACATTTCATTCAGCACCAACATTATCAGACAATACAACAAACAGCAATTCCGTCAAGTGGATGTAGTAGGTTTGCCGCTGGATGCCTTGTACAGAAGGAACTATTTGTTCAACTACCAGTATGGTTTCAATTACAATTTGACCAAATCGTTGAAGATGAATTACACGGCTTCCTCAAGCAATATCGTTAGAAATTATCTCGATGAGAATGACCAACCAATCAACAGCGTTACCTTATATACGGATTATTGGAACACCGGAGAACCCAACAACCATACGCAACAATTCGTAGTAAACTATGACTTGCCGTTGAATAAACTGCCGTTTTTGAGTTTCGTTAAATCAACTTATTCTTATACCGGAGACTATCACTGGCAACGAAACACGACTGTTCTAGAAGGTTATAACTTAGGAAATACTATCCAAAATGCGAGTTCACACAAACTGAACACCGCTTTCAATATGGATTCGTTTTACAAGTATATTGGCCTGACCAAAAAAGCTGCTAAACCGGCGCCTAAACCAACGGCGCCACCAAAGCCTGGGCAGAAAGTGGTCAATACCAACAATGCTGCTGCGACTTCGAGTCGAAGTTTATTTATGGATGGCTTAATTGGTGTGCTTACCAGCGTGAAGACCATCAATTTGAACTATATTGAAAACAAAGGAACGGTGCTTCCCGGATTTACTCCAGGTTTGGGCTTTTTCGGTTCTTCCAAACCAACACTGGGATTCATTTTCGGTTCACAGGATGACATTCGCCAGCAATCGGCTTCCAGTGGATGGCTGACGACTTACCAAGATTTCAACCAAAGTTTTACCCAAGTGACCAGCCGCACCTTCAACTTCACGGCCAATATGGATTTGTTTCCGGATTTCAAAATTGATTTGAACGCCGACCGCACCTACGTAAGTAACTTTTCCGAGCAGTACGATGTAGATCCGATTACGGGCGCTTACAATTCTAGATCGCCATACACTTTTGGTAATTACTCCATATCGACAGTATTGATTAAAACCGCTTTTAGTCAGAGCGATGAGAATTATTCGGCTGCCTTCGAAGATTTCCGAAACAACCGTCTGATTATTGCCAACAGATTGGCTGAAAATTACTACGGCACTACAAATTTCCCGAGGTATGGAGGTCAGGGTTATGAAATTCCGGCCAATACCGACAACCCGAATTATGCCATTTATACAGCCAATCAAGGATTTCCAGTTGGTTTTGGCAAGAACAACCAAGCGGTATTAATTCCATCATTCTTGGCTGCTTATACCGGGTCGGATGCTTCAAGCACTTCGCTCAGAACTTTTAAAGATTTCCCAATTCCGAACTGGACCATCAAGTACACCGGATTGATGCGTTACAAATTTTTCAAAGACAATTTCAAAAGACTTTCGCTGCAACATGGCTATAAAGCGACTTATACGATTAACGCATTCCGTTCGAATTTTGAATACGACAAGAACCCAATCGGTACAGATGTAGGTGGAAATTATCTCAACAAAGTACTTATTTCCAATATTAATTTGGTCGAGCAATTCAGCCCGCTGATTCGTTTGGATTTCGAAATGAAAAACTCGGTCAAGATTTTGGCAGAAGTGAAAAAAGACCGTTCGATGTCATTGAGTTTTGACAACAATTTATTGACCGAAGTCAAAGGAGTCGATTATACTATTGGTTTGGGTTACCGAATCAAAGATGTAATTTTTTCCTCGAAGTTGGCAGACAACCCTACCGGAATTATCAAAAGTGATATTAACCTCAAATTGGATGCGTCTTACAGAAACAGCAAAACCATCGTACGTTATTTAGATTACGATAACAACCAACTTTCAGGCGGACAAAATATTTGGTCTTTGCGACTTGGTGCCGATTATGCTTTTAGTAAGAACTTAACCGTATTGTTCTTCTACGATCATTCGTTCTCTAAAGCCGTGATTTCGACTTCGTTCCCTACGACAAATATTCGTGCCGGATTTACGATGCGTTATAATTTCGGGAATTAATGTAAATAATTTTTAATCTCCAACAGAACTTATACCTTTGGAGCCTTTAATATCAATATAAAATGAATATACCAGCAAACCTAAAGTACACCAAGGATCACGAATGGATTTCTCTTGATGGAGATATCGCTACAGTGGGCATCACTGATTTTGCACAAAAAGAATTGGGCGATATTGTTTACGTAGAAGTTGAAACCGTTGACCAAACCCTTAACAAAGACGAAGTGTTCGGAACTGTTGAGGCGGTGAAAACAGTATCAGATCTTTTCTTGCCGGTAGCAGGCGAAATTGTCGAATTCAACGAAGCATTGGAAACCAATCCGGAAGTAGTAAACACAGATCCTTATGGAGCAGGTTGGATGGTGAAAGTGAAAGTGGCCAATGCGGCCGATATGGATCAATTGCTTTCGAGTGAAGATTACAAAGCCCTTATTGGAGCCTAAAGAGAAACCTTACTTGATTTCGGCAACAGCCTGGACGGTTTTTATCGCCATTCTTTGCTTGATGAATTCTAAAAGTTTGCCAAAGTTTGGTATTGGTTTTGGCGGTTTTGACAAGGTTGTTCATGTATTTTTACATTTTGTCTTTGCAGTTTTGTGGTCTGGTTATATTAAAGCCAGAGGCAAATACGAAATCAAACAAGCCTTTCAGGTTATTTTAGGTTCATTGCTGTACGGAGTCGCGATTGAAATAGCCCAAGCCTTGTTTACCACTTCGCGCAAGGCAGATATTGTAGATGTTTTTGCCAATACTTTCGGAGCCTTTCTCGCTATTGTCTTGCTATTGTCAATACAAAAAAGAATCAAAAATTAATTCATTAAAAAATATCCCGCAACCGTGGGATTTTTTATTTTTATGCCATGAATATCAAACAATACCTCGATTCAACTTATCTGAAAACCGCCGAACAAGCCGGTATTTCAGAAACCGAAAGCATCCAGATGGCGCGCCAGTTCATTCAAGAAGCCATTCACGAGCAATTCAAACTGATTATGATTCGCCCAGAGCGCGTCAAGCTTGCCAAAGAAATGGTACTTGAGGCGAAATCTTCGTTGCATATAGGAACTGTGATCGACTTTCCTGAAGGCAAATCTTCTTGGGCCAAAAAAATGAAAGAAGCCCAAAAGGCGATTGATGATGGCGCAGATGATTTGGACTTTGTTTGCAATTACAAAGCATTCCAAAAAGGCAATCTCGACTTGGTGAAAGAAGAAATCCTGAATTGCACGCGTTTGGGTTTGGAGCATCACAAAGTAGTCAAGTGGATTATTGAAGTGGCCGCATTGAGCCACCAACAGATTATACAACTTTCGACACTGATTAAGAATGTCGTGATGTCGAACTTCAAGGAAGATGCCTACAACAACGTGTACGTGAAATCTTCAACAGGTTTTTATGTTACCAAAAATGGCGAACCCAACGGAGCCACCGTAGAAACGATTATTATGATGCTCGAGAATGCCTCGCCATTAGCCATTAAAGCAGCCGGCGGTGTTCGTACGTATCAAGAAGCGGTCGAGATGATCCAACTCGGCGTGAAGAGAATCGGAACTTCGGGTGCGAAAGCCATTGCTGACGGAGAAATTTCTGAATCGGCTTACTAAACTAATTTTTCTCGAATGAAAAAAATATTTCCTTTATTCTTTTTGCTTTTTGGGTTGCTCAATTTGACTGCGCAAAACGTGGTTTCCAACAAGGCTACCAGCCCAATGTTTCCGGAGTGTAAAAATTTGAATGAGGCAGAATCGGCACATTGTTTCAACATTCACGTGCACGATTTTGTTTACCGCAATTTCCAAGTGCCGGAAGATTTGAAAACCTCAAATTATAAAGGAACGATCATGGTGTTGTTCGAAGTTACGGCCGAAGGCACTTTTAAAATAATTTACATTGATGCCAACGAGGAAAGACTTTCTAAAGAAACGACACGTGTTTTTGGGCAGTTACCGAAAATTGAACCGGCCACTTACAACGGAATTCCGACCTATTCAAAGTACAGTATAAAGATCGATGTCCCATTGAAAAGTGCTGCCGAGCTTGCCAAAGAAATCGAAGAAGCCCGTTTGGCTGATGCCCGAAACTATGTCAAAAATGCCGACAAGGAACTCAGCGAATACGATAACGTCACTTACCATAAATTCAACAACCCGAAGTTTCAGAGCAGTTTAGGTGTTCCGTTCTCACACAGCTACTATGCGCATTTCGATGCTGCAATGAACCAATTGGGTACGAACAATCACACGGCCGTGAAGCCTTATTCTTATGCCGAGGTTTCGCCGTATTTTGACTTTCGAAAAGAAAACGACGCGCTCAAAAAAGATAAAAAAGGTTGGTGGGGACGCAAACTTTTCAATGAAAACTTAATCGAGATCCAAGGTGACGGTTATTGGTTTGCTTTTAACCCCATTATTGATTTGCAACTCGGAAAAAGCAGTCCGAGTGAACTTAAATATACTTATTTGAATACCCGCGGAATCCAGTTTCAAGGCGGATTGGGGCGTCAGGTTACTTTCAGCACGACGATTTTTGAAACCCAAGGAAGATTTGCAGACTATTACAACCGATATGCAGAATCTATTCGTCCTTACGGCCCGGACTCAGATTTAGGTGATCCGGCGGTAATTCCGGGTGTCGGCATTGCTAAAAGGTTCAAAAAGGATGCTTACGATATGTCGATGGCAGAAGCCTACATTACTTATTCACCGAGTAAGATATTTACTTTTCAAGCAGGTTATGGCCGAAATTTCATCGGTGATGGTTATCGGTCTTTAATCACCACTGACGGTGTAAGTCCTTATCCGTTTTTCAAAATCAATACGAGCTTCTGGAAAATCAAGTATACCAATACCTATATGTTCTTGAAAGACATTCGCTCGGAAGTAATTGGTGAGAAAACCTACGCGACCAAATACATGGCGAACCATTATTTGAGCTGGAATGCCACTAAGCGCTTGAACATCGGGCTTTTCGAATCGGTGATTTGGGCCAACACCAACGGACGGGGGTTTGACATGAGTTTCTTCAACCCGATTGTGTTTTACCGTTCGGTGGAATTTGCATCTTCAGCACGAACCGGAAATGCACTGCTTGGTGCCACTTTCAAATACAAGTTTAACAACCAGCTCAACTGGTATGGGCAATTTCTGCTCGATGAGTTTTCGCTCGCCGAAGTGAAGAAATCCAACCAAAGTTGGAAAAACAAATACGGTTACCAGTTGGGCGTGAAGTATTTCAATGCCTTTAATGTGGAAAACCTGCTTTTGCAACTTGAATACAACCATGTGCGCCCTTATGTGTACTCGCACAGTGACCCACTGACCAACTACGGACACGCGAACCAGAACGTTGGGCATCAATGGGGCGGCAATTTTCGCGAGATGATTTTGGTGGCACGCTACCACAAAGGCCGTTATTTTGCTGATGCCAAATTCACTTATGGCGTGCGCGGACTCGATTTCAATACGGCAGCCGATAGTTTTAATTATGGCTCAAACATATACCGCAACTACAACGAACAGCGGCCTTATGATATTAAAGTAGTCATTGGTCAAGGAAACAAAACCACGGTGATGATTGCTGATATGCAAGCAGGCTATTTGGTCAATCCGCAAACCAACCTGAAACTTTTCGGCAGTTTGATTTACCGCAATTTCGACCCGTCACAGGAAACGCTAAGCACGTTTAAAGAAAGTACCACTTGGTTTTCTTTGGGCTTGCGCTGTGATATTTTCAACTGGTATTACGATTACTAGCGATTTGCCCTAGCCCTGATCGCAACGGCATCCTTTTGTGGCGGCAGTTATTTTATTGCTTTCCCCTGAGTTGATAGCCACAAAAGATAGAGTGAAGAGCAGGTTCCCGGCTTCTGAAAAAACTCAGAAAAAATCGTAGGCGGGCGGTGATTTTTATGAGTTGTTTTTTTGTCAAATCCTTTTTGATAAAGTACATTTGCAGCAGTTTTGAAAAACCACTGATTTCCTTGAACGCAACTGCAAATCCTGTTTCTGTAAAGTCTGTAACGACCGATTTTCTTGAGATTACCAAGGCGCGGCTTGCGGTGAGTGTGGTTTTTTCCTCGCTGGCAGGTTTTATGCTCGGCGTGGCAGATTTCGAACATGACTTTTGGCTCGTGCTTTTGAAGCTCGCAGTGGGCGGATATTGCATGGTGGGCGCATCGAATGCTTACAACCAAGTAATTGAAAAAGACCTCGATGCCCTGATGGATCGTACCAAAAATAGGCCGGTTCCTTCAGGCAGAATGACCACAGGCACTGCGTTGACAATCGCTACCTTACTTACCATTTTAGGGATTGGCATTTTGTATACCATCAACCCGAAGACGGCGATGTTTGGCGCGATTTCGATTTTTTTGTATACCAGTGTTTATACGCCGCTCAAAACCATGACGCCGCTATCGGTATTTGTGGGTGCGTTTCCAGGAGCCATTCCTTTTATGCTGGGTTGGGTGGCCGCGACCGGTAATTTTGGAATTGAGGCGGGCACTTTGTTTCTGATTCAATTTTTTTGGCAGTTTCCGCACTTTTGGGCCATCGGTTGGTTTTTGTATGACGATTACGCCAAGGCCGGATTTTTCATGTTGCCTTCTGGAAAAAAAGACAAATCCACCGCTTTGCAAATTTTGCTCTACACAATTTGGCTGATTATCGCTTCGTTGCTGCCGGTTTTGGGTTATACAGGCGATTTATGGATTAGCCCAATTAGCGCAGTGATTGTGCTGCTTTTAGGTTTGTGGATGTTGTTCTACGCGGTAAAGCTTTACAAAGCCAGAACAGCTCAGGCGGCGAGAACGCTGATGTTGGTGAGCGTTTCCTATATTACCTTGTTGCAAATTGTATATATCATCGATAAATTCTTAAGATAATGACACCCGATAAAATGACACCCGAGGAAGAGAAGGCCAGAAGCGAACGGTCGTTTAAGTTATTGTTATTGTTTGCTATGCTCAGTATGACAATGATGTTTGCGGGCTTGACCAGTGCTTTCGTAGTGAGTAAATCGCGTGCTGACTGGCTCAAGAATTTCCAGATGCCGACCGCTTTTTTCATTAGCACCGCGGTGATTATTGGTTGCAGTATTACTTTTCATTTGGCGAAAAAAGCCATCCAGAAAGACAACCGCAGCGCGACATCCGGTTATTTGTGGGCTACTTTGGCACTCGGAATTTTATTTGTTTTCTTGCAATTCAGGGGTTTTGGAGAAGTAATCGCAATGGGTTATTATTTTACCGGAACTGCGAGTAATATCACAACAACTTTCTTGTATGTGGTGACGGTTGCCCATTTGGCGCACCTTGCGGGCGGATTGATTTCGCTTTTGATTATAATTTATAATCATTTTAAACAAAAATACAATTCAGGTCAAACCCTTGGAATAGAGCTAGGTGCGATGTACTGGCATTTTCTGGATTTATTGTGGGTTTATTTGTTTTTATTTTTATATTTCTTTAAATAAGAAAAAAATGTAAATTTGGGAACTTTTTAACGAATAACTTTATGGGAGCGACAGTTACTACTGCAAACACTGAAGAGAAGACTTGGGGCGGCGGAAATGAGCCACTCGGAGCGAGTTACGGCAAATTGATGATGTGGTTTTTCATCGTATCGGATGCCTTGACTTTTTCCGGATTTTTGGGGGCTTACGGCTTTTCAAGATTTAAGTTTATTGAAACTTGGCCATTGCCAGACGAGGTTTTTACTCACTTCCCATTTATGCACGGGGTTTCAGCGCCGATGTACTATGTAGCGTTGATGACTTTTATCCTGATTTTCTCGTCGGTAACGATGGTGTTGGCGGTAGATGCCGGGCATCACATGAACCGCAGCAAAGTTGCTTTTTACATGTTTTTGACCATCATTGGCGGTTTGATTTTCGTTGGCTCACAAGCTTGGGAGTGGAAGAATTTCATCCACGGTGAGTATGGTGCAATTGAAACCAAAGGAGGAAGCTTGTTGCAATTCGTTGACAATACCGGTAAAAGGGTCAAGCTTGAAGATTTTGCGGTAGTACTTCCAGAAGAAAGGGAGCAACTCGAACGCAACAAAGGGAAATGGTTCATGAGTGAGCCGGCTTTGCCTACCTATTCTGTTGCCGAAGTTCAGGCTGGGTTCAAGGCGCACCCTGAAATTTTAGTAAGAACTGAAGTAATCTACAAAGACGACAAAGCGACCAAAGCAGACGCTACTATCGATCACACGCTAAGCAAGCCGAAACACAAAACTGTACTAACAAGAGCAGAATCTGAGAAAAGATTGGCCAATGCTCATTTAGTAGTCGAAGGTGCCAACTTAGTGAGAAACGAATACGGCAGCAAACTCTTCGCAGATTTCTTCTTCTTTATCACTGGTTTCCACGGATTCCACGTTTTCTCTGGAGTGGTAATCAATATCATTATTTTCTTCAACGTTTTACTAGGAACTTACGATAAGAGAAGAACATACGAAATGGTAGAGAAAGTCGGTTTATACTGGCACTTCGTAGACTTAGTTTGGGTATTCGTATTTACCGTTTTCTATCTTGTTTAATCTATTTAAGCTATCATTATGTCACACGAGCACGCATCAAATACCAAAAGAATCTGGTTTGTTTTCGGATTGCTATCAGTAGTCACCACAGTAGAAGTTATCCTTGGAATTACCAAGCCTGCTGCTTTACACGATAACTTGCTTTTAGGAATGAACCTGCTAAATTGGATTTTCTATATTTTGACTATTTTCAAAGCTTATTATATTGTTTGGGCTTTCATGCACATGGAAGGAGAAACTCCAGGGCTTAGATGGTCGGTAGTAGCAACAGTAGTTTTTCTAGTAATTTACTTGCTTTTTATATTGCTCATCGAAGGAGATTACATTTTTGAAGTGTTCAAAGATTCTACAATAAAATGGAATTTTTAACAACATATTAATTCGCTGAAAAGGGTACGCATTGCGTGCCTTTTTTTATTTTTGTAACGGTTTTGTCAGATACCGCACAATGAAAAAAAACCTAATCCTTTTTATATTATTTGTCTTGCCAATTGTGGCCTATTTGTTCTTTGCCACAGGTGTCAACAGTTTTATTTTTTTGCCTACTGTGACACCGTCAGTTCCTGATATTGGGCATTGGAAATCACTCGATGGGCAGCCGGTCTCGCTCAATAAGAAAATTACTATTCTAGGCTTTACGGGCGATAATATTTTGACGCACAAGGGCAATTATTTCAACTTGAATCAAAAAATTTACAATAAAAACCGAGACTTCAAAGATTTCCAGTTTGTCATGATTGCTCCAGAAGGCACGCAGGACGAGGTTAAGCAAATCCTGAACAGCTTGAAAGATTTAACCAACACTTCAAAATGGTTATTTGTGTTTGCGCCCACCAATGAAATTCAGGATTTTTACAATACATTAAAACTCAAAGGAAAACTCGATGCACATTTTGGAACCGAGAATGTCTTTATCATCGATAAAAAACGCAACCTGCGCGGCCGCAAAGACAAAGACCAATACAAAGAAGGTTACAACGCCGCGTCGCCGTCCGATTTATATAACGAAATGACCGACGATGTCAAGGTAATTTTGGCTGAATACCGTTTGGCTCTCAAGAAAAACAACGCAGACCGTCAAATATAAATTATTGTTATGCTCAAAAACAAATCCTACATCTGGGTGTCGCTCATCGTTTTATTGTTCGGCATTTACGCCGTCCCGAAAATCATCGATCGTATTAAAAATGGTGACGTGGTGAAAGGCGAACGCTTAGATACTGTTAGTGGTAACCAATCCGGAGCCGATAAATTGCAAACGATTGGCCCAGCGCCTAAATTTGAACTTACAGACCAAAACGGAAAGAAAATTTCTAATACCAATTACAAAGGAAAGGTCTATGTACTAGAATTTTTCTTTTCGACTTGCCCATCAATTTGCCCAATCATGAACCGAAGCATGCTCGATATAGAGCAGCAGTTTTTTGGCAATCCGAATTTTGGCATTGTTTCTATTACCATTGACCCTGAGCACGATACTTCCGAAGTGTTGAAAACGCACGCTGAATCCTTAGGTGTAAAATCTTCCAATTGGCATTTCTTAACGGGCGACAAAAAGTACATTTACGATTTAGCCAACAAGGGTTTTAATTTATATGCCGGTGAGAACAAGAAAGCCAGTGGTGGTTTTGAACACTCCGGTCTTTTTGCCCTGATTGATAAAGAAGGAAACATCCGTTGTCGTAAAGACGATTACGGAAATCCAATTTTATATTATGATGGATTAGAAAAAACCGGCGTAAAGGCCATCAAACAAGACATTGCAATTTTATTAAAAGAATAATGAAAAACAATACAGAAATACAGTCGCCATTGGCATCCGAAGGTTCGCTCGAGCAAAAATTCAATAAGTTCATCATTGCCGTGTCAGTATTGATTCCGGTAGTCGTTGCAGTTTTGTTCAGCGTAAAGTTGGATGATTTTGGTATCAAAACAGAGCCACTTACTTTTCTTCCGCCGATTTACGCTACAATCAACGGCATTACGGCTATTGTTCTTGTGGTTGCGGTGAGGGCTATAAAAAACGGCAACCGCAAGCTTCACGAAAAACTAATGACATTGGCTATCGCACTTTCAGTGATGTTTTTGGTAATGTATGTTGCTTACCACATGACTTCGGAGTCGACCAAATTTGGCGGTGAAGGCATTATTCGCTATGTGTATTTCTTCTTGTTGATATCACACATTTTACTCTCTATAGCCGTAATTCCTTTGGTGTTGATTAGTTATGTTCGAGCATTGGCAGAACGTTTTGATCGCCACAAAAAGATTGCGAAAATCACTTTCCCGATTTGGTTGTATGTAGCGGTAACGGGCGTTATTGTTTATTTGATGATTGCCCCATATTATGTATAAAAAAGCCGTGTTCGGAATTCCAAAATCGATAAAGGTTCGACAGCTTTTATTGGGAACTTTTATATTCTTGATTGGGATTTCTTCTTACGGACAATGCGCCATGTGCCGGGCTGCGCTTGAAGGTGAAGGCAATATAAAAAAAGCAGAAGCAGTCAATGACGGAATTGTTTACCTGATGATGATTCCTTACATTTTGGTTGGAGCCATCGGTATTTTCATTTTCCGGATGTACCGCAAGCGCAAATCCTAGAACCCGTCCACTGAAACGGAAACATCGCCGGCTACTTTTACAAAGGCAATAATGGCTTTGTTGGTGAGTTGGATGCGCTGAAAATCGATTCCTTTCAAACTGCCGTTAACAAACACGCCGGGCATCGGAGAGTAATTCTTCAGGTACTTTTGCATACTGGCTTTTCCTTCGTCTAAATTGGGCTGGATCGAATAGCGGCAACTTTGCTGGATTTTCTTCAAGATATAGCCTTGTGCCAACCAATTGGCAGTTTTCATCAAACGGCTTTTGGTGTCGAGCACATAATTCAAATCATCGAAATAGACTTCTTTAGTAGTATCGTTATACTGAGGAAAACCACTGAGGTAAATTCGCCCGTTAACGCTTCCCAGTACATCGAGCGCGATAATCATTTTATTGTCTTTGTGCCAAATTCCGACGTTTTGTACCGTGATTTTTTTACTGCCCGATGCGAATTCCTGCCCGGCGAAATTTTTGGTCATGATCTTCGAAGCTTGCTCATAGGTCGATACTGCGACGATGTTTGCCGTAACGTGCTCCGGCATCGATTGTACAGCTTTGAGCAAGATTTTATTGCGGTCGAAACGATTCTCAGGTTTGGGCCCGATCAAAGTTTCCATAGAACATTTGAGCCCCATTTCAAAAGCGACGGCATTCGGTTGTAATTTTGAGTCGGTTACATATAATTCCTGCGGCACGACCCTGAGCCAACTTTCGTAGTTTTCATTCATCTGAAATGGCGTACAGATTTTTTCTAAAGCGTCGAGTACGTTCGGTTTGAAATCCATCGATTGGGCTATGGCGGCATCAATGCTTTTTTCGATTTTGGTTTTAAACAGACTGATGGCCGGATTAATCAAGTAGGTAATCGGCACCGCTTTTCCTAGCACGGTCACACTCGGACTTTCGTTCCAGTTCAGCGATTTGAATTCGGTATTGGTGTTGATTTTCCAGTTCGTCAGATGCACCTCGCTGAGCAAATTCACATTGCCATTAAAGTTGAATTCTTTTACGTTGTAAAGGTCGATGCCTAATTTGTTTGTGCCGATGCGATATTTTACCAGTGCTTTAAGCGGTAATACTGTTTTTATTTTGCCGTTCGTTTGTTCTAAAGTAATCGGTGCCAGTTTCCAGATTTTGACCTCGAGGTCATCGTCGTTGATGTTGTTGTCTTCGTAGATTAGCCCGTTGAGTGTTTTGTTGGTTTGGTTCTCAATATCTTTGAGTTTGATTTTTACCGGAATGTTGATGTAAGAAACCGCATTGTCATACAACAAAGGAGAAGCATCGTCCGGTTCGGGTTTTAACGCTTCGATTTTTTGAGTGCTGCTGCAACTGCTGATTATCAAAATCAAGAATAGTAATAATAAGGAACGCAAACCGATAGTCATTGTATAGAGAATTAGTGTCGCAAAATTAGTCAAAGCGGATTATTTGCAGGTGGTTTGTAACAAAAAATATTGGCTGCGGTCTAACGGCTTTGTTTTGGTATCGATGCAAAACCATCCACGATTATTTTTTGACCAAAAAGTAAGATTAAAATTAAAATTGTACAGTACCTTTGTCACTCTTTGAACCCATTTAGCATGAAGAAAATCATCAGTTTTGTCTTTGTCGTTTCCTTATCGGTTCAAGCCCAATCGAAAAAATGGACACTGCAAGAATGTGTGCAATACGCATTAGAGCACAACATCAGCATTAAGCAAAGCCAGCTAGATTCGCAAAGTGCCGATATTGAAAAAAGTGCCGCCGTCAGTAATTTTCTACCGGGTATTGGAGCCAGTGCTTCTCATTCTTGGAACATCGGATTGAATACCAACATCGTCACCAATACTCTAGAGAATCAAACTACACAATTTACTTCTGCGGGTTTAGATGCCGGAATCGATATCTACAAAGGCCTTCAAAACCAAAATACTTTTCGCAAAGCCAAACTTTCACAATTGGCCGCTCAGTACAAACTTTCCAAAATGCGTGACGACATTGCTTTGAATGTAGCCAATGCTTACCTACAGATTTTGTTCAACATGGAAAACATCAAAGTACAGCGCGAGCAACTTTCACTTGATGAAAAACAAATGGTCCGTACTCAGGAGTTAGTCAATGCCGGCTCGATTCCTAGTGGCGATTTGTTAGATATCAAGGCGACTGTTGCCACTGACCAACAACGCGTAATAGCCGGTGAAAATACTTTACTCATCTCAAAATTAAGCTTGGCCCAATTGCTCCAGCTTAAAGATTTTCGCGATTTCGACGTGGCCGATCCGGATTACGACGCCAAACAAAGTGAAGTCATGTTTCAAACGCCAGAAGCCATTTACGATAAAGCGAAACAAGAACGCGTCGAGGTAAAGATTGCCCAAACCAATCTCGCCATTTCAGAAAAAGATGTTCAAATCAGTAAAGGTGCTTATCAGCCTACTTTAAAAGGGTTTTATTCTTTCAACACTAGGATTTCTTATGCCGAAATTCCAAAATTCGACAATGCGGGAAATTTCCTTGGTTACGGTAATGCAGCTCCATTTTTTAATCAGTTCAGCGACAATAAAGGCCACAATTTCGGAGTACAACTTAGTGTTCCGATTTTCTACGGATTTGCCACACGCAATAATGTTTCAAGATCAAAAGTTGCTTTGGAACGCAGCAAGATAGCCCTTTCACAAGCAGAATTAGATTTAGAGCGGAGTGTTTTTACCGCGTACACTGATGCCAAAGGTGCTTACAAAGCTTATGAAGCCGCGCTCACTTCACTTCAGGCCCGCGAAGGTGCTTTCAATTACGCCAAAGAACGTTATGCCGTTGGTATGATGAATGCCTTTGATTTCAGTCAAGCCCAAAGTTTATATGCCAACGCCCAATCCGAAGTGTTGCGCACCAAATACGATTATATTTTCAAAACCAAGGTGGTCGAATTTTATTTTGGCGTTCCCGTGGTAATTAAATAAAAACCAGATTATGTCAAAGAAAACTACTTATTTTCTAGTCGGAGCTGCCTTAGTTTTGGTGGTGGTATTGATAGTGCTGTCAAAAAAAGGAATTATCGGCAACAAAGAAAACATCGTTGAAGTTGAGGTGGCTCGCGCTGATACGATGACCATTGTTGAAACGGTTTCGGCTACGGGAAAAATCCAGCCGGAAATAGAAGTTAAAATTTCATCGGAAGTTTCTGGCGAAATCATCGCACTGCCCATCAAAGAAGGACAAGTAGTCAAGAAAGGCGATTTGCTAGTGCGAATTAACCCAGATTTGTATACATCGGGTTATAACAGAACCATCGCAGGATTATCACAAACTAAAGCAGGTTTAAGTCAAGCCGATGCTGCTTTTCGCGAAGCCAAGGCGAATTACGATCGCAGTAAAACCTTGTTCGAGAAAGGCATTATCTCAAAATCAGATTGGGACAAAGCCGTTTCCGCCTACGAAAGCGCGCAAGCCAATAAACAATCGGCCTATTACAATGTAAAAAGTGCGTCGGCTACGGTGAATGAAGCGAAAGACAACCTCGGAAGAACCACCATTTATGCACCGGCAGACGGAACGATTTCGATGCTGAACGTAGAACTTGGCGAACGTGTGCTGGGAACGCAACAAATGACCGGAACCGAGCTTTTGCGCGTGGCGAATCTTAATAACATGGAAGTCGAAGTAGATGTGAACGAAAACGACATCGTAAAAATCAACGTCGGCGATTCGGCCAGAGTAGAAGTGGATGCTTACTTAAAGAAGAAATTCCGCGGCGTGGTCACTAGTATTTCGAATTCGGCCAGTACTGCTTTAACCGCTGATCAAGTGACCAATTTCAAAGTCAAAGTCAGAATTTTGAAGGAATCTTATCAGGAATTATTGATGGGCAAGCCGGCGAGCTATTCGCCTTTCCGTCCTGGAATGACCGCGACAGTTGATATTATTACCCAGCGAAAGGAAAAGGTACTCGGAATTCCAATCAGTGCTGTAGTAGTCAAATCAGACACCACAGCAGTTAAGAAGCTGGGCGTAGAAGATCCAAATTCTGAGGAAAATAAAGTCAAGCCCAAAAGCGATAAGAAATACGAATGTGTTTTCGTAAAAGTAGGCGATAAATCTAAAATCCGCATTATCAAAACCGGTATTCAAGACGACACCAATATTGAAGTCACCCAAGGCATACAAAAAGGCGACGTCATTATTACTGGCCCATATACCACCGTAGCCAAAGATTTAAATTCAGGCGATAAAGTCAAAATTGCCGACAAGAAAAATTCAACCGAACCCAAAAAATAATGGCACTGATTCTCAATATTGAAACGTCCACTAAGAACTGTTCTGTTTCTATATCGCAAAATGGGCAAACCTTGCTTTGCAAAGAAGTAGCCGAGTCGGGTTATTCGCACGCCGAAAAATTGCATGTATTTATTGAAGAACTCTTACTGGGCTTGCAACTCAACTATAAAGATTTAAACGCAATTGCCGTGAGTCAAGGCCCGGGTTCTTATACAGGTTTGCGCATTGGTGTTTCTGCTGCGAAAGGGTTGTGTTATGCGCTCAATATTCCGCTAATTACGGTGGATACTCTCGAGGTTTTGGCCCGAAGAATTCAGGTTTCGGAAGGATTCATTATCCCAATGATTGATGCCCGCAGAATGGAAGCTTATACTGCGGTTTTTAATTCGAACTACGAGAAAGTTAGGGAAACCCAGGCCCAGATTATTGAAGCAAATTCGTTTGAAACGCTTTCTGGGTCAATATATTTATTGGGCGATGGAGCCTCTAAATGCCGGGAAATTCTTAACCAAGAAGATTTGCACTTCAAAGACGATATTCTTTATCCATCGGCTAGTGAAATGGCCTTGCTGAGCTATGCGAAATTCCAGCAAAACGACTTTGTAGATGTGGCTTATTTCGAGCCCTATTACCTCAAAGATTTCATGACAACAACGCCTAAAAAGTAAGATTTACTGCGCTAAGAAGTTAATGATTTTGATGCGGTCGGCTTCGAGGTCGAAATCAATTTTGTTGTCTTTCACAAAAGTTTCGATTGCTTCTTTCTTGTCTGGAAACAATTTGAAAAGTTGTTTTTTTGATTCAGGGAAATCAGAAATATTTCCGTTTCCGTCTTTCAAATAGTAATAATCTTTTTCTTTGTTGTATCTCGGCGGCATGTCTTTCTCCAAAGTAGTTTTAGCTTTTTTTCCAGCATAATAAGAAGTCCATTCTCTTTTATACAAACCGAAAGAGGATTTTTGATACAATTCAATCAAGTAGCCTTTTTTAGGTTTCTCGGAGTTAGGAGAATAAGTAACCAACTTGTATTTTTTATTGGTTCCTAAAATAGTGATGTTGCTGAAATCGTCAATTTTATCCAGAACTAAGGTGTCATTTTTCGGGGTGATGAATTCAAATTCGTCTGCATAATTATTGTACCGCATGAAATACTTCTGAGCGACATTGTCCACCTTGGCTTGAGCAAACATCAGTTGGTGATAGGGTGAACCCAGTATTTTCTCTTGCGAATTTTTAGGGTTTCTAAACACTTTTCCTGCACCTTGCCTCAAAATTACGGCATCAAGATTCGTGTCGTTTACATTAATTTGCGCCATTGAAGTCATGGCAAAAAATAAAATGTGAATTAGGGCGGTTATGTGTTTTTTCATAAGAAGAGTTTTAAGTTGGTAAATAAAATTGCTGATAATCCACATTCTCGATATTTTATTTCGAATTTTCTCTTACAAAAGGTTGATAATCGATTTTTGACTCATCGAAAGCGATTTTGCAATCTTCGAAAATGGCGGCACAAACATCTCCAAAATCTTCATTGGCACACCAAGCCCGAATAGCCAGTTTAATTCCTGTGTCAGTCATTTCTCGAACGGTAACTGTAGCTTCTGGATGCTTGTGAATCATAGGATTAGAAGCTAAGATTTTGGTGATAATATCTTTGGCTTCTTTAATATTGGTTTCATAAGAAATACCGATGGTCAAATCCGTGCGTCGCGTTTTTTGCTGCGAATAGTTGATAATGGTTCCATTAGATAAAGCACCGTTAGGTACAAAAATCACTTGGTTGTTGGCCGTGAGCAATTGCGTGACAAAAATTTGAATGTCAATCACCATTCCTGAAACACCTTGGGCTTCGATGGTATCGCCAAGCTTGAAAGGTTTGAACAAAATAATCAGTACACCGCCGGCGAAATTCGAGAGCGAGCCTTGCAAAGACAAACCGATGGCCAAACCCGCGGCACCTAAAATGGTCAGAAATGACGAAGATTCAACCCCAAGTTTTGAAATTACTGCGATGAACAACAAAATTCTTAATCCCCAGAAAATAATGTCTGATAAAAATTCGATTAAAGTGGGTTCTACTTCGCGGCGCACCATGATTTTTCGGGTAATGGTGGTAATAAAACGAATGGCCCAAATCCCGATGACGAGCATCAGTAAAGCGGCGACCAGCTTGGGCGCGTAGTCTATTAATACTTTAGTAAAAGAAGCGGCGTATTGGTCGATAAGGTCTATTTTTAAATCCATTTTGAGTAATAAAAAACCTTCCCAAATTGAGAAGGTATAACTGGTGCAAAAATAACTTTTTCTATGATTTAATCGGCATCTTCCTCGATTCTGTTGGCCGTATTTTCAGTTTTTTGTTGGGCTTCTTCCGAACCGTCATCCATGAGGTGATTTACTTTGTCTTTGGCTGAATCGACTGTGTCTGCGATTTTTTCTTTGGCTTGGTCTACATACTCGTCGACTTTATCCATCAATGGAGCCGCTTTTTCTTTGACCGATTCGATAATATCGCCGACCACTTCACCGGCTTTGTCTGAATATTCGCTGGCTTTTTCTTGGGCCATTTCTGCGTATTCTTCGGCTTTTTCTAAAATTGGAGCCGCGGCTTCTTTGGCTTTATCGACCGCTGAGTCTACAAAATCATTGGCTTTGTCAGTTACTTTTTCGCCCGCTTTTTCAGACGAGCCAAATAAATTCTTAAAAAATGATCCTAATCCCATGGTTTGTTTTTTTATGGTTAACGTTCAAATGTACAAAAAAATAGAAGCGATTCATTTTCAAGAAACTAATTCTTTCAAAGCGCAGTTAAAATCAGTTTGTGGCCAATGGCAACTTTTGTTTTGGCAGACGTAAAATAAATCTTCTTCAGGTTGGAACCGATTCGATAAAAAAGGCAATTCACTGTTTTTAGAAGTGCCAGCTAGCAAAACATTCGGAAAATATTGTACTGAAAACTTTTCACTGAAATGGATAGCTTTCGGGCTACAAACGGCAAGTTCTTTTTGCTCGGGTGAAAAATTCATAGCAGCCTCTAACCAGTTCGAAAATCCCGACGGATAGTCAATAGTGGGAAGGATTTTCTTGGTCATCGAGCGGCTGATTTTCTCGTAATAAGCATGATGGAAATAAACACTTAACCGGTATAAATTCTTCGCCATAATGGAGTTGGAAGCAGCAATCACATTGTCTTCGGTTTCAAAATGCGAAGCAAACAGAGGCTCGTCAAGTGCAGATTTAAAACGGAACAAACCGAGCTTTTCCTCGTAAAAATGCTCAAGGCTGTAATCCGTCAGTTGCTTGGCATTTTGAAGCCATTGCTCATCGAATGTGACTTCATACAATGCAGAGAACGCTTCGATGACGATGGCATAGTCTTCTAAAAACGCATTGATGCTGGCTTGGTCGTTTTTATAGTTGCGCCACAAATGGCCGTCTGCCGACCAAAGTTTATTGACAATGAAATTTGCGTTAGCTAGTGCGGTTTTTAAATAGTCTGGATATTGTAATGCTTTGTAAGCGTCAACAAAACCTTTGAGCATGAGCGCGTTCCAAGAAGTTAAACATTTGTCGTCGAGCCTCGGTTTTGGGCGATTTTCCCGGATTTCAAACAGTTGTTTTTCCCATGCTTTTTTGCGAGATTGAATGTCAACAATGGCAAGATTGTTTTGCTTGGCGATGGTTTCTAAAGATTGGCTTTGAATCAAAACATAATGGTCGTGTTCCCAATGTCCGAAAGGATTGATGTTGAAAACGATGCGAAACAAATCAAAATCTTCTTGAAGGATTTGCTGCAGTTCTTCTTCGGTCCAGACATAAAATGCACCTTCTTCGAGTTTTCCGGATGGGTTGAGGCTGTCGGCATCAAGTGCACTATAGAAAGCCCCTTCAGCAGTAAGCCATTCACGAGAAACGAACGCTAAGGTCTTTTCGATGACTTCTTTATACAATGGATTTTTGGTGCGTTTGTAAGCATCGGCATAAAGCGAAACCAGTTGACCGTTGTCATAGAGCATTTTCTCGAAGTGCGGCACATGCCATTTCATATCGACTGAATAGCGCGAGAATCCGCCGTCAATTGTGTCGAACAAACCGCCGTAAGCCATTTTGGTCAACGTCAAATCGACAAAATCTAGTAAATCCTGATCGTTGTTTTGATGGCCGTAACGCATTAGAAAAGCGTAGTTGTTGGGCATCATGAACTTGGGCGCGCGCGCCATGCCTCCGAATTCGTGGTCAAAACTTTTTTTCCATTTTTCGATAAGTGGCGAAAAATAGTCGGTGGTGTTTTCGTTTTGCGTCTCGGGAATGATCGACAATTGGTTGAGTCCGGTTTGCAGTTTTTCGGCGTAATCGAGCATTTTTTCCGGTTGCGACTGATACATTTCCTGCAACTGTTCGAGCGCGTTGATCCACTGGTTTTTGCGGAAATAAGTCCCGCCCCAAATTGGCCTTCCGTCTGGAAGTGTAATCATGTTGAGTGGCCAGCCGCCTTGCCCGGTCATGATTTGAACGGCTTTCATGTAAACAGCATCGACATCGGGGCGTTCTTCGCGATCGACCTTGATACTCGTGAAATTTGCGTTCATGGTTTGTGCTACTTCATCGTCTTCAAAACTTTCGTGTTCCATGACGTGGCACCAATGACAGGCAGAATAGCCGATACTTACGATGATGAGCTTATTACTGGTTTTGGCTTGGGTTAAAGTGGTTTCGTTCCAGGCTTTCCAATGCACCGGATTGTTGGCGTGTTGCAATAGGTAAGGGCTAGTTTCTTTCGAGAGTTCGTTCATGAGTTGGAAGTGATTGTTGGGATAAAAGCCCTAGCCCGGATGGCAGCGGCTATCCTTTTGTGCTGGGGTTCAGCGCAAAAGATAATAGCGTACAGCCGGATCAGCTTCTGATAAAAAAGCACCTCTAAAAGAAACGCTTAAAATTATAATTTCTTAGCCATTCAATGCCTCGACCTTGATTTCCTGGTCTTGCAGCATGTCTTTGAGCATGTTCTCGATGCCGCTTTTGAGCGTGAAAGTGGATGAAGGGCAACCGTTGCACGCGCCTTGCAACACCACTTTGACGCGTTTGTCATTCGGGTCGTAGGAATCAAATAGAATGTTTCCTCCATCGGCTGCTACGGCTGGCTTGACGTATTCTTCAAGGATGTTGACAATTTGCTGAGAAGTCGTGTCGAGCTGGTCGAAATTTTCGATTTTCTGCTTCTCGGCTTTGGGCGTGGCGAGGTAACTTTCTTCGAGCACCGTGCCGCCGTTTTCAATGAATTGTTTGATGAACGTGCGCACTTCGAGCGTGATTTCGTTCCAGTCGTAAGAGTCGTATTTGCTCACTGAAATGTAATTCTCGTCGATGAAAACTTCTTTGACAAAAGGGAATTCGAACAAAGCTTTGGCTAGTGGCGACGGGCTGGTTTGGTCGATGTTTTTGAATTCTACCGCATTTTTGGTGACCATTTTATTGACCACGAATTTAAGTGTGGACGGATTCGGAGTGGTTTCGCCGTAAACGGTAACGGGTTGTTTTTGAGCGGAAGCTTCGTCGATTTTGACAATCACGCCACCTTGGTTGACGAAGTTTTCGATTTGTTCGGCCACGGCTTCCTGAACATCGTTCCACTCGACAATACTGTAGCGTTCGATGGCGACGAAGTTCCCGGAAATGTAAACGGTTTTTACAAAGGGCAAATAGAAAAGTTGTTGGGCTAGTGGTGAAGATTTTGCCTCGTCGATATTCTTGAATTCGAAGCTTTGGTTTTGGGTAATAAAGTCAGGAAATTCGAATTTGAGAATCGTCGGGTTTTGGGTTTCTTTTATGCTGATTTTAATCATGATAGGCTATTTTTTTGCAAATTTAACGAAGATATGTTGTGCATTTATCTATATTTGGGCAATTAAGCATTTATTTAACTTTTTGTTGGGTTTTAAAGGGATGAGGAAAAATTTACTAGTTCTGTTTTTATTGTTGGGAGTGGCCACCCAAGCACAATTGATTATTAACAACACTGCCCGTACACCGGCTTCTTTGGTTCAGGATGTGTTGGTAGGTAATGGGGTAGTGCCTTTCAATATCAAGTTCAACCGGTCTGCTGCACAAGCGGCGGCCATTAGAGATCAAGCGGCAGAGTTCAGTACGAATTTCAACCCGACCAATTTGGGTCTCGATGCCGGAATCTTGCTCACCACTGGTAAGGCAACTGTAGCCAACGGTGCGAATAATGCCGCTAATAGTTCCGACCCAACAGCGACGGTAACGCAAGGTGACGCAGACTTAGCTTTACTTTCTGGGCAAGCGATCAATAATGTGGCGTTGTTGGAATTTGATTTCGTAGCTACCGGATTGGTGCTCAATTTCGA
This sequence comes from Flavobacterium lotistagni, assembly GCF_011392125.1. GTDB lineage: Bacteria > Bacteroidota > Bacteroidia > Flavobacteriales > Flavobacteriaceae > Flavobacterium > Flavobacterium lotistagni. The sequence goes on from NZ_JAAJBU010000003.1 coordinate 314,600, forward strand.
TTACGTTTTTGCTTCTGAAGAGTATCCTGAATGGACGGCTTCTGCATTTAATGATACGTTTGGTTTTTTTCTCAGTGGTCCAGGGTTGGCGGGTCCTTATGCTGGCGGGGCGATTAATATTGCGTTAATTCCAACCACAACAACAGCCTCCAATGTGGTATCCATCGGCAATGTCAACAACGGAATAGCCAACGGAGGGCCTTGCCGAAATTGTACTTATTATGTGGCCAACGGTATCGGTAATACACCTGGAGCTAATCCGCATTTGCAGTATGACGGTTTTACCAGACCTTTACGCGCTACAGCTCCTCTGATTTGTGGGCAAACCTATCATATTAAACTAGCGATTGCCAATGCTGGTCCGGGCAATGACAACTTGTTTGATTCGGGTGTTTTTATCAAGAATTTCCGCATTGAGCCATTGCAATTGTCTGTTAGTGGCGGTTTCTTTGGCGACACGGTTACGCTTTGTTATGGTACGGTAGCAACGATTAATTCCGGAGTTACCCCAAGCGCGAACCTGATCAAATGGTATAAAGATGGCGTTTTGATTGCTGGGGAAACGACGCCTGATTTGCCTTTAACCGAAGCTGGAGTTTACACTTTTGAAGAATACACCCCGAGCGGATGTAGGCTAGCAGTGGATGATATCACGGTAGTTTACAGTCCGGAAATTCCGGCCACACCGCCGTTAGATTTGAATTTGTGTACTTCTGCCCCAGGGCCTTATATTTTTAATATTGATCAGACTGCCCGTATCACCTCGACATTAAACCCAGCAGATTATTTCATTACTTATTACAACACCAATGCTGGAGGTGAGGCAACATATGGCTTACCTACAGGAATTATCCCTGATGCGGATTTGGCGACTTACTCTATTTCGAGTACTTCGGCAACCATTTATGTTCGGATTGAAGATATCGGAACCGGATCAGGTTGCGTATCGGTAAAACCTTTTAATCTGAACGTGATTCCCGGGCCATCGGGAACTATTTCGTATAGCGCGAGTCCGTATTGCAACAACCAGTTGACTCCCCAATCTGTTACTAATACCGCTTTGACTCCGGGCGGAACTTATTCCGCTACTCCGCCGGGTTTGATTATCGATCCGAACACCGGAGCAATAACTCCTTTTGGAAGTGCGGTAAATACCTATACGGTTAAGTATGAAATTCTTCCTACTGGCGGCTGTCCTTATTTTTCTACGACAGCACCCGTTACTATTGACAATTGTACTTGTACCGTTACGGCTTCATCAACGACCCAGTCGGTTTGTGTGGGAAATACCATTACTCCAATAACCTATACCTCTTCAACGGGCGCTACTACTGGTTCAGTTCCTCTAGCTGATTTGCCGCCAGGTGTTATTGGGTCTTTCTCTGCGGGGACATTTACGGTTTCCGGAACGCCTACAACAGCCGGAACTTATACTTTTACCGTAACATTAGAAACCGGAATTACGGATTCTTGCACCGCGACTACCACTATCGAAGTAAAGCCGATTCCAACTGTCAGTATTTCCGGGACGACAACAGTTTGCTCTGGGGATACAGCTCAGATTACTTTCACCGGAACTCCGGGCACTATCGTAAATTACCTGATTAACAATTCTGGTGCTAATCAAACCATTGCTTTAAACGCAGCAGGAACCGCAACTTTAACTACACTGCCTATAACAGCCACCACTACTTTCGATTTGGTAAGTGTTGAAACAGGAGGAACGCCCAATTGCAGTCAAACAGTTTCAGGTTCAGTAACAGTGATGATGAAACCAACGCCAACTGCTACTATTTCGGGAACGACAACTATTTGTTCTGGAACCGGAACGACGGTCAGTTTTACTGGAACGCCCAATGCGATTGTAACCTATAATATTGATGGAGGAGCCAACCAAACCATCACTTTGGATGCGACGGGAAATGCCGGTATTTCTACTGGAAATCTAACGGGTGATAAGACATATAATATTGTTCGTGTTGAAACCGGAGGAATACCTAACTGTAGTCAAGTATTGACTGGCTCAGTATTGATAACGGTTAAACCACTCCCCACGGCCACCCTATCGTCAGGCACTACGATTTGTTCAGGCACGAGCACAACCTTGACTATCACGGGCACCCCGGGCGCTACGGTAACTTATAACGTTGGAACAGGTCCGAACACTACCACGAACTTAGATGCTTCGGGTAACGCGACAATCAACACGGGTACTTTAACAACCGCGACGACCTACAATTTAATCAGCATTGATTCTAACGGCACACCGAATTGCAGCCAGAGCCTTACGGGTTCTTCGACCATTAGCATCACCAACCTGCCAACGGTGTCTATCTCTAGTAGCACAACGATTTGTTCAGGCGACACTGCTACGATAACCTTTACCGGTACGCCCAATGCTACAGTGACTTACTTGATAAACAATACCGGTTCGGCTCAGAGTATTACTTTGGACGGAGCAGGAACAGCTAGTTTTACGACTTTACCATTAACATCAACCACTACATTTGATTTGGTGGATGTATCTGTAGGAGCGAGTTGTAGTCAAACCCAAACCGGATCGGTTACTATTACTGTAATAGCGCTTCCTACAGCGAGTATCTCTGGAGCCACGACGATTTGCGCCGGAACAGGAACCACGATTAGTTTCACCGGTACAAGCAATGCGATAGTGAATTATGACATCAATGGCGGCACCAGCCAGAGTATTACTTTGGATGCTACGGGCAATGCGAGTATCGCCACGGGCAATCTCACTTCAGATACGACATATAATATTCTTAGTGTTGAAACCGGCGGCACCCCGAACTGTAGCCAGATCTTGACGGGTTCGGTTTTGGTGAGTGTGATTCAGATTCCAACCGCCACGATATCGGGCACGACGACGATTTGCTCTGGAGGTACTACTACTATTAGTTTCACCGGAACGCCGAATGCCACAGTAAATTATCAAATCAACGCTAGTGGAGCGAATATCCCCATCACATTGG
>NZ_JAAJBU010000004.1 GCF_011392125.1 Flavobacterium lotistagni
CCGTGGTGAACCAATACATCGGTGTTTGAAGCGTTGGTCGCGGCTTCTCTGCCTTGTGCATAAATTGCTAGTCCGAAATCTTGGTTTGGAGTATATCCGGTTGGACTCACAATTCCATCTGCAACAATAACATAAGTTTGGTTGGCTGTCAAGGTAACAGTAGCATCGTAAATACTTTCAGCAGCAGAAGTACTCAAGCTAGGAGCCACATCGATTCTGATAGGAACACCGGCAGGAGCGTCGATGAAAGGTGTTGCAGTTCTGAACTTGAAGTTGTCTAATAATAATGTTCCGTTGAGATAAACATCAACAAATTCAGCCGCAGCATCTGCTGAGTTGTGAATGACTTGTAGTCTGGCAGTAGGAGTAACCAATGGTAAAGCCACCAAATCGCCTCCGGTTGGCAAAGCTACCCATAGCCCGAAAGCTGGTCCTTCGCTATTGTTGGCTGGATTCAAGAATCCGCTGGCTACTACAGTAAGCGCTTTTCCTTGAAGGGCCAAAGTAGCCAATGGCGCTGAATAGGTTGCTACAGTCACAGTTCCGCTTGCATCTCTGACATCGAGCGTATAGTTGGCTGTTGGCAATTCGAGATAGCTTGAAGAGAAGTCGGTGTAAGCAAGATCATTGACAATAGTTCCCGCCGGTATACTGGTTTCAACGACATCAACCGTCGGTGCATCGGTAGCTCCGTGGTGAACCAATACATCGGTGTTTGAAGCGTTGGTCGCGGCTTCTCTGCCTTGTGCATAAATTGCTAGTCCGAAATCTTGGTTTGGAGTATATCCGGTTGGACTCACAATTCCATCTGCAACAACAACATAAGTTTGGTTGGCTGTCAAGGTAACAGTAGCATCGTAAATACTTTCAGCAGCAGAAGTACTCAAGCTAGGAGCCACATCGATTCTGACAGGAACACCGGCAGGAGCGTCGATGAAAGGTGTTGCAGTTCTGAACTTGAAGTTGTCTAATAATAATGTTCCGTTGAGATAAACATCAACAAATTCAGCCGCCGCATCCGCAGAGTTGTGAATGACTTGTAGTCTGGCAGTTTGCCCTGATGCTACACTGCTAATCAGAAGCAGAAGCATCAATTTCAGATTGTTTGTAATTCTTTTCATAGTGTTTCATTTAGTTTTGCTGTAAAACTAGTTTAATGTTTTTAAAAAAAGATTAAACAAAAATAAATTTGTTTTTTTTTTAACTACTGTAAATCAGTGTATAAAGCTAAAGTTGAATTTTAATTAAAATTCCGATAAATAGTACACTATGTTGTTAAATATGAAAGCTTTACTTTTAGTTTAAACGAGAATTACTATTAAACAATTTTAAAAATTAGAGTTCTGTTGGGCTAGATTGCTAGAATATCCAGAGATTATTCTGTTTCTTTGTGAACAATCAAAAGCAAAATGAAATTCAGGTATTTGATCATCTTATTTTTAGTTCCTTCACTTCATTGTATCGGTCAAGAGGCAAAACCCAATGACACCACATTTGTCAATCTTAAAGATTACAGTCCGGATTTTATTTACAATATGAAATACGCCACCGAAGACAATTTCTTGAAAACTAAAGTTTATGATTGTGAAGCTTGTTATTTAAGATATAAAACAGTCGAAGCATTAATCGAAGCTAACGAAAGATTCCTAAAACGGGGCTATAAGATTGTGATTTTCGATTGTTATCGTCCGCTGGATATTCAGAAAAAAATGTGGCAGATTGTTTCTAACCCAGATTATGTAGCCGATCCTAAAAAAGGTTCGATACATAACCGCGGCGGCGCTGTCGATATCACTTTAGCAGACAGCACCGGAGCAGTGCTTGACATGGGAACATTATTCGATCATTTCGGTATCGAGGCCAGCCATGACTATGAAGATCTTCCAGATCAAGTAAAGCAAAACCGAAAATTGTTACGCAAAATAATGACGCGTTCAGGCTTCCGTATTTTTCAAAGCGAGTGGTGGCACTACAATCTGAAAAATGCCAGAAAGGAGAGCATTTCAAATTTTAAATGGAAGTGCGATTAGTCTTTGCCCTCGATGCAATGGAAATAATCAATGAAGTACTTTTCAGGCTCGGTTAGCGAACCGTCAATTTCTGATTTTATCGCTTTTCGGATGATATAATCTGCGTTCTCAGTGGCAAATTTGACGCGAATCATCGTGGTAGGGATTTTCTTCAAATCTTCGTAATCGCCTTTCGGAAAAATGAAATAACCGGTCAATACGCGGTTATTTATTCCTTTATCGTCTCGCACCAAAGTTCCGCAACTTTCTTGGTTCAGGTGCAGCAACGTGATGATTTTATTGTTTTCGAGTTGGATGAATAACTTCGAATTTTTATCGAAACACTTGGCTTTGATGAATCCTTCGCTTTTTTCCAAAATCTGCACATTTAGCATTGGCAAACCATCAGTAATCACAATAGAATGAAAAAGATAGCTTGAATTTCCAGCGAAGTTTCTTTCATACATCAAGTATTCTTTAGTGGTTTTGTAATTCCCAATCGAATCCGTGACGTTGGTAGTGAAATCACATGGTTTTTGTGCAAAAGTAGTCGTGATGGTCAGTAAAAAAACAGTCAAGAAAAAGCGTTTCATACTAGTTTTGAATTTTGGCGCAAATTAAAACTATTTTGCGGTTATTTACATCGGTTGTGAAAAAACAAAAACGGTCTCCGCCATTAGTAATTTTCCATTTTTTGCGTATAGTTTCCACAGTATCTGGAAAATTGCGAACGGTAATATTGGCTTTGGTCTGTTCTAAAAGTGTTTTCATTTCGCTTTTTTGGTAAGCGATGTTGTACTCGACTTTGAAAATTCTACCAGGAAAATCAACCAAGGTTTCCGCAGTAAATAGTTGCGAATGCGGATGCAATTTTTCAAGCCCGAATTGTAATCCAATGGCATTGAAACCACCTGATTTCATAATGGCTGCATTGGGTTCGTAAAGATATGTTTTTGGTAAACCGTAGCTCGGTTGCAACGATTCATTCCAATTAAAATCAAAATAGTCATCGCCATTTTTTTTGAGATTGATGGTACTAATTTTAATAACACCATTGTAGCCTTTTGATATTTCCCAAAGCAATTCCTTGACTTCGTTTTCAAGCGCAATGATGTGAATTTGCCTTACATTTCTTAGTTCGCTCAAACCTGCCGTAATATCGAGAATCGGTGCTGTTTTGATTAGTATCTGATTGGAATATTGAAAGTAGAAATCCAGTAATTCAGGAACATTTGGTTCGCAATCACGTAGCATAAAAACTTTTCCTTTCTGTTCATTACGCCGCGAAGGGTCAAGGTAAATCCAGTCGAAATTCTGTTGGAGTTCCTGTAAAATTTCCTTAGAATCTCCGGCGTGAAATTCACAATTCCCAACGCCTAATTGTTCAAAATTGTGCTTAACAATTGCAGAAAGCTTTTCATTGGCTTCACAATGCGTCACCATTTTGAAAGTTTTAGCAAAATAAAAATCGTCTACACCAAAACCGCCAGTTAAATCAATAAGGGTTTCGCCAGAAATTAGGGAAGCTTTGTAGGCAGCCGTTTTCTCAGAAGAAGTTTGTTCAATCGAAATTTTACTCGGATAAAGTATGTTTTTTGCGGCAAACCAATGGGGCAGCTTGTTCTTGGCTTTCTGCCTGCCTAAAATTTGTTCTAAAATTTGAGTAAATGGCAATTCTGGAAACGGATTTTTCTGTAACGCCAAACGATGGATATCCGCCTCAGTATGCGTTTCTATAAACTGCTGAATGTTGGGCGCAAGCAAGGAAAACTGCAAGTCTAGATATTTTTAGTAAACATTTGAATTAACACATTTTCAGGGAAAAATTCTTTGCCAATGACTTTTAAAATTGTAAATAGTGGCACAGCGACAATCATTCCGACGATACCGAAAAGAAAACCGGCGATGAGAATTACCAGAAAAATTTCCAGCGGATGCGAACTCACACTTTTAGAGAAAATCAGCGGTTGCGAAAAATTATTGTCGATGAATTGTACCAGTGAAAACCCTATCAAAACATAAATAGTAGTTGGTAAAGTCTCGGTTTGAAAATCGCCACCAAGATTATTAATCATTGTTAAAATCGCTGCTAAAACAGTAGCGATGATTGGGCCGATATACGGAACGATATTCAAAATGCCACACAAAAAGGCAATCACAATGGCATTCTCCACACCGAAAATCAGCAATACAATCATATACAAAATGAAAACCACCAGTAACTGAACGAGCAATCCGATAAAATAGCGCGAGAGCAACACATTAATCTTGTCTAATGAATTCAAGATTTGCTCCTCATGACTGTCGGGGATTAGTTTTTTCGCGCCCTCAATAAACAATCGTCGGTCTTTCAAGAAGAAGAAAGTAATAAACAGCACCGAGGCCAAACCCATTCCGAAACTGCTAATGGTGCTCAGTAAAGTATTTAAAAAGTCAGGAATGACAGTAATATTTAGGTTAGAAGCGTTTTTTTGACTTCTAAGTAAGGCTTCAGCATCAATGTGATGGCTTTCGAGAAATACAGTCAATTCATCCATCAGCCGGAGTATGTTTTGTTCGATTTCGGTCGTATTCAATAGCGACAAACTTTCTCCTTGATTGATAATCAGCGGAATAAACAAGAGCATAAAACCAACAATGATCAGCACAAAGAACACTATGGTAAAGGCTGCGGCCAAAGTGTGTTTGAACTTCAGTCGTTTTTTTAAAAAATCTAGTATCGGATTGCCAATCAAAGTGAGAATCAATGCCACGACTAAGTATAAAATAACGGTCTGAATTTGATATAGAAAATACACGCCAATACACACTGCTAGGATAATTCCCAAAGCCCTGAGGATTCCGTTGGCGATGATTTTTGCGGTCATTTCTTTAATTGTTAAAAACGTAATTCACGATGTTTGCCCCCATCTTTAGTGCTTTGGTGCGAACCTCTGCCGGATCGTGGTGTACATCAGCATCTTCCCATCCATCACCCAAATCAGTTTCAAAGGTATACAATAACGCCAATCTTTGATCGATAAAAATCCCAAAAGCTTGCGGACGTTTGCCATCGTGTTCGTGAATTTTCGGAACACCGCCGGTAAATGCATATGGTTTCTGGAAAATAGGATGGTTGGCAGGAAGTTCGACCAATTCTGAACCGGGCATTATTTTCTTGATTTCCTTGCGAATGAATTCGTCCATGCCATAATTGTCGTCGATGTGTAGGAATCCGCCAGAAGAAAGATAATTTCTCAAGTTGACGATATCGGCATCGCTAAAAACCACGTTGCCGTGACCGGTCATGTGCACCAGTGGATACGACATCAAATCTGGGCTGGAAGGTTGCACGACCGCTGGTTTGGGCTTCAATTTAGTGTGTATGTTCTGGTTGCAGAACTTGATTAGGTTAGGCAAAGAAGTTGGATTCGCATACCAGTCGCCGCCGCCATTATATTTAAGTAAAGCGATTTCCTGAGCAGAGCTACAGTAGCAAAATAAAAGTAAGAGTATCCAACTTCTTTTCATCCTATTTTATTTTTTCAAGATTTTGATCGAACGATGTTCTTGCTCGCTATCGAGTGTTAAAAAGTAAACGCCATTATTCAATTGTGCCACATTGATTTGCGATTCATTTTGATACGGATGCAACTGTAAAACTTGTTGTCCCAGTATATTATAAATGCGAATAGATTTGATAATTTCTTTCGACTTAACTGTAAGCTTGTCATTCACCGGATTCGGAAACACCGTAAACACGCCGGCTACAAATGTATCATTGGCCAACGAAACCAGATTTACGGTAACCGCAAAACGAGTAGGACTCACACCGCGATTGCTTTCGCATCCGTTGACAATTTGTGTGGCGTAGTAGGTGGTGTCGTCTTGTAACAAAGTAATTGACGGGAGCTGGTTTCCGCCCACAGCACTATCATACCAAGTAATGTTCTCGCCTTGAACTTCCAAGTCTGCCAAGGTTTGACCTTCAGTAAAATCTTGGGTTGGCGCGCCTGTCGGTGGTGAAACAACAGGAAGTACTGTCAATGAAAATGGTTTGACATACAAGCAACCAGTAATTAGGCTCTCGATGACCATATAAATCGTTTTGTCTTGCGTGAAAGTGTATGCTGTAGGATTCGAAATGAAGTTATTGGTCGTATTTTGCGCGTCTTCAAGATTTTCGTAGTATCTGATGTAATAATCTACTGCTGGCAGACCGTTCAAGACTGTGATATCGTTAGATGTCAAATTAGTAGAATAAATAAAAGGAAACTCCCTACAAACACTATAGTCTACAGGAACGCCTATGCCCGGATCAGGCATTAGAATATCAGTGACTGAATTAGAGCTGACTACGGTTGTCAGGTTGCAGTTTACGTAAGTCATTTGAACTTGGTACGTGGCATTTTCGGTAGGGCAGACCAGCATCGAATCTGAAGTTTCATTCAGAACCGGAACCGCATTAATTGTCCATTGGTAAGTAACAGGCAATGCGGCACCATTTGGGCTAAAACGCCAAGCTTCGTTGGTGGTTGACCAAGTACCGGTGTTGCGCGCCGCAGGAACCACTGCAGCCGTTCCGTTCGCGTTCTGCAATCCGATAAGGCCTGATCCTGAATTCCAAGTCGTGCAGGCGGTTCTGCTTTTTACAAAGACTTCAATAATATTGGTGCTTTCGTGAATCACTATTTGTGAAGTTTGGAGTCCGACGTTACTGTTACATTGGAACATCGGTAATTCATTAAAGTTAACCACAAACACCCGGTTGGGTGCCGCATTCACTCCGGTATCCAACACATAATAATTTACGTTTTGCAAACTTGGATTAACTACTGGTGGAACCGCGATATTAGTGTCTTGATAAACGCCATATATTGCATTTTTAACCGGGAAAGCGGCATTGGGAATAGTCTGGGTAAATTGCCACGGACAAGTTCCCGCTGGGTTGTTATTGGTTAAATCAAAAGTGACTAATCCGTTGCTTCCCACCAAAAGCGAATTGTAGCAATTGCCATAGAAACTAAAATTAAATGGCAAATTGATCTCCGGCGACCAAACATCGTCAGCAGAGGTGTTGATTGTTACGCCTCCAACAAAAGGAAAAATCGGGCTGTATGGAATACTCTCGACGGTATAATCGGTCGATGATTTTAAAGTAGCGTGTGTCGTGGTCAGCAAGCTGCACTGCCCGGGAGAACAAACCATTGACGGACTCTCTATACTGATTTGCGCCAAAGGAGTCTGCGCCGTAGTTATAAAGCTGAATGCCAAGAACACAAATATGAAGTAAAGTTTTTTCATGAGTTTTTGTTTGGTTTGTGGAGGTAATATTAGGAATTTTCATTGATAAAAACAACGCTATGGCAAGCAATAACAGCAGCTGTTTCGGTTCTCAGCCGTGTCTGACCTAGCGAAACTGGGACGAACTTTTTCTCTAAAGCTTGTTCGATTTCTTTGCTAGAGAAATCACCTTCAGGGCCAATCAAAATCGTTACATCGAGATTTGGTTTTAAAATATTTTTTAGTGTTTTTTTATCGGTTTCTTCACAATGGGCAATCAATAGTTGGCCTTCGTACGGTTGGTTGATGAATGCTTTAAATGAAACGGCCTCATTGAGTTTGGGCAAATAGAATTGTTTGGATTGTTTCATTGCCGAAACCAGAATTTTCTCGAGTCGGTCTGTTTTGACCACCTTTCGCTCAGAGTGTTCGCAGATGATAGGTGTAATCTCGGCAACTCCAATTTCGGTTACTTTTTCTAAAAACCATTCGTAGCGGTCGTTCATTTTAGTTGGAGCTACTGCCAAATGCAAGTTGAATTTTGATGGTTCGGCTTGTTGAGTTTCGACGATTTTGACACTGCATTTACTGTCTGATGCGATTGTGATTTCTACAACAAATAAAAAACCTAAACCATTTGTAACAAATAATTTATCACCTTCTTTTTTTCGGAGTACTTTAATGATATGTTTGCTTTCTTCGCGGTCGAAGTTGAAGCTCAAAGTACTAGAATCGATTTCCGGGTTGTAAAAAAGCTGCATATCAAAATTGGGTTCTGGCCTTAGAAATTACAGCAGCAGTCTCAAAACTTTTGTTCAAGTATTTCTGATAACCGACAATTCCAATCATGGCCGCATTATCTGTAGTATATTCAAATTTCGGAATGTAGGTTTTCCAGCCGTATTTTGCCTCGGCATCTTTCAATGTTTTTCGAATACCCGAATTGGCCGAAACACCACCACCAATGGCTACTTGCTTGATGCCGGTTTCTTCTACGGCAAGTTTGATTTTATCCATCAAAATCTCGATAATCGTCTGTTGAATCGAAGCACAGATGTCGGCCTTGTTCTCTTCGATGAAATTCGGGTTGGCTGCCACCTGTTTTTGAATAAAATACAGAATTGCCGTTTTCAATCCCGAGAAACTAAAGTCAAGCCCGGGGATTTTGGGTTTGGTAAAAACAAAGGCATTCGGGTTGCCTTCCTGAGCAAATTTATCCACTAATGGTCCGCCGGGATAAGGTAATCCAAGGATTTTAGCACTTTTGTCGAAAGCTTCACCTACAGCATCATCGGTCGTTTCACCAATAATTTCCATGGCGAAGTAATCATCCACACGGACAATTTGGGTATGACCACCGGAAATTGTCAATGCCAAAAACGGAAAAGTAGGTTTGTCAAAGCCTTCTTCGTCAATGAAATGCGCAAGAATATGCGCCTGCATGTGGTTCACGGCAATCAGCGGAATCTGCAAAGCAATCGCCATGGATTTGGCAAACGAACTTCCGACCAACAGCGAACCCATCAAACCTGGACCTTGAGTAAATGCTATGGCAGAGAGTTGTTCTTTGGTCACATTGGCTTTTTTCAGCGCTGCATCAATTACCGGAACGATATTTTGTTGGTGCGCACGCGAAGCCAATTCAGGAACGACGCCGCCATATTGGTTGTGAATCAATTGGTTGGCTACAACATTCGACAGCACTTTGTCGTTTTGCAATACTGCCGCTGCTGTATCGTCGCAGGAGCTTTCAATCGCTAAAATAAATATACGCTCATTGGGCATAAATACTGGTAAATTTTTGGTTGCTATTGCACTAAATGCTTTGAAAAAAATGCTATTTTTACAGCGCTGTCAAAATTAGCCAAATTTTATCAATTGCGCCGGTTCATAGGCATTAATTAAAAAATTAATAAAGAACATTCTCATAAAACGCGTTCGGAAAATAATAGTTCGTTTGCTGCTGCTGCTCATACTCTTGCTATTGGTGTTGGGTATCGCGTTGACCTTGCCAGTTGTACAAACTAAAATTGCACAGTATGCTACCGAACGTTTGAACCGCGAATACAAAACTGATATTGCTATCGGACAAATTGCCATAACTTCTTTTGGTGTGGTCAAGCTCAAGAAAGTGCTTATACGTGACCATCACAAAGACACACTGATTTTTGCCAATCGCATTCACACCGATATTCTCGATTTGAAAAGACTTATCGACGGCGACTTGCTTTTCGGAACGGTTCGATTCCATCGTTTGCTAGTGAATATGAAAACTTACAAAGGCGAGAAAGACACCAATATCGACAAATTCATTGCTGCTTTCGATGATGGTAAACCTTCTTCAGGGAAATTTCTGCTCAAAGCCAATACAGTTTATCTTGAAAATAGTCGTTTTATCTTAATCGACGAAAATCGCGAAGTACCTAAAGATGTTGATTTTACGAAACTCAATGCCAAAGTGACGGATTTTAAAATCAAAGGACCGAATGTCAATACGACAATACAAAAAATGTCATTTCAAGACCATCGCGGTGTTTTTGTTAAGCATCTTCAATCTGATTTTACTTACACCAAGAAAAATATCCTGCTTCAAAAACTAGAGGTGACGACTTTATATTCTCATTTCAAAGGCGAAGTGGCACTGAATTACCGTCGCGAAGACTTTCAGGATTTCAACAACAAAGTGCGTTTCGATATTGACCTCGACCAAGCGGAACTGTCAACCAATGATATTCGGTATTTCTACAACGAAATGGGGCCGAATCAGAACTTTTCGCTGAAGGCCAAAGTGACCGGAACCTTGAACAATCTCACTGCCCGAAGAATGCGTCTTATCGACAGCAAGAATACACAGATTATCGGCGATGTGAATTTCAAGAATCTTTTCGGCAACGACAAGCAGTTCTTCTACATGAATGGTACTTTCAGTAAAGTTTCCTCAAATTACAACAACTTAGTCAAGTTATTGCCGAATATACTCGGTACGAAATTGCCTACTTCGCTCAAAAAAATTGGCCAGTTCGATTTGCACGGAAAGGCCCAAATTACCGTGAAAACGATTGTGGCAGATTTTTATATGGCTACGGCGTTGGGTAACATTCAGTCGCAGCTCGATATGCGTGATATTGACAACATCGACAACGCCAAATACAAGGGCAATATCATACTCGAAGCTTTTGATGTAGGTGCTTTTTTAGGCAGAAATGACGTAGGCAAAGTAACGCTCAACATCGATGTCGACGGGCAAGGTTTCAAGCAGCAATACCTCAATACGGCTTTCTCCGGCGATGTATACAAGATTAGATACAACGGTTATAATTACAGCAAAATTATTGTCGATGGCAAGTTCAAGAATCCGGTTTTTGAAGGTAAGGTTTTCATCAATGACCCGAATTTGTTTCTAGATTTCAATGGTGCGGTGAGTTTGGGCAGGAAGGCCATCAACTATAATTTTGAAACCAAGATTGATTATGCCAATTTGCGCCAACTCAACTTTGTAAAAAACGATTCGGTATCGGTTTTTAAAGGCGATATCAAAGTGAACGTGGTCGGAAACACGCTCGATGATTTGCGTGGCGATGTGCATTTTACCACAACTTCTTACGCCAACAACAAAGACAATTATTATTTTGACGATTTTTCGCTGCATTCTAGTTTTGACCCAAATAATGTACGCACCATTTCGATAGAATCGCCAGATATTGTTCAAGGTAAGGTTGTCGGAAAGTTCGAAATCAATTCACTCAAGAAAATGCTGGAAAATTCTGCCGGTAGTTTGTATGCCAACTATTCGCGCAATCCGGTCAAGAAAGGGCAGTACCTCAAATTCGATTTTACGATTTACAACAAAATTGTCGAAGTGTTTTATCCGGGTATCGAAATCGGCTCTAATACCAGACTGCGTGGCAACATCGATTCGGATACCGATGATTTCAAGTTCAATTTTTCTTCACCTAAAATCAAGGCTTACAGCAATTCGTTTGATAATATCAAGGTCGATATCGACAATAAAAACCCGCTTTATAATACTTATGTTTCGCTCGATACAATCAACACCAAGCATTATAAAGTCAGTGATTTCAGTCTGATTAATATCACTACCAAAGACACTTTGTTTTTGCGCACGGAATTCAAAGGCGGCGATGCTGGCCAAGATGCGTATAGTCTGAATCTTTATCACACCATCGATGCCCAGCGTCAGAACATCGTCGGGATTCAGAAATCAGAACTCAAAGTCAATGATTTTCTCTGGTATCTCAACGAAAATGACACGCGCGACAACCGCATTATTTTCGACAAAAAGTTCAAGAATTTCAATATTGAAGACATCGTACTTTCGCACGACAACCAAAAGGCAAAGCTCACCGGAATCATTAAAGATAAGGCCTACAAAGATTTGAGTCTGAGCTTTAATCAGGTGCAACTCGAACGTTTGCTGCCTAGGATGGACGAGCGTTTTAAAACCACCGGAAGTCTGAGCGGTGAAATTTCGCTCAAACAAGACAATTCAATTTACCAACCGACTTCGGCTTTGCGTATTGACAATCTGAAACTTAATGATATTGCCCTTGGGGTGATGAACCTCAGTATTATGGGCGACGCGAACTTTCAGAAATTCTATGTCGATTCTTCGATTGAAAATGAAAATGTGGCAGCTTTTGAAGCCGAAGGAAATATTGAAATCATTGATAAGCAAACCAATTTCGACTTGGATTTGAATTTCGAGCAGTTCAACCTCGGGGTGCTTTCTTCGTTGGGCGCTGGTGTAATTTCGAACATTCGCGGTTTTGCGTCGGGCCGTGGCAATATCGGTGGCAATCTTGATGATTTGGATATCAATGGTCGTCTTTTAGTTGATAAAGCTGGGCTTGGCATTCCTTATCTCAACGTCGATTACAAAGTAGAAGACCAAACCGTAGTCGATGTCACCGAACGCAAATTCATCATCCGCAACGCCAACATGATTGATACCAAATACGGCACTACCGGAAAACTCTACGGCAGTATCGGTCACAAGGATTTCTCTGACTGGCGGCTTGATTTGGGTGTCGAATCTAAGCGAATGTTGGCTTTAGATACTAAAGACAGTGAAGATGCAGCTTATTTCGGAACTGCATACATGGATGGCGAGGCGACGATTACTGGTCCGATCAGCAATTTGTTTATTAAAGTAGACGGGAAATCCGAGCAAGGCACGACGATTAAAATTCCTATCAGCGATGCAGAAAGTACCGGCGATAATAATTACATCCATTTTGTGACCAAGAACGAAAAGTTCAATGTGAAGAAAGGAATTGCCCAAACACAGAAAAATGATAGCGGCGTAGAACTTGAGTTCAATTTCGATATTACGCCAGAAGCTGAGGTCGAAATTATTCTAGACCGAAATTCCGGTCACGGGATGAAAGGAAAAGGTTTTGGTTCGTTGCTGTTCAAAATCAACACGCTTGGAAAGTTCAATATGTGGGGCGATTTTCAAGCCTATGAAGGAACTTACAATTTCCGTTACGGCGGAATTATCAACAAACTTTTTACTATCAAGAAAGGCGGCTCTGTCACTTGGGAAGGCGATCCGATGCGGGCGAATCTGAATCTTGAGGCAGTGTATAAAACATCAGCAAATCCGGCGGTGCTTATTGAAAATCCGTCGTTCAACAAAAAAGTGGATACTGAAGTTGTTATTGGCCTCAAAGGAAACTTGAGCAACCCGCAACCTGATTTTACGATCAATTTCCCGACGGTAAGTTCGGTACTTAAATCTGAAATCCAGACCAAACTCGATGACAAAGATGTGCGTCAGAAGCAAGCCTTAGTACTTTTATCCACCGGTAGTTTCTTGAGTGTTGACGGTTTGAACCAAACTTCGATTACCAATAATTTATACGAGAAAGTGGGCGATATTTTCGGTTCGATCCTCAACGATAATGAAGATAAGATTGTCGTCGGTGTCGATTTGGTGTCGGCCGATAGAAATCCGGGTAGAGAAACTGATGGTCGCGTAGGTTTGACCGTTTCGACCAAAATCAGCGACCGCATCAGCATCAACGGGAAATTTGGTGTTCCCGTCGGTGGACTGACACAATCTACAGTAGTCGGAGATGTCGAGGTACAATACCGCGTGAATGAAGATGGCACCATGAACCTGCGCATGTTCAACAAAGAGAACGACATCAATTACATTGGGCAAGGCATCGGCTATACGCAAGGCATTGGTTTGACCTATCAAGTCGATTTTACCACGTTCCGACAATTGCTCGCGAAAATTTTCAAGAATCAGAAAATCGAAATCGTCAAACCAGTAGACAAAGTTTCCGACTCCGAAATGTCGCCCGATTATATTCAATTCGTCGATCCTAAGGGAAAGAAAGAAAAGAAATCGCCGTCGGAACCCCACAACCACGAAGCCGTTCCTACTGACGATTAATTTCTTGGCTCGTCTAGCAAAAATTCAGAAATCTGTGAATTTCCGTTCTTTTTACACCCCTTTTTTTAAAACTTATTAACGAAATCGTTTGAAATTCCTCGAAAACACTAAAGGAATAATAATAACCGGATTTTGATAACAGCTATTTGCTAATTTTACAATTCAAAAGCTAAAAAATGACTAAAACCATAAAAAAGATTGGCGTGCTGACTTCCGGTGGTGATTCGCCGGGAATGAACGCTGCAATTCGTTCGGTGGTCAGAACCTGCGCTTACCATCAAGTAGAATGTATCGGTATTTACCGCGGTTATCAGGGCATGATTGAAGGCGACTTCAAAGAAATGGGGCCACGAAGCGTAAACAACATCGTCAACAAAGGCGGAACAATTCTCAAATCGGCGCGCTCCAAAGAATTTATGAGTGCTGAAGGCCGTAAAAAAGCTTATGATCATTTAGTGGCTGCCGGAGTGGATGCTCTAGTGGTGATTGGTGGAGACGGAAGTTTCACCGGAGCCGAAATATTCAACAACGAATTCGGTTTTCCCGTGATGGGCATTCCCGGAACCATAGATAATGACATTTTCGGAACCAGCCATACTTTAGGTTATGATACCGCGCTGAACACGGTTGTAGAAGCTATCGATAAAATTCGTGATACCGCGAGTTCGCACAACCGCCTGTTTTTTGTGGAAGTGATGGGCCGTGATGCCGGTCATATTGCACTGAACGCCGGAATCGGAGCTGGAGCCGAAGAAATCCTGATTCCCGAAGAAGATTTAGGGCTAGAAAGATTACTCGATTCACTCAAGAAAAGTAAAGCTTCAGGAAAATCTTCCAGTATTGTCGTGATTGCAGAAGGCGATAAGATCGGGAAAAATGTGTTCGAGCTCAAAGATTACGTTGATGAGAATATGCCTGAGTATGACGTTCGCGTATCGGTTTTAGGCCATATGCAACGAGGAGGCGCGCCGTCTTGCTTCGATCGCGTTTTGGCAAGCCGTTTGGGCGTGAAGGCCGTCGAATCCATACTCGAAGGAAAATCCAATTATATGGTTGGGCTTATGGCCGATAAAGTGGCACTGACGCCGCTGGAACAAGCCATCAAAGGTCACACGGAAATCGACCGCGAGTTGCTAAGGGTTTCTGATATCATGTCAACTTAAGCGGTCAGCAATAAGCTATCAGCTGTTAGCTTTAAGAAAAGAAATTATAGAAATTATTATACAATCAGTAGGAGGTGACTAGCTAACAGCTAATCGCTGACTGCTAAAAGCTAAAAAAAAATGTCAAAAGTAAAATTAGGAATCAACGGTTTCGGTAGAATCGGGAGAATTGTTTTCCGCGAAACTATGAATAGAGATAACGTAGAAGTAGTAGCCATCAACGATTTGCTCGATGTAGATCATTTGGCATATTTATTAAAATACGATTCAGTTCACGGACGTTTCAACGGAACCGTAGAAGTAAAAGACGGCAAATTGTTCGTTAACGGAAGAAACATCAGAGTAACTGCCGAAAAAGATCCATCAAACTTAAAATGGGACGAAGTACAAGCAGAAGTCGTAGCCGATTGCACCGGAATTTTCACCACTTTAGAAATGGCCCAAGCGCACATTCGCGGCGGAGCTAAAAAAGTAGTCATTTCCGCACCATCAGCCGATGCGCCAATGTTTGTCATGGGTGTCAACCACTTGAAAGCTACTGCTGCAGACACGATTGTTTCCAACGCCTCATGTACCACAAACTGTTTAGCGCCACTGGCCAAGGTTATTCACGACAATTTCGGAATCGTAGAAGGTTTGATGACTACCGTTCATGCAACCACTGCCACACAATTAACCGCCGACGGCCCATCAAGAAAAGATTGGAGAGGCGGTCGTGCCGCTAGTGTCAATATTATTCCATCTTCAACCGGAGCAGCAAAAGCGGTTACTAAGGTTATCCCGGAATTGGTCGGAAAATTAACCGGAATGTCTTTCCGCGTACCAACTGTTGATGTATCCGTAGTCGATTTGACCGTGAAAGTAGCCAAAGAAACTTCGTACGAAGAAATCATGAAAGTGCTTAAAAACGCTTCTGAAACCGAATACAAAAATATCATCGGATACACCGAAGACGACGTGGTTTCGCAAGATTTCGTGTCCGATCCGCGCACATCAATCGTCGACGCCAAAGCCGGAATTGGCCTGAACTCGACGTTCTTCAAAATCGTTTCATGGTACGACAACGAGTACGGTTACTCAAGCAAACTCATCGATTTGTCGGTACACATTGCCGGTTTAAAATAAAAAAGTACATTTACCAAGTCCCGTTATTTCTTAATGGGACTTTTATTTTTTAGAAGCTCAATCCCGCTATCCGCTAAATCTTTTGCTCCATTGCATTACTCAAAAGGATACCGCTGCTATCGGGGCTAGGCATTCAACCCATAACAACAATTCATTAACTAACCAAAGTTGGGAAGCTCAGGCACTAAGGCACTCAGCAACTCAGGCACTCAAAAAAATGAAATTACTCGTAGACAGCGGCTCGACCAAAGCAGATTGGATTGCCATCGACGACCAAGGCAAAGTATTGTTTACCACGCAAAGCCTAGGGCTCAACCCTGAAGTTTTGTCTAAGGATGAAATCATCCACCGACTAGATGACAAATTCGATATCTCGCACAACAAAGACAAAGCGAGCCATCTGTTCTTTTACGGCGCGGGTTGCGGTACCGACCGGATGAAAAATTTCCTGACACAGGTTTTCGAAGAATATTTTACGCACGCTGCAGTTTCTGTTCACGAAGATACTTACGCTGCGGTTTACGCCACTACACCAAAAGACGCAGAAGCTATAGTTTGTATTTTAGGAACCGGCTCCAATTGCAGTTATTTCGACGGAAAAGTGTTGCATCAGAAAGTACAATCACTAGGCTATATCGCCATGGACGATTGCTCCGGAAACCGTTTCGGTCGCCATTTGTTGCGCGGTTATTACTTCAACAAAATGCCTTCGGAACTCGCTAAAGAATTCGAAGAAGAATACAACATCGAACCCGATTATGTGAAGAACAATCTATACAAAGAGCCGAATCCGAATGCGTATCTGGCTACTTTCGCCAAGTTCATCATCAAGCACAAAGACACCGATTTTTGCCGTAAGTACATCTTCGCAGAAATGGAAGATTTTGTAGAGAATTACATTAAGCAATTCGACAACTGCCATGATATTCCGGTGCATTTCGTAGGTTCAATTGCGTTCTATCTCAAAGACGAACTCGACGAAGTGCTCAAAAGACACAAAATAAAACTCGGCAATGTATTGCGCCGCCCGATCGACGGACTGATTGCTTATCACATACTAAATAAGTAAACACAGATTCCACAGATTATCACGGATTTTATTGTTTTTAATCCAATCTGTGTAAATTCGTGCAATCTGTGTTCAAACCCAATTCAAATGGAAATCGCCATCATCGCCCACGACCGAAAAAAAGCCGAACTGGTGCAGTTCTTAAATAAGAACAAAGACATCTTGAACCGCGAGAACATTAAGCTCATCGCTACCGGAACCACTGGCGGGCAAGCCGAAAAAGCAGGTTTCAAAGTCAAGAAAATGCTGTCAGGCCCAATGGGTGGCGACGCTCAAATTGCCGCGCGTGTGGCGGAAGGAAAAACCAAAATGGTACTGTTCTTCAAAGACCCGAATTCGAGCCACGCTCACGAAGTAGATATCAACATGTTGATCAGGGTTTGCGATGTCCACAATGTTCCGTTGGCCACCAACGAAGCTACGGCGCAATTGCTGTTGTTGGGTTTAAATAACTAATTGCCAGTTAGAAACTTCCATTAAAAAAAACCGGTGTTCAACATGAGCATCGTTTTTTTTAAACTATAAACTGCCACTATCTCATGGCAATCATCGAAATCTCGATATTTACGTCTTTCGGCAAACCGGCTACTTCAATAGTTTCTCTGGCTGGTGCTGTCGTTTCATTAAAATAGCTTCCGTAAACGTTATTCACTTTTGCAAAATCTTCCATATCTATCAGGAAAATAGAAGTTTTGATTACATTTTCAAAAGTCATCCCGGCCGCTTCCAAAACAGCTTTGAGATTTTCCATCACTTGTTTGGTTTCGCTTTCAATCGAGCCCAAAACCAATTCCATAGTTTCCGGGTTCAAAGCAATTTGCCCAGAAGTATATAACATATTTCCGGCTAAAACGGCTTGGCTGTAGGGTCCAATCGGCGCCGGTGCTTTTTCTGTGTAGATAATTTTTTTCATGATTATTTTTTATTTTTAATTACGACAAAAGACCGCTTCGCTGCAATAGACAAAACCACTTCGTTCCGATATTTTTCGTATGCTATAGGTGTTCCTTATCTCTTGCTTCTCATTTCTTGTCTCTCATCTCTTGTGTCTTGTCTCTTACTTCTTCTCGTTGCAGCTCACCAATCTATCTCAAAACTCTATCCGGCAAAGTCCGTTTTTCCCACTTAATATCGCTAAGCATACTCGACTTGATTCCAATAAAGAAACTCCAGAAAGCATTGGCTCCAAAAGGCGTCCAACTGAAATCCATCCGCCAGCTCATCAGGTTGCGCTCGAAACGGAATTGGGTGAAAGTCACTCCATCTTGTACAAAATCATAACCTGACGATACTCCGACTTTCCAGTTTTTGGAGAGTTCGGTATTGAGTGACATCATGAGTGAATTACCCGAAATCTGTTTTTCGCGTTTGATATTGGTATAAGTTAATTGATACGCAAGATTAATATCCCAAGGCACTTCGGATTTAAAAAAGCCTTTGAAATTGTCTTCCTCCTCTGAATCGTCATTGCCAAATTGGGTTTGTCTTCGGTCGCTGAAATCAGTGTTGGTTCCAAACAAATCGTCGTCGCGCCCGCCATTTCGGAGCCCTTGCGTGTTCTTGTTTTTATTTTTATTAGTTTCTCCGTCACGGCTAGACAACGAATAATTCAAAGTCATGTTGGCACTGGTCATTCTAAACAAGCTACCACCATTGTCTATGTTGAATTTTTCAAAAGTTCTTCCAGCGTTATCAATCGCATAAGGGTTGAGGGTCATGCCGAAGTTTACATTCATCTTGTTGTTGAACAATGCTGTTCCACCGCTCACCCGCAAAGGCGCCCAATGCAATGAATCGGCAGTGATATCATAACTGGTCGATAAATTCAAGTTGTTGAGCAGCATGACTTTCTTAGGTTCGGTTTTCGTAGTGTCTTTGTCGGTTACTTTGGCTTCGAAAGTATTGCTCAAGCTGAAACCCACATTACTCGAAAGATTTTTTCCCGGCGCGCCAAAAATACCTTGTTCGAATCGCGTGTATTCTTTCACCATAGTTCCGCTTCCATCGGCCGCATAAGTGTCGTAATACTGCTTAAAACTTGGCGTGTAGCTGTAAGAAACCGATGGGCGCATCACATGACGAATCGCTTGTATTTTTTTAGTATCACCAAATTTGAAAGTTCCGTAAATTGTGGTTCCCAAACTTGACGAAAACGAATAGGTACGGAAAGCATCAAATTTGTTCACCTCTGAAACGACTTCTTGGTTGGTCACGACATCAAAGCTTTTTCGAATCGTTTTTAAATACCAAACTTCTTCAAAATTCATTGAAGTTGTAGCGCTAAAATATTTGAAAACCTTGAAGTTAGTACTCAGTGGAATGCTGTGTTGAAAACCTAATTTTGCATTCTTGAACATTTCGGGTTTGAAGAACAATGAGTCGGTTGTAGCAATTCGATTTTCGCTTCTTAAATTATATTGGAGGTTGATGTTTTTAAAAAAGCCTTTCTTGATTCCTTCTTTCGGCGCAAAAGGAAATACACGGTCGACACTAAATTGTAAGGTTGGCAAAGTCATGTTGATTTGCTCGGTGTTGGTATTTTGTGAATGTGTGGCCGTAAGCGATAAATTGGCTTGCGGAATTGTATTGAACGTCTTGGAATATGAAATCGAAGAACTCAAGGTGTTGTTCAAATTCGATCCAACGTTCAACTGGCTGGCTGATTGACGAAAGTACTTACTGCTTCCAAAGTTGACCGAAGCTGAAAAACGAGAATTCGGATTGGCCTTTCCATCTTGTGAATGCGACCACTGAATGTTGTAGATGTTTGTTTTTGAGTAGTCTGGAAAGCCGCGCTCGCTGTTGATTAAGTTCTCATATCGCACATTGAAATTCCCACGAAATTTATATTTCAGCGCATAACTCGATTCAAAACGCAGTGCATAACTACCATTGGTGAAGTAATCTCCGAGAATGGCCAGATCGTAATATTTGCTGAGTGCCAGATAGTAACCGCCGTTTTGTAAGGAATAACCTCGATCATTATTGTCGTTAAAAGTCGGCACAATGATTCCTGATTGACTGGTTTCGGTCATTGGAAAAAAAGCGAAAGGCAAGGCCAGTGGTGTAGGAACATCTGCAATTACCATATTGGTGAGACCAGTAACCACTTTTTTCTTGGGTACAAATTTTAATCGGCTGGTACGGAAATAATATTCTGGGTCTTCGATGTCTTCGGCGGTCGTAAAGCGGGCATTTTTCAAAAAGTAAACAGAATCATTGACTCTTTTGGATACTTCAGCTTTTACTTTGAATTCGCCTTGTTCGGTTCTCGAATTCCATATCAGTGCTTTTTTGGTTTTGTAATTAAAACGTATCGAATCTGGTTCTACTGCATTGCTGCCTTGTTTGAAGTTCGGATATTGAGTGTAATTGCCTAACGAATCTTTAATACGTCCGGCATATACTTCGCTTTTGTCGTAGTTGAATACAATAATTCCAGCTTTTAATTCGATATCTTGGTAGTAGAGTTCGGCTTTGTCGTATAGAGTAATGAGCTTTTTTTTGTTGTCTATTTTGGCGTATTTTTCTGCTTTGTATTTGATTTTGCTCTCAAGAATCGGTTTCTTTGGTTTGACACTATCCGATTTAATGCTGTCGCCAATTTTGGTCAGATCGGCGATGTTGATTTTAGTACTATCTGCTTGCTTTTGAACCGGTATTTTAACCGATTGATTATTTAGTTCCTGAGCGTAATTTTTAGTAATTCCGATTGTTAGGAAAAATGCTGAAAAAACGATATGAAATAAGTTTGTACGCAAAGGTTTTAATGCTATTTTTGTAAAAATATGGCTTATTTCTGACGCGCCAACCGCCCAAAAAAATTTCGTCAAAAATAAGTAAATATCAAAACGAAACCTTTAGGGATTTCATAAAAATTAATTTTATTTGCAACCATGAATAAATCGCATAGAATCAAATATTTATTGCCTTTATTAACCTTTATTTTTTCTTTTTCCGTTTATAGTCAATCTAGTTCGAAATTTAAAGTAACCCTTGATGCCGGCCACGGCGCTCACGATTATGGAGCCATTTACCACGGCCATATTGAAAAAAATATCACCTTGGCGATAGTTCTCAAAGTCGGAAAAATTCTCGAAGCCAATCCGAACATTGAAGTGAATTATACCAGAAAGAACGACACATTTATCGAGCTTGTGGAGCGTTCGAGTATTGCTAATCGGGCTGATGCCAACATTTTTGTTTCTATTCACTGTAATGCCAATAAAAACACTTCGGCCTGCGGTAGTGAAACTTATGTAATGGGTTTGAATAAGAATGCCTCGAATTTAGCAGTAGCGAAAAGCGAGAACGCCGTTATTACGCTAGAGAAAGATTACAAACAGAAATATGAAGGTTTCGATCCGAACAACCCGAGTTCGATGATTGGAATTACGCTCATGCAGGAAGAGTATCTCGACAACAGCATTTCCTTAGCCAGTAAAATACAAGACCAATTTGCCAGCATCAACCGGAAAACTCGTGGTGTAAAACAAGCACCTTTCATGGTATTACACAAAGCTTACATGCCTAGAGTGCTGATTGAAACTGGTTTTATTTCTAATCCAGAAGAAGGAGCGATGCTTGATTCTGAAGAAGGCCAGCAGGAAATGGCCCAAGCGATTGCCAATGCAATTATCAGTTATAAAAAAGAGTATTTTGGTGCCAGCGGTTCCGATGTAATTGAGAAGCCATCCAAGAAAATGGCCCAAGAAACACCAGTTCTTAATGATACTCCGACTGTGGCTAAAAATGAACCAGTCACAGAGAAACAACCCGAACCTACAGTGGCACCAGCAGTTATTTTCAGAGTGCAAATTGCTGCTGCCAACAAAAAGCTCGAGCTAACACCTTCAAATTTCAAAGGCTTGAGTAATGTCAGAGTCACCACTGACGATGGTTTACTTTATAAATACACTTACGGCGAAACGGCTGATTATACTACCGCCAAGAAAAATTTAGAAGAAGCCAGAGCCAAAGGGTACACTTCTGCTTACTTGATTGCCTTCAAAGATGGCAAGCGCGTTTCGGTTCAGGAAGCCCTGAAATAAAGCAGGATTTCTGAATATTTATTTTAAATTTGCCTAAAAATCAAGATTTTGAAAATTACCAGAGAAATTAAAACTGCCATCCTCGTTATTGCGTCTATTTTATTGTTTATATGGGGCTATAGTTTTTTGAAAGGAAGAGATTTATTTACCTCATACAAAACCCTATACGTTCAGTATGACAATGTGGAAGGCTTGACCGCATCTGCGCCGATTACGCTCAACGGTTTAGTGATAGGAAAAGTCAATTCCATCAAATTTTCTGGTAGTTCCGGCAAACTCGAAGTCGAGATGCAAATCAAGTCTGATTTTCCCATTTCAAAATCATCTCTCGCTACCATTTATGAGTCTGGTCTCATCGGCGGCAAACAGATCATGATTGTTCCGAATCTCAAAGATACAAACATGACCGTTAACGGAGATCATTTGCAAAGCGATGTAAAGTTGGGGTTGACCGATATGGCTGCCGAGAAGCTTGCCCCATTGCAAGAGAAACTAGATCGGATTTTATCCAACGCAGACAAAATGCTCGTTGGAATCAACAACGTTTTGGATGCAAAAGGCCAGCAAGATTTGAAGAATACGTTGTCGGAATTGAGTCAAACTATTGCGCAATTTCATCAAGCTTCAGAGAAGATCAACGGTTTATTAGCTGATAACAAATCCAATATCAACGGCATGATGGGCGATTTCAAAAAGGTATCTTCTAATTTCTCGGCCATTTCCGATTCGCTCAAACAAGCCAATTTGGGTAAAACTGCCAAAGATTTGCAACTTACGCTCAGAAAAGTTGATGAAATTATGGCTGGTCTGAATTCAGGCAAAGGAACAGCCGGCAAATTGCTCAAAGACGAAGCGCTTTATAACAACTTCACAAAAACTTCAAAAGAACTCGAACTATTGCTACAAGATTTAAGGCTGAACCCGACACGCTATGTGAATGTGTCGTTGTTTGGCAAGAAAAACAAACCTTATGTAGCACCGCCAGCCGAAGAAACTAAAGAAAACAAATAAACCCGAGACCATGAATTATCTTGACAATATTTTATTTGCAATCTTGCTCGTGGTGGGCATTGGCTATTTTGCGCAGAACGTAAAAAAACTAATCCGCAATATTAAACTGGGACGAGAAGTGAATCGTTCCGATCGCTCTTCAGAACGTTGGGCGAACATGGCTTTAATTGCTTTAGGTCAATCTAAAATGGTCAAAAGGCCCGTTGCTGGTTTCCTGCACATTATTGTTTACGCCGGTTTTGTGATCATCAATCTTGAAGTACTCGAAATCATTATTGATGGGCTTTTTGGCACACACAGAGTCTTTTCTGGTTTAGGAGTTTTTTATGATTTTTTGATTGGCTCGTTTGAAATCCTGGCTTTGTTGGTATTAATTTCGGTAATTATATTTTTAATTCGAAGAAACATCATCAAACTCAAACGTTTCATCAGTTCGGATTTGAACGGATGGCCACGAAGTGACGCCAATTATATCTTGTATTTTGAGATTGTATTGATGTCGTTGTTTTTACTGATGAATGCCGCAGATTACCATTTGCAAAATGTTCCGGGCGGTTTCGGACATTATGCTCAAGCCGGCGCTTTTCCGGTTTCGCAATACCTCGCTCCAATTTTTGACGGAATGGATAATGCATTAGTTGCCTTGCTCGAACGCGGTTTTTGGTGGGTGCATATTGTCGGGATATTGGTGTTTTTGAATTACCTTTATTTCTCCAAACACCTTCATATTTTACTGGCTTTCCCGAATACTTATTACGCAGATTTGAATCAGAAAGGGCAATTCGATAATCTTGAATCTGTCACCAAAGAAGTCAAGTTGATGATGGATCCGAATGCCGATCCTTTTGCTGCGGCGCCTGCTGATGAAAATGCAGTTCCCGGAAAATTTGGAGCCAGTGATGTGCAAGACTTGAACTGGGTACAATTGCTCAACGCGTACACTTGTACCGAATGTGGTCGATGCACTTCTGCTTGTCCGGCGAACCAAACCGGTAAGAAACTGTCACCGCGTAAAATCATGATGGATACGCGCGATCGTCTGACTGAAGTCGGCAAAAATATCGATGCGAACAAAGGCGTTTTTATCCCCGATAATAAAACATTGCTCAACGATTACATCAGCCCCGAGGAGTTATGGGCCTGTACTTCGTGCAATGCTTGCGTGGAAGAATGCCCGGTCAATATCAGCCCACTTTCTATTATTATGGACATGCGCCGTTACCTGGTCATGGAACAAAGCGCAGCACCGATGTCACTCAACGCCATGATGACCAACATCGAAAATAACGGAGCACCTTGGCAATACAGTCAGCAAGACCGTTTGAACTGGAAAAACGAAAATTAAATTAAAAATCAAAACAAGCATAAAAATTCTCTTATAGGTGAGGTTAAGGGTGTTTTTAATCCAAATTGAATCAATTAAATTAGAAACAGAACGAAAATGAAAAAAGAAGACATTGAAAAGCAGTTGATTAGCGCAACAGAGAACGGACACCACATTAGTCCGATTTTGCCTGAGGGAATTAAGAATTACTTGATTGATATCGACGGAACCATCTGCGACGACATTCCGAATGAAGAGCCCGAAAGAATGTTAACCGCAGAGCTTTACCCCGATGCCCTGGTGACTTTGAACAAATGGTACGATGAAGGACATATCATCTTTTTCTTCACTTCAAGAACTGAGGCACATCGAGAGTATACTGAAATTTGGCTCAAAAAGCACGGTTTCAAATACCACGGAATTCTTTTCGGAAAGCCGCGTGGAGGCAACTACCACTGGATTGATAATCACTTGGTAAAAGCCACTCGTTACCGCGGAAAATTCACCGATTTGATCGAGAAAGAAGTAACCATCCAAGTTTTTGACGACGGAAAACACGAATAGAATGCCTGAGCTGCTTAGTGCCTGAGTGGTGAAGATTAGATTAAAATAATTCAGCAATTTAGATGATATGGAGCAATTGACAGTGCCGACAATGGCAGAAATGTTAGCCCAAGGAAAACAGCCCGAAGTTTTGTTTTGGGTAGGTTGTGCCGGAAGTTTTGATGACCGCGCCAAGAAAATCACCAAAGCATTTGTTCGCATCTTGAACCGTGCGAATGTTGAATTTGCTGTTTTGGGAACAGAAGAAAGCTGCACCGGCGATCCGGCTAAAAGAGCAGGGAATGAGTTCCTGTTCCAGATGCAGGCCATGATGAACATTGAAGTGCTGAATGCTTATGAGGCCAAGAAAATTGTTACGGCTTGTCCGCATTGTTTTAATACTTTAAAGAACGAATATCCCGAACTCGGCGGAAAATACGAAGTGATTCATCACACCGAGTTTTTGAAATCTTTACTTGATGGCGGAAGGTTAACCATTGAAGGCGGTCAGTTCAAAGGGAAGAAAATAACTTTTCACGACCCATGTTATTTGGGCCGGGCGAATAATATCTATGAAGCACCACGCGATTTAATCCAAAAACTCGATGCAGAGTTGGTGGAGATGAAACGCTCCAGGGCCAATGGTTTGTGTTGTGGTGCCGGAGGTGCTCAAATGTTTAAAGATGCCGAACCGGGAAACAAGGAAATCAATATCGAAAGAACAGAAGATGCGTTAGAAACCCAGCCGCAGATTATTGCTGCAGGTTGTCCGTTTTGCAATACGATGTTAACCGACGGCGTCAAAAATAAAGAGCGCGAAGCCGACGTTAAGGTGTTAGATGTGGCAGAGTTGATTGCAAATGCCCAAGATCTTTAATTAATTGATAATTTGTCGATTAAAGTCAAAAATTGCTTCGGGATTTTTGGATTCAATGAAATCTGAAATCTACCACCACCTAAAATCTAAATTAAATGTACGTACCCTTTGAAAGTTTACCGGCGGAATCCCGGGTTTGGATTTACCAATCGAATCGAAAATTTACCGACCAGGAGTGGGCCGAAGTGGAAGCAGAAGTGAAAAACTTCATCAATTCATGGGAAGCGCACGGAACTGGGCTCGAAGCTTCTTTTCTATTGAAATACAATCGTTTTATTATACTCGCGGTCAATCAAGAAGTGCAAATGGCTACGGGTTGTTCTATTGACAAGTCTGTTTCGTTCATCCAAAGCTTGGAGAAGAAATATGAAGCTGATTTGCTCGACAAGATGAACGTGACTTTTAAACTGGGCCAACACATCGCGCACAAACCGCTAATCGAATTCAAGAAAATGGCCAAAGACAAAGCCGTTTCTGAAAATACCATTGTCTTCAACAATTTGGTCAATACCATAGAAGAATTCACCGACAATTGGGAAATCCCGGCCGGAGAAAGCTGGCACAGTCGTTTCTTTTAATTTCTGTTGATGAAAAAATCCGTTTTACAAATTGGCTTTTGGTGCAGCATTGTGGTGCTAGGCATCTCTTGCGCGAGTAAGAAAAATGTGGTAACGCCAGCTCCAATCGCAACAGTTGAACCGCCAATAGTTACCGAAAACTTAAATCCGGATTACGAATCTACTATCGAGCAAAAGTGGGTCGACAGCGTTTATAACACTTTGACTTTTGATGAGCGAATCGGTCAGTTATTCATGGTGTCCGCTTATTCAAATAAAGATTCTTTGCATGCCAAATCGATTGATAAACTTATTCAGGAAAATAAGATTGGCGGATTGATCTTTTTTCAAGGCGGTCCAGTGCGTCAAGCCAAGCTTACGAATCGTTTTCAGTCTAAATCTAAAGTGCCATTACTCATTGGCATTGATGCCGAATGGGGTTTGAGCATGCGCCTCGATTCTACTTATCGTTATCCGTTCAATATGACTTTGGGAGCGATTCAAGACAAAAACCTCTTGGAAAAAGTCGGGCGTTATATGGGTGAAGAGAACAAACGCCTCGGAGTTCATTTCAATTTTGCTCCGGTGCTCGATATCAATACCAATCCTAAAAATCCGATTATTGGTTTCCGTTCTTTTGGTGAGAACAAAGAAAATGTGGCAGAAAGCGCTTTGGCTATGATGAAAGGCTATCAAAGCTTGGGATTACTGGCTACCGGAAAGCACTTTCCCGGGCATGGCGACACAGAAATCGATTCGCATCATGCTTTGCCCATGATTACTTTCTCGAAAGAACGCCTTGATTCTGTTGAGTTGTATCCCTACAAGAAAATGTTTAAAGCTGGCTTGTCTTCGGTCATGGTCGCACATTTAAACGTGCCGAGTTTGGAGCCAAGAGAGAATATTCCTTCTTCGGTTTCGCACAATATTATTACCGATGTTTTAAAAAATAAGTTGGGTTTTAAAGGATTGATTTTTACCGATGCGCTCAACATGAAAGCCGCCAAGAATTTCCGTGAACCGGGCGAAATTGACCTCGAAGCTTTTTTGGCCGGCAACGATATTTTACTTTGTGCCGAGAATGTGCCGGTGGCAGCGGAGAAAATCTGCATGGCCTATCAAGACTCCATGATTTCTGAAGCGCGCTTAGCCTATTCGGTAAAGAAAATTTTAAAGTATAAGTATCGGGTAGGTTTGAACCATTACCAACCGGTTTCAATTTCGCAGCTTCACAATGATATCAATCCGACCAAAAACGATGCTTTGCAATATGAGTTGTATGAAAATGCCGTCACAGTACTCAAAAACAAGAACGATATTCTGCCGCTAACGAATCTAGAAAAGGAGAAAATCGCCTACGTTAAAATTGGCGATGATGCCAATAGTGCTTTTGTTTCGACACTGAAAAAGTACACAGAAGTTACTGAGATCAAGGATGATGACCTAGAATGTGTAAAAGATACTTTGAAATTTTACACTAAAGTTATCGTAGGTTTTCACAAGTCGGATAAAGCCTGGAAAAGCCATGCGATGAGTGAGAAAGATATACTTTGGCTCACCGAAATCGCTAAAAACAATATCGTGATTCTCGATGCGTTTACCAAACCTTATGCGTTGATTCCGGTTGCTGCATTTGATGAAATTGAAGCAGTTGTGGTTTCTTATCAAAATAGTGATATTGCGCAAGTTGTCTCGGCTGAGATGCTTTTCGGAGCAGCAGAAGCAAAGGGGAAATTACCGGTTTCAATCAATGAACAGTTTCGCGCAGGCGACGGCTTATCGACCCAAAAAATCAATCGCTTAGGATTTACCGCGCCAGAGAATGTTGGCATGGATACTAAAGTATTGGCTAAGATTGACGAAGTTGCCAATAAAGCCATCAGCAAAAAAATGACGCCGGGCTTGCAAGTTTTGGTGGCTAGAAAAGGTAAAGTGGTGTATCAAAAATCATTTGGTTATTACACCTACGAGAACAAAATAAAAACGACCAATGCCAACCTTTACGACATCGCTTCACTAACAAAAATCATCGCAACATTGCCCAACGTAATGCAGCAATATGACCAGCAGAAAGTTACGATGGAAACGCCATTGAAAGCACTATTGCCCGTTTTTGAAAATTCTGACAAACAAGATATTCCATTCAAAGATTTGCTTTCTCATTACGCACGACTTCAGGCTTGGGTTCCGTTTTACAAAGCGACCTTAGACAGTTCTAAAATGCCATTGCCGAAGTATTATAGTAAGATTAAAAATGAGCAGTTTTCAAAGCAAGTAGCCGACAGTCTTTTCCTGCGCAATGATTACCACGACTCGATTATGAAAATGATTGTCGACAGTAAGCTTTTGCCTAAAAAAGAATACAAATACAGCGATTTTACGTTCATTATTTTAAAAGATTATCTTGAAAAAGTAACAGGAAAGTCACTCGAGGTTTTGGTACAAGAGCAATTTTTCAAACCCATAGGAATGAGCAGTACCTTGTACAATCCGTTACAACGCTTTGCCAAAGACAGTATTCCGCCTACCGAAGACGATCATTATTTCCGCCACCAAAGAATTCAAGGCTATGTGCACGATATGGAAGCTGCGATGGAAGGTGGAGTTGGCGGTCATGCAGGTATTTTTTCCAACGCGATGGATGTAGCGAAAATGATGCAATTGTACTTGCAAA
Organism: Flavobacterium lotistagni; assembly: GCF_011392125.1. Lineage (GTDB taxonomy): Bacteria > Bacteroidota > Bacteroidia > Flavobacteriales > Flavobacteriaceae > Flavobacterium > Flavobacterium lotistagni. Next base: position 29,090 of record NZ_JAAJBU010000004.1, read on the forward strand.
AAGGCAATTACGGTGGGCATCAGTATTTTTCTGAGAAAACGTTCTCGGATTTTAATACTTGCTATTTCTGCGCAGAAGGCAACCGGCGTGGAATCGGGCTAGATAAACCGCAACTTCCCGGAACCAGTGGCCCAACTTGTGGCTGCGTTTCGATGGATAGTTTTGGTCATACCGGATTTACCGGAACCATTGCTTGGGCAGATCCGCAAACCGAATTGGTTTATGTGTTTCTGTCGAACAGAACTTTTCCAGATGCTTCGGTGAACCAACTTTCGAAAGAGAATATTCGCGAAGACATCCAAAAAATAATCTATGAGGCCATCATTAAATAGGGTGTTTTTTTTTAATAGACAATCGCTATTTTAATTCTCACAAAATCAATTACATTTGTTGCAACTTAAATCTGTTCTATGAAAAAGTATGTTTTATTATCGGCTTGTTTTCTTGCAATAGTTAATTTTTTTGTTTTGTCATGTACGCCAGATAGCGATCCGGAATCCAATCAGGTGAATGCGCCAAGAATTTTAACTACACCGGTAACTACAGTGAATCAAACCACAGCTACTTGCGGCGGTAATTTGCTCTCAAGCGGCAACGGAGTGATACTTTCTCGCGGAGTTTGTTACTCAACTTCACCCATGCCAACCATTGATGACAACCGTGTGGCCAATCCCGGAACTTTAGGCACATTTACTTGTACACTTTCAGGCTTAACTGCCGCTACTCAATATTATGTCAGAGCTTATGCTAAAAACAATGTAGCTACAGTGTATGGTCAAGAAATTACATTTACAACCACTTCAACACCCATTACTTTACCTACTGTTACCACTACAGCAGCAAGTGGCGTTAGCGACAACAGCGTGACTAGCGGTGGAAATGTCACTTCAATTGGTGGCGCGGCGCTAACAGCTAGAGGAGTTTGTTGGGCTACTACTGAAAATCCGACTATTTCTAACAGTGTTTTTAATGATACGGCGGCCACTTTGGGAGAATTTACAAGTTCCATCAGCGGTTTAGAATCTGGAACTACTTATTATTTAAGAGCTTTCGCCACCAACAGTGGTGGAACCGGTTATGGCGCGCAAATTACTTTCACTACTACCGGAACAAGTTCAGGTTCTTTGCCAGTACTTACTTCAACAGAGGCGAGTTCAATTACGGACACCTCTGCTTTAAGTGGAGGAAATGTGACTTCTGATGGCGGTTCGGCCATTACAGCTAGAGGTGTTTGTTGGTCAACAGGTCAAAATCCAACTACTGCCAATGAGACCAACGCGGTTTCAGGAACAACCGGAAGTTACGGGACTACTTTATCTAACTTACAGCCGGGAACCACTTATTATGTGCGTGCTTATGCGATTAATGGTGTAGGAACGGCTTATGGCAATCAAGTCAGCTTTACGACTACAGGTGGTTCAAGCAGCGGTCCAACAGAAGGCAACGCAGTTTGTAACGGAACCCAGCCTACCACAGTGGTGACTCTTACTTCTTCAACTGGAAAAGTTTGGATGGATAGAAACCTTGGAGCGAGCCGAGCCGCTACTTCAAAAACCGATCATTTCGCTTACGGTTGTTTGTACCAATGGGGAAGAGGTAATGACGGTCATGCCAGTATCAACTGGCTTAGAGGCGTGACCGGAGATTTTGGCGAACCTACAGCAGATCCAGTCAATGCAACCACTACAGTTCTTTCCAGTACTGATACTCCGGCTAATGCTTTGTTTATAATCGATGGAGCCAGTATGCCTTACGACTGGAGGTCTCCAAGCAATGACAATTTGTGGAATGGCGTTAGTGGAATTAACAATCCTTGTCCGTCAGGTTTTAGGCTGCCCACTATTGCAGAGTTCGAAGCAGAAATAACAGCTTATTCGATTGGCGGAGCAACGTCGGCTTTCAATTCGATTCATAAATTTCCATTAGCGGGCGATCGTGCTTTCGATTCAGGAGCTGTAAGGGGACAAGGACAAGATGCTTTCTTCTGGACTTCCTCAACTCAAGGCCATAATTCATTTAATGTATTGATTCAAACCTCTGATGTTTACACTAGTGAGGCTAATGGCAGAGCCGGTGGTTACTCAGTGCGTTGCATCAGAAATTAGAACTTGAAAATGATAGCTTAGAACTTCCTGATATTTACGGGAAGTTTTTTTTTTTGCTTGCTATCGAATTAAATTAATGATATGAAATTTTGGATACTATTATTGACTACAGTAGCTTTTTCGCAACCGAAATTTACTATAAAAGGTTACTTTAACGGAACGGTAAACAAGGAAATTATTTTGAAAGGGTTCAACGCGCTCGATGATACCGTTATAGATAAAACGACTACCGATGCCAATGGCAATTTTACGCTCACTTATCCTGAAACCTACGTCGGAGCGGCGGTGCTTGAAATTGTAAAAGGAAAGAAAATAGTTTTGCTTTTAAACCATGAAGACTTCACAGTGCAGTGGCCTGATTTGAGCAGTTCCAAAACTTTGTCGTTCACTAATTCTGTAGAAAATAAAACCTTTGATTCGAGCCAGACGTTGTATCAAAACACCCAAGAAAAAAAGGCCGGAATCACTCATCTATTACCGTTCTACAAAGATGAGCCTCAGAAATTGCAATTTTTCAAAACCGAATTAAGCCAACTCGAAAATGTAGTTTCCGATGATTTAAAAAAGATTGATTCAAAAGTTTATGCAGGTTACTATTTGAAAATTAAAATTTTGGCTGCCAATATGCAATTGAGTTCGAAGCGCTACCCGGAGCAATTAGCAGCGTATATCGATCAATTCAAGGAATTAGATTTTAGCGATGATAGACTTCTCCATTCGGGTTTGTATGATGAGTTGCTGCAAACATTTGTTGCGGTCAATATGAATCGCGAAGACAAATACCAGCGGCTTAACGAAGGAACAGATGCCGTATTGAAAAGTTTGAACGCAAAGCCAGAACTGAAGCAAAATTGCGCCGAGTACTTGTTCAATATTTATGAAAAGAAGAGTCTTTTTGAAGCTTCAGAACATCTGGCCATGTCAATGCTCAACGATAAAAACTGTAATTTAGACAGCAAACACCAAGCACTATTTGAACAATACCGCAAGATGGCTACCGGAAAAACAGCGCCTGATATTGTTTTTGAAAATCCACAAAAATCCCATTTGTACGACTTGAAAAATAGATATAAGTTGGTCGTTTTCGGCGCGAGTTGGTGCCAGAAATGCACCGAAGAAATTCCGAAGCTTAAAACCTTTTATGAAGATTGGAAAAACAAGTACAATCTTGAAATTGTCTTTATTTCATTAGATACCAAAAAAGCGGAATACGACCGTTTCGTGAAAGATTTTCCCTGGATATCCAACACCGACCTCAAAGGTTGGGAAAGCAAACCCGTGACTGAATATTGTGTTTTTGCCACGCCAACCATGTACCTGCTCGATGCCCAAAACCAAATCAAACTCAAACCCATTTCTGCCGAACAAATCAAGTCTTGGCTCGAACTGCATCAGAAAGATAATTAACGGGGGTTCTCAGTTTACTTTTTAACTTAATTTTTTAATAAACCACTGGCGGTATTCCTAAATTCGTGCAAGAAAATTTTGCCTATGAAAATTGCGATTGTTTGTTATCCGACCTTTGGTGGAAGTGGCGTTGTGGCTACCGAATTGGGTCTTGAACTCGCCCGTCGCGGTCACGAAGTTCATTTTATTACTTACAGTCAGCCGGTACGTTTGGCGCTGCTCAATGCCAATGTGCATTACCATGAGGTGCATGTGCCTGAATATCCGTTGTTTCATTACCAACCGTATGAATTGGCGTTGTCAAGTAAACTCGTCGATATGGTCAAACTCTACAAAATTGAGTTATTGCACGTACATTACGCGATTCCGCATGCCTACGCGGGGTATATGGCCAAGCAAATGCTCAAAGAAGAAGGTATCGATTTGCCGATGGTGACCACGCTTCATGGCACAGATATTACTCTAGTGGGCAACCATCCGTTCTATAAGCCAGCGGTCACTTTCAGTATTAATAAATCGGATATCGTCACGTCGGTTTCAAAAAGCTTGAAAGACGAGACTTTGAAATTGTTCCAAATCGATAACGAGATCGAAGTCATCCCAAATTTCATCGAACTCAATAAAGACATCGACAGTACCAGCATTCCTTGTTATCGTTCGGCAATGGCTAAAGACAATGAACGCGTGATTACACATATCAGTAATTTCAGAAAAGTTAAGAGAATTCCCGATGTCATTAAGATTTTTCATAAAATCCAACAACAAATTCCTGCCAAATTAATGATGGTCGGCGACGGTCCGGAAAAAGAAAAAGCCGAGAAGTTGTGCCGTAAACTGGGCATCAGCGATCAGGTTATTTTCTTCGGAAACAGCAACGAAATCGACCGGATTTTGAGTTATTCCGATTTGTTTCTATTGCCGTCCGAAACCGAGAGTTTTGGGTTAGCTGCCTTGGAAGCTATGGCGCTGGGTGTTCCGGTGATTTCGAGTAATTCCGGTGGTTTGCCCGAAGTAAATTTCGATGGAGTTTCCGGCTACTTAAGTCCAGTGGGCGATGTGCCAGCGATGGCCGAGAATGCGTTAAAAATCTTGCGAGACGATCAAGTTTTAGCCACTTTCAAAAACAAGGCTTTGGAAACAGCACGTCAGTTTGATATTCAGAATATTTTACCGCTGTATGAAGAATTGTACTTAAGAGCAATTAGTATTTATATGTAAATCATTTCTAAAAATGAATAATATTCAAAAAATTGTTGCCCTCGGATTGATGATGTTGCTGATTGGCTGCGGTGCAAAACATTCGACAAATGATGCCAAACCTTTGTTTGAGGTTCTGACCCAACAGGAAGATGGAGGTGCTAGTATTCGATTTTTTGAAATTTTAACTGAAGAGCGCGAAATAAAAATGCTTCAAAATGATGAATTGCTTAAAAATAAAATCAGTACTGAGGATTTAAAAACAGCCAATTTTGTTATTCTCAATATGGGCGAAAAAACTACGTTGGGCTATAGAATTGCGGTCAAGTCTGTAGAAGAAACCCCAAACCAAATCATCATCAAGGTGCAAGATACCGAACCTAAGTCGGTGAACGCTGCAGAAAAAGACGTTTACTATTATCCTTACTCAATTGTCAAAATAAATTCTAAAAAGGAAATAGTAGTTCAATAAGCTTACTTTTGACATCGAAAGGTTTCAGCCGAATGGTATCTATAAGTGAAATTGAATTTTTTTGGTGTTTTTCTTTTTTTTTACTCACAGTTTTGTTACGAAAACGTAATAGTTCACCGCAACATCACCACAACATTTTATGATTCTGCTTTTACAACCTGTTTTCTTTAATGTTTTTTTAAAGGCTTGTAAATGCTTGAAATAGCTTGTTTTATCAGATATTTCGAGTGTTTTTTTTCTATTGGATTCTGTATAGTTTTTATATATGTGGCCAATCACGATTCAAAACACTTCGTAGCTACATTTGGGAAAACACTAAATCACAGAAATTATGAAAAAAATTACGTTTTTTATATTTCTAATGGCCACTTCATTAGGATATTCACAAACCAACCCGATTGACTTCGAAGCAGCCGGAAATGGTGCTTCTTGGACATGGAACACCTTTGAAAACCCAAGCACGCCTTGTCCGCCACTGTTAATTATTCCTAATCCAGATGCTTCTGGTGCGAATACTTCTGCCACAGTAGCAGGTTACACACCGGTAGTTGGTGCTCCTTTTTATGCCGGAACTGAAACTGCACATGGTTCGCCTCTAGGAACTTTCAATCTAACTGCCGCCAATTGCATTGTAAAAATTTTAGTCTGGAAGCCTGTAATCAGCAATGTAGGGATAAAATTTGCCACACCAAGCGGAGCCTCTACTGGAGAAATCAATGTTGCCAATACTTTGGTGAACCAGTGGGAAGAACTGACTTTCGACTTCTCGAGTAAAATTGGTCAACCAGAATCTACCGGAATTGATCAAATTATCGTTTTCATCGATTCTCAAAACGGAAGAACCACAGACAATACTTGTTATTTTGATAATATTCGTTTTTTACCACAAACGGTTTCTGCTGACCAACCTACAGTAGCTGCACCAACACCAACTGTTCCTGCAGCAAACGTAATTTCAATGTTCAGCAATGCTTACTCGAATGTGAATGTGGATACTTGGAGAACCGTTTGGTCAGCAGCAGATTTAACTGATTTGCAGATTGCGGGCAACGATACCAAGAAATACTCGAACCTAGATTTCGTCGGAATCGAGACTACCGGAGCAAATTTAATCGATGCTTCGGCTATGAACTTTTTCCATGTAGATGTTTGGACACCAAATATTACTACTTTCCGCGTGAAGTTGGTTGATTTTGGAGCCGATGCTGCTTTTGGCGGAGGTGATGATACCGAGCAAGAATTGTCGTTCACACCAACATTATCAGGCTGGAACAGTTTCGAAATTCCGATGGCTGATTTCACAGGTTTAATCAACAGAAATCATATTGCACAGTTGATTTTTGCTGGTAGCCCGGCAGGTTCATCAACGGCTTTTATTGATAACGTATATTTTCACAATGCGCCTATTGTTAACCCAGACGAGCCAACTGTTGCTGCACCAACACCAACTGTTCCTGCGGCTAACGTAATTTCTATGTTTAGTAATGCTTACACAAATGTGAATGTGGATACTTGGCGAACTGTTTGGTCAGCGGCAACTTTGACTGATTTGCAGATTGCTGGCAACGATACCAAGAAATACTCAAACCTAGATTTCGTCGGAATCGAGACTACCGGAGCAAATTTAATCGACGCTTCGGCTATGAACTTTTTCCATGTAGATGTTTGGACACCGAACATTACTACTTTCCGGGTGAAGTTGGTTGATTTTGGAGCCGATGCTGCTTTTGGCGGTGGTGATGATACCGAGCAAGAATTGTCGTTCACACCAACATTATCAGGCTGGAACAGTTTCGAAATTCCGATGGCTGATTTCACAGGTTTGATCAACAGAAATCATATTGCACAATTGATTTTTGCTGGTAGCCCGGCAGGTTCGTCAACGGCTTTTATTGATAACGTGTATTTCCACAATGCGCCTATTGTTAACCCAGACGAGCCAACTGTTGCTGCACCAACACCAACAATTCCTTCAGCAAACGTAATTTCAATGTTTAGTAATGCTTACACAAATGTCAATGTGGATACATGGCGAACTGTTTGGTCAGCGGCAACTTTGACTGATTTGCAGATTGCCGGCAACGATACCAAGAAATACTCGAACCTAGATTTCGTCGGAATCGAGACTACCGGAGCAAATTTAATCGATGCTTCGGCTATGAACTTTTTCCATGTAGATGTTTGGACGCCAAATATTACTACTTTCCGCGTGAAGTTGGTTGATTTTGGAGCCGATGCTGCTTTTGGCGGTGGCGATGATACTGAGCAAGAATTGTCGTTCACACCAACATTATCAGGCTGGAACAGTTTCGAAATTCCGATGGCTGATTTCACAGGTTTGATCAACAGAAATCATATTGCACAGTTGATTTTTGCTGGTAGCCCGGCAGGTTCATCAACGGCTTTTATTGATAACGTATATTTCAGTACCACATCTTTAGCACTAAATAACTTTGATATTACTACTGCAACAGTTTACCCAAATCCAACTGAGAATTTACTACACCTTACTGCTCAAAAAACTATTGAAAATGTTTCAGTTTACAATCTTTTGGGGCAAGAAGTTTTAGTAGCTAAACCCTTAGTATCTGATTCAGATGTAGATTTATCAACACTTCAAAGCGGACAGTATTTGGTAAAAGTAACCGTTGCTGGAGCCACTACAACTACCAAAGTGATTAAAAAGTAAGTTTTTCGTTTTTGTTTTTTAAATCAAAAAAGCACGTTTCAAAAGAGCGTGCTTTTTTTTATGGATGCCATGGTGTTAAATTGTAAATCTATTTTATCTTTAGATGAATTTTTGAATCCCTTTTTCAAAATGCTACAGATTCGATTTACCTTGTATTGTGCATTGTTGTGGCCTTTTTTGGTTTTAGCACAAGAGTTACCGCCGATAGTGAAATACAGCCCGAGTCAATACGGAGCCGGCAATCAGAACTGGATGATAGCGCAAGACAAAAACCGCTATGTTTTTTTTGCTAACAATGAAGGCCTATTGGAGTACAATGGTTCGAACTGGAAACTTTATCCTTCTCCCAACGAAACCATCATGCGCTCGGTAAAAGTTATCGACAATAAAATCTACACTGGTTGCTTTATGGAGTTTGGCTACTGGAAACGAATGGCCGACGGACAATTGCAGTACTTTTCATTAAGCAATAAAGTCAAGAAAAAAATTCTAGACGATGAACAATTCTGGAACATTCTAAACTATGATCAATGGGTCGTTTTTCAATCGCTTAATCGGTTGTATATTTATGATAATGTAACGCATCAATTCAATATCATTAAGCCGAAGAATAATATAATTAAGTCATTTGCTACGGGCAATTCGATATATTTTCAAACCCAAAATGAAGGCCTTTTTGAGATTGAGAACGGCAAGAGCAAATTGGTTTGTAATCATCCTAAGCTGCAAGCTAACAGAATAATTAATGTTTTTGCCACCGACGAAGGCTTACTGATTCAAACCCAACTTGACGGACTTTATAAACTGGTTTCTGGCAATTTGTCAAAAATGAATATGCAGTCTGAAGCGGTGATTTCGGCAAGTAGCATTTACAGTGCTCAGCAATTATCCGATGGTACTTTGGCTTTAGGTACTATTTCGAATGGTCTTTTTATTGTTTCTGCTGAGGGTAAAATTCTGTATAATATTACCCAGAACAAAGGTTTGAGCAACAATACAGTATTATCTGTTTATGAAGATGCCGATAAAAATCTCTGGGTCGGACTCGACAATGGCATCAATTGCATTAACCTTCAAACACCGGTCAAGTGTTTCTATGACAATACCGGAATTTTGGGCACCATTTACACGTCGATTTTGCACCAAAACAAACTTTACATTGGCTCGAATCAAGGTTTGTTTTATAAAAATTATAATAGTGCCGAAGATTTCAAATTCATCGCTGGAACCAAAGGGCAAGTCTGGTCTTTGTTTGCTTATGATGGTAGTTTATTTTGCGGCCACGATTCTGGCACTTTTCTCATCGATAATGATCGCGCTCAATTGATTTTTTCGCAGTCCGGAACTTGGAAATTCTCGAGTATTCCAAATGCAAAGCACAAGTTGTTGCAAGGCAATTATTACGGGCTTTCGGTTTTAGAAAAAATCAATGACCAATGGGTTTTCAAAAACAAAATCAATGGTTTTAATTACTCTGCTAAATATTTCGAAATCAACAACAACAATGAAGTTTATTTGAGTCATGAATACAAAGGCGTTTTTAGGTTAAACCTAAATAATGATTTTACTGTCGTTACTCAGAAATTAGCTTATGCTTCTCCGTCTAAAGGGAAAAATGCCAGTTTGGCCAAATTCAATAACGATATTTATTATGCCTATAAAGACGGAATTTTCGTACTCAACCCCAAAACGAAACAGTTCGATAAAGACAATACACTAAGCAGAATTTTCGAAAAAGACGAATACACTTCCGGCAAACTTATCGTAGATTCATCCAACAAAATATGGCTCTTTTCCAAAAACTATATCCATTATTTTACGCTAAGCAAACTCAGCCATCAAATCAAGCAGAATATTATTCCGATTCCTGCTTCGCTTACCAATTCGATGTTGGGCTACGAGAACATCAGTCAATTATCTAATTCAGTCTATCTGATTGGCACTACTGATGGCTATTACACCATCAATATCAACGATTTGAGTTTTAAGAATTACGAGGTTTTCATCTCTAATGTGAGTGTGAATCAATTGAATTACAAGGATCGCAATTTCTCTATAGCTCAAGAAGGTGATTTTAAATCGTCAGAAAACAATATTGCGATTGGTTTTACGGTTCCCGAATACAACAAATACATCAACACAGAATACCAATATTTACTAGAAGGCTTTCAAGAACAATGGAGCGAGTGGAGTGCCAAATCGACTGTGAATTTCAAAAACTTATCTCCAGGAAGTTATGTTTTTAAAGTTCGGGCTAGGTTGGCCAATTCCGCTTCAGAGAAAATGGCTACTTATCGTTTTACCATTTCTAAACCTTGGTATGCTACCCATTTGGCGTTGTTGATTTACTTTGTATTGTTTTTGATTTTAGCTCGTGTTGTTCACAAAGCCTACAAGAGTTATTACCAAAAGCAAAAAGACAAACTCATTGAGGAAAACAATTTGTTGCTCGAAATCAAAGAACTTGAAAGTGAACGACAGTTGATGAAATTGCGCAATGAGCAACTTTCTCAAGATGTCGATTCTAAGAATAAAGCTTTAGCCGTGTCGACGATGAGCTTAATTAACAAAAACGAACTCTTGTCGGTAATTAAAGAAGATCTGAAGAATACCGGAACTGATGACGGCAATAGAAGTATTAAATCACTCATCAATACCATCAACAAAAACATTTCAGAAGAAGACAATTGGAATATTTTCAAAGAAGCTTTTGATAGTACCGACAAAGATTTTCTAAAGAAAATGAAGGCCTTGCATAGTTCATTGACTCCAAATGATTTAAGACTTTGTGCCTATCTCAGATTGAACCTTTCTTCCAAAGAAATTGCTCCTTTGCTCTACATTTCGGTTCGAAGTGTTGAAATCAAGCGATATCGTTTGCGTAAAAAAATGAACTTGCCTCACGAAATGGGTTTGGTTGAGTACATTTTGTCTATTTAAATCTCCGGTAGCAACATCATTTAAACTATACATTAACTATACAAACTGTTTTTTTGGAGCTTAAAATGAAGGTCAGCTTTTAGGGTTAACACCAATGAAAGCAAGAATTTTCAACTGTTGTTTGTGCTTAATTTGAAAACGATTATTGTATAGTTTCTATAAACACCCTTTTATTTTTCGGATGGGTTTTACAATTAAGTTTATAAAATCAACTTTTGAGTTTTTGACTTGAATGTAAAGTTGTGTCTGAATTTCTTACTGATTTTAATACAATCGAAAACCTGAATTATACACATGAAAAAAATTATTTTCTCAATTCTCGGTCTATTTTTTACCGGCTATGTATTCGCACAAGCCCAGCAGGTCATTGTCGAGAATAGCCCGAGCGGAACCAAACTCAAGGTAGACGGAAAGGATTTCATCATCAACGGAATGAACTGGGATTATTTTCCTATAGGAACCAATTATTCCTACAGTCTCTGGACCCAACCGGATGCTTTTATCCAACAAGCGCTTGATGACGAAATGGGCTTGCTCAAGAACATGGGTGTCAATACGATTCGCGTCTATTCAGGAATGCCAAAAAAATGGATTGAGTATGTCTATAATAACTATGGCATCTACACCATGATTAATCATTCCTTTGGTCGTTATGGTTTGTCAATAGATGGCGTGTGGAAACCTACCACAGAATATTCTGATGCCAAAACTCAAGCTTTACTTTTAAAGGAAACCAAGGATTTAGTGACCGAATATAAAGACACCAGAGGCTTGCTTTTGTTTTTGTTAGGAAACGAGAACAATTACGGTTTGTTTTGGGATGGTGCCGAGACAGAGAATATCCCGATTCAGGACAGAAAGTCTACCCAACGGGCTCATGCGCTTTATGCACTTTTCAACCAAGCGGCAAAAGAGATGAAGGCTATTGATACTAAACATCCGATAGCCATTTGCAATGGAGATTTGCTTTTTCTGGATTTAATCGCCCAGCACTGTAAAGAGGTGGATATACTTGGAACCAATGTTTATCGTGGTGTTTCTTTTGGCGATTTGTTTGAAAGAGTTAAAAAAGAATACGGAAAACCGGTTTTTTTTACAGAGTTTGGTGCTGATGCTTTTAATGTATCAACCAATGCCGAAGATCAATCTTCTCAAGCTTTTTACCTTAAAGGCAATTGGAAAGAAATCTATGAAAATGCTGCCGGTATGGGAAAAGCAGGAAATTCTTTAGGTGGTTTTACTTTTCAGTTTAGTGATGGTTGGTGGAAATATGCGCAAACCAAAAACCTCGATGTACACGACAACAATGCCTCGTGGTCTAACGGAGGTTATCAGAAAGATTATACTGAAGGCGAAAACAATATGAACGAGGAATGGTTCGGAATCTGTGCCAAAGGCGCCACTAACGAAAAAGGTTTCTACCAATTGTATCCACGTTCGTCCTATTACATGCTCAAGGAGATTCACCGTTTTAATCCATACAGCTCGGGTGCTTCATTATCAAGTCTGAATAGTTATTTCAACGACGTACAACTTACTGATGCCTCATTGCGTGCCAGAGCAGACAAGGCCGCCTTAGAAACAGAGAAAACTGGGAAAATCAGATTCAGTCGATTGGCCGCAGAGTTCACGACTTTCAATACTGGTGGCGAACTCATCACTACTCCAGAAGATGCTTTGCCCAATTCCACACAATACCCTAACCAATTGGGGTTTGATCACATGGAATCTTATTTTATAGGCGTAGCGGCAAATCCATCAGCCAATTCTAGTGCAAATATTGAGTTCAATGTTTTGGGCAATGTTGCTAAAAATCCAATCGATCAAATTTTTTACGAAAATAGAGGTAGGCCTGTAACAGTGAATTCAGATCAAGGCGATGTTACTCTTGAATCTAACAATCGAGTGCAAGTTTACAAAGCCAGCTACAACTGGAATCACAAATTATTCAATCTCAACGGATTTTACAGAACAGGTCATTATCACTGGAGTTATGAAGGAGATTTCTTCGGACTTTATCCTGAAGCGAACTACGGTTCTCAAATCGATATATACAACGGAGCGGCTCCGTTCGGTTTTGAAATGGAAGGCAAGAAAGGAATTAACGGCTTAAAAGCTGCTTTTGGTCCGCAATTATGGTGGGGCGCCAACCCAGCTTTTTTGTTGAAATATTCAAAAACAATATCAAACTTTAATTTGACCACTGTATATCATGAAGACATAGATCAGCAAGGCAACACCCAAAGTTCTTTTGCTGTACCTCAACCCAAAACCAGAAGAATGACTTTGCATGTGAATCGCAAGTTGGGCAAGTTTGCAATCGATTTGGGAGGAATTTGGGCAGGCCAGCCACTCAACGGAAGAGATTATCAAGTCTACAGAAAAGAAGCTGGTGTAGAAAAAGTTTACTTGAATCAAATTGAAGCCAAAGACAATTGGGGCGGAAAAATCAAATTTACATATACCGGAGGCAAGTTCAATTGGTACGGACAAGGTGCCGCAATGGGCTTGGTGGCCAATGGTGGTGGAGATTATACCCAGACTTTTACCGGTTGGCGTTTGAAAGACAGCGGCAGTGGCAATCAGTATAATTTCTTAAGCGGACTGACTTATAATGTTGGAAAATTCCAGATTGCACCGAATTTCTTGTGGCAAAAACCTATTGAAGGCCCGATACCGACTTCGGTGGCTGCACCAGGTCGTCCTAGAAATATTCTCGATGATCCATTTGTAGTTCGAGGCAACCGTGAGCAAGTGGCCGGAGAAATTTTATTTACCTACGATCCTACGCCGGGTACTTGGATGTATGAGTGGGACAATGACCGAAGTGAAGATGCCAAGTTTGCCATGAGTGCCGGTTTTGTTTACCGCCATTTGCCTACAACGCAAGATGCGGCCATCGGAATTTTTGGCGACGGAAGATCAACCTTTGCCTTTCCGGGTGCAGCTCCTGCAAAAGATTTATGGGAAGCCCATGCAAGATTGGTTTCAAAGATAAATCCTGATTTCGGAATCATTGCGAACTTATATGGAGGTGACGCTCAAGCTAATGGTAGTGATTCAAGAACCATCAACCGTTACGGTATGGATTTGAGAATGATTGTTCAAAAAGTAAAACTTAGCACCTTCATTAAAGTGAACGATTGGGGACCCTATGATTACCATCGTGATTTCAACCTCACTTTTCCGCTACAGTTGATGACCGATATTTCTACAGAAGTCAATAAACCCAATTGGTTTTTAATGCCGGGCACTAGAATCGGAATTCGCGGTACTTGGCGTTCGCTGGATCAGTATTCTCCGCGATACAATCCTACACAAATACTAAATGCAGCAGGGAATTGGGTTCCAGACCCAACTGCCATAGGATTTCCTGATGGTTCTGAATGGGAAATCAGAACCTACATTCACATCAATATTGGCAATTAAAACTTATAGATTATGAAATCAAATCATATTATTTTGACGTTTAAAACTTTGGCATTCTCGGTGTGGCTCTTTGTGGGCTTGAGTTGCGAAAACGACCCAAAGGATTTTCAACAAGCCACTTACTCAAAAAATCCAGAAGTTTTCATCGATGGGTTTAGCCCGACTCTGGGTTATGGGGCCTTCTCGGGCTCAGTGCTCACGGCTTTTCAAGTAGATAATGAGGTTACTTACAACAATTCAGCGGCTTCAATGCGCTTTGATGTTCCCAGCGTGAATGACCCTGATGGAACCTATGCTGGCGGTGTATTTCTTACTTCAGTTCCCAGAGATTTATCGGGCTATGATGCGCTCACTTTTTGGGCTAAGGCAACCAAAACGGCAAGTTTGGATGTAGTGGGTTTCGGAAATGATTTTGGCCTTAACAAATACCAAGCTTCGATTAACGGTTTGAATATTAATACGACTTGGAAAAAGTATATTATTCCGCTTCCAGATGCTTCAAAGTTGAAAGCTGAGAAAGGCATGTTACTGGTGTCGGAAGGTCCAGAAAATGGGGCAGGTTATTCTTTTTGGCTCGATGATGTGAAGTTTGAGAAACTCGGAACTCTGGCACATGGACAAGCTTCTATTTTTGCCGGCGACAACAAAACTGAAACTTCTTTCAATGGCGTACAAACCAATATTAGTGGGATTCAGTATGTAGTGAATTTGCCTAATGGAATCAATCAATCGATGTCGATTTCTTCGAGTTATCTTGATTTTGTTTCTTCTAATCCGGCAGTGGCTACAGTAGATGCTTCAGGGGTCATTTCCACCCTTGGTCAAGGAACAACAGTAATCACTGCTAGTTTGGGTAGTGAAAGTGCTGCGGGTTCGTTGACGCTAAATTCTTTTGGAACTTTTGTCAATGCGCCTCTACCAACTAGAGATCCTTCAACGGTAAAGTCAATTTTCAGTAATGCTTACACCAATGTTCCAGTTAAATACTATAATGGATATTACGAGCCATATCAAACCACGCGTTCTGCGGATTTTACAGTTGGTGGTGATGATGTTTTAAATTACACCAATTTTAATTTTGTCGGTATTGAGTTTAGCGAGCCTACTATTGATGGATCGAATTTATCACATTTACATGTAGACTTGTTTATGCCTAATCCGATAGTAGCCGGAACCACTTTCAAAGTCAATTTGGTCGATTTTGGAGCCAATGCAGCTTTTGGCGGTGGCGATGATACCAATCATGTTACCACTTTTTCACCACCAACGATTGTATCTCAAAATTGGATTAGCTTGAATATTCCGTTGTCGAGTATGACAGGTTTGGCCAGTAAAGCCCATTTGGCTCAGATTATTTTTGAGGGTACCAACATCCCCAATTTCTATGCGGATAATATTTATTTTTATAATGATGGTAGCGTTATTCCGGCAACACCCACTGTGGCCGCACCTACACCAACGACTCCGGCAGCCAACGTGATTTCAATCTTTAGTAACGCATACACTAACGTAGCGGGTTCCGATTACAACCCTAATTGGGGTCAAGCTACCGTGACTACACAAGTGAACATCGCAGGGAATACTACTCTAAAATATGCCGGACTCAACTATCAAGGATTGCAATTTGGAACTCCACAAAATGTCACTTCTAAAAACTTTTTGCATCTGGATTATTATACCGCCAATTCTACCAGTCTTAAAGTATATCTCATCAGTCCTGGACCGGTAGAAAAAGCTGTGGTATTAACGGTTCCAACCACCGGTGGCTGGCGTAGTATTGATATTCCTTTGACTTCATTTTCGCCTGTAAATCTGAGTAATTTGATTCAAATGAAATTTGACGGCAACGGTACCATTTTTCTAGATAACATTTATTTCCGTGACTAGTAACTCTTGTATTTGATCCCATCAACAATCAATCTTATGAAAAAAATATTTCTTTTCTCAATAGTTGCCCTAAGTATGACAGGGTGCAATTCAGACGACAAAGGCCAACAAATTGACAGTCGCAATTGGCAACTGGTCTGGAGTGACGAATTCGATGGTGCTTCCGGCGATTTGCCAGATGCATCCAAATGGGGTTTTGATCTCGGAACCGGAGCCAACGGCTGGGGCAATCAAGAATTGCAGCATTACACCAATCGTCCGCAGAATATTGCGCTGGATGGTGCTGGAAATTTAGTGATTACCGCTTTGAAAGAAAATTATCAATCCTCACAATACACCTCGGCACGCATCAAAACCCAAAATTTATTTTCACAAGCTTACGGCCGTTTTGAAGCCCGTTTGATTAGCCCTTATGGTCAAGGCATTTGGCCGGCGTTCTGGCTTTTGGGAGCTAATATCGATACCGTTTCCTGGCCGGCTTGTGGTGAAATTGATGTGATGGAAATTAAAGGCCAGCAACCCAGTATTGTTAACGGAACCATTCACGGCCCGGGTTATTCAGGCGCGAATGCTATTTCGGGTCGCTATGCATTGCAATACGATCGTTTCGATAAGGGCTATCACTTATTTGCCATTGAATGGGATGCGGATAAAATCGACTTTTTTGTTGATGGTTATTTGTACCAGCGAATTGAAAAATCAGATGTTCCCGGAGAATGGGTTTATGACCATCCGTTTTTTATGATATTGAATGTTGCTGTTGGCGGCAATTATTTAGGTAATCCGACCAATGATACGCCTTTCCCGCAAAAAATGACCATCGATTACGTTCGTGTTTATCGATAAGTAAATCCTACCCCTAAAACTATTTTCTAGCAGCCACCAATGAGTTCATTTCAAAATCAGATTCAGCAGCCCAACTCTAGCACAGTGAATGACGACCACCGTTTGCAAAAGGTTGATATTGACGGACAGCCATTTTATAAAATTTCCGGTTCCGATCAGATGCACCCTTTTTTTATGAGTATCGTCAGCGATTCGAATCATTGGTTGTTTATTTCCAGCAACGGAGGTTTGAGCGCCGGCAGAAAGAATGCTGATTTTGCATTGTTTCCGTATTATACCGATGATAAAATCGGTGAATTTGCTGATATTACCGGAAGTAAAACCATTTTCCAAGTTCAAACCCAACAGCGCACTTATCTTTGGGAACCTTTCTCCGAACGATTCAACGATTCATATCAGCTCAGCAGAAACCTTTATAAAAGTGCTTTAGGGCATTCTATTATTTTTGAAGAGATTTTCCATGATTGTGGATTGATATTTCGTTACCAATGGAACACGAGTCATCGGTTTGGTTTTGTGAGAACAGCTACACTAAGCAATCAATCGGAACAAGATTATCTCATTTCGGTTTTAGATGGGATTCAGAACCTGATGCCTTATGGGGTAAGCTCCGATTTGCAAACCAGTACCAGTAATTTAGTGGATGCCTACAAACGAAGCGAACTCCATTCCGAGAGTGGAATTAGTATTTATGCACTTAGTGCCATGATTGTTGACAAAGCCGAACCTAGTGAAGCCTTGAAAGCCAATGTCGCCTGGTCATTGGGATTCGATCATCCTTTGCATTTGCTTTCTTCGTTACAATTGAACGCTTTTCGGAAAAAACAGGCTTTGCTGCCGGAAGAAGATATTAAAGGAGAAAAAGGCGCTTATTTCATTCACACTAACTTGGCGCTAAAATCCAATGACAATAAAACTTGGCAAATCATCGCCAATGTCAATCAAAACCAGTCTCAGATTGTTGAATTGGCCGAACAACTACAAAATCCGGATGATCTTCAGCAACTCGTCCAATCCGATATAGAAAAAGGAAGGCAAAATCTCTTATCACTCAATGCCGCAGCCGATGGGTTGCAATATACCGCTGATCATTTCAAAGACACCCGCCATTTTTCAAATGTGTTGTTCAATATCATGCGCGGTGGAATTTTTGATTGCAATTACCAAATTGATAAACAAGATTTTGTGGGTTATTTAACCAAGGCCAATCGAATGGTCGTGCAAAGTCACCCAGATTTTATCGCTTCATTCCCTACAGTATTCTCTTTAGACGAGCTTCAACAACAACTTCAAAACATTGAAAGTCCAGATTTGTTTCGGTTGGCCACGGAATATTTACCTCTTAAATTCAGTCGCCGCCACGGAGATCCCAGCCGGCCATGGAACAAGTTTTCCATCAATACCCAAAGTGAAAAGGATGGTTCTAAAATTCTAGATTATCAAGGCAATTGGCGCGACATTTTTCAGAATTGGGAAGCCTTGGCGCTTGCCTATCCAAAGTTCATCACAGGCATGATTCACAAATTTCTAAATGCCACCACTTTTGACGGATACAATCCGTATCGCGTGACTAAAGACGGCTTTGATTGGGAAACTATAGAACCCGATAATCCATGGTCCTATATCGGATATTGGGGCGACCATCAAGTGATTTATTTGCTGAAGTTTCTTGAGTTTTCAGAGAAGTATTTTCCGGGAAAGTTGGCCTCTTTTTTCGATGAAGATTGTTTTGTATATGCTGCAGTTCCGTATACCATCAAAGCCTACGAAGAAATCCTGAGAGATCCCAAAAACACGATTGATTACAACCATACTTGGGAGAAGAAAATTCAACAGCGAAAACAAGAATTAGGAGCAGATGGTGCACTGTTATTTGGAGATGACCAGCAAATTTATCATGTAAACTTTATCGAAAAAATCCTGGCGATGCTGCTGGCGAAAATGGCAAATTTTATTCCTGAAGCCGGCATTTGGATGAATACCCAGCGCCCGGAATGGAACGATGCCAATAATGCTTTGGTAGGTAATGGCGTGTCGATGGTTACGCTTTCGTATCTGCACCGATTTTTGAAATTCTTCCAAGATTTGTTAGAGCATTCCGATCTCGAGCAATGTAAAATTTCCAGTGAAATGGTTGAGTTTTATCATGCCATTCGAGGTCAGTTAGAACATTTCAGTCCACTACTTCAAGGTACGATTTCGGATCGCGATAGGAAAAAAATCGCAGATGCTTTGGGTCAAGCAGCTTCAGATTACAGGCAGCATGTTTACCAAAGCGGATTTTGGGGCAAGAAAAGAACGATTTCCATTAGCGGTTTGAAGAATTTTGTTTCGGTGAGTTTGCAGTTTATCGAACATACTTTGCAAGCGAACAAACGTTCAGATGAGTTGTACCATGCCTACAATTTGATTTCGATTCAGAGTGATACCATTGAAATTTCTTATTTGCCAGAAATGCTAGAAGGGCAGGTGGCTATTTTAAGTTCTGGTTTTTTAAAAGGTCAAGACACATTAGATATTCTTGATGCGATGCGCCAAAGTGCTTTGTATCGAGCAGATCAGAACAGTTATATTTTGTATCCCAACAAGGCTTTACCAAAATTTCTGGAAAAAAATCTGATTCCTAAAAATAAAGTGGAAGCATCCGCACTTTTGGTCAAGTTGCTTCGCGATGCCAATACCGAATTGATTCAGCAAGACCTTCACGGCGATTGTCATTTTAATGGTGATTTTCGTAATGCCGATGATCTCAAACAAATACTTCGTGAATTAGGACAGCGTCCAGAATACCACCAAATGGTCGCACAAGAAGCTCAGCAGGTGTTGCAGATTTTTGAAGACGTTTTTAATCACAAAGCATTTACCGGACGTTCAGGCACTTTTTTCGCCTACGAAGGACTGGGTTCAATATATTGGCACATGGTTTCTAAGTTGCATTTAGCTGTGCAGGAATCTATTTTTAATGCCATACAAAATCAAGAAGATGCGGTTATAATAGACCGCTTGTTGAGTCATTATCAGCAAATTGGTCAGGGCATCGGAATTCATAAATCGCCGCGTGAATATGGTGCTTTTCCGACAGATCCTTATTCGCATACACCACTGCATCGTGGCGCGCAACAACCCGGAATGACAGGTCAGGTCAAAGAGGATATTCTCACCAGAATGGGCGAGTTGGGCATAGCGGTTTTTGAAGGTAGGTTGCAATTTAACCCCAAAATTCTATTCGCGTCTGAATTTCTAACCCAAGAAAAAACAGCACATTTCATCTTACCCAATGGCACGCCGAAAAGTATTGTTTTGTCAAAGGGCAGTATCGCATTCTCGGTAGCTCAGGTTCCGGTAGTTTATCAAAAAGGGTCGAACGCACAAATCCGGTTACAATTCATTGCGGGCAAAACTGTCACTGTTTCTGGATTTGTTTTAGATGAAGTTATCAGTGAGAAAATATTTTCTAGAGAATCTGATATTGAGTTGATTACTGTTGAAATAAAAGAAGAAGATTTAAGAAAATGAAACGATGGGCAAGCTTTTTATTTTTCACGCTAATTGCTTGTCAACATCAAGTCATACAAACTCATGATTCTAAGCCAATGACCGCAGCCCAACTATTAGGAAATCCGGAGTATCAAGCCATTTGCTATGGTGGTTATCGCACCAAGTCGCGTACTGACGAACCTACTTTGGCCGAAATTAAGGAAGATTTGTTATTGCTAGAAGCCATGCAGATCAAAATGTTGCGAACTTATAATGTTCACCTTCAAGAAGCTTCAAATGTTCTGAAAGCAATTACTGAGTTAAAAAAGGAAAAGCCAAACTTCGAAATGTATGTCATGTTGGGCGCATGGATAGATTGCGAAAATGCCTGGACTGATGCGGTACCCAATCACGAAAAAGAAAGTCTGCGAAATATAGTAGAGATTAAAGAGGCAGTAAGGCTTGCCAATGCGTATCCAGAGCTTGTCAAGATTATTGCAGTTGGCAACGAGGCCATGGTGAAATGGGCTACGAATTATTATGTTCAACCACGGGTTATCCTGAAATGGGTCAATCATTTGCAAGATTTAAAAAAACTAGGAAAACTTCCTGAAAACCTATGGATCACCAGCTCGGATAATTTTGCTTCTTGGGGCGGCGGCGATTCGCTATATCACAACCACGATTTAGAGCAGCTTATCAAAGCGGTAGATTATATTTCCTTGCACACTTATCCGATGCATGATACCCATTATCATCCGGTATTTTGGGGCGTTTCTTCAACAGAAGCGAGTTGGTCTGACAAAGAAAAAATCGATGCTGCAATGGTTCGGGCCAAAAATTACGCCGTGAATCAGTATGAAAGTGTTGTAAGTTATATGAAATCGCTCGGTGTTGATAAACCGGTACATATCGGCGAAACCGGTTGGGCTTCACATTCCAATGAACGCTATGGCGAGACAGATTCTAAAGCGACAGATGAATATAAAGCCGCGGTTTATTATAAACTGATGCGCGAATGGAGTACTGAGCATAAAGTAAGCTGTTTCTATTTTGAAGCTTTCGATGAACAATGGAAAGACCGAGAAAATCCTGAAGGTTCAGAGAATCATTTTGGGCTAATCAATTTAAATTCTCAGGCCAAATATATGCTTTGGAAACATGTCGATGCCGGCGTTTTTAAAGGGCTTACCCGCAACGGAAAACCTATTACAAAAACATATAACGGAGATGAGCAATTGCTTTGGCAAGCAGTCATGCCAATTTCTAAATTAATTGAAACTAAGTAATGTCGCTCCGAGTTCGTTTCATAGGTCATTTTTACCACATATTGATAATCAGTTTTATCATGCTTTCAATGATGCAAAATAGTTCGGCACAAAATCAACCCAATCTAACGGTATACGAGACTTCGGCCCAAGGGAATGCGTTAACGAAAATCAATCAGTTTCAATCGTTACCTAATCTGGTCGCGATTCAATTGGATGCAAAACAGCGATTTCAGACTATTACAGGTTTTGGAGGTTCTTTTACAGCTTCAACTGCCTATTTGCTCAATCGGTTAAGCGCTAAAAATCGGGAGAAAATTTTACAGGCTTATTTCGGAGAAAGCGGAGCGAATTATTCACTGACTCGCACACATATTAACTCCTGTGATTTTTCAACCCATCAGTATGCCTATGCAATGGTCAAAGACGATAGGGAATTGTCCCATTTTTCGATAGCAGAAGATCAAGCTACCCTAATTCCAATCATCCATCAAGCCCAGGCCATTTCCAAAGATGGATTCAAAATCATTGCTTCCCCATGGACTGCACCGCCTTGGATGAAAGACAACCAAAGCTGGGTCGGTGGGAAATTACTACCCGAGTACCGCGATACATGGGCTTTATATTATTGCAAATACATCGATGCTTATCATAAAGAAGGCATTCCAATTTGGGGTTTAACGGTCATCAACGAGCCGCACGGCAACGGAAATAATTGGGAAAGCATGCTATTTACGCCCAAGGAAATGACCGAATTTGTTCAGCAATACTTAGGACCAAAACTGGTGTCGGATGGCAAATCACAAGTAAAGATTTTAGGATACGATCAGAACCGCGCCGGTTTAAAAGAATGGGTAGATACCATGTATCAAAATGCAGCTACTTCAAAATACTTCAGCGGAACTGCCATTCATTGGTACGAAAGCACTTATGATTACTTTCCAGAAGCTCTAGATTATGCTCACCATAAATCGCCTCAGAAGCACCTTATTCAAACTGAAGCTTGTGTAGATTCTGAAATTCCGCACTGGCAAGACGACGCTTGGTATTGGAAAAAAGAGGCCACAGATTGGGGTTGGGATTGGGCTAGTGCCGAAGACAAGCATTTGCATCCGAAGTATGCTCCGGTGAATCGATATGCGACAGATATCATTGGTTGTTTGAATCATTGGGTAGATGGTTGGATTGATTGGAACATGGTTTTAGACCAACAAGGCGGACCAAACTGGTTTAAAAACTGGTGTGTGGCGCCAGTGATTGTAAACCCTGAAACCGATGAAGTTTATTTCACACCGCTCTATTATGTAATGTCGCATTTTAGCAAATTCATTAGGCCTGGAGCAGTAAAAATTGGTTGTAAGATAGAACATTCACAACTCATGAGTACGGCCGCTCAAAATCCGGATGGAACAATTGCCTTAGTGATTTTCAACCCAACAGAAGAAATTCAAGCTTTACAGATACAGTATCAAAACTCAAAACAAAATATATCCATTGCTGCAAAAGCCCTGCAAACAGTGGTCATTCAACCTTAAAGTAATAGTATTATGGAAAATCAATCCGTCCATTCTAGAGAAAGAGTTCCCTTAATTCAGAAAGCCGCTTTTGGCGCAGGCCATTTGGTCAATAATTTATTGCCGGGTGCTTTGAGTGTGTTTTCATTTTTTCTGCTCACCGCCTTTGGTATGGATCCATTTTTAGCCGGGATTCTCGGAGGTTTGCCCAGAATTTACGATGCAATATTGGATCCCATTATTGGGCATATTTCAGACAACACTAAATCCAAATGGGGCAGGAGAAGACCTTACATTTTTGTAGGTGCCATCTTGAGCGGATTGCTCTTTGCTGTTTTATGGCAACTCGACCCCAAGGCAACTCAAATGTATAATTTTTGGTATTTCCTGATTTTTTCATTGATTTTCCTCACCGGTAATGCCATTTTTGCCACACCGCTTATTGGTTTAGGGTACGAAATGACTTCCGATTATAATGAGCGCACCAGACTCATGGGATTTTCGCAAACTGTGGGGCAAATTGCCTGGATGATTGTTCCTTGGTTTTGGGTGATTATAGCCGATCCGGATATGTTTCCCTCACAAGCTGAAGGTGTTCATTACTTGGCTATTATTGTTGGGGTTATCTGTCTGATTTTAGGAATTTTGCCTGCACTTTTCTGCCGCGAAATTGATTTGACCAATCTTGAAAATAAAGAACCGGTCTCGGCCAGTAACCTTTCCCAAAGTTTTGTTGAATTGTTCCGTAGCATCAAACAAATCATCAAAAACAAGCCTTTTCTAAAGTTGTGTGCTGCTACATTTTTGGTGTTCAACGGGTTTCAGATGGTGGCATCGTTCAGTTATTTTATTATTGTTTTTTATCTTTTCAATGGCGATTACGGAATGGCCGGCACTTGGCCTGCTTGGTTTTCTACCATTAGCGCAGTGTTTACGGCTTTTTTAATCATTCCTATTGTCACCATGATATCTAACAGATTCGGAAAAAAGAATGCCTTTATCATCTCAACCATTTTATCCATTATTGGTTACGGCTTAAAGTGGTGGGGATTTTCTCCGGATAACCTTTGGCTGATGTTCATTCCGTTGCCACTGATTTCATTCGGTTTAGGCGGATTGTTTACTTTAATGATGAGCATGACTGCCGACGTTTGTGATTTAGACGAACTAGAAAACGGTATGCCTAGAAAAGAAGGAACTTTTGGCGCTATTTATTGGTGGATGGTCAAATTAGGTCAAGGCATAGCGCTAGTGTTGGCCGGTTGGGTTTTAGAAGTGATTGGTTTTGATGCCGGAAATCCGATACAAACTCAGGAGACAATTACCAATTTAAGGCTTTTTGACATTTTTATCCCTATAATTACTGCCGCTATTGCCATTTGGGTGATGTGGGATTACAATTTATCCGAAGATAAAGCCAAAGCCATCAAAGACGAACTCGTAGCCCGAAGAGGCGAATTATAATTCTACAACCATGTCATTCAGAAAAGAAAATATATTACAACTTAGCGGCGCAGATTATAGCCATACTTCGCCAACGGAACTCAAAAAAATATTTCTAGAAACCTTAAAACAAGGCATGCACGGACTTTGTTTTAGCTTATATGAAGACGGTCAGCAGCCCGGTGATATTATCGCGGAAGACCAAGTCCGAAGAAGAATGGAAATTATTGCACCTCATACCCAATGGGTGCGTTCTTTTTCCTGTACTGAAGGCAACGAGCTGATTCCGGTTATTGCACGTGAGTTTGGTTTGAAAACTTTAGTAGGTGCTTGGTTGGGCAAGGATGCTGAAAGTAATCAGAAAGAAATTCAAGCCTTAATCCAGCTCGCCAAAGATGGATTTGTTGATATTGCAGCAGTTGGCAATGAGGTGCTTTACAGAAAAGATTTAACCGAAGACGAACTTTTATCGGCCATCGAGCAAGTCAAATTAGCGATTCCAGATATTCCTGTTGGCTATGTCGACGCTTACTACGAGTTCACCATCAAACCCAGAATTACCGATGCATGCGATTTGATTCTGAGCAATTGCTATCCGTTTTGGGAAGGCTGCTATCTAGACTATTCCTTGGTTTATATGAAACAAATGTATCAGCAGGCCCTTGAAGCCGCAAAAGGAAAGAAGGTAATTATTACAGAAACAGGATGGCCTAGTCAAGGAGAAAGTTTGAAAGATTCGCATCCCGGAGCAGAAAACGCAATGAAATATTTCATCAATACACAACGATGGTCAAAAGAAAGCCAAATTGATATCTTCTATTTTTCTTCTTTCGACGAATCTTGGAAAGTAGGAGCGGAAGGCGAAGTGGGAGCCTATTGGGGCTTGTGGGACAAAAACGAAAAACTCAAATACCAGCACTAGACTGATTTCAAAAAACAAACCCGTCGGTTTTCTGAGCCAACGGGTTTATTTTTTGTGGTAATGGAGTTATTAAAACTGATAACGCACGCCGAGCGCAATATCTGATCCGTAGTTGTTTTTGTAATATCCTTTTCCACCAAATTCCGGACGGAAATCCAGCGAAATCATCAACGGGATGTCAAAATCATATTCAATTCCGATGTCTCCCGCAATAAAAGCAAATGAACCACTGTCGTCTAAATCGTTATCATAACGATCATCATAACGCCAAGAACCCAATCCGCCACCAGCTCCGGCGTACCAATTGAAACCTCCGTCAATGTTCCATACCCACTGGTAAAGCCCCGTCAGTTTAATTGCTGAAACTCTTTTGCTGTTTCTCCAGCCCAAATCCGCCTCAAGACGATTGGCATCTCCCAAAGCACGTTGATAGGAAACCTCAGCGCCAAATCCGTCGTTGTCGCCCAAACGCAAACCAAGCGCATTGTCAGAAATTTTTTGTGCCTGTGTAGTCAAGGCAAACCCAATAGCCATCAGTGATGTAAAAAACAGTTTCTTCATAATTTTTTGATTTATTTGGTGCAAAAATAAACCTATTTGCCCAAAAGTTTGTACTCAATAAAACTTTATTGTGTAGAATTTATTGTACAAATCAACAGGCGAATGCACTTACGACCCGACATTAATTTTGAACTTAACCCAAAAACCCTACATTTGTTTAAAACAAGAAAATATGGCTGGAAATAGTTTCGGAACCTTATTCAAACTCACTTCATTTGGCGAATCACACGGAGAAGCAATCGGCGGAATCATCGAAGGTTGCCCACCGAACATCGACCTTGATCTTGAAGCCATCCAAACCGAACTTTCCCGTCGCAAGCCCGGCCAATCGGCTATCGTCAGCCAGCGCAAAGAGGCAGACCAAGTACAATTTCTGTCAGGAATTTTCGAAGGCAAAACCACCGGAACTCCAATAGGTTTTATCATTGCCAACGAGAACCAAAAACCGCAAGATTACAATCATCTTAAAAACACTTATCGCCCGAGCCATGCCGATTACGTATACGAGAAAAAATACGGAATTCGCGATTATCGTGGCGGAGGCAGAAGTTCCGCGCGAGAAACTGCTTGCCGAGTAGTAGCCGGAGCTATTGCCAAACAAATTTTGCCGCAGATTAAAATCAATGCTTTTGTATCTTCGGTCGGCGATATTTTCATAGACAAACCCTATCAAGAACTCGATTTTTCTCAAACCGAGTCTAATGCAGTACGTTGCCCTGATGCCGCTACGGCCAACAAAATGGAAGCTTACATTCAGGAAATCCGCAAACAAGGCGATACTATTGGTGGCACTGTGACTTGCGTTATCCAAAATGTGCCGATTGGTTTGGGCGAGCCGGTTTTCGATAAATTGCACGCCCAACTCGGTAAAGCCATGCTGTCAATCAATGCTGTGAAAGGCTTCGAATATGGTAGCGGTTTTTGTGGCGCCCGAATGAAAGGCAGCGAGCACAATGATTTGCACGAGTCCGACGGAAGTACGAAAACCAACCTTTCCGGCGGTATCCAAGGAGGCATTTCCAACGGTATGGATATTTATTTCCGCGTGGCCTTTAAACCGGTAGCTACCATTATGCAAGAGCAACCAACGCTCGACAAAGACGGAAATATCCTCAATACTCAAGGCAAAGGCCGTCATGATCCGTGCGTGGTGCCGCGCGCAGTTCCTATTGTCGAAGCCATGGCCGCCATGGTTTTGGCCGATTTTTATCTGTTAAATAAAATGTATCAATAAAGATGTTCAGAAGCTTGATCCTGCTGTCCGCTCTATCTTTCGCCTTGAACCCCAAGGCAAAAGGATGCCGCTGCCATCAGGGCTAGGGCTACCATAACCCACAAATCACCATAGAAAAGCAGAACCCGACACCATAAAACAAAAATTTAAACCCAAGCTTTGCGTCTTTGCGAGAAAATAAACGCAGAACAATAGAATCTCCAAAAAATATGAAAACCAAATCCTCAATCTTTTCGAATCTCACGACCCAAATCTTGATTGCCATGCTGGTCGGAGTTTTTCTCGGCATCATCATCCACAACAATTGCTCAGAAGATGCAGCCAAAGAATTTAGCGGCTACATCAAAATGCTCGCAACCATCTTTATTCGCTTGGTGCAAATGATTATTTCTCCGCTGGTGTTCACAACCTTGGTGGTTGGCATTGCTAAACTCGGCGATATCAAAGCGGTCGGCAGAATAGGAGGAAAGGCGCTCGGCTGGTTTTTTACTGCTTCATTCATTTCGTTGCTTATCGGAATGTTTTGGGTCAATGTGTTGCAACCCGGCGTTGGTTTGAACTTGTCCGATATTGATTTGAATACCGCGAGTGAAGTCACCGAGAAAACACAAAATTTTTCCGCACAGAATTTCGTCGAGCACATCATTCCCAAAAGTATTGTAGAGGCCATGGCTACGAATGAGATTTTGCAAATTGTAATCTTCTCAATATTCTTCGGATTGGCGGCAGCTTCTATCGGCGATCATGCCAAACCAGTGGTGAATGCCTTAGATAAAACTTCTCACATTGTCTTGAAAATGGTAAACTATGTCATGAAGTTTGCTCCGATTGGAGTTTTTGGAGCCATAGCCGGAGTTTTTGCCGTTCGAGATTTTGGCGATTTGGCCCTAACTTACGCTAAGTTCTTCGGCTCATTTTTGGTGGGAATTACCTCTTTGTGGGTAGTGCTTTTATTGGTAGGTTATGTTTTTTTAAAATCGAAAATGTCAAAGCTGCTCAAACATATTGTTAGTCCACTTATTATTGCTTTCGGAACCACCAGTAGTGAAGCTGTTTTTCCAAAACTTACCGAAGAACTCGAACGCTTCGGCATTAAAGACAAAATTGTTTCATTTATGTTGCCTTTGGGTTATTCGTTTAATCTCGATGGCAGTATGATGTACATGACTTTCGCGAGTATCTTTATAGCGCAAGCCTACGGAATCGATTTGAGTACGGGCACCCAAATGACGATGCTCTTAGTTCTAATGCTCACCAGCAAAGGAATTGCTGGCGTTCCAAGAGCCAGTCTTGTGGTGGTGGCGGCCACTTGCGGCATGTTTAAAATTCCCGTTGAAGGCATTGCTTTGATTTTACCTATCGATCATTTCTGCGACATGTTCCGAAGCGCCACTAACGTTTTAGGAAACGCTTTGGCCACTTCGGTGGTAGGAAAATGGGAAAAAGAAGATGAATCTAAAATATTTTAAACCAACGAATTGTAAAGCAAATATTGGTAAATTGCAGACTATCTATAATTTTAAAATCAACAATATGAAAAAACTATTACTCAGCTTCATGGTGCTGGCCGGATTTCAGAATATGGCAGCGCAAACCGTTCTTTATTCTGAAAACTTTGATGCCATGCCTGTAGGAAATATTGGCACAGATATTACCGGCGCAACGGCTTCCAATGGCTTTTACACCTTATCGACCAATTACGATCTTGATCCGGCTGCTGCGACCACCGGAACCAATGCGTCCAACAACAATTTTCAGGTTATAGCCAGCACGACCAATCAAGGAAATGTATTCCAGATAGAAGGCACCAACGGCGACAAAGGCCGCAGAAATATGTGGTTCGACGGTTTCTCTGACCAATGGATTTTTCGCGGCGAAGGCAATGACATTCTCGAAATCGAATTTGACCTATACACCGGAAACACTTCAGGAACGAGTTTGAATACCAAAGGCGTTTACATTTATGACCCAACAGCCGGAAAAGTACTTGGAGGTTACGTATTTAATACAAAAACATTAGTGATTTCCGGGATTGCCTATTATACTAGTGCGACTGCTCCAATCGGGAATTACTTATTTTTCCTAGGTACCGGAGCCACCAACATTGTTTTACCGGCAGATTCATGGGTGCGTTTAGGTGTTAGCTTCAACAAAACTACCGGAACAGTCAGATGGAAAGGGCCAAATATTAATGGTCAAGTCGTAGGCGCGGCTACTGGAACAGAACCTGATCGTGTAGCTATTGTATCTAGAAGCGGAACCACTACAACAGCACCGGTTCAAACCAATACTGCGGCTGCGGTGGGGCTGTTTGATAACATAATTGTACGTGCCACAGCAACTGACGGGTTATTGGGCGTGGATGAGGTGGTATTAGTGCAAAACACAGATTTTATGATCCAACCCAATCCAGCCAACAACGTCATTAATATAGCAGGCAATGGAAGTGCTCTAATCCGCGAAGTTGCTTTAACCGATGTCAACGGAAGAGTTGTAAAATCACAAACTTTCAACAACACCACCGACCTAGAGATGAATATCTCAGATTTGGCTTCCGGTATGTATTTGGTGAAAATTACGTCTGACCAAGGCGCGAGCATCAAGAAAATCTTGAAGAACTAAGTAGTTAAAAAAACAAAAAGCCGCTGTTTCTATTTTGAGAACCGGCGGCTTTTTTATTCTAAAAATTTAGCTTTTAATTCTGCGGTGGGAATTAAACAATTGTCTTTTTTACCATACCATTTGTATCGATTGGCTGCAACATAATCGTATAATAAATTTCGCAAACCGGTGGGAATAATTCTAAAAACAGTTCCCAAATGAAAGAAACCGCCCAAACGTTTGGCAATCTGTAGTGCCGCATTCGATTTGTAATAATAAGCCACGCCGGGTTCATAGAGCACAATCGAATCGATATTTTTCGGGTTGATGCCGATATGATCCAAAATTTTCTTTCCTAAATCAGATTGCAAAGCCACGTAGCGAAAACGATCTTCCTTATCGTGCTTGATGACAAACTGCACCGAGCTTTCACACAAATTGCAAACGCCGTCGAAGAGAATGATGCTTTTATTTTTAGGTAAATCGAGCATGATTTTTATTTTGCAGATTCAACAAATTCCAACACATCTAGGCTTACTGTCGAAGTAAATAGGCCATAATTCACCACGGCTTTGTTTTTTTCGATTTTGTCGATGCTGCCAATGGCTTTTCCGTCGGGCATTCTCACGCGGTCGCCTACTTTTAGAATGGGTTTGGGTTTTTCTACGACTAGGCTGGCTTTGAGCTTTTTCTCTTTTTTCTCTTTGCGGATTTTCTCGACCTGAACCGCTACTTCTTTAACAATTTCCTTTTGCTGGATTTCTTTAGACTTGACTTCTTTTGCCGTAGCTTTCTTGCGTTTGGAATTCTCGATTTCGACCATTTTCAAAAATTCGCCAATGAGTTCTTTTTTGTTTTTATTGTTGAAATATTTCTGGGCAATATCATCGATTTTCTGGCCCATATAAATCAAGCGCTGGTTGCTGTCGTAGAGTTCTTGATAGCTTTCGAGTTTTTGCTTAATTTTCAGGTTAATCGATTCCATTTTTTTGCTTTCCTCGCGCGCTTTGATTTCTTCTTCTTTTAAAGTTTGCGAGGTTTTTTCCATTTTGGAACGCTCTTTCTGCAAATTCGCAATGGTCTTATCGAACCTGACTTTACCAACTTCAATCTTCTTTTTGGCGCGATTGATTAGTCCGTACGGAATGCCGTTCTTTTGCGCCACCTCAAACGTAAAGGAACTTCCGGCCTGACCTACGACCAGTTTATAAATCGGTTCGAGAGATTTCTCGTCAAAGAGCATGTTGGCGTTGGTTGCAAATGGCAATTCGTTGGCTAATATTTTCAAATTTGAATAGTGCGTAGTAATGATGCCGAAAGCTTCACGGTGGTAAAATTCTTCTAAGAAAATCTCAGCCAAAGCGCCACCGAGTTCTGGGTCTGAACCGGTTCCAAATTCGTCGATCAAGAACATGGTTTTTCGATTGCATTTCTTCAGGAAATAATTCATGTTCTTTAAACGGTAACTGTAGGTACTTAAATGATTTTCAATAGATTGATTATCGCCGATGTCGGTCAGAATTCGGTCGAACAAAAAGGTTTCACTGCGTTCGTGCACCGGAACCAACATACCAGATTGCAACATCAATTGCAGCAAGCCGACCGTTTTCAAAGAAATTGTTTTTCCACCGGCATTTGGCCCAGAAATTACAACAATTCTTCTTTCCTGGTGCAACTCGAACGTTTGCGGATAAGTTGGTTCGTTTTTTTGGTTGTTATTCAAAAGTAGAATAGGATGGAAGGCATTTCGAAAATACAGCCTGCGCTCGTCGTTAATTTTCGGTAAGATTCCTCCAATCCGTTTGGCATATTTGGCTTTCGCGGCTATCACATCTACATCGCTAAGGAAATCCTGATATTGCACCAGCATCGGCAAGTAGGGCCGAATCATATTGGTAAGCAACTTCAAGATTCGGGTTATTTCTTCCTTTTCTTCATATTCCAAATTGGCCAACTCACGCGAATATTGCAAAGTGGTTTCCGGCTCAATGTAGGCAATACTTCCGGTTTTTGACGAGCCCATAATGGAACCCTTGACCTTGCGTCGGTACATTGCTAAAACCGCCAAAACCCTACGGTTCTGTACAATCGTTTCGCGAATTTCATCTAAGTAACCCAAGCTGTTGTAATGCGTCAGCGCCATGCCGAAACTCTGGTTCACTTTACCTCGAACGGTAGTCATGCTGCGTCTTATATCGAGCAACACCGGCGACGCATTGTCTTTGATTTCGCCGTATTTATCAACAACTTGTTCAATATGGGTAATGATCGCCTTGGTCAATTCGATTGTAGAAGAACGCTGATATAACTTCGGGTAATATTCTTCAAACTTCTTCAGGAACGCCAGCAACGTATTGGTGGTTTCAGAAATAGTGGCAATTTTCCTGAAACTGCCTACTTCCAGAAAACTGTCTTCGATGCCCAAGAATTTGATTTCGTTGGTAATCGCATCAAAACCGTGGTTCGGAATTGCGTTGTTATTGTCAAACGACGACAAGTATTCTGAGGTTTGCAGCAAAGCATCCATCAGCACCGCCGATTCCTTGAAAGGCGTGATTTGCAAAGCTTTCAGTTTGCCTATTTCCGTGTTGCAAATGCCTGAAACCGTTTCCAGCACTGTCGGGAATTGTAAATCTTGTAAAGTTTTTTCAGTAATACTGATCATGGGCTTTGAATTTCCGGAACAAATTTACTCAAACCACCGGGAACTCTGATTTCTAATTCCGATTTAATGGTTAATTATTTTTCGGGTAAGGAAGTGACATAAATCTTACAGCGAAGCGGTCTTAAAATCTTAAAGCGAAGCGGTCCAAAATTCTGCTAGCAATTCTTTATTTTTACAGCAAATTTCCTGTAATGAACGTTACCATCGAACCCACTTGGAAAGCCGTTTTAGCCGATGAATTCGAAAAGCCGTACTTCGCCCAACTGATTGATTTTGTTAGGTCGGAATACCAACAACACACTTGTTATCCGAAAGGCCAACAGATTTTTGCAGCGTTTGACGCTTGTACTTTTGAAGACATCAAAGTGGTGATTATCGGTCAAGATCCTTATCATGGCGCTGGGCAAGCCAATGGTTTGTGTTTTTCGGTCAATGATGGCATTTCGTTTCCGCCGTCGTTAATAAACATTTTCAAAGAACTCCAAACTGATTTGCAACAACCTTTTCCTGCAACAGGAAATCTCGAACATTGGGCCAAGCAAGGCGTATTGCTTTTGAACGCCACACTCACTGTTCGCAAAGGCGAGGCCGGAAGCCATCAAAACAAAGGTTGGGAAACTTTTACCGATGCCGTCATCGAACACATTTCACGCGAAAAAAATGGAGTAGTCTTCTTGCTTTGGGGTGGTTTTGCCAAAAAGAAAGGCGCCAAAATCGACCGTAGCAAACATTGTGTTTTAGAATCCGGGCATCCGTCGCCGATGAGTGCCAACCAAGGTAAATGGTTCGGCAACAAGCATTTCAGCCAGGCCAATGACTACCTTAAATTACTCCACAAAAAACCAATAGATTGGGCAGTTAATTTACAGTAAAATAAAAATAACCGTTGGCGTCTAGGTTCAGCGTGTTGGGCGAATTCAAATTCAGGAACAAGTTGTTGTTGGCACTTTCAGAGCGCAATTCTACGATATTGCTTTCATCGCTGTTGTAACCGAAGCTCAATCGGTAATTTCCGGAAGCCAAATTCTGAATTACTGCACGGTATTCATAGGTTTGTGTAATTTCATTGTAAACCGACTTAGCCAACACAAACGATCCGGTTTCAGAATTGCCAATCGAAGTAAGGATTTGGTTGCTGGCGATTTCAATATAATCCCAGTCGTCTCCATTTTGCTTTTCAATTTCGTACGAAAAATTCAGTTTGGCAGCACCACCAGTAGTTTTGTATATATCCAACGGCTTTGATAAACCGGTAACACTTAGTAAGCGGTCAATATCGGCCACAACAAAAACAGACTGGTCTTCTGGAACGTCGGAAGTTTCTATCACCACCAAATTGGGCGAAGTAGCAAAAACATCGTTGTAAAATTCACTGTCTTTATTAGAGCAATCTGCCGCCATTAAAACAGTAGCTAAGGCCATAAAAAAGAAATATTGTAGGGTTCTAGTTTTCATAATATGCAGAATTAAAATCGATAGCTAACACTCAAACCCACACGCGATAGAATGTCTGGGCTTTTGTCTTTGTTAAATAGATTAGACCCTAAACCAACAAGAAACTCAATTCCGAATTGGTCCATGATGTAATATTTGTAGCCCACAGCGGCACCCATGCCTAAATCGACATAGCTATTCTTTTCAATGGCATAATAATGATTGTTGGCCGAATCAGTAAGCAATAGGATTTCCCTAAAATCGCCTCCATTGATGTTGGTAAAAATCTCAGCAAAATAAAAGCTCCGAGCACCTTGCGACATATTGTAGCGAACAAAAGGAATGATTTCATATTTGGTAAAAAAATTCACATTGCCTTGGTCAAAATCGTCTTTGTTTTTTTTGTTGGCCGAAAACACACCAGCGGTTCCTACGGAAAATTTTTTGTTTAGAAATCGTTCGTAAGTTAAATTGACTCTTGATAATCCGAGCCCGACAACGTCAACACGGAGTTCGTTTTTACGAGACAAAATAGGCGAAACCGGCGTAGTTTCTTGAGCGTTAGCCACTATAACACCGAGAAGAATTATAAAGAGCAATATGGATTTTTTCATAGTTTGGAAATTGATTGAGCTAAGATATAAAAACCATCGAATTAAACAGTATAGCAAAATCAATTAAAAGTGAGTGCGCCCAATATTTCTTCAGACATAAACGGTCCGCCGGGATAAGTGGCCGTATAATCAAGGTTGAGCCATATTTGACCGCGTTCGTCCTGATGGTAATGGATTTGGTTGCCTTTACTTTCGCTTACAAATAGTACTTTTTTGATTAGGTAGTTGATGGTTTCTAAATCTGCCTTTGACCCGATTAGTATTTCCGGATAAATATGTCCGCCGGTATGAATCAGCCGCGGTGTTCCTCCGATCGATTTCACACAAGCTGCCATTAAAATAGAATGGTCGTCGCAATCACCAGAGAAGTAGCGCAAAGATTCTGATGCTTTGGCTATGTAATCTTTGCCTTTCGGGTCGCTGACGTAATTCCAGCGTGAATTGATTTCCTTGAATACAGCAAAACACTGAATAATAGTTCTGTAGTTGGAATAGCCGCGGATGCCTTTAAAATCTTTGGTGGTGGCCATGAGTGCAAAATCCCTGACGTGTGGGTTTTCAAATTCTACCGCATTAATGATTTTAGTTTTGTTCGGAAAGGGTAGCAATTTCGAGATGATAATGTCTTGTGGGTTGGGGTTTTCGTTCATGGCGTAAATCATGTACTGATAATCTTCGGCCACACTTCTAAAACCGTATTTTCCCGATACGCTGCCAATGACAAGTGCTACTAAATACAGAGCAATACACACAATAATAACTGTTCGCATTAATCTCAAAACAAGCTGAATGACCGCCAGAATCAACACAAACAACAAAATTTGATCGAGTTGAAAATACCAATTTGGGTCAATTAGGTTTTGGTGCGCGATGATAAAAACAGGAATGGCAATCAAGATGTTCAACGCAAAAATAATCACATTATCCCAAGGTTTTTTGACCTGCAGGGATTGTTTGACTTTCTGAATCGCGTGAACGGTCTTTTGGATCATGAGTAGCTAAAACCTAAAACTATAGCGTTTTGACAATTTGAGCAAAAGTACCTTTTTTATCTATTAAGTGAAGTTCGAGCAGTTGATTTTGTACGTTGTTTAACACGCTTTCGGAAATGGGTTGCTGTGACCATTCGGTTAGCGATAGCCATTGTTGGATGTCATCTATTTTCTGGTGGTATCTGTTTGCCAAAATTGCGTCGATGCCAGAAATGGTTTTGAAATCCGAAGTAGCCTCATTGATAATCTTAAGTAGTTTTTGAATGAGTTCGGGTTGCGATTGCAAAAGTTTTTCGCTCACCGCGATCACAAAACAAGGCCAAGGTGTTGGGCAATCGCCCAGATTTCTGAAAACGCCTTGGTCGACAAGTGGTTTGGTCATGAAATGTTCCCACATGAAATAATCTGCAGTTCCTTCGGTTAAGGCTTTCACTGCGCCGTCAATGGTATGGACGATTTCGAACTGCAATGCGTTTGTGTCCCAGTTTTGCTGATGTGCATTAACATAAGCCATCAATTGCGAACCTGAGCCTAATCTGGAAATAGCCGCTTTTGTATTTTCTAAGTCGGTGATACTTTTATAAGGAGAATTTGCTGCCACGTGAATGCCCCAAAGTAAAGGCGATTCCACATAAACTTGAATAATCTTTGACGAATTGCCGGCCAAAATGTCTTTGACGATGCCTTCAGTTAAAATCACGGCGATGTCGGCTTCGCCCGAGCGCAACATTTGACAAAGTTTGCCGGTGCCTTCGGGAACGTCGGTCCATTCTAGGTTGATTTGCTGTTGGGTGAATTTTCCGCTTTCGATAGCTAAATGCCAAGGAAGATTGAAATGTTCGGGAACGCCCGCGATTTTTATGGTTTGCATTGGTTAGAATATTTGTGGTGAAGAGCCGGAGTGTTCTGATTTTTCGGCTTTCCACCAGTTCCATTTTGCGCCATCGGGCTCGGTATAAGTTTCCATGAACCGGAAACCGGTTTTGTTCAGGATACGGTTAGATGCTTCGTTCTCGCTGTGTGTGTAAGCGTGCAATGTTTCTATTTCTAATTGCTGAAATCCGTAATCTACCCATGCTTTGGTAGCTTCGGAAGCATAACCTTTGCCCCAATATTCTTCGGCCAATCGATAACCATAGTCGTAGAAATTGGTGTTGCCATTTTCGGTATGATCGTCGACGAATTTAATACCGGTCCAGCCAATAAACGCTCCGGTTTCTTTTAAAATGGTGGCGAACCGGCCAATTTTATTGCGCTGGTATTGCTCATGAATATAACCAATCACTTGGTGAATCTCGTCGATGTGCTGCACCGGTTGGTTCCATAAATATTGGTGCACATTAGGGTTTTGGTCCATAGCGAACATGGCCGGAGCATCGGTTATTTCTACTGGGCGTAATAATAGCCGATCGGTTTCTAAGGTAAAAAGATTGTGTTTCATGGTTCGGTTGCCCTAGCCCCGATAATAGCGGTTATCCTTTTGCGCTGGGGTTCAGCGCGAAAGATAGTAGCGGATAGCGGGATTAGCTTCTAAAAATATTACTCAGCCAATTTATCTAAAGTATAGGCAATCAACGCATCGACGGCTTTGTATGGATCGTCGCTGAAAGTTCCTGTAGCGCGGTTGGCAATGATGGCGTTGAGCGACAAACACTGGTGTCCGAGCAGTTTCCCGAGGCCGTAAATGGCGCCGGTTTCCATTTCGAGATTGGTCATTTTCATGCCGTTGTATTCGAACTTGTCCATCTTGCTGTTGAGTTGCGGATCTTGAATGTTCAAGCGCAACACGCGGCCTTGCGGGCCATAAAATCCGCCTGCGGTTCCGGTGAAACCTTTGAAAATCTTGTCGCTTTCAATTCGCTTTTCAAGAGTTTCGCTGCCTTTGATGACGTACGGACGGCCTTTTTTCATGTCCCAATTGGTTTGCTGGATGAAGGCATCTTCGAGGTTTTTCTCGGAAATGTCGTCAATTAAATAGGAGCGGAGCATGTTGTCGAGGCCCAATCCGTATTGGCTCATCACGAAACTGTCGCAAGGAATGTCTGCCTGCAAAGAACCGGAAGTTCCGATGCGCACAATATTCAGCGAAGTTAGGTTGGGTTTGATCTCGCGGGTGTTCAAATCGATATTCACTAACGCGTCGAGTTCGTTCATGACGATATCGATGTTGTCTGGGCCGATTCCGGAAGACATGACCGTCATGCGTTTGCCTTTGTATGTGCCGGTCTGGGTTTTGAATTCGCGCTTTTGGGTAGAGAATTCGATGCTGTCAAAAAATTGCGTGATTTTTTCTACGCGGTTCTGGTCGCCGACGAAAATGATGTCTTGGGCAATGTGTTCGGGTTTAAGGTTCAGGTGATAGACGCTGCCGTCGGGATTAAGTATAAGTTCTGAAGATGCAATCATTTGATGTAATGAATAATTAATAATTAATAATGAATAATGAATAATTAATAATGGAGGATGCGAACATAACAAATAATTATTCATTATTAATTATTCATTATTAATTTACAATCAGCCTCCGACTCTTTTGACTTTGAAGCCCTTGTTTTTGAGGATTTCCATGATTTTGTCGCGGTAGTCGCCTTGGATGATAATCGAATCGTCTTTGAAAGTGCCGCCTACGCTGAGTTTGGTTTTGAGTTCTTTGGCGAGAATTTTAAAATCTTCGTCCGAGCCAGCGTAACCTTCGATAATCGTAATCGGTTTGCCTTTTCGTTTTTCGAACTTGCAAATCATGGGTTCTTTCTGCACAAAAAGTTCGTGGTCTGTTTCGGTTGGTTCCGGCTCATCAGATGGAATATGATCAGGAAACAGGTTTTTGAGTTGGTCTTGTAAATCCATCGTTCGTGAATTTCAAAAAACAAATTCCAAATCCCGGGAATCGGAACTTGGAATTGTCTATTGGAAAAATTGGGTTAAATACTATTTTTTGATTAGCCCTAAATCGACCAGACGCTCGTTGAGGAATTCACCAGCGGTAATGTCTTCGTATAATTTAGGATTCTTTTCATCTATACAGTTTTCAAGGCAATCCAAACGCATTTCACTGATCGGGTGCATGAAGAATGGAATCGAGTATCTCGAAGTGCCCCACAATTCTCTAGGCGGATTGACCACTTGGTGAATTGTTGATTTCAATTTGTTATTGGTATGGCGTGAAAGCATGTCGCCTACGTTGATGACCAATTCGTCTGGTTCTGCGATAGCGTCAATCCAGTCGCCGTTGTGGTTTTGTACTTGCAAGCCTTTTCCTTGCGCGCCCATCAATAAGGTAATCAAGTTGATGTCGCCGTGAGCAGCAGCACGAATGGCATTTTCCGGCTCGGAAGTAATCGGCGGGTAATGGATCGGTCTCAAGATAGAGTTTCCGTTG
The DNA here is from genome assembly GCF_011392125.1 of Flavobacterium lotistagni. Classification (GTDB taxonomy): domain Bacteria; phylum Bacteroidota; class Bacteroidia; order Flavobacteriales; family Flavobacteriaceae; genus Flavobacterium; species Flavobacterium lotistagni. Next base: position 68,166 of record NZ_JAAJBU010000004.1, read on the forward strand.
TAACCGTATTGATCGAAGTAGAATTCGTCCAAACCTAAGTGTAAAGCCAGCGCTCTTAAAACATAAATTCCTGTTTTTTCGAGCATTTTGTAGGCTTCTTTTCCGGCAGTGTTAAAACGAGGAAGCTCTTTTACTTCCACATTATCCGGATATTCAGATGCGTATTTGGAATCTTTGTCTACATACTGACCGAAGTGCCAGAATTCCTTTAAATCGCCTTCTTTCTTTCCTTTGGCGTGTTCTTTACCAAAAGACACATAACCGCGTTGCCCGCCAATGCCGGGAATTTCGTAACTGTATTTGGTTTCTAAAGGCAGGGCGAAGAACTTTCTGATCTCGCCATACAATTCCTCTACCAATTGGTCATCGAGAAAATGACCTTTAAGTGCCACAAAGCCAATGTCTTCAAAAGCACTTCCGATTTCATTTACAAATTTTTGTTTACGTTCCGGGTTACCCGAAAGGAAATCACGCAAGTCCACACTAGGAATGTTTTGCATACTAAAATTTTTTTGTTAATAACTAAAAGGGCTGCGAACCCTTATAGCAACAAATGTATATAATAATTTTATGAAAAAATTTTAAAAGTTATCAACAATTCAAAAAAAAGGTGCATTTATAAACCATCCTATAATTTTTTTATACTTTTGAGCAGTTTTAACACCCAATCACCAATAATGAATTTTGAGAGAAAACATTTAAGCGACGACCAATTACTCGATTTATACAAAAGACTACTCAAGCCCCGCCTCATTGAGGAAAAAATGCTAATCCTGATCCGTCAGGGCAAAGTGTCCAAATGGTTTTCCGGAATTGGGCAAGAAGCTATATCGGTGGGTGTTACCGCAGTTTTAGAACCCGATGAGTACATCCTGCCGATGCACCGTAACTTAGGTGTTTTTACCGGCAGAAACATTCCTTTGTCGCGTTTGTTTGCGCAGTGGCAAGGCAAGGCGAGTGGCTTTACTAAAGGCCGCGACCGCAGTTTTCATTTTGGAACTCAAGAGTACAAGATTATTGGAATGATATCGCACCTAGGACCGCAATTGGGTGTTGCCGACGGAATTGCCTTAGCCAACAAACTCAAGAAAAATGGTAAAGTAACGGCCGTTTTTACAGGTGAAGGCGCTACTAGTGAAGGTGATTTTCACGAAGCCTTGAACATTGCTTCAGTATGGGATTTGCCGGTTTTGTTCGTAATCGAAAACAATGGTTACGGATTGTCTACTCCAACCAACGAGCAGTATCGCTGTGAAAATCTGGCTGATAAAGGAATTGGCTATGGCATGGAGAGCCACATCATCGACGGAAATAACATCTTAGAAGTTTACATTGAACTTTCAGAAATTGTTGCCTCGATGAAAACCAATCCGCGTCCGGTGCTGTTGGAATTTAAAACATTCCGTATGCGCGGTCATGAGGAAGCCAGCGGAACCAAGTACGTACCCCAGGAATTGATGGATTTATGGGCGGAGAAAGATCCGGTGGAAACCTATCGTCGTTACCTGATTAAGCAGAACGTTATGACTAGCGCGCAAGATGAGGAATGGCGCAACGAAATCAAGAAAGAAATTGATGATCATTTGATGATTGCCAATTCAGAGGCTGATATTGAGGCTGATTATGAAGAGGAATTGAATGATGTATATAAGCCGTATGATTTTGAAGAAATTAAGCCGACTGATGAAACTGAAAACATTAGATTTATAGATGCCATTTCCCAAAGTTTAAGACAGTCGTTCCAGCGTCATGACAATTTGGTGATTATGGGGCAAGATATTGCAGAATATGGTGGCGCTTTCAAAATTACCGATGGCTTTGTCGCTGAATTTGGAAAACACCGCGTCATTAATACACCGATTTGTGAAAGCGCTGTAGTTTCCGCAGGTATGGGTTTGTCTATTAATGGTTATAAAGCGATTGTAGAAATGCAATTCGCAGATTTCGTTTCCACAGGATTTAATCCGATTGTGAATTATTTAGCGAAAGTCCATTACCGTTGGCAGGAAAAAGCTGATGTTGTGGTCAGAATGCCTTGCGGTGGCGGAACTCAAGCTGGTCCGTTCCATTCGCAAACTAACGAAGCTTGGTTTACTAAAACGCCCGGTTTGAAGGTGGTTTATCCGGCATTTCCTTACGATGCGAAAGGGCTTTTGGCAACCGCAATCAATGACCCGAATCCGGTTTTGTTTTTTGAACACAAATTGCTTTACAGAAGTGTTTATCAAGACGTTCCAAAAGATTATTATACCTTGCCATTCGGAAAGGCAGCAACGCTTCGCGAAGGTAACGACATCACGATTATTGCATTTGGCGCGGCCGTTCACTGGGCGCTGGAAACATTAGATAAAAACCCTGATATTTCTGCAGATTTGATTGATTTGAGAAGTTTGCAACCATTAGATAAAGAGACCATTTATGCGTCAGTTAAGAAAACCAACAAGGCGATTATTGTTCAAGAAGATAGTCTTTTTGGTGGTGTGGCCAGCGATATTTCGGCAATGATTATGGAAGATTGCTTTGAATTCCTCGACGGTCCGGTGAAACGAGTGGCGAGTTTGGATAGTCCGATTCCATTTACGAAAGCACTTGAGGAGCAATATTTACCCAAAGAACGTTTTGAAATAGCATTGTTGAAATTGCTAAAGTATTAAGATATACCTTGTTAATTCTTGAAAAGAGCACCTGATTTTGAGTGCTCTTTTTTGTATTCTATAATTTTGTTTTTTTAGGTTTTATAGCCTTTGATTTTGGCAATATTTATTATCTTGTACCGCGTTTATTATCTGATTTTAAAGAACCTGAAAATGATTCAAAAGATTACCAAGTCTCTATATTTATTTGTTGCCGTTTTTGTAACCCTTGTGGGTTATTCTCAAAATTTAATTACAAATGGTGATTTTGAGAGCGGTGGAGCTGGAGTAGGTTTTCAGACCAACTATTTTTTAGTGAGCTCTAACAGCGGGCCGAGAAACTATGCAATTGTTAGTGCTCCGGGCACTATCAATGCCAATTTCAACAATGCTTGTATCGATCATACTGCTGTCGGTAATAAAATGATGGTGGTCGATGGTGCTAATTCTGGGCCTAACAGTGATAAAGTCTGGGAAGCTTTAACTTCGACCGGAGGTGGCGGTGGAATTCCCGTTACTGTTGGAACAACATACACATTCAGCTATTGGATACAATCGATTTCGACCACTAATACTGTGGCTAATTCGGCAGATATTCAAGTTAAAATCAATAATGTAGATATTCTTCCAACCACTGGAAGCAGTATTTGTCCGGTGGCGCTTTGTGGTTGGACTCAAGTAACTTACACTTGGGTAGCCAATTCAGGATTTGCTCAGATTTGGCTCTTTGACCGGCAAACTTCGAGTGCAGGAAATGACTTTGCATTGGATGATATTTCATTTACAGCAGCACCATCACCTTTGTCATTAACTTATTCTATCACTAATCAAACCTGCGTTAATACTACTGATGCTACAATTTTTGGTTACGGTCGGGGCGGAACTCCACCGTATGTGAGTTATACTTTATCCGGACCAATCCCATCAGTGACTAATGCCACCGGACAATTTACTGGGTTGACAGCTCCTGGACCTTATACGCTATTGGTTACTGACAGTGCAGGCGCAACTTCGCAACAAACTGGTATTTCTTTGGCGGTTCCGACTGGATTGAATTTAACGGCAGCTGCGACTACTATTTGTGCCGGCGGTTCAACAACACTTACGGCAACTGGCGGCGGTACTTACACATGGAGTGTAAACCCAAGTACAGAAACTGTTCCAACTGGAGCGAATCCAACAGTAAGCCCAACAGGCACGGCGACTTACACGATTAATTCTACAACTACAACGCCCGATAATTTAATTTACAATGGTGATTTTTTTCTTGGAAACGTAGGTTTTACAAGTGATTATAACTATTACAATCCTAGTAATCCAACCAATGCCCAAAAGGCTTACGGAGTAGTCACTAATGCGAATACATGGGAAGTTGGTTTTGCCGCGTGTAACGACCATACTACTGGAACTGGAAGAATGCTTGTGGTAGATGGATCGACTACAAATAATGATAAAGTTTGGTGTCAGACCGTACCAGTAACTGCTGGTCAGAATTATGCGATTCGTTATTGGGTTCAAACCTTGGCTTTGCCCAATCCGGCGAATATTGAGGTCACCATCAATGGCGTGTCTATGGGAACATCGCTTGCGCCTTCCACGACTTGCAGTTGGGGACAACAATCTTACAACTGGAATGCAGGTGCCAGTACTACCGCTGAGATCTGTTTTTATAATCGCAATATCAATTCTAACGGAAATGACTTTGCCTTAGACGATATTACTTTCTCAAGAACAAATACTTGTGTGTTGCCTCCTAAGTCGATTACCATCAATGTTACTCCCAATAATATTGTACTCAATATTACCAATCCTAATTCTATTTGTGCGCCCGGAACAGTTGATATTACGGCTCCAGCAGTGACCGCCACAAGTACTTCAGGAACGACTTTATCTTATTGGGCAGATGCTGCGGCTACGTCCAGTCCGCTAACGTTGGCTCAAGCCCAAGCGATTGCCACCAGTGGCACTTACTATATTAAAAGTACTTTAGGCTCTTGCTCGGTGATTCGCCCTGTTGTAGTGACCATTGCTACAAGTAGTTCGACACCGGCGCCTACGGTTGTTACTCCGGTTTACCTCTGTAACGGAAGCGTAGCTACACCAGTAACTGCCACTGCTTTACCTGGCGCTACCTTAAACTGGTATAATGTAGCCTCTGGAGGCACTGCCTTCCCCACCGCACCGACACCATCAACAGCAACAGATGCCTTAAATTCTTATTGGGTGAGCCAAACGATTGGGACTTGTGAAAGCCCTCGAGTTCGGTTGAATGTATTTGTAAACTCACTTACCGGAACAATATCAATGTTCTGTGATAATACCCGAATTACGACCAATCCCCCGACTTCCATCTTAATGGACTGGAACAATTTAGCTGGCGGAAATGCAACTTATAACTATACTTATTCGATTAATGGAGGGCCTGCAGTAACGGGAAGCACCACGGCGTCATCACTAGAAATATTTGGTGTATTGCCAGGTCAAAGTGCTACGATGACTATTCTATCTGCGGTGGGATATCCTTGTATAGCATCTCAATTTCCGATGAGCAACACTTGTACGAATTGTGCTAGTACAACAACTCCTACCTTTACACTTCCGACTTCTATTTGCCAAGGTTCAACAGCTCCGGCACTTCCAGCAACATCCAACAACGGTATTACGGGTACTTGGTCACCTGCCATAATCAGTAATACTACTGGAGGTAATTATGACTTTACTCCGGATCCGATTTTGTTTCCTTGTGCTGATCCGTTTACTCAAACCATTACAGTTGTCAATCCACCCAACCCTGGAACTTTGAGTGCCAATCCGGGAGCGAATATTTGTGTAGGCGGCACGGCAACACTCAGTTCAACAACTAGTGGTGGAACGTGGAGTTCTACCAACACTGCTGTTGCAACGGTCAATCCGTCTACCGGAGTGGTCACTGGGGTCAGTGCTGGAACCAACGTGATTATAAAATATACAGTATCCGGAACCGGAGGTTGTTTGCCAGTTGATGCTCAAATCTTGATTAATGTGTCAGCGCCTCCAGTTGCAGGAACATTAAGCGGAGGAAATACAGCAATTTGCGTAGCTGATACCACTACATTCATCCCTTCAATTTCTGGAGGAACTTGGTCTAGTCTGCAACCGACAATCGCCAGCGTAAATGCGACATCAGGTTTGGTTACCGCCTTAGCGGCCGGACAGGCCACTATTCGTTACACCATATCAGGAACCGGTGGTTGCGCAAATGTTTTTGTAGACAAAGTGGTCACAGTTTCAGCTATTCCAAGCGCCGGGATGTTAAGTGGTGTTCAAGCCATTTGTGTCGCAGGAACCACTACCTTTCAATCCACTGAAGCCGGAGGAACATGGAGTATTAGCCCTACCGGAATTGCTACCATATCCAGCACAGGGAACATTGTCGGTGTTGCTGCCGGAGTGGCTACAGTGAGCTATATTGTCAATGGTACCGGAGGTTGTCCTGCTAGTGCGCCAGCTACCAGAAACGTAACCGTTACCGCTGCACCAAATCCAGGAACTTTGAGCGGTGGACAGAATATTTGTCAAGGCTCGACCACGGTTTATACCCCAACAGTTACCGGCGGATCTTGGTCTTCTCTTCAGCCGAATATCGCTTCAGTGCATCCAACTTCTGGTGTTATTACCGGTTTGGCTGTTGGTCAAGCGACCATTAAATATACTGTAGCAGGAACTGGAGGTTGTGGCCCTGCTGATGTAACAAGAATTATAAATGTCAATCCGAATGTCACTCCAACTTTTAATCCCGTTGCTGCAATTTGTGAAGGAAACGCGATTAGCCCGCTGCCGACAACTTCAACTAATGGCATCACCGGAACATGGTCTCCGGCATTAAACAATACTGCCACTACACAATATACTTTCACACCGACTACAGGCTTATGTGCCAATCCTACTATATTAACTATTACGGTTAATCGTAGGGAAGTGCCATTATTTGCTGGAATAACTCCTCAATGTCAAGGAGACACGCCACCGGTATTGCCCAATTCTTCGGATAATGTACCGCCGATTTCTGGAACTTGGAATCCGCCAACGGTAAGTACTGCAACACTAGGAACCACTTTTTATACTTTCAATCCATCAGCCGGACAGTGTGTCTCGACAACTTTAACTCAATTACCTATTACCGTAGTTCCGGTGATTACGCCGAATTTTGCCTCAATTGCTCCTATTTGTGACGGAAAAACAGCTCCGATTTTAAGCACGACTTCCCCCAATGGAGTAGAAGGTACTTGGAATCCGGCTATCATTAGCAATACACTAACAGGAAATTATTTGTTTACACCTACGTCCGGCCAATGTGCCTTATCGCAAACCTTGAGCGTTTCGATTATTCCCCGAACCGTTCCTGATTTTGCAACGATACCAGCTTTTTGCAAGAACAGTACACCGCCTGTTTTGAATCTGACTTCGCCTAATGGCATTACTGGAGTTTGGAATCCATCAGTTATAGACAATACGGTTAGTGGTAATTTTCCTTATGAATTTGTACCTGATGAGGCCACCGAATGCGCTACACGACAAACAATATATGTTACTGTCACTGAACCTATTTCACCAGGATTTCCAGATTTGGCGTTCTGTACCGGAAGTTTAGTTCCCGCATTACCAACAGTTTCCCCTAATAATATTACAGGTAGTTGGTCTCCGGCAACAATAGACAATCTCAACAGTGGTGCTTATCTCTTCACGCCAGATTTAGGAGAATGTGCTATTGCGCAGACGATGAATGTAACCATCAACCAATATACTTTAGTGGCTATTGACGGTATAGTGACGAATTATTTCGACGAGAACCAAGTCATTACTGTATTGGCAACAGATCCCGGAAATTATTTGTACCAATTGGATTATGGACCATTACAGCAAAGCAACGTATTTCAGAATGTTCCAGCCGGTACACATGTGATTAAAGTAGTAGATGCTAACGGTTGCTCTAGTCCTTTAACTCGTGACGTTTTGGTAATTAATTATCCTAAGTTCTTTACTCCGAACGATGACACTTACAATGATACTTGGAACATCAACGGATTGAATCAGCAATTGAGTTCAAGAATTTTCATTTTCGACCGATATGGAAAACTGCTCAAAGAAATTTTCCCGAGCGGCAAAGGTTGGGATGGAACCTACAACGGCAATCCGCTACCGGCTGACGACTATTGGTTCAGCGTAGATTATCAGGAAAACGGGCAATCAAAAAATTTCAAAGCGCATTTTTCACTCAAACGATAAACAAAAAAAGCTTCCACAAAACGGAAGCTTTTATTTTAAATGATTGAGGCAATCAATTATTCTCTACATATTTTTTGAAATTGTCTAAGATGCTTTGCCAACCGGATTGCTGCATTTCAAGTGGATGCTGGTTCTCGGCTTCAAAGGTTTCTACAATTCGAATTTGCCCGTCAATAGGAGCAAAGAGGATAAATACTTTGCGTCCGCCGATGATGGCATAACTCAATTTTTCGTGGGGCTTTACTTCGATGTAAGTCCCTTCAAAATCAAAACTCGAACTGCCATCTTTGGCAGCCATCGTATAACTGAAATGCGCGCCAACTTTCACATGATTGGTCGCTTTAGGCGTGTGCCAATCCTCTGAAGCGTTATTCCAATTAACGATGTGTTTCGGGTCAATCCAATAGTCCCAAACCTTGTTCATGTCTGCATTTACAGCGGTCATCACGGTGATGTAATTTTTTTCTGAAAGCTCTTTCACAATCGCTAAAGCTTTAGGAAAAGCCTCATTGAAATAGTCTGCCATTTCGTTCGGAAAATCAACACTTACCGAAAGTTTGATTTGTCCTTCAACTTCTTCCAAAGTGTAACTTTCAGTCGTGCCAGACCACGCCGGGCTTTCTTCTTGTGGCTGCTCTTGATGGTTTTTAACTTCCCCCAAATGTTGGAACACCATCATTTTATTGCGCTCTAGCTTTACAATTTCGCTATACATACCGTTGCCGTCTGGGCCCAGAAAATGAATTCGACTGTTTTTCTTCCAATCTGATTTGGCGTATGAGCCTACATGAAAAGCACTTGTCCATTGCATATATGAGCCTTCATCCCACAAGGTTTGCCAGACTTTTTCTGCCGGAGCACTTATGGATATTTCAAACAGATGTGCTTTCATTTTATAGTGTATTAGCATGAGATAGGGGTTTAAAAAAAAAGCACCGGAGTGCTTAGTTAGTATATTAGTTCAACTGGTAATCTACCGAAATTTCTGTGTTGAGCAGTTGTGAAATCGGACAGTTTTTCTCGGCATCTTTGACCAAATCGGCAAATTCCTGTTCACCAATGTTGGGAACTTTGGCACTCAAAGTCAGGTGAGAACGAGTAATTTTTCCGTCTTCAAAAGTGATCTCACATTTGGTTTGTAATTCTTCAGGAGTATAACCCGCGCCGCTTAAATTGAAGCTTAGTTTCATCGTGAAACAACCTGAGTGTGCGGCAGCAATGAGTTCTTCGGGGTTGGTCCCGACGCCATTTTCAAATCGAGAACCAAACGAATATTGTGTCTTATCGAGAACCGTGCTTTGGGTAGTCAGATGACCTTTGCCTTCTTTTCCGGTGCCATTCCATACGGCAGTTGCATTTCTTTTCATAGTAATTGTTGTTTAGTTTTTTTTTAAGAAGGCCTAATTTACGAAAAAATCGAATCGATTAATATTTTCCACTCAGCAATTCACCGCCAATTCCAGACTTTGCGTCGATGCCCAATTTCTTCATCATTTCATAAGTAGTACAAACGGCTGCCGAGGTTACCGGAATTCCAATTTCTTTCTGGATCAAATCAATCGCGGGCAATGATGGCATTTGTACGCAAGCCGAAGCCACAAGCACATCAACGTTTTTTAAATCCAATCGCTTATAAATTTCAAGTAAGTTCATCGGGTCTTGCGCAGCCACTTCCAAATTGTCCGGAATTTCCAAAGCAATCGAATCGACGACTTCAAAACCTTGATGCTCTATATAATCAACCACCAAATCGGTCAGCGGTCTCATATATGGCGTAATCACTGCCACTTTTTTCGCGCCCAGCACTTTCAAGCCATTGATTAAAGCGCCGGCACTCGTTACAATCGGTGTCGGAAAACCATTGGCCACCGTTTCTTGGTGCAAGTTCACTTCAGACACGCAATGGTAGCCGCGGCCCATGCTCATAATGGCTACCAAACAAGCGTAACCCATCACATCTACGTGTGCATCAGAGAGTTCTTGTGCGCATTTTAGGCTCATCGCATCCATGGCTTCGAGTTCTTCCTTAGTGACCTTTTTCATGCGCATCCGGCTTGAATGGAAAGTAAAACGCTCTGGCAATATTGTCTCCCGCGCACGAAAAACCGCTGGTATCTCAGTTTCCATCGTCACGTTAGACGAAGGCACAATCTGGCCGATTCTATATGTTCTCATTATTCACTATTAATTATCAGTTATTCTCTTAGGGCGTGCCACCGGCTCCGCTGCGCTGCACCGCTGTCGCGTTTTCCGCTGCAATTCCTCGCTCGTGCCTCGCTGCGGGATTTCCGCTGCAACCGCTCACGCGAACCAGAGGCTGCAATTACTTCAGGTTAAACATTAATTTCTTTCACCGTATTGACGATGGTTCCAATACCTTCTACGGTAGCTTCCACGACGTCGCCGTTCCAGAGCCATTCTTGCGGGCTTCTGCCTGCGCCAACACCAGCCGGTGTTCCGGTAGCGATAATGTCACCGGGTTCAATCGTGAAAACGGTACTTAAATCTTCAATCAGTTCGTTGACGTTGAACAGCATGTATTTGGTATTGGCGTTTTGTTTTTCCACACCGTTTACTTTAAGTGACAAATTCAAATTGTGCGGATTGGGAATTTCGTCTTTGGTCACGAGAATCGGCCCCATCGGCGCAAAAGTGTCTTGTCCTTTCGACACAATCCATTGGCCGGCACGGCGGCAATCGCGCGCAGAAATGTCGTTGATGACCGTGTAGCCAAAAACATAATCGAGCGCATTTTCTTTTTTGACATATTTGCCCGGTTTGCCGATGACCACGGCGAGTTCAACTTCCCAATCGAGTTGTTGGGTGAGTTTTGGGTTCAAAAGGATTTCTGTATTGGTTCCAGTAACAGCTGTAGGCGGTTTGGAGAAAATGATGGGTTGTTGCGGCAGCTCTTTGGACGTGTCTAAAGTTCTAGCGCTTTCGGCTACGTGTTCGGTAAAGTTGAGTCCGATGCCGATGATGTTCTTGCGCGGTTTCGGAATCGGGGCGAGAATCGTTATTTCGTTCATAGAAAACGAGATGTCAATTAAGTCTGCTGGATCGCATTTTTGCATCAGCGAGTTGACTTCGGCTACAATGTGTTCGCCCATGTCGATAAAACCGAGTAGGGTGCTGGGCAGTTTGTATTGCATCACATCGCCGAAATTGGCCATGTCAATCACTTGGTTTTCATGTATAAATCCGAGGCGTGGTTCGGAGTTCTGGGTTTGATAGGTGAGTAATTTCATTTCTTTTTGAGTTGCTGAGTGCCTGAGTGCCTTAGTGCCTGAGTTTTGACAGAAAGGCTGGTTATATTTAAATTTTATGATTGAAGTTCTTCTAATCTTGACTCTTGTTTCTAGTTTCCATATCTCATCGGTTTTCAATCCATTGACCAGACGCTTTATTGATTCAAGTTTCTAGCCCCGATTGAAACGGCATCCTTTTGCCGCTTTTTCAGCGGGAAAAGATAGAGTGTAAAGCGGGAATCAGCTTCTAAACCAAAATCTGATAACCGTTATTTTCTTCGTAGGCTTTTTCCTGATACAAGCCCAACTTTTCAATGGTAGGCAAATCGTTGAACGAGAACAGGCAGGCATCTTCGGTATCGGATAAATTCACGTGTTCGTGCCAAGCCCAAGACGGAACGCAGAATATGTCGCGCTCTTTCCAGTCGAAGCGTTTCCCGTTAATCACCGAATAACCTTTGCCTTTCGCGCATTGGTAAACGAACGAACCGGTGTGTTTATGAGCTTTCGTATGTTCGCCCGCGCGCAACAATTGCATCGACGCGCCCATGGTCTGCATCACGTGGCCACCAGTCAGCGGATTGGTGTACTGCATGATGATGCCGTCGTAAGGCGAGCCTTCATTGACAATCGCAGCTTGCAATAGGGCAGGATAAACGAGTTTCCAAGAGTATTTGAACAGTGGCGAATAAGGCTTGTCCCAAACCAAATCAGGCGAAACCAAACCGGCAGCGCTAAAAGTCATCGGCAAATGATTCACCGGAGCTATTAACGGTTGCGGTCCGTCGTAAACTGCGTAATCATTGGCTTCCAAAGCATTCACCAGTGGAATGTCTAGTCCGTCTTGCCAGATGCAGGTTTGGCCGTCGGCTTCAACACCGTGTTCGTGCCATGCGGAATTCGGCGTGATTACAAAGTCGTTGACCTCGAGCATGATTTTATTACCATCGACTACCGTGTAACCTTTAGCGCCTTCCATGATAAAGCGTAGGGCTGAGGCTTTATGACGGTGCGCTGAAGTGCTTTCCCCGGGGCGCGTCACTTGGATTCCGGTGTACAACCAACCTACAGCGGCGCTGACATCTTTGCGTTTGTCATTCACTAAATAAACCACGCGGCGGCCTGCTTGTTCTGGCGTAACGAGTTCGGACGATTTGAGCACCAACTCGCGCAGGTCTTCGTATTTCCATAACATCGGAACAGAAGAGGAGCGAGGTTCCCAAGGTTCGATATCGTTGGCCACGGTCCAGAGCGCCCCGGCACCGAGGGCTTCGAGTTCTTTATAATAGGCTTCGAGCTCAGGTGTGTCTTGAACTCGGGCGCGGCCTATAACGTCGTCGGAATGTTTTGTTTCCATAGCTGGTTTGAAATGATTTTGAACACTAATTTACTTTGTCAGTTCGGCTGAAGCCTCGGGTCACTAATTTTCACGGATTAAAAAATCTGTGATCATTTGTGAAATCTGTGTTATCCCTTTTTATTAAATTCTTCGTGATTGTCAATGAATGTAATCTTTCGTGTTGGAGCCGTATTGACCCGCAAGTCGAAAATATCGAAACGGTTGTAATGCCCCAGAATGTCGTGCATTTGTTTAGGTTGGATGCATTTTTCCAAATCGATTTCTGCGTAAACGATGCCTTCGTCGTCAATTAGTGGTTCGCCGATGACAGCGCCGTTCGGGCCGATGAATCCTGAAAAAGCCGAATTTTTACGCGTTAAAAGTACGTCGGCATCGGGCACATCTGCTTTCAGGATTTCCATAATTTCTTTTGAAATGGTCGAGCAAGAAACAATCGTAAAGAGTTTCCCTTCAAACGAATGCGCGGCTGCTCGAATTTTAATCGCCTCAGCCATGTTGTAATCTGGAGGCGCTACGGGAAGTGAAATATAATTGGCGATGTGGATCAATTCGCCTTGCGACAACAAAGTAAAACGCGCTAAAGTATTGGTGTTTTCCCCGCAAGCCAAAGTACCAATCGGGCCGATTTCGGTTTTGTATACTTTTAATGACGAGCCGTCGCCCGAAGTCCAGGTGAGTTTTTCAGCCCAGGTTGGAACTAGTTTTCGGTGTTTCCCAATCAGGTTTCCTTGGTTGTCGATGATGAGATTGGTATTGTAGATTTCTCCGTAGCTGTCACCGCGTTCGTTGATTCCGATGACAATATGAATGTTGTGCTCTTTGGCTGCGTTACAGATTCTATCGATTTCGACACTGGGCACACTAACTGAATTTTTATAAAGCAGTTCGTACCATTTGCTGCCCTGGACCGGCGTCATGATCCAGTTCCAATACGGATAACCCGCGATAAAAACTTCGGGAAAAGCAATGAGTTGTGCGCCGTTGCTGCTGGCTTCTTTGATAAAAGAAATGGCTTTGTCGATCGTTTTGTCTACATCGAGGAAAACTGGTGAAGTCTGTACCGTGGCGGCTTTAAATTTTGGAAACTCCATGGTTGTTGGCTGTTGGTTGATGGATATTTATCCGATGGTAAATTTAGTGAGTTTGGCTTTCATTTCCTCGTTAAAAGGTTCGGCTTTGATATCATTTCGGTCTTTATTAAAAGCCACATTGACTAAAGTAACTTCTCCTGATAATATGGGTTTTCCAGTTTCGTCTATGAATTCGAATCCGCACAAAACAGAAGCAAACCCGATGTGGATCACCCAGAGTTTTTTCATAATCACTTGGCCCAAGCGCGCTGGGTTTTTGAATTGTACCTTCAGATCAACAGTCGGGATGCCGTTGGTTTCGTGCATTTCGTAAAACGGTCTTTCGAGTTCTTCTTCGAACCAATCTTCGACTAAGGCATTGAGCATTTCAAGAAACCTTGGGTAAAATACAATACCAGCATAATCAACATGTGCAAAACGGATTTTTTCGGTTTTTAGGAAAATTTGGTTCATACAAAATCAGCTAATGATTTGAGGTTAAAATTTTTCAGCGGAAGCTTTCCTCCAAAAGTAATCAAAACTTTCTCATCGTTTTATTCTTTGATGAATTTGGTTTGGTAAGTTTCACCGCCGGTTACAACTTTAATCAAATACAAACCAGCAGCAAGGTTTTCAACTGAAACAGCATTTTCGGTTACGGTTTGATGGACTACAGTTTTTCCATAAATATCAGTTATTGACAGGCTTTGAACTGGGTTTGGAGTTTTGAAATATAAATTGTGGGCTACTGGAATTGGGTATATTTCAAGCTTATTTTTCTCAAAGGCATTATTGCCCAGATTTTCAGCTGTAAGTTTAACAAGCCAAAAATCAAAACCGCCGGCATTGTTGGTTAAATCGCCATCATTAGAAGTACTAGGTGAAATAGAAACAAAACCATTGTCTACAGTAGGTACAAAAGCATTAATGGATTCAGAAGCTGTACCGCCATATCTTTGCTGCCAGAGTATTTCGCCCGAATTATTGGTTTTGACGATCCAAACATCTTGCTCGCCCAAACCAGAAACTAAGTCGCCGTCTTCTGAGGCAGTTTCTCCTGCAAAAATGAAATTACCATCAACTGTTTCATGAGCAATACTCAAAGATTCGTCTAAAGAACCACCATAGATTTTTTGCCATTGTAGAATGCCATCGCCGGTTAGTTTAACCGTCCATGCATCAAAGAGTCCATGCTGGCCGGCAAAATCTCCTTCGACAGAATCTGACTGGCCTGATGCAATATAACCGCCGTCTGATGTTGTCTTAATATCGTATAAATAATCATCACCCGAACTTCCAAAAGTCTTTTCCCAAATGAGGTTTCCGTCCGGACTGAGTTTGACAATCCAGCCGTCAATAGAACCATGGTTGATCGATACATCACCATCGCTCGAATTGGTATGCCCCACGATGATCAAATTATTGTCATTGGTAGGCAAGATTTTATTGATGAATTCTAACTGACTGCCACCCAATGTTTTTTGCCAAAGGATTTCGCCAGAAGAATTCAATTTTACAATCCAAGCATCGGCTTGCCCGTGGTTGCTATTGATTTGGCCGTCTGTAGAGCTGGTATGTCCGGAAAAAATATATCCGCCTTCACCCAACTCGATGATATGGAACGAATTTTCAATCGAACTTCCGCCATAAGTTTGAAGCCATTGCAGGTTTCCATCGGCATTGAGTTTCATAACCATAACGTCAAACAATCCGTGGTTGGTAGTAATATCACCGTCGGTAGAATCGGTATAACCTGAAATCAGGTAACCGTTGTCGGCAGTTTGCTCTATTGAAATTCCTACGTCATAACCTGAACCTCCAAAAGTTTTCTGCCATTGAATGTTTCCGTTGGCATCGGTTTTAACTACATAGATATCAAAGCTGCCGCGATAATTTTGTCCGATGAAAAAATCGTTCGAGAAAGTACTTCCCAGTGCAATATAGCCACCGTCGTTAGTAGGTTTGATGTCATTGCCCAAATCCATGGCTGAACCGCCTAGTGATTTTTGCCATTCGATAGTTGGTGCCTGAGAATAAGAATTGATGGCCAGTAGCAATACTAGAAGTTTTTTCATTTGATTGGATTTATTTCAGCTTGAATCGTTGGATTTTTCCGGTCTCAGTTTTGGGCAATGTATCTACAAAATAAATTACTCTCGGATATTTGTATGGCGCAGCTACTTCTTTGAACCACAATTTTATGGAATCGGCCAAATCATTCGATGCTTTATTTTTTTCTTTCAAAACAATGTGCGCACAAACCACCATGCCGCGCTCATTATGAGGCAAACCTACTACCGCACATTCTAAAATTTCCTCGTGTGTCAATAATACGCTTTCGACTTCAATTGCAGCAATGTTATAGCCTGAAGAAATAATCATATCATCGCCACGTGCCACAAACCAAAAATAACCTTCTTCATCTTGACGAAAAATATCACCTGTTATGTTCCAGCCATTTTCAACGTATTCTTTTTGTTTTTCGATGCGGTTCAGGTATTTGCAGCCGGTGATGCCACGAACAGCCAAACGTCCGGCCTCATTTCTGGGCAATTCGTTTCCGTCGTTGTCAATGATTTTGGCTTGGTAGCCCGTAATGGCCACACCGGTAGCGCCGGGTTTCATGTTGTTGTCGTTGGACGAAATAAAGATATGCAGCATTTCAGTTGCACCAATGCCGTCGATGATTTTCAGACCCGTCGCATCGTACCAATCTTGCCAAACTTTCAAAGGTAAAGTTTCTCCGGCTGAAACACATTTGCGCAAACTTGAAATATTGTATTCTTTGACTTTAGTTGTAATTACGCGCCAAGCAGTAGGTGCAGTAAAGCAAATCGTAATCTTGAACTTTTCAATGGCTTCGAGCAAAACCTCGGGTGAAGGTTTTTCAATCAGAAAGGTCGAAGCGCCAAAATACATCGGAAACAAAACCAAGCCGCCTAAGCCGAAAGTAAACCCAAGTGGCGGACTTCCGGTAAAAATATCATCGCTGCTCGGTTGTATGGAATACACAGGAAAGGCTTCACAAATGTTCAGGATATCTTTGTGGTAATGCGCCGTCATTTTGGGCAAACCGGTGGTTCCGGAGGTGAAGCCAATCAATGCCACGCTATCAGATTTCGAATGGAAATTATCGAACGATTTCGGTTTTTCGTGCATGAGTTTTTCCAAGTCAGCACTGTTGCTTTCTGAACCATCGAAGTAACAAACCTTTTTCAGAAACGGAGATTGTACCAGTTTCATCTCTTCATCCAAAGCGAGGTCGCAAAGCGCATGGGAAATTTCGGCGCAGTCAATAAAAGTAGTCAGTTCTTTAGACCGAAGTAAAGGCATCGTAGCTACAACAATTCCACCGGCTTTGAGTACAGCATACCAGCAAGCGACCATCATTGGGTTGTTGGCAGAACGCAGTAAAACGCGATTTCCTGACTGTAAACCTAAATCGTCTACGAGCACATGGGCAATTTGATTCGCTTTTTCAAAAAGTTGGCGATAAGTCCAGTTTGTCTCGAAAGTGCGCAAACAAATAGCTTCGCCATGACCGTTTATTACATGTTCATCGAGCAAACGCGCCACGCAATTGAGCATTTCTGACTGCTGGAACTGCGGCGAATCGTATAGATAATTGGGTTGAAACTCTGTAGGCGGTAAATAATCGTGTGCGAAATTGTCTTGATAATGTTTCATCATTAACTGTTTAAGAAACTTTCTACGTTAGCGAAATAAATCTCAGGTGCGTCCAGCCATCCGTAATGAGCGCAGTTTTTCATCAATACGAGCTTTGAATTCGGGAAAGTAGCAGCGATTTTCTCAGCGGTTTCGACGGTCAGGATATCATTTTCGCCTTGAAAAACCAAAACGGGTTGGTGGAAATTTTTGAATTTTTTGGCGCAATCGTACTTGATTTTGAACAAATCCTGAATCACTAAAGTATTGATTTCAGCATTGAATTGCAGCAGTCGTTCGGCAATAATTGGGGCTTTGGATTTGTCGTAAACATAAGCATAGGCCAAATATTTTGCGCGGCCTTTTCGGGTTTCGAGTGAAGTATCACCATTGTTTTGCTTCTTTTCAAAATATGCCAGGCTGTCTCGTTGGGTTGGGGAAAGATGCTCAAGTTGTCTTTGACGAACGTAAGTGGTAAATTCCATATTGATGCCACCGGAATTTGAAAGAATCATTCGATCTATATACTCGGGATGTTTTGTAGCATAATAAGTAGCTAATATGCCGCCGAACGAATGCCCGAGAATGGCCCATTTGTCTATTTTTAAATACTTGCGGAGGTTTTCCATGTCTTGAACCATCAAATCCATGGTGATATTTTTACTACTGATAGCCACTTCAGATTTGCCTGTGCCGCGTTGGTCGTAGGTAATTGTTTGGTAATTGAATTTAGCAAGTTCTTGAGCGATATAAGTAAAACCGTCGCTGTTCATGCCCGGACCGCCGTTGATAATCAATAAAGGTTTTCCCTTGCCGAATGTGCGGTAATACAATTTAGAATTGCCGCTATCAATGATATAATCAGTCTGTGCCATGACTGATGTTGAAAGTAAAAACAATAGTAAACATCCGACTTTCATTAGGGTTGGTGGCTTTCGGGTTTGAGTGCTTTTTTCATCGCTTCGGTATTTTTTCTAATCGATTGTTCTAATGGATACAAATGTGAAATTCCAGCTTTGTATTGATTCGGAATATCAGTAGGTTCAAAATTCTCGTAAGCTTGAGCATGGCGAACAAAATTCGGATCCAATAGTAGGGGTCTGCCCAAAGCCACCAAGTCGGCACGACCATTAAGCAAAATTGTGTTGATTTGATCTATATCTTGGATGTAACCAGTTGTAATCGTTGGAATATGAACGGTGTTTCTAACCATGTCTGAAAAAGGCGTTTGCCACATTCGACCCACTTGAGGTTTCTGATGTTCTACGGTATTTCCTGTAGACACATTGATGATATCGGCACCAGCATTTTTAAAGGCTTCACAGATGAAAATTACTTCGTCTTCGGTGATTCCGTTTTCGGTCCAATCTGAAGCGGAAACACGAACAGACATCGGTTTGTTTTCGGGAAAAACTTCACGCATGGCTTGGAAAACTTGCAATGGAAATTTTACCCTGTTTTCAATTTTGCCTCCGAATTTGTCTTTTCGTTTGTTGGTGAGTGGGGAAAGAAACGAGGCGAGTAAAAACCCGTGATGCGCTTGCAATTCGATCATGTCAAAACCGGCTTCTTCTGCAAATATCGTCGCATTGACGAATTCTGAAACGATATTGTCCATGTCAGAAACGGTCATTTCTCTGGGCGTGGGCATCGCGTCATTAAACGGAATTGCAGAGGCGGAAATCAAATCCCAACCGTGTTTGGCCAGCGGAATATTGTTTCCCTTTGACGGTACGTTGACCGAGCCTTTTCGGCCGGAATGTCCTAACTGAATTCCTATTTTAGACTTGCTGTATTTATGAACGTAATTTACAATTTTCTTCCACTTAAGCATTTGTTCTTCAGACCAAATTCCGGCACAACCTAAAGTGATTCGGCCCGTTTTTGAAACCGCGGTCATTTCGGTCAAAATCAAACCAACACCTCCGGTAGCGCGTGCTCCGTAATGCACCAAATGCCAGTTAGAAACCAAGCCGTTTTCAGCAGCATATTGGCCCATCGGCGACATGACAATTCTATTTTTGAGTTGCATATCGCGAAGGGTAAATTCGGTAAAAGCCGCCGGAGTTTTTACCTTGAAATTGCCAATGCTGCAATTGAATTCGGTAAGCACTTTCTCGGCAAAGGTGGCATCGCGTAAGGCCAAATTCTCGTAAGTTACTTTTTTGGAGCGCGTCATTACGCCAAACGCAAACTGCATAAAATCGTGATGCATGTGGCGTTCGATTTGTTCAAACCATTCGAGCGAAACTGTTGCGGCATGTTGTATCATCTCCACGCGGTTGCGGCGGAGTTGTTCGTATTTATCGAATGCTTTTTTTGTGTCGGTCTGATGTTCAATCACCGAATCAGCTAAGGCAATGGCACATTCCATCGCGAGTTTGGTTCCTGATCCGATAGAGTAGTGGGCTGTGGCTTTAGCGTCGCCTAGTAAAACAATATTCTCGTGATGCCAGTTGTCATTGACCACGTGTGGAAATTGTCGCCAATGCGATTTGTTCGAAATCAGCGGGTGTCCGTCGAGTTCTTCAGCAAAAATAGCACTGAGTTTTTGAATCGTATCTTGTTCGTTGGTAGTTTCAAAACCGGCGTTGTTCCATGTTTCTTCAGTACATTCGAAAATCCAGGTGCTCATACCTTTTTCGTATTGGTAAGTATGAGCTATAAAAGTACCGAAATCAGTAGTTTTGAAAAAATAAGTAAAAGCATCAAGTGGTTTGGTTGAGCCGAGCCAGACAAATTTATTTTTCTTGAATGTGATTTGCGTTCCGAATTGTTTTTGATGTTCGTCACGTATCGCGCTATTAATACCGTCTGAAGCGATGATGTAAGTCGAATCCTTGAATTGGGAAAGATCGCTAACATTCTGTTGAAAGTGCAAATTAACGCCTTCTTCTTGACAACGCTGTTGCAAGAGTTGTAAAAGGGTTTTTCTCGAACAACCGCAAAATCCGTTGCCTGAAATACGCACAGTTTCTCCGTCGCGAACAATGTCTAAATCGTCCCAATAGGCAAATTTGCTGCGAATCAGTTCGTAAGATTTTGGATCGCGCGAGAGAAATTCGCTTAAAGTTTCATCTGAAAAAACAACGCCAAAGCCGAAACTGTCATCGGGTTGGTTGCGTTCGTAAATGTCGATTTGGCATTCAGGATGGGCTTTTTTTAATAAAATGGAAAAATACAATCCGCCCGGACCGCCACCGATTACTGATATTTTCATAATTATTTAGCAAGATCGCAAACCAATCATTTCCTTGATTTACGATGGTTATTAATTCCTTTTGATTGAGAAAACTTCTCCCAATCTCGCATAGTTAGAACCGGCCAAACGAGCGATGGGTTGATATAAATCGATATTGATTTTCATGTCATCCAGTATAATATCTTCATCTATATGGAACATCACGACTTTTCCAATTAGAATTGTAGAGCCTCCGTTTTTATGGTTCTCCAATGTGTAATGATGCACCAGTTCGCATTCCATAGCAACAGGACTACCTTGCACTCTGGGCGGTTTCACTTTTAAGGAAGGAATTGGGGTAAGTCCGGCAAAGTCGAATTCGCTTTCATCTGATGGGATTGGATTTGCGGTATCATTCATCTGCGCCGCCATCGCCTCAGTCACCATGTTCACGACAAATTCTTTTTGTTCTAAAACGTTGTGCAGTGTGTCTTTAATTTGGTTATTGCTTCTAGACGCCGAAAACATAATGTGTGGAGGATCATCTCCAACTGCATTGAAATAGGAAAAGGGTGCCAAGTTGTAAATTCCATTGGTGCCTATCGAGGAAATCCAACCAATAGGTCGCGGAATAATAGTGCCGGTGAGTAATTTATAAATAGACTTTTGGTCCATTTGCTGTGGGTCGAGTTGCATAGAACGATTGAATATTGGTCTTACAAATAAAGTGAATTAATGTTTATTTTGAAATGATTGGGTAAAAAAGGTTTTTGGTTTACCGCTTTAAGTGATTATAGTTGCAATTCCTTAAATTCATTGGTATAATTCAATAAAAACTATTAAAAACAAGAAGGTGTAAAATTTTTCTTTGAATTTTTTGCGATATCTGTTTTGATATAATTGCTAAATAAGTATATTTATGCAAAATTTATATATATGGAAATTTTAACCTGTCCTAAATGCAAAAACAACGAAGTAGTAAAAAGCGGTGTAATCAAAGGCAGGCAAAGGTATTGCTGCAAAAAGTGTAAATATTATTTCACAGTATATAAACTCGGAAAAAAAATCGATGACTACTATGTGACTAAAGCACTTCAGTTGTATTTGGAAGGATTGAGTTATCGTGAAATAGAGCGAATTATTGGGGTTTCGCACGTCACGGTGAGCAATTGGGTTAAAGAGTTTAAAATCAAAAAACCATCTCATGCCGATTATCATCCTACGTATAAGATTTTTAACCATTTAGAACTAGTCGAATACTTAAAAAACAAAGAACTTTTGTCTGGTGCAGGTATGATTATTACCGAACTCGGCGACAAGTTCATGCTTATAAAATGGGAGCGTTTTAAAGATTAGCTATAGTGCTTTACAAAAAGATATACCAAAATTTTTTTCAGCGGCAATAAATTAGAATTTGGTTCCAACAAAACCAAAAACCAATTTATGATGAAAAAAAACTATGTATTGCTTTTGCTGGCCTTGACAATCGGCAAAGCTTTAGGCCAAAGTTCGAGCCCGGCTGCGGCTCCGGCAGAGAAAGAATGGGATGTCAGTTTGTACGGTTTTATCCGCACAGACTATATCTGGGACACTAGAAAATCTTCTCAAGTGCGCGAAGACAATTTGAACCTGTATCCGCTCGATGAAGCTCTAGATGTAAATGGAGACGATATCAACAAAGCACCACAATCGAACTTCTTAGCAGTCACTTCCCGATTGGGTGTGAAAGTGAAAGGGTCAAAAGTTTGGGGTGCTAAAACCTCCGGAACTATTGAAGGTGATTTCTTTGGAAATTTTGAAGGCTCGACGATCGGTTTGTTTCGTCTCAGACACGGATATGTGAACCTTGATTGGGAAAGAACTAGCTTGACTATGGGACAAACCTGGTATCCGCAATTTATTCCCGAAGTATTTCCGGGCGTCGCGAATTTCAATACCGGAATTATGTTCAACCCATTTGGTTGGGCAACTCAAGTGAAAGTAAAACACATGCTAACCAAAGACCTTTCGTTCACGGCTGTGGCTTATAAAGAAAGAGAATTTACCACCCAAACTGCCACTGGAGGTAGCCAGAATTCGGCTTCATTAAACTCGGTTTTACCGACGTTGCACGGACAATTTCAATACAAAAACAAGAGCGTTATTTTGGGTGTCGGTGGCGAATTCAAGTCGTTGCAACCGCTTACATCAAATGGCAGCACCACGAATTTACTCGCTTCCGATGAAAAGGTTAACAGTACTTCATTTTTCGGTTACGCGAAATATTCCAACGAGAAAATTTCAATCAAAGCTTACGGAATTACAGGCGGCAACTTAGCCAATTTAGTGATGCTCGGCGGGTTTACGGGAAAAACAGAAGCTGGAAAAGTCGAAACGTATAAAGCCATTCAAACCACTGCCTATTGGGTTGATATTGCCAGTAACGGAAAGGCGGTTGCACCCGGCATTTTCTTCGGTTACACTAAAAACCATGGTTCCGGAAACGACGATTCGGTAGCCACATTTGCCAACTATTCCCGAGGCGTCAGTGGCAATAGAGTAGTAGATAAAGTTTGGCGTTTGTCAGGCCGCGTCGATTTCAAACAAAACAAATTCAGAATCTCGCCCGAGCTTGAATATACAGTAGCCACTTGGGGCGATTTGGTGAAAAGTAATGCCACAGCATACAACAATAAAAAAGATTTAGGTAATTTTAGAACCATGATTTCGTGTTCTTATTCCTTTTAATTAACTCACTAACCTTAAAACCAACATTTTATGACAAACAGATCAACAAAAGGAATCTGGAAAGTGATTTCCGCTTCTTCGATGGGAACGATGATCGAATGGTACGACTTCTATATTTTCGGAAGTTTGGCTGTGGTGATCTCGACCAAATTTTTTCCGGCCGATAACCCAACCGCGGCATTTTTATCGACCTTGGCTACTTTCGCTGCCGGATTTGTAGTGCGTCCGTTTGGGGCACTTTTCTTCGGTCGATTGGGCGATTTGATTGGAAGGAAATACACTTTCATGGTCACGCTTTTACTTATGGGCGGCGCGACTTTTTTAATCGGTTGTATTCCGAGTTACGAAACCATCGGTTTTTTTGCGCCATTGCTCGTACTGATTCTTCGATTACTCCAAGGATTGGCTCTCGGCGGTGAATATGGCGGAGCAGCCACTTATGTAGCCGAACATGCTCCGGTAGGCCAACGCGGCTATTGGACTTCTTGGATACAAACTACCGCTACGGTCGGATTGTTCATTTCATTAATGGTCATCTTGGCGACCAAAAACGTGTTATCCGCTGAAGAATTTGATGCTTGGGGTTGGCGTGTGCCTTTTTGGGTTTCTATTTTAATGGTGGGCGTTTCGTACCTTATCCGTAAAAATATGTCTGAATCGCCGGTATTTGCTAAAGCGAAATCCGAAGGAAATACCAGTACCAATCCGCTCAAGGAAAGTTTTGGGCATCGATACAATCTTAAATTTGTCTTGCTGGCTTTGTTCGGAGCGACGATGGGGCAAGGTGTGGTTTGGTACACCGGTCAATTTTATGCTATGAGTTTCATGAAAACCGTCATGTCGATTGATTCTTCTCAAGTCGATACCTTATTAGGGATTGCCTTGGTTCTCGGAACACCTTTCTTCATAGTTTTCGGTTGGCTCAGCGATAAAGTGGGCAGAAAGTACATCATGATGGGCGGAATGTTGTTAGCGATTTTGCTCTATCGCCCAATTTACAAAGCGATGTACGAAACCACTAATGTTAAAAACAAAACCGAAATTATCGAGCAAACCAAACTTGTCGCCGAACTTAAGGAAAACAAGAAACAAACCTTAGATTCCATCTACACCACCAACAAAACCTATACAGACGGAACCACTTTTGTTGAAGTAAAAACGGTTTCTTTGGAAAACGGTAAAGCCATGATTGTCGATGGCAAACCCAAAGTAGAAACCAAAACCACGGTCACTATTAATAGTCATGACGAGTGGATTTTGATTTTCTTGATTTTTATTCAGGTGATTTTCGTTACCATGGTGTATGGGCCGATTGCCGCTTTCTTGGTAGAGATGTTTCCGGTTAAAATTCGCTATACTTCGATGTCATTGCCATACCATGTCGGAAACGGTATTTTCGGAGGGTTACTTCCAGCGATTTCAACTTACTTCGTAACGCACGCCAAAGACGCCGGCGATCCGGAATTCTATCTCGAAGGCTTGTGGTATCCGATTGTAATTGCATCGATTTGCTTGGTCATCGGAATGGTTTACATCCAGAATAAGAATAAAATTACTCATCATTAAAAAAATAAATATGGACCAATTAAAAAGAGTTTTAGGAATGGTATGGCTGGCTTTGGCAGTAGCCGCAGCTTACTTCTGTATATTTGAATTCGGATTGCCCAAATTTCAGTCCGGAAAACAAGACGATTTGGTGTTCGGTATAATCATTTTGTTTGTACTTACTCCGCTGATTGTAGCCGGTTTAGGAACCTTTGGCTACTATGCACTGATGGGCGAATACGATCATTCCAAACGATAAATAGTAATGCTGCAATCTCTGTACTCACCGCAGGGATTGCAGTTTTTTAATCATAAAGATGAAGAAAAGACACATCCAGAAATTGCTGCTGCTGAGTTTTGTTTTGCTGCTGGCCTTTAACTTTCCAATTTTGCTGTTGTTCAATTCAGCCGAGTCGGTGTTAGGCATTCCGGTGATTCTTTTCTACGTCTTTATACTTTGGCTTATTTCGGCACTAATTTCACTGATTATCTTCAAAAAGTTCAATGAGTAGTTTCGGTTTGTTGTTGGTTTTACTGCTCTATCTCGGATCGCTGTTCTTCGTGGCGCAGTGGGCCGAAAAAAAAGGCAATTCGAAATGGACGAACAATTCGTATGTCTATTCCTTGTCTTTGGCAGTTTATTGTACAACTTGGACTTACTATGGCAGTATCGGTGTAGCGGCCAATTCAGGTTTGAATTACATTCCGATTTATTTAGGGCCGGTTTTGATTTTTCCTGCCTGGATATTGATTCTAAAGAAAATCATCCGCATTTCACGTGTTAACAAGATTTCAAGTATTGCCGATTTTATCTCGTTGCGTTACGGAAACAGTAGATTTCTGGGTGCGTTGGTAACCATTATTTCGATTGTGGCGATTTTACCCTACATTGGTTTGCAGTTGAAAGCCATTTCGGAAACTTTCCACGTCGTGACTAAAAGCCAAAACAGTCACAATGTGCTCTCGGATTCATCTACTTATGTGGCGATTGTACTGGCTTTATTTGCGTCATTCTATGGTTCACGCTATGTAGATGCTACCGAAAAACGCAAAGGAATTGTCACCGCGGTAGCTTTAGAATCAGCGATTAAATTGTTTTTCTTTTTGATTCTCGGGATTTATGTCACGTTCTTTGTTTTCGACGGATTTCAAGACATTTACAATCAAGCATCGGTAATTCCCGGATTTAAAGAAAAAAACACGGTCAATGGTTTGGAAGGCGGCATGAACTGGCTGATGTATTGCATCTTATCGTTGTTTGCAATTTTTCTTTTGCCGAGGCAATTTCACATGTCAGTAGTAGAGAACAATCGCGAAAGGCATGTTCGTACGGCCATTTGGCTCTTTCCGCTTTATCTGTTACTGTTCAATATTTTTGTGTACCCGATTGCTTGGGGCGGCAATATTCTTTTTGATGGCAAAGGCTTTAATTCGGATATGTATTCGTTGTTGATACCACAATTTTTTAACAACCAGACCATGACCTTATTGGTTTTCTTTGGCGGATTGTCTGCTGCTATTTCGATGATTATTGTTTCTTCGATTACCTTGGCGACGATGCTCAGTAACAACCTTTTGATTCCATACGGATTGCTGGGTTCATTGGCGGCAGAAAGTCAAGTGGAAAACAATGACCGGATTGTGCGCATTAGAAGAATCGGAATTTTCCTGATGATTATTCTTGCTTATATCTACTATAGGTATTTCATTTTAGGATTTTCACTGGTTTCTGTCGGCATGATTTCTTTTGTGATTATCGCACAACTCGGCCCGGCGTTCTTCGGAGCGATTTTCTGGAAACGAGGTTCGCTGCGTGGTGCATTGGCTGGGATTATTACGGGAATAGTGGTTTGTTTTTATACGCTAATGTTGCCGTTTTTGCTGAGTTCCATTCATCCGGAAAGTCGTTTTTTTAAAGAAGGGATTTTCGGCATCGATTTGCTCAAACCCTTTCAACTTTTCGGTTTGGATTATCTCGAACCGGTTCCGCACGCTTTGTTTTGGAGTTTGCTGTTCAACTTTGTGGCTTATCTTTTTGTTTCAGTGAGTTTTAAAGGAAACTATCGCGAGCGCAATTACGCCGAGATGTATGTCGATATCAACCGTTACATTACCAACCACGAGAATGCTTTTGTTTGGAAAGGAACCGCTTACGTGAAAGATATTGAGAAAGTGCTCATCCGATTTTTGGGCGAAGAACGAACCCATCGCGCGATGAAAATCTTCAAGCTCAAATACAATATCGACAAAGACAACACCATGGCAGACGCACGTTTGATTAAGTTTGCCGAGAATTTGCTTACCGGGCATATCGGTACGGCTTCCGCTAAAATCTTGATAGAAGGCGTGACCAAAGAAGACAAAATCAGTTTGCCTGAAGTGCTTCGGATTTTGGAAGAATCTAAGGAGAATATTGTCATCAACAAGAAACTAATCGCGACTTCGAACGAGCTCAAAATCATTTCCGAACAACTCAAGAACGCCAACCAATCGTTGATGCTCAAAGACAAACAGAAAGACGAATTTCTCGATACGGTCACCCACGAACTTCGCACGCCAATTACCGCTATTCGTGCTGCTAGTGAAATTCTTTATGACGATGATGAAATTCCGGAAGAACTCCGTAAGCAATTCCTGAAAAACATCATTTCAGAATCCGATCGTTTGAACCGCTTGATCGACAAAATCCTAGATTTGGAAAAACTCGAAACCGGAAAGCAGAAAATTAACATGTTGCCGGGCAATATCGTGCAAACCATTCGCGAATCTGTCGAGCCACTGAACCAATTGCTTGTCAATAAGAATATTTCGCTTACTTTTATCGACAGTGAAAACGAGGTGCATTGCCGTTACGATCACGAGCGGATTGTTCAGGTGATTACGAATCTGGTTTCAAACGCCATTAAATTCTGTGATGAAAACCAAGGTGTGATTAAGGTAGAAGTCGAAGAAGTTCCAGATTTGGTGCGGATTCACATTTTCAACAACGGTAAAAATGTCGTTGAGGAAGATATTGAAGCCATTTTCGACAAGTTCTACCAATCGCAAAACCAGAACATCAAAAAGCCGATAGGCAGTGGGTTAGGGCTTGCGATTTCCAGACAAATTGTCGAATTGCACCACGGCGAAATCTGGGCCAGAAACCACCAACCAACAGGCGTAACTTTTACCTTTACATTGCCAAAATAAAGCACTATGAAAAAAATCCTGATTGTTGATGACGAACCGAACATTTTGATGTCGCTCGAATATACGTTTCGCAAAAGCGGCTATGAAGTTTTTATTGCCCGAGACGGTAAAGAAGCGCTCGAAATCCTTCAG
The DNA here is from genome assembly GCF_011392125.1 of Flavobacterium lotistagni. Classification (GTDB taxonomy): domain Bacteria; phylum Bacteroidota; class Bacteroidia; order Flavobacteriales; family Flavobacteriaceae; genus Flavobacterium; species Flavobacterium lotistagni. The sequence continues at coordinate 96,182 of NZ_JAAJBU010000004.1, forward strand.
GTTGAAGTGCCGCACTTGATTATTCTTGACATTATGATGCCCAACGTAGATGGCTATGCTACTATTGAATTTATTAAAAATGAACCCCAATTGCAATTTTGCAAAGTGATTTTCCTTTCGGCCAAAAACAAAGAATCCGACATTGAGAAAGGAATGGGCCTTGGTGCCGATGCCTACATGACCAAACCGTTTTCGGTCAAGAAACTCATCGAACAAGTGCAATCACTGCTGCAAGAAGCTGATTAAAACACAACAAAAAATGAATTATAAAGAATTTTATACCCAAAGCATCCAAGAACCGGAGCGCTTTTGGGCCGAACAATCCCGTGCTATTTCCTGGTATAAAGAACCAAATAATATCCTGTCAAAAGGCCAAAACGATTATCCGTTGTGGTTTGCCGACGGCGAGTTGAATGCCTGCTATTTGGCGCTTGACAAACACATCGTAGACGGATTTGGCCATCAAACTGCTCTTATTTACGATTCTCCCGTTACTCAAACGGTAAAGTATTTTACTTACAATGAAGTCAAATCTGAAGTGGCGCGTTTGGCTGGCGGATTATTAGCGCTAGGATTGAAAACCGGCGACACAGCGGTAATTTACATGCCGATGATTCCGCAAGCTGCTTTTGCCATGTTGGCCTGTGCGAGAATTGGTGTAACGCACGCCGTTGTTTTCGGTGGTTTTGCGCCTCACGAGTTGGCCATTCGAATTGATGATTGTAAACCCAAAGCGATTATTACCGCCTCATCCGGAATTGAAATTGACCGACTGATTGCCTACAAACCTTTAGTTGACGAAGCCATTGTACTGGCTCAGCACAAACCTAAAAAAGTAGTGGTATTCAATCGCAAACTTGGCGCAAGAGTGCCATTTAAAAAGTATGATGTTGATTACGATGCTTTGGTTTACGGCTCGGAAGAAGCGCCTTGTGTGGCTCTTTGCTCAACTCATCCGCTGTATGTTTTGCATACTTCAGGAACTACCGGAAAGCCTAAAGGAATTGCCCGCGACACCGGCGGTTATGCAACGGCGCTCAAGTTTTCAATGCAATATATTTATGGTGTTCAACCCGGTGAAATTTTCTGGGCGGCTTCAGACGTGGGTTGGGTGGTTGGCCACAGTTTTATTGTTTACGGGCCATTAATTAACCGGAATACTACCGTTATTTTTGAAGGAAAACCTATCCGAACGCCCGATGCTTCTACCTTTTGGAGAGTCATTAGCGAACATCGTGTTAATGTCATGTTTACCGCTCCGACGGCGATTCGCGCCATCAAGAAAGAAGATCCAAACGGCGATTTCATCAAACAATATGATTTGAGTTGTTTGCGAACCCAGTTTTTGGCTGGCGAACGTTGTGATGTGGCGACTTTAGATTGGTACCGTGAGCACATTCCAATTCCCGCGATTGACCATTGGTGGCAAACAGAATCCGGTTGGCCGATGATTTCCAATATGATTGGGGTGGAAGCACCTAAGATAAAACCCGGTTCGGTCGGAAAGTCGGTTTGCGGTTTTAATATTAAGATTTTTGGTGAAGATGGAACCGAACTCAAAGCTGGAGAGGAAGGTTACGTGGTGATTCAATTGCCTTTACCACCGGGTACTTTGCTTGATTTATGGCAAGAACATGAACGATTCAAAGCGGATTACCTTAACCAGTTTCCGGGCTACTATTTTTCTGGTGACGGTGGCTGGATTGATGAAGACGGGTTTGTCTATATTACTGGCCGGGTTGATGATGTAATCAATGTAGCGGGGCACCGACTGTCAACGGCTGAGATGGAAGAAATTGTCGCGTCGCACCACTCGGTAGCAGAATGCGCGGTGATTGGGGTGAATGATGAACTCAAAGGGCAAACTCCGCTGGCCTTGGTGGTCATGAAATCGGGCGAAACGATAGAGCATTTTCAGTTAGAACAAGAAGTGGTGCAGTTGGTCAGAAAGCAGATTGGTGCAGTGGCAGCCATGCGCGATGTAGTTATTGTGCAGCGCTTGCCCAAAACCCGTTCGGGGAAAATCCTAAGAAAGTTGCTCCGAACTATTGCTGACGGAAAGTCATTTCAAGTACCATCGACCATTGATGATGAAGCCATTATTGATGAAATCAAAGCCGTTTTGCAGGCACATAAAGTAGCCGCATTCAAATAATTTTAAATTTAAAACCAATGTTATGTTGATGTTGGTTTTTTTATTTTACTTTTGCGAAGTGAATGTTCACTAACTTATGTTCCAATGATTCAACAAACTTCTACCAGACAAATAGAAATCATAGAAGCCGCCGGGCGATTGTTAATGAAAAGCGGTATAAAAGGCTTGACTACAAAGAATCTCGCGCAGGAAATGGGTTTTTCCGAAAGTGCGCTTTATCGGCATTTCAAGAATAAGGAAGATATCATCGTGCTGCTCATTGGACATCTCGAATCGAATATCAAAGACAGGCTAGGGGAAGTTAGTCAAAGCAAACTTTCAGGCACAGAGAAATTGCAGGCGATTTTCAAGAGCCAGTTTGCCTATTTCAGCCAAAATCCGCATTTTATTATTGCGATTCTCTCAGAAGGTTTGTTTGACGAAACCGAAAAAATTCACTCGGCCGTAATGAAAATCATCAGTTTTAAACTTCAGTTGTTGGCCGGAATCATAGAACAAGCGAAAGAGGAAAATCAAATTACGGATGAAGTTCCTACCTTGGATCTGGTTCACATTCTCATCGGAAGTTTCCGTTTGATGATGCTCCGTTGGAAACTGTCCCAATTCCAGATCGATTTGAATCTCGAAGGCAATCGCATCATCCAAACCAATCTTAAATTGTTCAAGAAATGAAAAAAATACTAGCCGCAATCATTTTGGCATCGGTTGTTTCGTGTCAGTCATCACAGGAAATCCGGCCTATCAAACAAGATATTCAGGAACTGGTTTTCGCATCCGGACAACTCGAATGGGACGATTCTTATAACCTCACCGCGCAAACCGACGGCGTATTACAAGCACTGGATTTTGAAGCTGGCGATTACGTCAACAAAGGAAAAGTGCTGGCAAATATTGACAATCCGGTGAATCAGATTAACGCGCAAGTGGCAGAGGAAGAACTCCGGATTTCGAACCAAAATGTCACAGACAACGCACCAGCATTACAACAATTAGCACAAAGCATCGAAATTGCCGAAAGCAAGTATTTGCAAGACAAGAAGAACGCCGAACGTTATCAACGGCTGCATCAGAACAACATCGGCTCGCAAGTGGAGTTCGAAAATGCACAGCTGGCCGCCAAAAATTCGTTATCAAACTGGAACGGACTCAAAAAACAATATGCGCTTTTAAAACAACAAGCCCGACAGCAACAAATTGCCAGCAAAGGCCAATGGCAGAGCAACAAGGTTTTAAAAAATTACAATTCGATTGTAGTGGCCGAAAGTGGAACCATCGTCAAGAAATTCAAGAACAATGGTGATTTTGTAAAAAAAGGCGACGTGATTGCCATTGTCGGCAACCAGAAAAAAACGCAGGCTGTACTCAATGTTGACGAGAACAGTATCGGGAAAGTAGCGCTGGGTCAGTCGGTGTTTGTCAAATTGAACACTAACAAGGAGAATATTTTAACCGGAAAAGTTTCAGAAATTCTGTCGGCTTTTGATACGCAAACCCAATCGTTTATCTGCAAAGTCACTTTCGACAAGCCTCTAAATCACACGATTTACGGAACCCAACTTGAAGCCAATATTTTGGTGGGCGAAAAGAAAAACGCACTGCTGATTCCGCGTAGTTATTTGGGTTTTGGCAACAAGGTCAAGGTAAAAGGCGACGACGAAAATACAATAATTAAAACCGGAATTATTTCTACCGAATATGTTGAAGTGCTCAGCGGCATTGACAGCCAAACGACTTTATTACCGCTAAAACCCTAACGATGAACATCAGCTCAGCCATTGCCAAAACATATCTGTTCTCGAACAAGAAACTCACAGCTGTAGCGGTTTTGGGCGTCGTTTTAGGTATGTCGATTTACATTTTTATGAACAGCATGATGGTCGGTTTTGATCGAAGTTCCATGGCCTCCATCTTTAAATCCAATCCGCATATTCGTTTGTATAAAGATGATGAAGTGAGCCAACCGTTACTTCAAAGCAAGTCTACTACGCCGATAATTATAAACCCTAAAGTGGTTCCGGTTACCAATACGATTATCAACCCGAACTTAATTATAGAGACAATTCTAAAACAAAAAGAAGTTACCGTAGTGACGCCGCAGGTAAATACCAACGTTTTTTACAACAACGGCAAGTCGCAAATTTCGGGGCTTTCAGTGGGAATCAAACCCGATGAAGCCAATTTGATGTATGATATTAAGTCGTTTGTCGTGGAAGGAAACTTTGATTTGCTCAAGTCTAACACCAACGGAATTGTGATTGGCAGCGGCATTTCCGAAAAAATGAACCTCGACGTCGCAGACAACCTGAACCTTACTTCTTCTAAAGGCGTCAACCGCACGTTTAAGATTGTCGCGATTTTCAAAACAAACAACTCCAACACCGACAAAACCAAATCTTATATCAATATCGCAGCGGCACAACAACTTTTAAAAGAAGGTTCGAGTTACATTACCGATATCAACATCAACATCACCGATCCTGAAAATGCCGAAATTGTGGCCCAAAAAATAGAATCCGTTACCGGTTATAACGCCGAAGGTTGGAAGCAAGCCAATGAAACCCTGATGGCTGCCAATAAAATGCGCAAAATCATTATCACATTTGTTTCATTGACGATTTTGCTTGTGGCAGGTTTTGGAATTTACAACATTCTGAACATGACCGTTTCTCAGAAAATCAATGACATTGCAATTCTCAAAGCGATGGGTTTTAAAGGTAAAGACGTCATCCAGATTTTTGTCACACAAGCGGTTTCGATTGGCGTGATGGGCGTTTTGGGCGGAATGCTGCTGGCTACTATACTAATTACGGTGCTCAAGCGCGTTTATGTTGGCGGTGATATTGGTTATTTCCCGATTGATTATGAAATGAAAAAGTTTATACAAGGCGTGGCCATTGGGCTAATCATCACTTTTTTTGCCGGATACATTCCTGCGAAGAAGGCTGCCAATGTAGATCCGGTTGAAATTTTAAGAAAGTAAGATGAAGATGCTTCAAACCAAAAATATAGACAAATATTTTTACCAGCCTACTGAATTTCAAGTGCTGAAGAAAATCAGTTTCGAGGTCAAGAAAGGGGAATTTCTTTCGATGATCGGGAAATCGGGCAGCGGCAAATCGACACTATTGTATATTTTGTCTACAATGGATACCGATTACAATGGCGAACTCTGGATTGACAACCAACTCGTTACAGGTTTAACACCGAATGAATTGGCCGAGGTGCGGAATCAGAAAATTGGTTTTGTATTTCAATTCCACTATTTGTTGCCAGAGTTTTCTTGTTTGCAAAATGTGATGATTCCTGCGCTTAAATTAGGGAAACTTTCGGTCGCCGAAATAGAAGAGCGCGCTTATCAAAAACTTGATATTTTAGGGCTAAAAGACCAAGCACTCAAACCGGCGAGCAAGCTTTCAGGCGGCCAACAACAACGGGTTGCCATTGCCCGGGCGCTCATCAATGACCCTTTGATTATCATGGGTGACGAACCGACGGGAAACCTCGATAGCAAGAACACTTCAATAGTGTTTGATATTTTTCAGGAGCTTACTAGGAATTTCGGACAAACAATTATTGCCGTGACGCATGATGATGATTTTGCCCGAAAAAGCGATCGTATTATCGAAATGAAAGACGGCGAGATTTTGGTTTAATCGGGTTGATTTGTATATAGTAAATTAGCAATAATATTCTTTTTCAATTTAACAGAATCATTACATTTACATTACTATTCTAAAAAACCAACCATGAGTTATTATAAGATTGACAACCTCGAAAAATATTTTAAGCATTATAACAAATCCATTCGCGAACCTAGGAAGTTTTGGGGAAAAGTAGCTGAAGAAAACTTCACTTGGTACCAACACTGGGACAAAGTCATGGAGTTCAACATGGCCGAAGCCGAAATCAAATGGTTTACCAATGCCAAGGTGAACATCGTTAAGAATTGCATCGACCGTCATTTGGCCAAACGCGGGAACAAAACAGCCATTATCTTCGAGCCCAACGATCCGAATGAAGCTGCGCAACATATTACTTATAACGAATTGCACCAACGGGTTTCAAAAATGGCCAATGTGCTGCGCGAACAAGGCATTGCAAAAGGAGATCGGGTTTGTATTTACTTGCCTATGATTCCGGAATTGGCTGTAGCAGTTTTAGCTTGTGCGAGGATTGGTGCGATCCATTCGGTGGTTTTTGCCGGTTTTTCTGCTTCGGCGGTTGCTTCTAGAATTGATGATAGCCAGTGTAAAATGGTGATTACTTCTGATGGCGGTTATCGCGGAAACAAATCGATCGATCTCAAAGGCATTGTGGATGAAGCTTTGGAAAAATGTCCTTGTGTTGAGAAGGTACTTGTGGTCAAAAGAACCAACACCAACGTGAACATGAAAGAAGGACGCGACCAATGGTTGCAACCTTTGCTCGATGCCGCCTCAGACAATAACGTAGCGGAAATCATGGATTCAGAAGATCCGCTATTTATTTTGTACACTTCTGGCTCAACGGGAAAACCTAAGGGCATGGTGCATACTACCGCAGGTTACATGGTCTACACGGCTTATACATTTAAGAATGTTTTCAATTATGAAGAGAACGATATTTTTTGGTGCACGGCAGACATTGGCTGGATTACTGGTCATTCTTATATTCTATACGGACCATTGCTCAATGGCGCTACGACAGTAATTTTTGAAGGCGTTCCTTCATATCCTGATTTCAGTCGGTTCTGGGAAGTTATTGAAAAGCACAACGTAACCCAGTTTTACACCGCGCCAACAGCCATTAGAGCATTGGCCAAAGAAAGTTTGGATTATGTACAGAGATTTCCGTTAAGTTCTTTAAAAGTGATAGGTTCAGTAGGCGAGCCGATTAACGAAGAAGCTTGGCATTGGTACAACGACCACGTAGGAGGGAAGCGCTGCCCGCTGGTAGACACTTGGTGGCAAACCGAAACCGGAGGCATTTTGATTTCTCCGATTGCTTTCGTCACGCCGACCAAACCAACTTATGCCTCTTTGCCGTTACCCGGAATCCAGCCGGTGCTCATGGACGAAAAGCGCAATGAAATTGAAGGCAATCAAGTGACCGGAAGTTTGTGCATCAAATTTCCTTGGCCATCCATTGCCCGAACGATTTGGGGCGACCATCAACGTTATAAAGACACTTATTTCTCGACTTTTCCAGGAAAATATTTTACTGGCGACGGTGCTTTACGAGATGAAGTCGGTTATTACAGAATTACCGGAAGGGTAGACGATGTCGTCATTGTATCAGGTCACAACCTCGGTACTGCGCCAATTGAAGACGCGATTAACGAACATCCGGCGGTGGCTGAAAGTGCTATTGTTGGTTTCCCACACGACATCAAAGGCAATGCACTCTATGGTTATATTATCTTGAAAGAAATTGGTGAAGGCCGCGACCGTAACAACTTATCGATTGAAATCAACCAATTGATTTCTGATCAAATCGGCCCGATTGCCAAACTCGATAAAATTCAGTTTGTTTCCGGTTTGCCTAAAACGCGCTCCGGCAAAATTATGCGGCGTATTTTACGGAAAATTGCCGAGGGTGATTTCTCAAATTTTGGAGATATCACGACACTGCTGAATCCTGAAATCGTAGACGAAATCAAAGCAGGAAAATTATAAAAGCAAAAACCGTTTCACTAAAGAAGCGGTTTTTTTATTGCGACGCAGCCGTGAATTATATAAATTTTTCGCGTCACGATCAACTTTTCTAGCGCCATATTGACTAGCTTTACCACAATGGAAAAAGCACCGGAAATAGTAATATTAGGCGCAGGCTTGGCTGGTTTGACCGCGGCAATTCATTTGTCTAAGCTCGGTCACAAGGTTACTATAATTGAAAAAAGTACTTTTCCGAAACACAAAGTTTGTGGCGAGTATATTTCCAACGAAATCGTTCCTTATTTGCAATGGCTCGGTATTGATTTAGAAAGTTTGCAGCCGGCGCGCATTTCTTCTTTGCATTTTTCGACAACAACCGGCAAGTCTATTCGCTCCGAGTTACCGATGGGTGGTTTGGGTTTGAGCCGTTTTGCACTCGATTTTTACATGTATGAAAAAGCGTTGTCGCAAGGTTGCAAATTCGTCCATCAAACAGTAACTGATGTTGGTTTCGAACGTGAGCAGTTTACCATCGATTTACTAAACGGTGAAAGTCTCACAGCAGATATAGCAATCGGCGCCTACGGAAAACGCTCCACCCTCGATCAAAAACTCCATCGAAATTTCATTTCTAAGAAATCGCCGTGGCTGGCTGTAAAAGCGCATTACCGTGGTGAATTTACGCCAAACGTAGTTGGTTTACACAATTTTAAAGGTGGCTATTGTGGCGTGTCGAAAGTGGAGAACAACCTAATAAATATCTGCTATCTGGCCGATTATGAAACTTTCAAAACCTATCGAAACATCGAGCAATACCAATCTGAAGTGCTGTCGGAAAACCCATTGTTAAGAAGCATTTTCCAAAGCCTTGAACCTGTTTTTGAAAAGCCGCTAACCATCAGTCAAATCCATTTCGATAAAAAGAATGTGGTGGAAAACCATCTGCTCATGATTGGCGACAGTGCCGGAGTAATACATCCTTTATGTGGCAACGGTATGGCGATGGCGATTCATAGCGCTAAAATGCTAAGTGAGTTGATTGACGATTATTGCCATATGAAAATCAAAACCCGCAAAGCACTAGAAATTGAATATGCTGTGCTTTGGAACAAAACTTTTAAAACCAGATTGCGTGCCGGAAGAATGCTCAGCAGTATTTTACAACGACCGCAACTATCAAATTTTTTAATCCGTATTTTTATTCAATATCCACCGTTGTTTTCACAGGTCATCAATCGAACGCACGGAAAAAAAATAGCTATTCATGATTAGTACCAAGCATAGAACAGAGAAGCCCGAAATCATGGATGATTTTAACCTGCAAGGCCATTTGCTGACCGATGCTTTGGATAAAATAGCAGCAATTAATAAATGGCTTGGTGGTAATCAACTTACGATTAAAAGTGTCAAAAAATTGCTCAAAGATTGGTCAAAGGAAAAACCGGTTCATATTGTTGATTTGGGTTGCGGTAATGGCGATATGCTTCGAAGTTTGGCTAATTACGGTTGTAAAAATGATTTTAATTTCAAGCTTACAGGTATCGATGCCAATGCATTTACGACCAATTATGCTAAACAATCTTCGTTGACTTATCCGAACATTGAATATGTTGCTGCGGATATTCTTGAGTTCGATTTTAAGCAACAACCTATAGATATTGTGCTCTGTACACTTACTTTGCATCATTTCAAGAACGAACAAATTATGGCGCTCTTGAACCGTTTGAATCAAACTGCAAGCAAAGGTATAGTGGTGAATGATTTGCATCGAAGCAAAATCGCTTATTATTTGTTTCAATTGCTTTGCCTGATTTTTCGCTTGAACCGAATGTCTAAAGAAGATGGGCTAACTTCGATTTTACGTGGCTTTACCAAAGACGAATTGGTATCATTTTCCAAGAATTTAAAATTTGCCCGATATAGTATTGTCTGGAAATGGGCTTTTCGTTACCAATGGATTATCTATAAATCATGAGTGTTAAAATTACTACCGTTGCCAAAGTTTTGCCCCAGTATTCGCGTTCAACTGACGAAATTATTCCGTTGGTAAAACAATGGTTAACGGGTCAGGATGAGCGTTTCATTCGAAAAGTAATCAAGATTTTCGAAGGTGCTGCCGTTGATAAAAGGTATTCGATTATGGATCCAATGGAAGTTTTTAGTGCCACATCGTTTGAACAAAAGAACGAAATTTATGTTCGTGAAATGATTGATTTAGGCGAGAAAGTGCTTCGTTCGGCCTTGCAAAAAGCGAATTGGCTACCGCAAGATGTAGATTATATCATTACAGTAAGTTGCACCGGAATTATGATTCCGTCCGTTGATGCTTACCTGATTAATAAAGTTGGGTTAAAACATGATATTGTGCGGCTTCCGGTAACCGAAATGGGTTGTGCCGCTGGTGTTTCCGGAATCATTTACGCGAAGAATTTCCTAAAAGCGAATCCTGGAAAAAGAGCTGCTGTAGTGGCGCTTGAATCTCCAACGGCTACTTTTCAGCTCGACGATTTCTCGATGGCCAATATCGTGAGTGCTGCTATTTTTGGTGATGGTGCCGCATGTGTTTTGCTTTCGTCGAACGCTGAGGATTCTGGGCCAGAGATTATTGATGAAGCGATGTATCATTTCTATGATCAAGCGCATATGATGGGTTTTAAACTCACAAATTCAGGTTTGCAAATGGTGCTAGATGTCGAAGTTCCTGAAACCATTGCGAAGCATTTTCCGGATATTATTCGTCCATTTCTAGCCAAAAACAATTTGAGTTTGGAAGCCATCAACCATTTAATATTTCATCCTGGCGGTAAAAAAATAATGCAAACTGTAGCAACTTTGATAGAAAGTTCGGGTCAGCATCTTGAAGCTACCAAAGAAGTACTGCGTTTATATGGCAATATGTCTAGTGTTACTGTACTATATGTTTTAGAGCGAATATTGGAGAGAAAACCCAAATCTGGCGAAAAAGGTTTGATGTTGAGTTTTGGGCCCGGATTCTCTGCTCAAAGAGTGCTACTAGAGTTTTGAGAACAATGGAATTTGAGTCAATTTGTGTGTAAATTAGCGTAGATGAATAGTAATGAAATTATAGCCAAGTTGCCCTATAGCAAGCCTTTTCTATTTGTGGATGAAATTCTGAAAATCAATGAAAATGGAGTCGAGGGCTGTTTTACTTATGATGAAAATCTCGATTTCTATCGAGGTCATTTTAAAAGCCAACCCATTACACCGGGCGTCATATTGACTGAAACTATGGCACAAATTGGAGTAGTATGTTTGGGTGTCTTTTTAATGAATAATCAGTTGGTATCAAATGGTTTAATTGCCTTAACATCAACTGAAATAGAGTTTTTAAAGCCTGTTTTTCCTGACGAAAAAGTTACTGTTACTTCTGAGAAAATCTATTTCAGATTTGGCAAACTCAAATGTAAAGTCAGTATGAAGAACAGTCAAAATGAATTGGTTTGTCAAGGCATTATCGCCGGAATGATTGTGAATTTTTAACATGAAAAGAAGAGTTGTTATTACCGGATTAGGCGTTGTGGCACCCAATGGAGTAGGGGTTACTGCGTTTCTTGAAGCCATACAAAATGGTATATCGTGTATTAAATTTAATCCTGAGTTAGATCGGTTGCAATTCTCGTGTCAAATCTCGGGAACACCTGAAATTTCAGACGCTCTAAAAGAAAAATACTTTACTACTTTGGAATTGCGAAATTTCAACTCCACCGGGATTTTATATGGCGTTGTTGCAGGAATGCAAGCATGGGCTGATGCCGGTTTGCCTATTGTAAGCCAAGATGTACCGGATTGGGATTCTGGAACTATTTTCGGCACCGGTACTTCAGGTATCGATAAATTTCGCGAAAGCATTTACAAGATTGATGACTTTCAAACTCGGAAACTAGGTAGTACTGCTGTTGCCCAAACTATGAATAGTGGCGTAAGTGCTTATCTGGCCGGCAAATTGGGCTTAGGAAATCAAGTTACGACCAACTCCTCAGCTTGTACTACAGGAACTGAAAGTATTCTGATGGCTTACGACCGAATTGTTTCCGGACAAGCCCAACGCATTTTAGCCGGTAGTACTAGCGATTCTGGGCCTTATATTTGGGGCGGTTTTGATGCCATGAAAGTCTGTACCTTCAAACATAATCACGAACCTGAAAAAGGCTCACGTCCGATGAGTGCTAGTGCTTCTGGATTTGTACCGAGCAGTGGAGCCGGAGCTTTAATTCTTGAAGATTTAGAAACTGCTATGGCTAGAGGTGCTAAAATATATGCAGAAGTTTTAGGTGGAAATATCAATTCTGGCGGGCAAAGAGGTGAGGGAACAATGACAGCACCAAATTCTGTTGCCGTGCAAAGATGTATCATAAAAGCGATCGAAAGTGCAGGCATCTCTGCTCAACAAATTGAGGCCATTAATGGGCATTTGACTGCCACGAGCAAAGACAGCCTTGAAATCTTGAATTGGGTTGCAGCTTTGAATAGAAAAGGAAAAGATTTCCCTTATATTAATTCGTTGAAGTCGATGGTTGGGCATTGTTTGTCTGGCGCAGGTAGCATAGAAAGTGTGGCCACTGTGCTTGAGTTATGTCACGGATTTATTTTTCCAAATTTGAATTGTGAGGATTTGCATCCCGAAATTGCCGAAATCGTAGCAAATGAGCGAATTCCTCAACGCATGGTGGAAAAGCAAATAAATATTATAGCTAAAGCAAGTTTTGGTTTTGGTGATGTTAATGCTTGTGTTATCTTTAAAAAATATACCCAATAGTATGGAAAATACTGAAATTGTAAACCAGCTCATAGCCATTGTCAAGCCATATGTAACTGAAGTTGAAGCCTTAAACGACCTCAATGAGAATACAGATTTCATCAACGATTTAAAAATCAATTCAGCGAATTTAGTCGATATAGTGCTCGATATTGAAGAAGTTTTCGGCATTGAAATCGACAACGAATCGATGCAGAAAATGCTAACTGTGAAAGCCACGGTTGAAATTATTCAAAACAAACTAAAGATATGATTGGCAATGATATCATTGATTTGGAATTGGCTTCTAAACAAAGTAATTATCAACGAAAAGGTTTGATTGAAAAGTTATTTAATCTGCCTGAACAGCAGTTGATTTTAGGTGCCGATCAACCCGAAATTTTTTTCTGGAATTTATGGAGTAGGAAAGAAGCGGCTTATAAAATTTACCATAGAGCCACTAAAATTAGAGCTTTCAATCCGAAACAATTTAGTTGTGAATTGCCTTTTTATATTAATGGTATTTTGCTAGGAAAGGTAGTTACCAACCATGATTTTTATTGGGTTAGAACTACTATCAATTCATCTTATATATATAGCGAAGCGGTTTTGAATAGTGAAGATTTCCATAATATTAGTGAGGTTGACCTTGTCAATATTGAGAAAGATTTAAACGGAATCCCATATCATAAAATCTCCAATAATCCAATATCGGTAACCCACCACGGAAATTTTGAAAGACGAATTCAATTAAATAGGCAAATTGAGCCGCGACTTTAATTTTAGGAACAATAGCGCAATGGTGTAAGCATCTTCAGATGAAGCATAGCGGTCGCTTCTAGTAATTTTAAATGCTTTGCAAAGGTCATCGATAGAAAATTGCTTGTCGGTGATATCACTCAGTTTCCTATACATAATCTCGACGTCGAGTGCCTCGTTCTTAATCCGACTGCACCCCATTTTATACAAAGCTTCATTAATCATTTCAATATCAAAATGGATGCGATGCCCAACCAAAATCGCGTTTCCTATATATTCAATAAAAGCTTGTATGGCTTCAGGTTCACCTAGTTTAGGCAAGTTACTTTCAATGATAAACTCGTTCGAAAGGCCATTGTCGTGTAAATATCGGTACTGCAAAAGAACCACTTCAAAATGATCTTGCACTACGATACTATTGTTTTCCACTGCAATTGCACCTATTGATAGAATTACGTCTTTGCTAGGATTCAAACCAGTTGTTTCGGTGCTGATGACCACAAATCTAGTAGCTTTTTTCTCAAACTTTGAAACATAATTTTTCCAAAATTCGGGATACTCTTTGTTGATATTTTTAATCCAATCGAACATAACTTAAGAGAATTGGGTCAGTTGAAATGAATCTTTGATGAGTTCTTCAAGATCTTTAATCGGATTGAGTGCATTTTTAAGAATTTCACGATCGGCTTTAGACATTTCCTCTATGTTAATGTATTGTCCTGAACTGTCGGTTTTCAAACCTTCTAAAACACGGAATTTACTCAAAATTAGAAAGGCTTCAGCGCAATTCAAATAAATTTCAGAATGTTTTGGATCGACCATAGCTAATTGCTTGAATCGTAAGTAGGTGTTGTTAATTCCTCGGATATTGTTGTTCATTGTAAATAACCTTGCACCGTCAATTAGTGGCATCAAAGCACGGGTTTTAATGTCGAATTTGTCTTTGTTAGGTCCGTCTTCCTCCAGATTGAATTTTTTAAAGAAACTCAGTGGCGGAGGCTTTCTCAGGGCATCATTTCCTAAATAATCAAAGAAAAGTTTGCTCTTTTTGATGTTGGTAAAAATCACATTGGTAATGGCTTCTTCAATTTTGGTTTCTCCGAAAGCAATTTCATAATCAAAGAAAATACTGCTAATTTCGTTGCTTACTTCGCCGGGTGTATTCATCCAATTTTCATATTGTTTGGTCCAGTCTGTTAGTGATTTACACCATTGAATGTTGTTGGCAGCATGTCCGTTTGGGCAAGGCGGATAACCCACTTTTTCAAGGTTTCCGATAGTTTTTTTTGCAAGTTTCAAAAAGTAATCCTTGACTTCACGGTATTTTTCTGCAGCCACATCTTCAAAAACTAGAATACTGTCTTGGTCGGTTAATAGCAATTGCTCTTTTCTGCCTTGACTTCCGATGGACAGCCAGGCAAAACGAGCAGGAGGTGAGCCCAATTCTAAAATCGATAATTCTACCGAGCGCTTGATGATAGCGAGATTGATTTCGCCGGTGATATTGTTGATGTGTGTAAGCGGAATGTTCTTGGCAATAGACGACTGAATCATATCGGCCAGTTTGGAACGCACTTTCTTTAAATCTTTTGCGTCTTGAGAGCGTTTGATCTCTTTGATCAGAATACCAGGATTACTGGCTTGAGCAACAATTAAATCGTGCTCGGCAATCATGCCCTTGATTTCTGATTTCTCAGAACCGTCTTGCGTTACACAAATGTGGCTGATATTCGATTTAAGCATAAGCAGTTGGGCTTCAGCTAAGGAAACATTTTCAGCTACCGTGATTACAGGTGATGACATGATTTTATCTATCGTGGCGGTTAAAGGAAATCGACCAGTAGCTATTTTGGTGCGCATTTCTGTATCGGTAACAATACCAATCGGGAAATTATTTTCAGTAACCAAAACACTATTACTCAAATTGTCAGTCATGAGTTGCGCGACGTCTTTTACGATGCTATTTGGAGTCGTTTTGAGTGGTGCTTTATTGTAAGTAAGCGATTGGAAATATTGTATTTCAGATTGTTGCCCGCCACTATATACAACGTTATCAGACAATAATTTACCTCGGTTTTGATCACTGGGATGGGTTGAATTGTTGGCAAAGCTTTCTAACAAGAAATTTAACACTTCTGCATTTTGAACCACAAAAGGGCGGAAAGTAGCAATCGGAATAGCGTAAACAACAGACTCTTCACGCGCTTTGGCCGTCATCATGTAATTGTTTTTTGCAAAGAACGGACGAAGCCCAAAAACATCTCCTTCAATACATTTATTTAAGAGTGTTTCTTCAGCATCTGAAATAACCGAAAGATTAATTGCGCCTGAAGCTACCATATAGAAGCAATCGTGCAAAGCATCGTCAATTTTGAATAGGATTTTGTGTTTCTCTAAATTAATCACACGAATGCTTAAAGCAACGGTGCGCAATTCATCTATAGTAAGATTGTTGAAAGGTGGAAAATCTTTAAGAAAGTCAGCGATGCGTTCGGCAATTATATTCATAGTTCTCATTTTGTAATGTAAATCCGTAACAAAAATAAGAAATGTATTGCTCTGATGAAGTAGAAAGAGGTTGAAATATAAAGTCGAATAAGTTCTATAACCAAAATTATCTATTTTACATAATATAAATTATGGTTTAAATATTTACCTTGTTGACTTCTAAAAATACTAAATATTTTTTATGTTGATTTTGACACAAATTTTAAGTTATAAACAACAAAAAATCAGATTGTTAAAAAGTTTATTGATGAAAAAATACAGTTTATCGTACAAAAAATCAAAATTTAAAAAGATTAATCTTACAATACTGAATGTTTTGTGTAGTTCGTCGATGAAATTTAATTTTTTAACATTTTAAACGATGATTTGTGTAGTTTATCTATATACATTTGCCATGTTCGTGTTCATACCCAAAACTCAAACATTAAACTCAAGTTAAACTAATTAAGCTATTCAACCTACAAAACTATGAAGAAACAACTCACCTTATTGGGTTCACTTCTTTTTGCTTTCGGAAGTGCTCAAACCGTAAATCTTACTTATACAGCTTCAAGTGCAGTAATTTCAAATCCTGAAAGAGGATTCTACAAGCACACTTCAACCGGATCAACTCTAAATCAAACCAGTCTTACTAATTATCGTTTGAATAACAACATTACTTTGATTTACAGAAATTTTGAGTTGAATGATTTTAAAACCGGCCCAATCTCAGCAGCATATCTGACGAGTATGCAAAGTGATTTTACTAAAATCAGAAATGCCGGAATTAAATGTGTGATTCGTTTCACCTATTCAAGCGATACTGACGATTCTCCTAGAGATGCTTCAAAAGCCACAATTCTAAGCCACATTGCGCAATTAAAACCAATTCTTTTAGCCAATGCCGATGTAATTGCTGTAGCACAAGCCGGATTTATCGGTACTTGGGGCGAATGGTTTTATACTGATCAGGCTGAGTTTGGCGGTTGGGGTTATAATCAAACGAACCTTACACAAACTAATCTAGACAACCGTAAAGAAGTGGTTAACGCCTTTTTGGGTGCTTTGCCACTGGATCGAATGATTCAACTCAGAAAACCAGCATTTAAATACGATTTGTATTCAACGGTTCCATTGACTAATTCACAAGCGTTCAACCAATCGGCCATTGCTAGGCTTGGGCATCACAACGATTGTTTCTTAGCTTCTTCTGATGACAATGGCACTTATGATAACGTTACAACAGAATATCCTTATTTGGCACAGGAAACCAAATTTTTACCAATGGGTGGCGAAACTTGTGATTTAAATGCACCAAGAACTGATTGTACCACAGCTTTGTTTGAGATGAATAAATTCCATTGGTCATACCTCAATTTAGATTATTATCCTGATGTTATCGATGGTTTTCAAACACAAAACTGTTTTGTAGATGTACAGAAAAAATTGGGTTATCGTTTCGAATTAAAAACAGCTACTCTGCCTACTTCTGTTGCTTTAGGATCAACTTTACCAATTGTACTTAAAATTGTAAATCAAGGATTTGCTTCGCCATTTAATGAAAGAAAGGCATATATAGTTTTGAAAAATTTAACGACTAACCAAGTGTATCCGATTCAGTTGAATACCGATCCAAGATTATGGTTGGGTCCTAATGAAATCACTATTGCTCAAAATCTAACTTTGCCAACTAATTTGACTACTGGCAACTATAAAATGTATTTGCATCTTCCTGATAAAGCTCCAACTTTGGCAGCCAGACCAGAGTATGCTATCCGTTTTGCTAATGACAATATGTGGGAAAGCATCACCGGTTATAATAGTTTGAATCATACTTTAAGTGTAACATCAGCAGCTTTGGCAACAATTGAAAATGCCAAACTCAACATGGCTATTTATCCAGTTCCTGCTAAAAACGAAATGAGTATTGAATTGGAAAACATTGATGATTACACCATCACACTTTTCAATTCTATTGGACAAAAAATAAATGCTACAGTTTTATCTACGGCTTTGAACAAAGTAACACTCAGCACTAGCAGTTTGAGTGATGGACTTTATTTTATTGACTTAAGTAAAGGAAGTATTAAAGACACTCGTAAATTTATTGTCAAGCACTAATGATTGATTAAGCAATAAATGAAAAAGGGATATCAAACTTGATATCCCTTTTTTGTTGGTTTATTTTTTCTTTCGGTATTTCTTTTGAAAATTGTGTTTGATTCCGAATAAAATAGAGTTTGAATAGAATTTAGATTGCTCAAAGACTTCCAGATTAAAACTTAAGGCAGTAAAGTCGAAAATCTGATAAGACAATTCTGTGTTGAGGCGTTCAAAGTGACCACTAAAGCTATCTAAAAAGGCTCCGGCTTCTATTCGTGCACCGAATGTTGGCGTAGTATATTTCCAACCTAGTCCTCCTCCACCGTAAATACGATTTTTAATAATCCAATACGGATATCCAATGCTTAAATCACGAGAACCATGTGAAACCTGTGATTCAATGTATGGAATGAATTTGGATTTTTTCTCATCTCCTTTATCTAACATCATCCTTAGAGTTAAGGAAGCATCGTAGCTGTCGTCAGTATCATCAACCTGAAAAATCCCATTTCCGATTTCGGTGTATTTTTTTCTAGATAATGAAATACCGCGGTTTGGATCGATAATAGGTCCGATGGTATCACGCGAAAGGAATCCTTCGGTATAGTAATTTCCTTCGAAAGAAAGGCTCGCATTGATATATTTTCCGATGTAAAAATCCTGATAGATGTTGGCCAATACTTGGTAGATTTTTTGATTCACACCAGGGGCTGTTTCTACAGGCTGCAAATTCAGACTAGCCGAACGATAATTTCTTTCCTTAGATCGAGTTAATCCTGCTCCAAATTGGTAGTAAGTATTTGATGATTTGTCAAGTTCTACCCTTGCCCTGCTCCAGTATTGAGGTTTATTTTCCCTGGTTGGTGTTGTAAGCTTGTATTCAAGACCGATAAGGTTGTTGTCGCGATTGTCTTCGTATTTTTTCTTGGTTACCTCCAACTCATAATATTTGGCATAATTTACCCCAATGCTATGTAGAAAACCTTTTTTACTGTAATGATTATAAGAAACAAAATTTCTCTGAAATGCTGGATTTTTCTGGTTCGTTTCTAAATATGAATTAAAATCAATGAAATCTCCAATGGCCAAACGAATGTCTTTTTGAAGTTTAGCCAACACATCTGGGTAAAATAATGCAGCGTGGTTGGCAATTAAATCTTGTTGCAAATCCATGTTTTCATAAACCACATCACGATTCAAAGTTTTTCGTAATTCTTCTTTTTCATAGATGTTGCTCAGCGAATTGGCCAAAACCCATGAATCCTTGAAACGGCCTTGTTCATGATAAACGTTGCTCATCAGCACTGTAGCAATTTCATCTTCCGGATGTTCGGCTATATATTTCAAGTAAAGAGGTTCGAGTTCTTTAGATCTTCCAGCTTCAATGTACCAGTTCATTTTGGTCACGAAGTCAATCTCGGCACTGTAATCTGACCATTCAATGGCTTTGTTGTATTCGGCATTATCAGCGAAAAGCCAAACCACAGCGGTAGCAATATCACTATAATCTTTAGTGGGTTTAACATCAGTCAAAACTACTAAGGCTTCTTCTGGATAATACTGAATCAGGTGCTTGATATAATTTTTAAAGTTGGCCACCGAAGGATCGAGTTGCCACAAGGTTTTAAGTACATTTTTGATTTTTTCCTTATAAGGTTCTGCATCGAAATTGTTGTAATAGCTTGTCAGCAGTGCTTTGTCGTTAGGGTTAATTGCAATTTGCTCGCTCATCCATTTTTCTTTGGCTTCATCATCCATGTAACCAATCATCCTGTCTAATTCTTTAGAATATTGAACGTTATTTTTTGAATGATGTTTGCCTACATGGGCTTCATACATTTTCCAGAGTTCGGCGTTTTTGCCCTCTGCTTCCATGTATTCGGCGTATTTATTCCAGTCTGTAGGATTGATTTCAGCAGTAGTTAAAAGCTTGTTTTTAAGTGCTTCCATTTCGGCTTGCAACTGCTTTTCATAATCAATTTCGGAATCGACTCCGCCTTTAATAAAGTTCTGAACATCAATTTTGAACTTAGCAAAATCCGCTTTCACTAAACTGTTAATCTGAGCCAACTGTGCTCTTTCTTTCGGTGATTTATAATTCAAATCGATAGAAGTCAGTTTGGGCTTGCTGGAATACACCGAATACAAATAACCATCTACGAACGGAGTTTTGGAAAACAACACCATTTCATTTCTAAGTTGTGTTTCGATGCGGTCAGCGTTGGCCGGACTTCCGTATAAAAACCAGTATTTTTTATTTTCAGTAGGATTGATTTCACTTACCGTGTAGAGCCCTTTTTCAGATTTATGACTAAAACGTGAAGCACGCCAGTTCATAACGATGTTTCCGCCGACACCACCATCTACAAAACGCAGTTGCGGATAAGTAGTGGTTAATTGTTTCAAGAAGTTTTTAAACTCAGGGAATAAAGCTTTACTTGAGTTTTTTGATTTTTTCCAGCCCAAAGTATATTGGTTTCTCAAACTATACCCCGCAGCCCTTTTATCGGCGGTAGCAGGGATTTGATAAATATCATCCGGGTGAACGAAATGTGTCCAGATTCCGGTGTAGAGATACATTGAATTGATAGTGTATCTTTCGTCATCTTCAATATAAAAACCGCTGGAAATTCTGGGATAATCAAAGAAATTTTTCTCAAATGGATCATAGTCGAATTCACGATCACCACCATCTTCCAAGTGACCAATATACAGACTACACATATATTTAATAGATGGCATGGCCAGTTTGAGTTGTTTGATACCCATTCTGTCTATGTCATTCGATGGCGGAACATAAGTAACCGGTAAATTTCCGTAATTGCTGATTTCCCACTTTTTCTTGACGGTGTTCATCGAGGTTTCAATGAACTTTGGATTTTTCCACAAATGTTTGAGCAGAGAAACGTGGTTGTATCCGTGAAAAGCCAATTCATGCCCGTTTCGCTTAACATCATTAACGAGCCAATCTGGTAACGATTCTACTTTTTCTTTGGTTTTGATTTTTTTAGAATTCCATTGGTCTAATGTAAATGGCGGAACGATTTTATTTCGATAATCGAAGGTGAGCATTGCCGCGTATGGAATTTTGTATTCTTTCCCTAAATCGCGCATATCAGGCCACCAAACTTTCTGAACATAATCTGAAGTGGTCATGTTCATTTCGGTTTTAATTGGTTCGGCAATGATATCGTATTGTGGCGCTGGAAAGTCATCTAAAAAGATAGTCGAAGTGTTGGCTACCGGATACGGAATTCCTTCTAAGCCTTTGAGTATTCCGGCAAAGAGAAAGCCACGGTCTACTTTTGAAAAATCACCTGAAGTATTAAAAAGAATGACTTTCCCCTTCCCTATCGGATTTTCAGTAATTGTTGGTGCTGATGGATTGTTCGCTGCCGTAGCTAAAACTTTAACTTTAGAAGAAAAATTCTGAGCAGCAAAACCATACAATAATGTTTTCTTAGCGAATGATTTGCCTTTTAAACCAGGCAAGAATGGAGTGTTGAAATGCCAACCCATTGCTTTGGTATCGGTAGCGTATTCGGCTTCAGCTTTGAAACCTAGTAAGTAAGCCATACGATGGTCTTCATTAGCGAAAGGAATAAACAAAGTACCACCATTGGTAACAAAATTCAACAGAACATCTACCGAAGCGTCGTTGAGCTTTTTGGTATCATAAACTACAATGACACGTGTAGCCGGATTGATTCTTAAGGTGCTGTTCCATTGGGTAATTGGCATGGCATGAAACGGAATCTTGGTATAATCACAAACCTTACGAATATGACTGTTATAGGATTTGCTGAATCGTGAAGCCGGATCGTAAACGGATTCGATAACGGCATTTGTACTCATAATCGGTTCTTCATAGCGTTTGAAACCACCTTTGCCTTTAGCTGCATCGCCTTTACCGTTAAAGAGTTCAATGCTTTTCAAATCAGACCAATCATCAAGACCTTCACAACTTAGCATGAAAACTGAGCAGGCAATGGCCAACGAGTAAGTTAGGTATTTACGGGTAATGCTCATTTTCATAATCAGAATATTAAATCGGAAAGTTTACTCTCGCCTGGTGCGTTAACAATTTCGTACACTTTCAGAATGTCAGTATTGTAAAACAAATTGACTTTTCTTCCTCTTTTTTCCAACAACTTAATGTTATTGATGAGTTGTTGCTGGAGTTGTTTGTTGGCTGCAAAAATATTACTTTCTTCCACAGCATTGTTGTTCAGCACAAAAACTAAGACACTTTTTGAAATAGAATACTGAGGATTCTTGACCAAGAAGTTCGGTTCTTTCAAATGTTTGGTATTAATGGAGTCAATTTTCGGGTAATCATTCAAGAAGAAATCGTAGTTCATAAAGAAATGCGAATTGTTACTGATTACCTGTGCCGCCGGATCATTCACTACACAGTAGGAATGTTTGAAAAAGGTTTGCGAAATCTTATCGTAAGCGTTCAAAATGTGCTTCGGTGTTTGGTCGGATACCGTTAAAGCATTGATGTTTTTTTGTTGGTAAAAGAACGAAGCGTAAATCATCACAACAAATATAGCGGCAACTGTAACCGGACTGAATCGTTTCCATCGATATAAACCAAAATTCAAAATTCGCATCACAATAGCCAAATTAAGCCCAATCATGATCGGTAAAAATACTGAAATCGAATTGTTGAGCATGTCAATATCGAGCCATTCACTTTTGATGAAAGTTAGCAATATCAAGAAGTTGAAATAGACAAAGAAAATAATCGTGGCCCGCCAATTTTCTTTTCGGATAATCACCAGCAATAAGGTAAGTATAAAGCCAATTCCTGTAGTATATTGTGCATAACGAATGATTTCACTGTAGGGCAAAATGAGCTGTGGCACATAAGTGTAAGAACTCACCGAAAGCAAATTGTTTTGCATGTATTCGAGCAAATCAGCACGTTGGTAATAACAAGCATAACTGTAAATCGCGTAAAGTAATATTGTTGCCGTCAGATAAGCAGCTAAAGTGAAGAAATTGTGCCGCTTAAACTTCATTTTGGTAAACATCAAAGCGATGATTAAAAACGGCGGAATCAAGATACAGTAAGTAAATAAATCAGTAAGTCCGATGGTGATGAATATAAATAAAAAGCTGAAAAAGAAACGTGTTCTACTTAGCTTTAGTAAAGTCGGTTTGATATAAAAAGCAAAAGCGGGCAAGGCAAAAGTTAGAGCCATAAAAGTTGGATTTCCTTTGAGTAGGAAATAAACATTCAGTGGCGTCAATACATAAACCAAGCTAAAGAAAAGTGCCGCAATGGTTGGAGCAATAAATTTTGAAGGTGTGAGTTTGTTGATGATCCAAAAGATAATTACCGCCAGCAATGTCGATTCGAGAATGGCAATTACCTGAAGTGCGATTTCAGGGCTCACATCGGTAATTTTTCCGTAGAAATTCACAATTGCCAACTCGGCATCGGTAGCCAATTCATAGGTAAACCAATATTGATTGTCGAATTGGATTACTTTATTCAAGTCGTAAATCCAAGCGTCCGATAGCGAATAATTGTCGTAAATGATGAAGTAATAGCGGCTCAAGAAAGTGATAGCGCCAATAAGTACAGTTAGAATCAGGATAAAAACATTGTTCTTTTTTCTTTGGTAATTCTTATCGAGTGAAAACCAAAACCAGAATGATTTTTTGTTTTCAATGTTGCGCAAGAAAGTCAGTAATCCTTCACGAATGCGCGTTCGAAAAAAATGCTTCGGATTCTTGAGGTTGTCAATTCCAATGATGTCAATTCCGAAAAGAATCGTGAAGATAAAAAAACAATTAAACAGGTTATAAGCATCAGATTCGACCAAAGCAAAAATCACTACGACCATCACGCCAATGTATCGGAACCAATTCATGATGATAAAATCAAGAAAATGCACGTGATTCGAAACGTTGACGAATTTCCTATTCAAGTAGAATAAAAACAGTAATATAACGCAAAGCCTTATAAAACCTAGTAATATTGAACTTGTTAAAAACATCATAGCGCGGCTAGTTAAATTTTGGGAGCGTTTGCAAATTAATATTTCCTATGAAATAATCAAACTTCGAATGTTCAATCCTCTTAATGATTTGACTTTCTAGGGTTTTGGTGTCGGCATATTCGACGATGATGAACGGAATTGAATAAGTATTGCTGATGGTTTTGATGTGATCAAAATAATTGTCGAACTCTTTCTTTTCCCTGAGATTGTATTTATTGTCTGCAAAACTGTATGCGGAAGCTACAGATTCTATAGCGATAATGTCAATATAACGACTGGTTTCTTCTGCCAATTCGAGCCCTGCATTTTGGATAAACATTTTCTTGGGATACTTTTCCTTGATGCTTTTAATGAGTTCGATGGCTTTTTCCTTTTGGTCTTTTTGCGGTCCGTAGATTGTGAAATTATCAATGTTGTCTAGAAACAATCCGTCATAGCCTTCAGCAAAAAGTTCGTCGGTCATTTCCATAATGAGTTTTCTAGCTTTTTTAGAATCGAGATCGAGATAATGGCTGTTCCAAATTTTGTTTTTACCGATGGTGTGCTTTTTGAAATCTTCAAAACGTTCGGCATTTTCGTTAATTTCACCCAAACTGATGTAGGCAAATACCTTTTTATTCAGTGCTTTAATCACTCGGATTTCAGCTTTGTTGTAATGCTTCGATTCGAGAATGACATATTGGTAGCCTTTTATTAATGCTGGTTTGATTCTACCATAGCAAAATAATACGGTACTACTTTTTTTCATATCGTCTTGAAAAGAATTAAACAGTAAAATGAGTGGGAGAATTACCAACAGGATCTTAATACGCTGCATAATAGTAATAATCTAGGTTTTTAAAATAATTCATGTTGGCTTTCAACGTTAGTGCTACAAACAGTGCGGCTCCTAATAACATGCCTACCACGCTGTATTCGTAAGCGAAAAACCTACTTAAAATAAAACCTAAGAATATATTTAGCAAACAAGCATAAATAATTGCTTTAAGTGGTTTTTTTGCTTGGCCCAAGGTAAATAAATACAATGAGTTGAGCATACCCCAAGCCAAAAAGACATAACCAATACCGCCAATCACACAAACTTTCACGCTCAATTGTACTAGGGTTTCGTTGAACTGGCCTTCAAATCCCCAGGAAGCATTGATGATATAATAAATGAAAACAAAGGCCAAAATACTGGTGACAAACAATAAAGCCACTTGCTGCCAATACATCTTTTTGAGCTGATTATTGTAGGCTTCCGGTGTTTTATGGTCGGTGTTTTTTTGTCCAATATCGATGAATCTGGTGAAAGATGCGATGCTATATTCTAAGACTCCAGCGAGTAATAAAAAAACTAAAATAGCCAAATCCATCCCGAGTTCATAATTTTTTTCGAAGTAAACTAAAAAAGGTAAGTTGTTATCGATGCCTGAAGACCAAGCCATAATGCGATCGATGAAAATGAAAACATAAACAAAAATACCGTAGAAGAAGTATTGATAGTTGTGGTATAAAAGTACAGGAACCTTAATTTTACTACCGCTAATAGATTTTTTGCCTTTGGTTAATCGCGAGAAATAAACCATCAAAAAAACTTTTACAATCAGAATTGAAACACCAATTCCAATCCAGTGTGTAGCAAAAATAAGCAATGGTGTTGTTTCTTTGAGATAAATCGCTACTGCGGTTCCGGCAAAAATTGAAAAAGTAATCACCCAACGCTGTTTGATGGTATGCAAAGGAGCGAGCATTAATAGTAACATCCCAACGAAAAAGGCGTATGCGAAAACCACAAACAAAATTTCATACGGATAAATATGAAAGAAAAAATTCACCAAGAAAATGGAAGTCAAAACAAAGAAAATAGACAACATTCCAACTTTGTGAAGATAATTGATGGTTTTGTTGGTCATCATGAAGTCTCCGTAGTTCCAATAAAATGAAGCTTGTTTACCAATGACTTGGACAAACCCGCCCGTGGAAACCAAACCAATCACGACTCCAAGAACTACTGCAGTGGATTGAATTTCGTTAAAGCCTACAAAAGTCCAGAGTGAATAGCCAAAAATGATAATCGCAGCAATCTGGATCAAAACCGGAAGCAAGTGAAAAATACCCAGCGAATAGTATTGGGCAAAAATTTTGGTTTTCACCCGAAAATAATCCTTGACCTGAATGATTCGAGGTTGGGTACGTTCGACTTCGATTTCTTTTTCGTTCTTGGCACCAATGTAATACTTGTCGGTGGTCAGTTCGTAAAAAACCAGTTCTGCGAGATCTTTGATAGAATTAAAACCGAAATCTTCCTGAGTGTCTTTCTCACGGATGCCAAGAGATTCAATTGTAGCTTCAACAACTTCGCTGCTGACAGGCTTTCCGATTTTATCTTTGGTCTTTTCGATTAAGGCCTTGATGTTAGTAAAGTGATTTTCCATAGTAGATTGGGGAGTCTATTTTGGTGAAGAAATGATAGCTGTTATGACGCTTCCATCGCTTGCTGTTCTAGATGTGAGTTCAAATATATTGGTTCTTGGGCTTTTTTGTTCATGATGAATTCGTAAGCCATCTCGTATTCTTTGATAAATTTATCAATGGTGAAGTTATCGAGTACTTTCTTTCTGGCGTTGGCACCCATTTTAGTACGAAGTGCTTCGTCTTGCAACAAAGTAACCACACTTTGACCCAATGATTCATAATCTTTAGGCTTGCAAATGAAACCACAATTAGAATCTAAAGCCTCGGTAACACCACCGACATCAGTAGCTACTACTGGAACACCACAACTCATAGATTCCAAAACGGTGTATGGAAAACCTTCTGAGATGGAAGTCAATATCGAAATATCACCTTCACAGAATAACTGGTGTGGCTTGTCGTGGTAACCGGCCAAGAAGAAATTGTCTTCGAGTTTGAGTTCTTTGATCAAATCCATACATTCTTTAGTATAAGTAGGTACGGCGTTGTTGTCGCCATATACTAAATAACGTACGTTTGGAATACTTCTTTTGGCCACTGCACATGAGCGAATCATGGTCAATACGTCTTTGAGTTCAAAAATTCTGGCCGCTGCAACCACAGTAGGAATGTTTTGCAAATGCTCAGGTTTTTTACCCGGTACGAATAAATCCGCATCGATACCGTTGTAGATTACGTCAATTTTGTTTGGATGGGCTCCGTATTTCTTTTCCCAGATCATGTTGAATTTATTTACCGACAGAATCAAATCTGATTTGTAGTAAACCAATCTAGTTATACATTCTGAGAATTTAATCAATAAGTTTTTTAGGAAGAACGAATATTCCGAAGAATTGATAGCAATCAATCTTTCTCTGATGAAAACACCGTGTTCTGTAGCAATAATTGGTGTTCCGTATTTGTATTTCAAAACTAAAGCCGGAATCACTGGGAAACCAGAAAGTGTCAAGTGCGATACATCTACTTTAGGAACATCGATTGAAATTGGAATCAAAAAGCGATAAATCCAGCGCATTCCAACGGTGAAATCATATAATGTAGCGTCGTAATGACCGTCTTTTTCTATGACTGCTGAAACCGTCTCGCAGAAACACTTCCAAACCACTTTACTTCTCATGGTTTTCTTGTAGTCGTGGTTCTGGAAAAATTGCCACATATCGAAAATAGTATCGTCAATATCTTCAACCTCGGCGTTAGTGTCGTATATATGGTTGAGTAGTCTTTTGAAAATTGGGATAAACTTTTCAGCAATTGCTGATTGGTCTTCCTGTTCTTTTCTGTTGACAGTCTTGTAGTATTTTTTACCGTAGCTAATCAATTCCTTGGGCTCAAGTGGCGACCATAACGGAACTTGCACTACGTTCTTAACGTTTTCGCTGAGTTGGTACTTTGATTTTTCTTCAAAATCGGCATTGATGGAGTACAACGTGTAATTCACATTCTTTACCTTGTTGCAAAGCATATGCGCCCATGTAGATACTCCACCGCCATTGAACGGATAAGTACCTTCTAAGATCAGCATTACATCGTATTTGTTCTTCATATTTGTTTGGTTTAAGCTTTGGGAGCTATTCAACAATGTTAAATTTGTTTCGAGCAAAGATATTTTGTGTTTGTTTAATAAAAAAAAAAACACCTTTAAATCAGTTGTAAACACTCATAAAGTCGATAAAGTGCACTTTTTTTGCCGATAAAGGGCGCGAGAAAAATTTCGTTAAAAAAAACAAGTAGAATACATCGATAAAATGATGTATTTCATCGAGTTGAAAAATATTTAGGAAAGACTAAAACAAACTTTCCCGAACTTTTTTTCCGATCAATAAATTGAGTTTTTGTTTGTAGTCTTCGATGAGCCATTCTTTGTAATTTTTGCTGCAATGACTCAAACAGTTAGCGTAACGTTTCATACGAGATTCAATGTCATCCTTGAGCTCTTTGGCGAGTTGCTTGGCTTGAACCAAATCTGAGGTATTGTCAATACACATGTTGGCGTGCTGTTCGAGCGACTTTTCAATTACAATTTTAGAGCGAAGGTTTTGTGCAATGGCTTGTTTGTGCTCGAAATCTACATCGAAAGTAACATCTGCGGTTTTGGCGAATTTTGCTCGTAATTCGGGCGGCATTTGGTATTTGAAATGCAATTCAATCTCAGCATCATCACGCAGGTTTTCCAAATAATATTCCGGCGATTTGAAGATGTGTTGCCAGTCTACGGGTTCGTCCCAAAGCCCAAAACGAGCGGCATTGTTGCCTAAATCAATGACTATAAAAGAGTCTTTGTTGGCTAACTTTCTAGAGCCACGACCGATCATCTGAAAATACAGCGTCAAGGATTTAGTGGCGCGATTCAGGATGATACTTTCTACAGTAGGTTCATCAAAACCAGTAGTCAAAATCCCAACTGAAGTCAAGACAGCATCAGGCGTATTTTTGAACCAAGACAAGATTTCTTTTCTGTCTTCAGGGCTGCTGGTATTATCTAAATGCCGAATCGGATAACCGGCCTCGCGGAAGGTTTCATATACATACAAAGAAGTATTGATTCCATTGTTGAAAATCAGTGTTTTCTTGCCCAATGATTTTTCAGTGTAGGCATGAATGAGCTTTTCTTGCATGGCCAATTGCGAATACAAATCATCAGAAGATTTCACCGTATAATCGCCATTAATGCCAACTTTGAGCGAAGTCAAACCGACATCATAACTATATGTTGTTGCCCGTGCGAGAAAGCCTTTTTCAATGAGCGATGCAATCGTATCGCCTACAATGAGCTCGTCGTAATTCTCATTCATCGGCAATTTAATGTTTGAACTCAGTGGTGTTGCGGTAACGCCAAGAATAAAAGAGTTTTTAAAGAAATTCAGCAATTTGCGAAACGAGTTGTAATGCGCTTCATCGATAATAACCAAACCGATATTGTCTAGATGTAGTTTCTTGTCGTTGATGCGGTTTTTAAGTGTTTCAACCATCGCTACAAAACAAGAATAATCATTTTGGTCAGGTAGTTCTTTTACTTTACTATTAATGATTTTGTTCTTGACCTTAAAGCCGGTGAGCATTTTTGATGTTTGCTTGCAAAGCTCGATACGATGCGTCAAAACCAATACTTTTTTGTCGTGCTTGGATAGGTATCGTCTGACGATTTCAGAGAAAATAACAGTTTTTCCTCCGCCAGTTGGCAATTGATAAAGCAAATGGTGGTTGTGCGGCGCATGATCCAAACGGTCGAAAATCTGCTTGATGTCGCCTTTCTGGTAGCCGTAAAGCTCCTTTTTTTCCTCGATTTCGATCTCTAAATCCTTTTCAGGCATGGTGCGTTTGTAGAATTTCGCAAAAATAAGTCTAAAAAAGAGTTATTCAATGCTTTGAAGCGTTAAATCGCAAAATTTAAATTGAAATTTATATTGGCAGGTCGATTTGCAGCATTTTAAAAATCTGAATCTTCATCGAACAAAGTAATTATACGCGCCATTTCGTATCGATTTTCCCAGTCTTGGCGATTGGCTTCATTGACAATTTGAATCAATCGGTCTTTAAAACTAGGCTTTATTCCATGACTAATGATATAACGTACAGCTTGTTCGAACGAATTGAGCATGCTTTTATAAAATGAAGCATATCGAATCTCGCGGCGAGCATTATATTTTTGAGCCACTTCAATAGCGTGAAGCATCACATCGGCAACAGCAAAAACATCAACGCCTAACAATAAAAACTGTTTGATGTATTTCTGCGCAGTGGATCTTCTGAGCTTGGCACGCTTGGTTTTTACTGGGAAATATTCGTTGGTGATTTTCATTTTGGCTTCACTAACCAGTTGATCTTCTTTCGGGTTGAAAACAAAATCGTAATAGGTTTTCACTGGAGCGAACTTATCATACAAAGCCACGATTTGTTCTTCTAGTGCTTCTTTGGGTAATTCTCCCAGGTATTTCTTGAGTTCGCGTTTGCTCATGGCATTAAAATAAATTAGTTTGGCAATAACAGTTTTGATTCGCTAATTTTGCGCTTTTCAAACCAACTGTAAAACACCGCAAACATGGTAAAAATTTTCAAGACTGTCGCTCTTTTGGAAGGGATTTCATTGCTTTTACTGCTCTTTTTCGCGATGCCAATGAAATATATTTTCGAACTTCCGATATACGTGAAAGTCATTGGAATGGCTCACGGATTATTGTTTATTGCCTATATTGCTTTGGCAATCATGAACAAAATCGAAGAGAAATGGGAAAACACTAAATTCCTGTTTATTTGCCTAGCTTCGGTTGTTCCGTTTGGTACTTTTTATATTGAGAAAAAATACTTTAGAAATGCATAAAACCCTAGAGAATATTTACTGCTGGTGTTATCCTTTGTTCCGCAAATGGGGAATGAATGATACGATTGCTTCCTACTCTAGCCTAGTGGTGAATATTCTTCTTCTGAGTTTTCTGACCTATATTATCTATATGGTTTTCCGTTTCTTTCTGGTGACTGTAATGGCGGTAGTTGCAAAGAAAACCAAAACTAAATTTGATGATTTGCTGATTTCGAACAAAACAGCCAAATACATCTCGCATCTCATTCCGCTGTTGTTTATATACAAGTCAGTACCGGTGATTTTAAATGATTATGTATACTGGGAAACCGTTTTCGGAAAGTTAGTCGGTGTGTACATCATCTTGTTGATTTTATGGATTGTTCGCACGGTTTTCAATGCTTTACGCGATTTTCTCAAAACCAAACCGGAATATAGTGACAAACCAATTGATAGTTATATTCAGGTGATTATGCTGATTCTCTGGATGATTGGCGTTACGGTGATTATATCGGAATTATTCAATGTAAGCGCCAATACGATGTTTGCGACACTCGGAGCTGTTTCGGCAATTATATTATTGATTTTTCGAGATACTTTATTAGGGTTTGTGGCCAGTGTGCAAGTTTCTCTGAATGATATGGTGCGTATTGGCGATTGGATCACTTTCGACAAATTTGGTGCTGATGGCGATGTAATTGAAATCAATTTGGCCACAGTAAAAGTGCGCAATTTTGACAATACCACTACCACTATTCCTACCTACAGCATGATTGCAGATTCTTTTCGAAACTGGCGCGGTATGCTTAATTCAGATGGGCGCAGAATCAAAAGGCACTTGCTCATTCGGGCTAAAAGTATCCGTTTTTTGACTGAAGATGAATTACAGAAGTTGAAACGTATTCAACTCATTAGCCATTATATTGATAGCCGACAGCTTGAAATCAATAAATACAACTTGGCACATGATATTGATAAGTCTTTGCCATTGAACGGGCGCAATTTGACTAACTTTGGTTTGTATCGAAAATACATAACCGCATATCTTGAAAATTACCCAAGTTTAAATAAAGATATGATATTGTTATGCAGGCAGTTGCAGCCAACAGCTCAAGGCATTCCTTTAGAAATTTACGCTTTTACTAAAGATAAAAAATTCGAGAATTACGAGTACATTATGGCAGATATTTTCGACCATTTGATTGCTGCCATCGGTTTCTTCGATTTAGAAATTTTTGAGCTTTCTACAGGCAAAGAAATCCAGCAATAGTGGTCTTATTTTAACCGGTCGTTAATGTATTCAATTTTGGTTTTTCCGTGGGCTTGCGGTTTTCCATTTTTGTCCAAACTAACCATAGTTATGGTGTCGATAGAAATGATGGTCTCACGGGTCATTATGTTTCTGACTTCACATCTCAAGGTTAATGAAGTGTTGCCAAACTTGACTACATCAATTCCAATTTCAACAATATCGCCTTGATTGGCCGAACTTCTAAAGTTAATCTCAGACATGTGCTTGGTCACTACGCGCTTATTTTCGAGTTGGATAATCGAATATAAGGCTACTTCCTCGTCAATCCAGGCCAGTAATTTTCCGCCGAATAAAGTGCCATTCGGATTTAAGTCTTCAGGCTTTACCCATTTTCTGGTGTGAAATCGCATCAGTTTAAATATTTAGTTTGGGCTAATGTAATAATTTCTGCATGATCGAAAGCCATTTCAGGTAAATCATCGATTGCGAACCATTGCGCATTCATGGCATCATCATTAGCAACAGCAACAACAGTTGGAGTAACAAATCCTTGGTAAGCAATTGAAATCACATGACCACGCGGATCTCGAAAAGGTTTTCCGAAAACACCTATTTGTTCGAGATTATCAGTTTGAATATTCGTTTCTTCAAACAGCTCTCTTTTTGCCGCATCTTCAAGAGCTTCATTTTCGTATACAAAGCCGCCGGGTAAGGCCCAAAAATCTTCAAATGGCGGTTTTTTTCTTTGAATTAGTAACACATAAAGTTTAGATTCCAGAATTTTGAAAATAACCATATCGACAGTTACAAATATTTTAGACGTACGCATATTTTCTTACGTTTTGATTCACATTAGCTTATGAATTTTGTAAAATTAGCATTAATTATTAATCGGGGTTGAATTTTAAAACTAAACCCCTATATTTGCATCGAATGTTAAAACTGACGATTAGACGTTAACAATCTTAAAACTATGAAACACTGTTTACTATTGATATCCTTCGCTTTATTGACTGCTAACTTAGGATATGCTCAGAAAGAAGATATCAAAGACGCTAAAGATACCGGTGAACGCAAAGATTACAACAAATGGACTTTAGAGGTAACAGCCGGGCAAAGTAAAGGAACCAAACCATTTACCGTAGGTTATTATTCTAGTAATCCTGATAAGATGTTCGGCTCTATTAACTTCAATACATTCAGCGTTGGGGTTCGTTATATGTTTAGTGCGAAGTTTGGTTTGAAAGCTGATTTCAGTTCAGATCAATTTACCAACAACAAAAACACAGACAGTAAAGATTTCAAATTGCAGCAATACCGGTTTGGGTTACAGGGTGTAGTAAATGCTTCTCGTCTTTTCAATATCCAGCAAGAACTTGGTCGATTGAGTATTTTGATTCACGCAGGTTTGCAAGGCGCACAAGCAACTCCTAAGTATAAACCAGACGAAGGAGAGGTAGGTTATTTTTATAACAAATCAGAATTAAACCTAGGAGTCATGTTCGGAATTTCTCCAGAGTTCCGCGTTTCAAAGAAATTCTCCATCATCGGGGATTTTAGTACGCTTTCGAACTTCAGACAGCACTGGACGTGGGATGGACGTGTTTCCGATAAATCCAACAACCTTTCAGGTCAGATGATAATGAGTTCAATCGGTCTTACTTACTCCTTCGGTAAAGATAACATTCACGGTGACTGGGCAATTATCGATGAAGGAAAACTCAAAGAAATCGAAGAACTTGACAAGCGTATCGGAGAACTTGAAAGTATGCTTAATGATTCTGATAAAGATGGTGTGCCGGATTACCTAGATGTTGAAAACAATTCTATCGCTGGTGTAGCTGTTGATACCAAAGGACGTATGATTGATGTGAATAAGAATGGCGTTCCAGACGAATTGGAGAAATACATGGCCAACACTTACGTCGACAAGTCAAACATTAAAGAAACACTCGAAACTGCTAATGCAGACATGATTAAACGATTGATTAACGAGGGTTATGTAACTACCTATTTCGATACCGGAAAAACCAATCCAACGAACGTTTCTACAGAGGGCATCGACTTCATGTTGACCTATTTGAGAAACAATCCTAGTGCATCAATCGATATTATCGGACACGCTGATGAAATTGGAAAAACGGCTTACAACGACAAACTTTCTATAGGAAGAGCCAACACGGTTAAGAACACTTTAATCAAAGCTGGTGTTGATGCTTCTCGTTTGAATGTGGTTAGCGAAGGCGAAGATGCTTCAGTGGCTATCGATTCTAAAGACGCTAGAAGACTTGTCAGAAGAGTTACTTTCAAAGTACGCGAATAATCAACAAATCATTCTTGATAACTATACATAACCTCCGTCTAACAGCGGAGGTTTTTTTATAACTTTAAAAGAAAAAATGGAAACTCGCGATATTTTATTGAACAGCCTTCGTGGCGAAACACTCGGAACCATCACCGAATATTCTTCAGCCGACGAGGTTTTCCAAAACCAAACCCTACGCCCTATCTTGAAACTGCAAAACGATTTGTTTGTAGAAGTCTTCCGAAATTACATCGGCAAACACAAACATGACTTCTACCAATATACGGTAGAGAAAAAATTGCAATTCATTGAAAATGCAATCCAAAAAGATATCAAATTTCGAAATGCGCTCAAGGGAATGGTAATTGGACTGTTTACTATAGAAGAATATACTAGGTATGTTCAGAATTCTTCGGCGCTCAACAAACGTATGATGAACCTGCTAATAGAGCGATTGAAAAGCCAAGTGCAGCTTTTTGAGTCAACCGAAACTACTTATACAAGTATATAGCCCAACCCCTACTTAATCAGATTTTAAGTTTTAGCCAAAACCGATTTTGCTACAGGGCTGTTTTTTAATGTTTTCTTAATTTATTGAGAGCTTTGCTTGGTTTCTCGTAAATGTTTGCTGAATTGTTCTGAACCCACATATTTATTGAATATTTTTATTATACTTGTTTTTGAAGGAAGTATAAATAAATCTTACCAAAGCTAAACCGACAAAACCTTTATGAAAGAAGAATACTTCAAATGGTACTCTCCGAATTTGAGCCGTGAAATCGAAATGCTGGTTTTTGGCCATGCCGGTTATCCGGTGATTTTGTTCCCGACTTCTATGGGAAGCTACCACGAAAACAAAGACCAAGGTTTGATTGGCGCCGCGCAGTGGTATATCGAACAAGGGTTGATCCAGATTTTTTGCCCTGGCAGCATTGATAAAGACAGCTTTTATAACAAGAATATCCATCCTTTTCATCGCATTCAGAACCATACTTGGTACGATAAAATGATTTGTCACGAAATCGTAGAGCGCGTTCGTAACAATACTTATTCTGGAAAAGTAGCTGTGGCCGGATGCAGTTTTGGAGGTTATCATGCCGCTAATTTTGCCTTTCGCCATCCGGGTTATGTGAGCCATATGTTTTCGATGAGTGGCGCTTTCGACATTAAGAGTTTTATGGATGGTTATTACGACGACAACGTGTTTTACAATAGCCCTGAAGATTACTTGCATGGTTTAAACGACCGTGAACTCTGGAATATGGATATCATTTTGGGTACATCCAATTGGGACATTTGTTTCGATGCTAACTTGAAATTGAGTCGAGTGCTGGCCGGGCGCGATATTCCACATTGGTTGGATGTTCGTCAAGACAAGCAGCACGATTGGCCGGTTTGGCGCGACATGTTCCCACATTATTTATCGAGAATCAAATTTTTCTAAAATATAAAAACCAGTAGTATGAAAAAGATTGGAATTTTATTCGGAATGGAAGATACTTTTCCGCAGGCGTTCATTGACCGCGTGAATTCGAAGAACGAAAAAGGCATTGTTGCCGAGGCAGTTTCGATTGACAAAGTGATGCAAAACCAAGGCGGCGAATACGCAGTCATTATCGACAGGATTTCGCAAGATGTTCCATTTTATAGAGCCTATTTAAAGAATGCTGCACTAACCGGAACCAACGTGATCAATAACCCATTTTGGTGGAGCGCCGACGATAAGTTTTTCAATAACTGTCTTGCGGATACTTTGGGCGTTCCATTGCCCAAGACGGTGATTTTGCCTTCTGCCGAACATCCGACCGACACTACTTCAAAGTCATTTCGCAATTTGAAATATCCGATGGATTGGGAAGGCATTTTTAACTACGTAGGTTTTCCTGCTTACATGAAACCTTATGCGGGCGGCGGCTGGAAAAATGTGTACCGACTAGAAAACAAAGAAGAATTCTTCGAGAAACACCGCGAAACGGGCCAATTGGTCATGTTACTTCAGGAAGAAATCGTTTTTGATTCTTATTTCCGCGTGTATTGCTTGGGCGGAAAAGACGTTCGCATCATGCCTTATGAGCCGCGCAATCCACACCATTTAAGGTATGTAGTAGACAACCCTAATACCGATAAAAAATTATTAGCTACTGTAAAAGATTATACTTTGCGTCTTTGCCAAGGTTTAGGATATGATTTTAATACTGTAGAATTTGCCGTACGCAACGGAATTCCCTACGCGATTGATTTCGGAAACCCAGCGCCTGACGCGGAACTAACGTCAGTTGGGGCAGAGAATTTCGAGTGGGTCGTGGAGGCTGCTGCTAAAATGGCCATCGCTGCTGCCAAAAAGCAAAAGCCTGGAAAAATGAACTTGACATGGGGCACTTTTATCAAAGAATCGGCTGCGGTAAAATAGCAAATGAGTTGATGTGTTTATAGCCCTAGCCCCGATTGCAACGGCATCCTTTTGCCGCTTTCTTTAAGCGGGAAAAGATACAGTGAAAAGCGGGACGAGCTTCTAAAAAATAAAGTCATGAAAAAATTACCCATTTTTACCCTTGGCGTTGAAGAAGAATACCAAATAATTGACCCTGTAACACGCGATTTGCGCTCGCATTTATCAAAAATTGTCGACGGTGCAAAGGTGTTTTTAAACGAACAGGTTAAAGCCGAAATGCACCAATCGGTCGTGGAAGTCGGCACGAACATTTGTAAGAACGTTAAAGAAGCTTCTGAGGAAATCCGGTTTTTGCGCAGTAAGATTGTCGAATTGGCTTCGAAACAAGATTTGGTGGTTGGCGGAGCCGGTACGCATCCGTTTTCGCGTTGGCAAGACCAGCCGATTACTGATGACCCGAGGTATCACAATATTGTAAACGAATTGCAAGATGCTGCTCGTTCGAATTTAATTTTCGGAATGCATTGCCACGTCGGGATTGAGAACCGTGAAGTCGGTTTGCAGCTCATGAACCAAGCTTGTTATTTCCTACCGCATATTTTTGCGCTCTCGACCAATTCTCCGTTTTGGGAAGGAAGACAAACTGGCTATAAATCTTTCCGTACTAAAGTTTTCGACAAGTTTCCCAGAACGGGTTTGCCGGAATATTTCGACCATGTAGCCTCGTACGACAAATATCTAGAGACTTTGGTCAAAACCAATTGCATCGATAATCCGAAGAAAATATGGTGGGATTTGCGTTTGCATCCGTTTTATGACACGATAGAATTCCGTATTTGCGATATGAGTTTGACCGTCGATGAAACTATGTGTATTGTGGCGATTATTCAAGCTGTGGTTGCCAAGTTATACCGACTCACGCAACACAACATGAGTTACAACATCTATCGATTGGCGCTAATTAAGGAGAACAAATTCCGTGCGGCGCGTTATGGCATCGACAATCACATGATTGATTTTGGTTTGCAGAAAGAAGTTGAAACCAAGTTATTGATTGGCGAATTGCTTGATTTTATTGATGATGTAGTAGACGAACTCGGCAGTCGTGAACAAATTAATTATGTGCATGAGATCATGAAAAACGGAACCGGTGCCGATAAGCAGTTGGCAGTTTTCAATGAAACCGGAGGAGATCTGACCAAAGTTGTTGATTTTATTACCTCTGAATTTACCAAAGGTTTGTAAAATAATTAATTATATATTTGTACAGCCCATCCGTTTGAACCTATACTTATGAACGAAACCATCAGAATAGCAATCCTGGACATGTATAACGGCGAGCCGAACCAAGGCATGCGCTGTATTATCGATATCGTCAATCGTTTCAATAATATCGTCAGTTTCAAGATTTTCGATGTTCGCAGAAAGTCGGAGTTACCCAAAATCAAAGACTTTGATATTTATATTTCTTCCGGTGGCCCAGGAAATCCGCTAGAAGGCGACGGTGTTTGGGACAAAAGTTACTACGAGTTCATAGACGAATTGCTGCTTTGGAACCAAGAAAACGAAGTCAAGAAACACGTACTCTTTATTTGTCACTCGTTCCAAATGGCTTGCAAACATTTCGGTTTGGCTGAGATCACTAAGCGCAATAGTACTTCATTTGGCGTGATGACCGTTCATAAAACCAAAGACGGTTACCGCGACAACTTGTTAGAAGGTTTAGACGATCCGTTTTATGCAGTTGATTCGCGCGATTATCAAGTGGTACAGCCGAATCTGAACGTATTTGAAGAAAAAGGCGCTAAGATCATTGCTCTAGAGAAAATCCGTGATCATGTGGCTTATGAAAGAGCAATTATGGCAGTACGCTTTAATAAATATTTTGTCGGTACACAGTTTCATCCGGAAGCCGATCCGCTGAGTTTTATTGCGAATCTCAGAAGTGCCGAACGCCGCGAGCGCATCATCAATATGAAAGGCCGCAAGAAATTCCGCAACATGCTCGAAGACTTACTCGACGAGGAGAAAATCTACAAAACCAACGAAACTTTGATTCCGAATTTTCTGCGCAAGGCCATCAACGATGTGATGAAAACGCGCAAGATGCTTTCGAATTAATTCGTTATTTTCAATTTCTATAATTGTTCATCATGGCCAACAGATTTCCAATCTGAAAAGTCATTCATGATGATACTTTACTTATCTTTTTTCGCTTATGATTTCGAAATACCGTCAGCTTTTCAACAAGCAGTTTTCTGCCCAGAAATACGAAGATTTCCAAAACGATATCGCCGAAGATTTCAACTATAGGCCCACTTTCCGAATGGCCGAAACGCCGTTTTTTATTTCCAAAGAACTAAAAAAGCAATTACTCGAAGGTTGCCAGGATGTGATTGATTTAATCAGAAGGCCCGACTTTAAATCTCTTACAGAAAAATCCCTTGAGCTCAATACGAAAGTTCCAAACGAAGACGAGCACACGAATTTCCTAGCCATCGATTTCGGAATTTGTGAAGAAAACGGGCAAGTAATTCCAAAGTTGATTGAAGTGCAAGGCTTTCCGTCGTTGTTCAATTACCAGTATGTATTGTATGAGAAATTTAAAAAATACTATCCGTTTCTAGAAGAGTTGACGCCTTTTATAGACGGAATTACCGCTGCGGATTACTTTAAAACTCTTGATGAAGTAATTTGCAACGGGCTTCCAAAGCAAAATGTCATCTTGCTCGAAATTGAGCCTGAAAAGCAAAATACCAAGATTGATTTCTATTACTGTCGGCGCGATATAGGCATTCCAATTCTCTGCGTAACCGATTTGATCAAAGACGGCAACAAGCTTTTTTACAAAAATGAAAATCAGGAATTGATTCAAGTCAAGCGAATTTATAACCGCGTCATTTTTGATGAGTTAGAACTTCGAAAAGATTTAAAGCTCAATTTCAGTTTTTCAGACGAGTTGGAAGTGGAATGGGCCGGACATCCGAATTGGTTCTTTCGAATTAGCAAGTACATTTTGCCAATGCTCAAAGGACCTTATTTCATTGAAACGACTTTGCTCAGCGATTTGAAAGAAATCCCAAAAGACCTCGAGAATTACGTATTAAAGCCTTTGTTTTCATTTTCAGGAAGCGGCGTGATTTTCCATGTGACCAAAGGCGATATCGAAGCCGTCAAGGAAAAAGAACTCTACATTTTACAGAAAAAAGTCAACTATCTTCCAATTGTGCAATCGCCCGACGGCAAAGTGAAAGTGGAAGTCCGCGTGCTTTGCGTCTGGAAAAAACAAGACCCATCTCCTACTCTATTGTGCAATTTGGTGCGCTTGAGCCGCGGGGAAATGATCGGCGTGAAATTCAACAAAGACAAAGATTGGGTTGGTGGTACTTTAGGGTTGTTCGAAAAATAATTTTCAGTAGCTTTTTCCCGCTATCCGCGCTACACGGTAGCTTGCTCCTATCGGGGCTAGGGCTTCCGGAAACTCGTAGGCGTTTAGTGCAAATTTTTGACTTCAGCCTGCGGAACCACAGTTGCAAAATCTTTCACCAATCGGTCGGCGTAATCGTCTAATAACTCCAAGACCCTTTCGTTCTTATCTGACTGAACAATCAGGCCCGCATGATAATCCAGCGGTACTTTGAAACAAACTTCCGGATCGGCAAACGAAGATAAATCCGGATGTTGGAATTTCGATAAGGTCAGAACAATTCCTGCGTAGGCTTTCTTTATTTTCGGCAATTTATATTCGATTTCTTTCACAAGTGAGTTTTCAATCGCAGCCCATTCTGCCCATAAATTCACGCCGGAAGCAAAAGCCACCATTTCAGCCAAATGAGCACCGCCTACCCTAGAAGAAGTTTCTAAGAAATAGATTTTTCCGTCGTCGGCACATTTGATGAATTCTGTATGAGCCGCACCGTGTTTGAGCCCAAAACCTTTAATGACTTGCTCATTCACTTTTTTAATTGCCTTATCGTCATCAGAATCGTAAGGAATATTGGCGCTTCTGAAAATACCGCCGCCTTGTGAGATTTCCATCGGTGTGGCCAAATATTTAGAAGTAATGCTGAACAGAATTTTTCCATCTTTAATCAAGCTATCGCAATGATACACCGAGCCCGGGCGGAATTGCTCGACCAAGTATTTAAAGCGGTTGTTGCCCATTTCGTTGATGTGCATCCACAGACTTTCTTTGTCGTGCACTTTGATAATGCCTGAGGCAGACGCTTCCGAACGAGGTTTCAACACCCAAGGTGCAGCAATGGTGTCGGCAAAAGTATTAATGTCGTGATCGTTGAACAGCGAACAGAAATTCGGGTTCGAGATGCCGCAGCTTTTTGCCCGCATACGCATCGCCAATTTATCGCGGAAATAGCGTCCGGTGGTTTGACCCATGCCATCAATACGCAAATTCTCACGCAGATAGGTAGCTTTCTCTACATCGAAATCATCCAAAGCCACGATGGCGTCAATTTGATTATTGCGCATGAAATTGCTCACCCCAAGCAGTAAATGCTCTAAGTTCCAATCGGTGTCTTGGCCTTCCATGAAGAAAATATCGTCGATGAATTCAACCGGCCAGGCTTTGTCGCGCAGTTTCTCAGAAGTAACCAAATAAACTTTATTGCCCAGTTTCTTCAGGTTGATCAAAAAATCAGCGCCTTTGAAAAAATTGGAAATACAAACGAAGGTTTTAGGCGTTTTGTTCATAACTAAATGTTTTCAATAAAATGGGTTAATAAGTGAACACCGTATGCAGTGGCGTGTTTGCTCTTGGCGAATTCATCGTCACCGAATGCCACACCAGCAATATCGAGATGTGCCCAAGCTTGGTGTTTTTCTGTGAAATACTCAAGGAACTTGGCCGCAGAAATAGCGCCTGCAACAGGTTTACCGCTGTAATTTTTCACGTCGGCAATATCACTTTCAATATCGGGTTGATAAGCATCCCATAAAGGCAATGGCCACAAACGCTCGCCAATTTCATCGCCGGACTGTCTTAGTTTCTGTTCAATTGTGGTGTTATTGGTGAACAACGCGCCACATTCGTAGCCAAAAGTACCTACACTGCTTCCGGTAAGTGTTGCGATATCGACAATTATTTCGGGCTTATAATTTTTAATCAGATAAGACAATCCGTCGGCTAAAATCAAACGACCTTCTGCATCGGTATCAATAATTTCAATCGTGGCACCGTGATAACTTTTGATGACATCGCTCGGCATGAACGAAGTATTATCAACAGCGTTCTCACAACAAGGAACAATCGCGGTCACTCGAATCGGAAGCTTCAAATCGGCAATGAGTTGCATTGCGCCAAGAACCGCAGCACCGCCGGCCATATCTGATTTCATGTGAACCATAGCAGCCGTTTTGATATTGAGTCCGCCGGTGTCAAAGGTAATTCCTTTTCCGACCAATCCGATGTGTTTTACCTTAGGAAGATCGCCACTGGGCTCGTAGTTCATGATGATAAATTGCGGCGTTTTATCACTGCCTTTTCCGACTGCCAAAAATGCATCTAAACCTTCAATTTTACATGCCGGACCATCGAGCACTTTGGTATCAAAACCATAAGTGTTGCCGCTGTCTTGCGCCCATTTAGCCAGATAAGCCGGATTGACAACATTCGGCGGTGAATCAACCAAATACAGAATTTCAATTTGCGTTCTGGCTATTTTAATGGCCCGTAAAGCAACTTCTGAAAAATCGGTTTTAGATAATAGAGCGAGTTCAAAACCTTTTTCGGCAAACGGATGGATGTCTTTTTTCTTAAAATGCCCGAGATGATAAGTGCCCAAACAAAGCCCTGAAACTGTGGCTTCAACTTGTTGTAAAGTAAATACTTCAGGAATCATTAGCGCGACTTCTTTCCCGAAAAGTGCTTTTTCTTTGAAAGCAATCCGACGCATCAAAGTCTTTAGATTTTTATAATCGATGCTTTTGCCAAGGCCTATGAACAGATGAACACAATCGTATTTCTCAGCAACGTAATAAGTATCTTTTTTGCCATAAAAAACCCGCGAGGAAACCGACACGCCATGGAATTCAATCGGGACTACGTTTTTTTCATGCGTTTCAAAAACAGGAATCAGCACCACGCCGCAAAATCCTTCTAAATCCTTTATATTTCTTGTTTTCATTTAATTGTCTTTAGTGTTAAAAAATAACCACTCGATGGCTTTTGGAAATTCGTCGCTCCAGTAAATTTCATTGTGTTTGCCCTGCATATTGATGCTGAGCTTGATTTTCATTTTGCTCGACACGAATTCATTTTCAATCATTTTCTTTTTGAATTTCTTTACGTGGTCAATCATTGTGGCGCTTTCGTCACCGCCGGCATAGAGATAAATCTTGGTGTCGCTCGGTTCATCGTAGTCGAGATTAGTAAAATCCATTTTGGGAATCACCCACAATGATGGCGAGAAAATCATCAGTTTTCCATATACTTCCGGATACATCAATCCCGAGAAAATACTGACCAATCCGCCCATACTGCTACCGCCAATTCCCGTATGTTCGCGATCGGGCAAAGTGCGGAATGTTTTATCTACAAAAGGTTTGAGCGTGTCGGTAATAAAACGAATGTACTTTTTGCCTTGACCAACTCCGAGCACTGTTTTGCCTACGTTATATTCTTTAATTCGGTCTTGTTCGGCGTGTTCGACTGCTATGATGATGATTTTTCCAATTTTATATTCTGACATTACCGCCAGTTTTTTGTCTATTTCCCAATTGCCATATTTGGCGTTTTCATTGAACAAATTCTGCGCGTCTTGTAAATACATTACCGGATAACGTTCTTGAGAACTATCGTAATCATGCGGCAACAAAGCCCATACACGACGGGTTTTGTTGAGTTGGGGAATTTCAAATTCTTCCGAAATCAGTTTGACTTGAGGCAAAAAGTTCGGCTTGAAAGGCAGCCAATTCTTGCGCCATTTCTCTACATGTTCTTTGCGAATGCCTTGGTGTTGTTGACACGAGCGGTTTTCGGTTCGGTTGCCGAATCGGTCAATCTCTACTTCGCTCCAATCGCCTTTGGTGAATTTATACAGTAGTTCATCAGGATAAATAAAATCAGCCGGAAATTTATAATGGTAAAGTCCGTTGCCAATTTTCTCCATTTCGAACTGGGTGTCTTGGGTATGCCAGTTGTTGAAATTACCGGAAATGTATACCGGACGTTGGTCATCTTCGTCGGTAGTTAGCAGGATATTGAGTTGTGGTTCTTGTAAATCATCCTCTAGCGCCTGAGTGGTCTTTTCTTTATTGGTAATCATGTGCGGCAAAAA
This sequence comes from Flavobacterium lotistagni, assembly GCF_011392125.1. Taxonomy (GTDB): domain Bacteria; phylum Bacteroidota; class Bacteroidia; order Flavobacteriales; family Flavobacteriaceae; genus Flavobacterium; species Flavobacterium lotistagni. The sequence continues at coordinate 140,087 of NZ_JAAJBU010000004.1, forward strand.
AATAATCTCTTAAAAAAGGTAAATATAGTTTTTTGCCTTCGGAAATAAAAGCAAACACCAGCATTTAGCGCAGTTTTTTGATATTGAAATTATTCGCCCCATTTTATTAGAAATGCAGCAAAAATAAACCCTTGAGTTGTTCTAGATTGCCTATTTTTACATTCAAACTTCAGTTGGTCTAGGAAATTTCAAATCAATAGTAGTTCCAATGCCAACTTTACTTTTGATAACCAACTCAACCTGTAGTAAACCACACAAACGATCTACGATGGATAAGCCCAAACCAACACCTTTTATTTCTGGATTGTCAACCATTTTGGAGCGGTAAAAAGGTTGCCGGATTTTGTTCAAATCTGCTTTATGAATCCCTATGCCATGGTCTGTAATAGTCACTGTAAGGTATTTCGAGTTTTCGGTAAAAGCCAGAATAACTTCACCATTTTCATTGGAATATTTGAGCGCATTCGATAGTAAATTACTGATGATAATTGACACTAAATACGCATCCGAAACCACATAATAATCTTTCTCAAATTGGTAGTTGATTTTGAGTTTTTTGAGTTTTATTTTTTGGGAAAACCGCGCCAACATATCTAACACCAATGCGTTGAGAAATACGGGTTCTTTTTTTGTATTGTATTTATGATTCTCAAAGCGCGCCAACAAAAGAAGTTCGTCTGCCAAATGGTTCAAACGGTCTACTTCTTTGATGCAATAATTGATTTTTTCCTCATATTCGGCTTGATTTCTTGGTTTGCGTACCAAAACTTCTAGTGTTCCTTTGAGCACAGCCAGCGGTGTTCTAAGTTCGTGCGAGGCATCAGAAGTAAACTGCTTTTCTCTTTCCACCGCAGCTTCAATTCGGTCTAACAATTCGTTGATGGTTGTCGACAACACGTACAATTCGTCACGATGTTGCGGTAAAGGAATTCTGGATTTTAAATTTTCTGTTGTAATAATACTGGCAGTGTCGGTAATTTGAGCAATCGGTTTGATACTTTCTCCGGCGATAAAACTTGCCATGAAGAAAAACGAAAACAACATGATGCCGTAGGAAAGCCAGAGTATGATGGCGAGATTGTCCATGACAAGGTTCTCCTGTTTGAGCGACTTGGCAATCAACAAAAAACCGAGAATTTTCCCTTTGCTAAAAATGGGCACTTGAACTTGGCGGATCGGTTGGTTTTTGAGGTGCGTATCAGAATAAAATTTCTCAGTCTTATTCGGATTGAAGGGCAAATTATCCTTCTTCAAGTTGGGCGATTTTTCAATGGCTACGCCTTGCGGATTGTATATTTGAATAAATACCGGATCGACGGCAATCAGATTGTGTTCGCGTTCTTCCCATTCTTCTTTATCAATCCAGGAACGGATATCGTTGGAGAACTTTGTTTCTGAGAACACCAACTTGATTTCGACTTCAATATCTTTATTGACATCGCTGTAAATGGTATATTTTACGGTAGTGTAAATCAATACAAAAAACATGGCTATAATCAGCGCCGTACTGACCAGAAAATGAAAGGCCAGCCTGTTTTTGAAAGAGAATTTAAACATGCCTTAAGTATTTTCGCTCGCAATATAACCTACGCCACGAATGGTTTTAATAAGCGCTTCTTTATTGATGCCGAGTTTTTTGCGAATGGCGTTGATAAACACATCGATTACCCCAGAATCATAGTCGTAATGAATGTTCCAAACTTCTGAAATGATTTGGTTCCGCGTGCATACTTTTTCTTTGTGTTTAATTAGGTAAACCAATAGCTCGTATTCTCGTTGGGTAAGCAACACTTCCTGTTGTTGCATCAGCACTTGGTACTTTGACTGCACGATTGAAATGTCGCCCAAGGTCAGGGTATCGTCTTGTTGCTCTGCACGCAAATGGACTTTGATGCGCATAATCAATTCTTCAAACGAGAATGGTTTTTTAATGTAGTCATTTGCGCCGGCTTTAAGTCCTTCGATAGTTTCCTCAACCGTATCTTTTGCAGTTAAAAAAATAATCGGTGTGGTAGTATCAACCTGACGAATGGCTTTACAGATTTCGATGCCGGACATTTTGGGCAGCATCCAATCCAGTAAAATCAAATCTACTTTTTGTTGCTGGGTGATTTCGAATCCTTTTCTTCCATCGTCAGTGGCAATCACTTCGTAGCCTTCTTCTTCAAGGCCTTGTTGCAAGAAATTGGCGATTCCGGTTTCATCTTCAACAATCAGGATTTTCATAGGGCAATTCAAATCAGGTTTACAATCACAAATCTATTCTTTAAAATCGGAATATGCTAAAACTGATTAAGCAAAGTTTAAGGCAAGATTAATCGAATCTTAAAGTAGCTTCGCTGATGATGCCCGTAAATTTGCGAAAAAGTCTTCATGTTCCCCAAAAAAGCAGCCCCGTTTTACCTACTGGCCTCGTTGTTTGTCTTCGTTAATCTGGTTCTAAGAATAGTACTGATTTACCATCCGATTACCCAAAGCCATTTTTCGTTATTAGAGTTAATTGATATTATTTTTCGCGGACTGCTTTCCGACTTATTCATTTTTATTATTGTCGCGGCGATACTCGGGCTTTACTTACTGTTCATTTCCAATGACAAATACCAAAAGCCACAAGGCTATTTTTGGTTGGCGCTCATGATAATTTTGTGGTTGTACGTAGCTTCCGGCCTTAGCATTGTTGACGAATATGGAGGAAATTTACCAGAGTTGACCAGTTACTTCCTAGCATTAAAAGCCGGATTGTTTGCCATAATGCTGTTTTTGCCCAAACAACGAGCGAGCATCCGATTGTGGCTGTATACCATGGTTGTTTTTCTGTATGTTGTACTGATTATCTTCAATGCGGTTAGCGAATTTTTCTTCTGGAACGAGTTCGGTGTGCGTTATAATTTCATCGCAGTCGATTACTTGATTTACACGAATGAAGTCATCGGGAATATTGTCGAATCCTATCCGATAGTTCCGATTTTTAGCGTTATTTTTCTTGTCGCAGCGCTAGTTACTTATCTGATTGTTCGCCTAACCAAAAAAGAACTTGAGCATTTGCACAGTATCGTTTCAAAGCTGAAAATGGCCGCCGTTTTTATTGTTTTACTAGGCGTTTCACTATTGCTGCTTCCTATCATCTCAAATTCAGAAAAAAGCACCAACGTATTTGCGTCGGAATTGCGTACCAATGGTTTGTATAAGTTTTACGTCGCTTTCCAAAGCAATGAGCTCGATTATTTCAAATTTTACAAATCGATACCGGAGCTAGAGTTGAGCAGAGCGATGCAGCAACGAAACCTTTACTCACGGCAAGTCCAGAGTTCGGCACCGGAGCAACCTAAAAATATTGTTTTGATTACTGTAGAAAGCCTCAGCGCTGAGTTTATGGCACACTACGGAAATGAGCTGCAAATCACACCGTTCTTAGATAGTCTGGCACAAAAAAGTCTGTTTTTTACCAATGCCTACGCGACCGGAAACCGAACGGTCCGCGGGTTGGAAGCCGCAACGTTATGCTTGCCGCCAACTGCTGGCGAAAGTGTCATCAAACGCAAAGACAACAAGAACAAGTTTAGCACCGGTTACGTGCTCAAAAAAAAGGGTTATCAAGTTAAATTTCTGTATGGTGGAGATGCTTATTTCGATAACATGCAGGATTTTTACGCCGGAAACGGATATGAAGTAGTAGATAAAAAATCGTTTCGTTCAGATGAAATCAGCTTTTCGAACGTTTGGGGTGTTTGCGATGAAGACATGGCCAAAAAAGCGATAAAAATCATGAATGCCGAGGCCAAAACCGGCAAGCCATTTTTCAACCATTGGATGACTGTGAGTAACCATCGCCCATATACTTTCCCCGACGGAAAAATTCAAATTGACGACCCAACTTCGCGTCGCGGCGGTGTAAAATACACTGATTATGCACTCAGCCGTTTTTTTGAAATGGCTCAAAAACAACCTTGGTTCGAGCATACCGTTTTTGTGTTATTGCCCGATCATTGTGCTTCGAGTGCCGGAAAAGCCGAATTGCCGTTGGCCAACTACCGAATTCCAGTAATGATTTACAATAAAAACATCGCACCAAAACAATGCGACCAGATGATTTCACAAATCGATGTCATGCCAACACTTTTCTCCCTATTGCATTTCAGTTATCCAACTAAATTTTTCGGACAAGATGTTTTTGATCCGCAGTACCAACCGAGAGCATTTATTGCTACCTACGAAGACCTCGGGTTCATCAAAAACAACTTACTGACGGTTTTGGAGCCAAAAAAAGAAGTGCATCAATACCGGTTGCGTGCAGTGCCAAACGCTAAACTTACCAAGAACTTTCAGTTGCAATATGAAGAGCAACCCCTGCAAAAACTAAATCAGGTATTGGTCAAAGAGACCATTATTTACTATCAAGGCGCTTCTACCCTTTTAAAGCAACGCCGATACCAGCAGTAATTTAGTCGTGATCGTCTTCGGAACTGGGCTGGGCGATTGTAGCTGCTGCCCTGATTTCTGTGTGACGCACTTCACCGCCGGTAGTTCCGGTAGCTTTACCCAAGAAAATAGCAACCAATCCCAAAATCAAAGCAACAAAAGAAACCAATCGGGCTTTGCTGTGTTGTTTGATATTCAGAATCAATCCGGCTATTGAAACTGCGCCTAAAAGGTAGAGTGTCAAAGCGAGTTTTTCAGCCATTTCTTCATGCTCGTGAACGATTTCATGGCCTATGTTGGGCATATCTTCTACTAATTCCTCAGCGCCTTCACCGGTTGCCATCGAGGCCAAAGCAAATAAAGCTGCAATAATAAAAATAATATAAGCCGTGTTAATACTGGTTTTATTCTTTAAAACCAAACCGGCTATCAAAATTCCAAGGCCGAAAATGCTACCGATGATAGGAAAATGGTTCACTACTAAATGCCAATGTGCGTCGTTCATAATTATTTATTTTAATTGTTTACTAACCTGATAGGGATTTAAGAGCGCGTATTTCTCCTTAAGATCGACAAGAACTGCTCCGGGGTTTCGTTGTGATAAGTTCCGGTGGTGCCTGCGATTTTGGCTTCCTTATTTAAGACAACAACATGCGGAAAGAAGCCGTCTTTGTTGTATTTTTCTACCACTAAAAGATTCTTTTGTTGTTGTTCGGGGCTGATATTTTCGGCTTGGGAAGCGAAGTCAATCTTGACCAACACATAATTTTCCTGTGCATAAGCCAAGAACTCTGGCGATTGGAATACTTTCTTCTCCAACCTGAGGCACGAATCACAATGCTCCGGAACAGAGAAAAACAACAACACTTTTTTATTCTGTGCTGCGGCCTCGCGCAAACCTTTGCTTAAATCTGTTTGCCATTGCTGTGCGGAAGTCTGGAGCGCAACCAATAGCCCAAAAAGTAAAACCAGCCGTTTCATTTCAAATGATTTAAAATTGGTACTCAAATGTAGTATTATTTTTTGTTTAACTTCGGCGAGCAATCAGAAATTTTAAACCGATGGATCCGTACCGCGAAACCTTTCAAACTTGGAACAAAGTCGCTCAGCTTTATCAAGACAAGTTCATGAATTTGCCGCTTTACAACGAAAGCTTCGATCGGTTGTGCGAGGCTTTCACTAAAGAAAATCCGTCCATTTTGGAGTTAGGTTGTGGCCCAGGCAATATCACTAAATATTTGGTTTCAAAAAGAGCAGATTGCTCTATCGACGCTATTGATGTGGCACCGGAAATGATTCGATTGGCGAGGCAAAATGTTCCAAAGGCTAATTTTCAAGTGATGGATGTTCGGGAAATCAATCGTTTCGAAAAGAAGTATGATGCCATTGTTTGTGGTTTCTGCATTCCTTATTTGTCGGCCGATGCTTGGAGCAAATGCCTTTCCGATTGCGATAAGTTGTTGCTGGCTGGCGGATTGTTCTATGTGAGCTTTGTACCAGGAAATCCGAACGAATCAGGTTATCAAAAAAGCAGCAGCGGCGATCAGACTTATTTTTATTATTACGATTTAGAAGATGTTGTTCAAAAAATTAAAAATCAACATTTTAAAATTTTACATAAAATAAACGTAAAGTACTCCAGGAGCGAACAAAATACAGAAGAACACGCCATTATTATCGCCAGAAAAACAGAAGTTTAGAGCATTCCGTTGTACTTGCGCAGGAACCATTCGGCGGCCAAAGTAATCGCTACCAAAATCAAAAGCCAAACCCAATCAATTAAGGGCGTTTTCTTCACAATCGCTTTTTCAATGGCTTTATAATTGTCTTCGGCCAACAAGGTCTTAATTAAGTTGTCGGTTTGATTTGGCATAAAAACCTGACCTTTTGTTTGTGTGGCAAGTTGCTTGAGTTTATTCAAGTCAGGGTTTACAAATTGCTTCTCAATATCAAAATCCAGTATTTCAAAATAACCGTTATAAACCGTGTTCGTGTTGAGTTCTTTCACCGAGAAAGTGTACTGTCCGGCCGAAAGCCCGTCAAGATTTACCTTAAACGAATTAGTGCTTTTGAGCAAATCGTACTGCTTGACTTTCTTTGTATTTTTATTAATTACCGAAATCATCAATCGGGCTTTGTCGTCCAGTTCGTAATTCTTGTTGAAGAACTGTGCCGTAATTTCAATCGCTTCGCCCGAATTGTAGAAGCTTTCATGATTCACCACCAATGACTTTCTAGAATTGTTCGAGGCCAAATACTGAACAGTTTTGTCTATAAATACATCGAATTTTTCATAACTCTTAGTATCGATGTGGCTTTGCATGCGCCATTTCCAGAGATTCTCGCCCAACAAAAAAGCGCTTCGTTTGCCCTGATTTTCTGCAAAAGCAAGCAAAGGCATTCCGGTTTCAATATTTCTGATTCTAGAGGATAGCAGCACCGAGACATTGCCATTGGTGGCAACAGTTCCAAAAGCATGTTGCAAAGGCGGAAACTGAGCAAATCCAATATCGTCGAGCGCAAACAAATTAAACTGCGGATTGAACTCCGGCAGATAATCTTCACGTTGTCCGCTCATTTTAAAAACTAGATTTTGCTGCTGTTGGTTCAGAAGAGAAAAATCCGTGCTAACACCAGTGATGATAAAGGTGTTGGTTCCGGCTTGGGCGATGTTCTTAAAAAGTGAACCAAAGTTGCTCGAAGGCTGATAAAGCACAATTACATTATGGTCACTCAAATCTTTGACTTCGTTGAGTTTAAGAATGGTTACTTTTCGTTGGGCATTACTTTCGATTGAGCGTTTTAGCGCGCCGATGTCAGGATGATTGATTTCGGTAATGATCGCCACGTTGGTCTTCTGATCGATTACTTCTACCGCAAAATTCTTGGTGTTGTTGTAAGCATTTTTCTCCGTTTCAGAAGAAGTCACGCTGGCTTTGAAAATCTGCAATCCGGTCTGATTTGCCGGCAGCAGCACATTCACCACCGTTGATTTTTTTGAAGGCGAGAAACTAATGCTTTGCGTCGTTAAGGTCGAATTGTCCTGGGTAATTTTAAAATTGGCGTTTACAGTTTTGGTTCCGGCATAATTCAGGAAAACTTCTACCGGAAATTTGTTCTTGTGAAAGGCGTATTTATTGACGTTGAGTTGGCTGACTTTCAGATCAAGAAAAGTCGTGGTATCGCCCACAACCAAAGGAAAAACCTTGTTCTCCTGATTAAAACTAAATATGTAATCGTTGCCCGAAGTTTGGTTTCCGTCAGTAATCAAAACCGTTGGAAAAGCAGTATTCTTGTAGAGGCTTTTGAGGCTTTTGGCTACGGATTCAATATTGGTCTGTTTGCCTTTAAAATCGAATTCCGTGGCCGATTCAAATTCGCTGTCAAAACGATACGTCTGCACATCAAACTTGTCTTTCAAATCTGAGTTGGAAGCGAGCCTCTGGTGCAATTCCCGAACAGTTTCGGCTACTTTCAAATCGGTAATCGACGAAGAATTATCGACCACAATCGGGAGCGGTGTTTTTACCACTTGATAAGTTTTGTTAGACAATACCGGATTAATCAGCAACAGCAAAATCCCGAAAACCGTGATAAAACGCAACAAAGCCAAAATCCGGTGCGTTTTCGTGCGGACTTTGACCTTGTAAAAATATTGGTAGTAGGACAAACCGGCGGCCAGTACTAATGAAAGTAATATCAGTAAGATCGTGGTTGCTGTCATTAATTATTTTGAATGTTAAATGTTGAATGATGAGAAATCAACTTATTTAGGTCAACATTCCACCATCTACGTTCAAGACTTGGCCCGTTACGTAAGCACTCATGTCTGAAGCGAAAAACAAACAAGCATTCGCTACATCTTCAGTAGTTCCGCCGCGTTTGAGTGGAATAGAATCTCTCCAGCCTTGCACCACATCTTCGTTGAGTTTGGCCGTCATTTCGGTTTCGATAAAACCTGGAGCAATCGCGTTGCAACGGATATTTCTCGAACCCAATTCCAAAGCAACAGATTTCGTAAATCCGATGACTCCGGCCTTTGACGCAGCATAATTGGTTTGCCCGGCGTTGCCCTTCACTCCTACTACCGAACTCATGTTGATGATTGATCCGGCGCGGTTTTTCAGCATTGTTTTCTGAATGGCTTTGGTCATGTTGAACACCGATTTCAAATTCACTTCGATGACTTTATCGAAATCTTCTTCAGACATCCGCATCAACAGGTTGTCTTTGGTAATTCCGGCGTTGTTAATCAGTACGTCAACAGTTCCAAATTCTGCCAGAACCGCATCTACAAAAGCTTGTGCCTGATTGAAATCAGAAGCGTCTGATTGATAACCTTTGGCTTTGATCCCGGTGGCGTTCAATTGGTTTTCCAATGCTAAGGCAGATTCAGCAGACGAGCTGTAAGTGAACGCAATGTTGGCGCCATGTTGGGCAAATACTTCTGCAATTCCTTTCCCGATACCACGACTGGCTCCGGTAATGATGACTACTTTTCCTTCGAGTAATTTCATATTTTGATTCTTTGGTTTATGATTTTTAGAAGCTAATCCTGCTCTACGCTATAGTTTTGTTGGCTTAAACACTAAAGCTTTGAGAACAACTTGAGCCATGCCAACAAAAGCTGCCGCTGCGATCAGGGCTATTTTCGGACTGCCAAATATACTACTATTTGTGTTCTATAAAAACATTCGCCAAGCCAATTAGGTTTTTTAAACCGCAGCTATTTTGCAAAAAATGTTAATTTGCAGCATGATTCCGCACGAGCCAGATTTTCAACAGCTTTACAATCAGCACCATATCATGGTTTACAATTTGGCGTTGCATTATTTGCAGAACATCGAAGACGCTGAAGAAATCACCCAAGATGTTTTCGTTCAAGCCTACCATGCACTCGAAAGTTTCAAGGCGCAATCTTCGCTCAAAACTTGGCTGTATCGCATCACCATCAACAAATGTCTAGATTTTATCAAACACAAAAACAGCCAAAAGCGGTTCTTTATTTTCGGTCGCAAAAGCCAGAGCGAAACCGAATACCTGAACAGTTCCAACTTCGAACATCCGGGAATTCTGCTCGAAAACCAAGAGAAAGCAGCCCAACTTTACGCCGCCATCAACAAGCTTTCAGAAAATCAAAAAACTGCCTTTATCCTTTCAAAGATTGATGGTTTGTCGAACCCTGAAATTGCCGAAGTCATGCAGCTCAGCGTTTCCTCGGTAGAATCGCTGATTTTCAGGGCCAAAACCGCACTCAAAGAAAAATTATCGATCATGTTTGAAAACTATCGCAAGAAATAAAAATTAACGTCGTCTATAGGCTTATGGAAAAAGAAACCTGGATCAACCAAGTACTCGAAAGCACCAACGGAAAGCAAACCGCCATTCCCAATGCCCAATTGTTTGGTCAAATTTTAGAACGCCTTGAAGATAAAATCCCGATGCGTTGGGTTTGGGTGGCTGCTGCAAGTTTGCTGTTATTGGTAGCGCTCAACGTGAAACTGGTTTATTTCAAATCCAGTAAACAAAAATCGGCGACCGAAATCATGGCCAGCCAACTCTCGAAATCGAATCAACTTTACTGAAAATGAATAAGACCAAACTGCTCACATTTGCGGTGGTATTGCTACTGATTATCAATTTAGCGACACTGGCACTTACTTTAAAAAAAGGCCCAAGGCATCCTCACGGCGGGCCGAAAATGCGTATCATCGAGCAACTGCATTTTAACACCCAACAACAAGCGCAATACGAAAAACTGATCCGTTGGCACCGAAACCATATTGATGCACTCGATGTGAAAATTATACAAACCAAGAAGCTGCTTTACAGTCAATTACTCCAAAAGCAAGCCGACCTAAAAACCCGAGACAGTTTAATTAGTGCCATAGCCGAATACCAAATGCAAATTGAAGCAATTCATTTCAAGCATTTTCAAGACATTCAAAGCATTTGCGAGCCGGAGCAATTGCAGTATTATAACGAACTGACCGAAGAGTTGGCACAATTATTTTCTAAACCGCCAAGACCAAGACATGATTAAACGGTTTGTTTTTATCGGTTGCATTTGCTTTTTTACGCTGCAAATAATTCACGCGCAATCCCAAGATTCGTTGGCGCTCGACTTTCATTTTAAGTTCAACGAAACGCCGCTGGTTATTGGACAAGAATTCGTATCGAAGCAAAAGGATTCGCTAAAAATCAATACGTTTCGGTTTTATGTTTCAGACATTCAGCTTTTATTTGCAGACAACTCGACAGCCCAAATTAAAGAAAGCCATTTGGTAGATTTGGAAATGCCCGCTACCCAAAAAATTAGCTTGATTCCAAATTCAAAAAAAAGAGTCAAAGCTGTGGTTTTTTCTATTGGTGTGGATAGTCTTGCGAGTGTTTCAGGCGCTCTTTCCGGTGATCTCGACCCAACCAAAGGCATGTATTGGGCTTGGCAAAGCGGTTACATCAATATGAAAATTGAAGGCCAAAGCCCGAGTTGCAAAACCCGTAAAAACCAATTTCAGTTTCACATCGGCGGTTACTTAGAACCCAATAATGCCCTCAGAACTTTGACGTTCAACCCGAAGAAAAGCAACGTTATTGAGGTTTCGATAGACTTAGCTGCATTTTTCGACGAAGTTCCACTGGCCGAAGTCAACAGCGTCATGATTCCGGGAAAGCGAGGAATACAACTGGCAGATATCAGTACGAAAATGTTTTCAGTCGAATGAAAATGTTAGCCCGAAATATAGTTCTTGTTAGTTTTACGCTATTGATTTGCGCTGCATTCGCCTATAAAAAAACTACGCCGCTTTATTTAGAAGTTCCAAAAGATTGGCCCGAACCTGCATACGATTTTTCTAAAAATCCACTCACTGAAGAAGGTTTTCAGCTCGGAAGGCATTTGTTCTACGACCCAATTATATCTCGTGATAGCACGATTTCTTGCGCGAGTTGCCATATGCAAGCTACCGGTTTCACGCACGTTGATCATGAATTGAGCCACGGCATTGAAGGTAAAATCGGCACGCGGAATTCTTTGGCGTTAATCAATTTAGCTTGGACGAAAGATTTCCTTTGGGACGGCGGTGCGAACCATCTCGAAGTACAACCGTTAAATCCTATTACGAACCCGGTAGAAATGGACGAAACTTTAGAACACGTGGTCGCCAAACTTCAAAAAACCGAGAAATATCCGCGAATGTTCGAAGCTGCTTTCGGAACATCAAAAATCACCGGGCAACTGACTTTGAAAGCTTTGACGCAATTTATGTTGATGCTGAAATCATCCAATTCGAAGTATGATAAAGTGATGCGGCACCAGGAAAGTTTCAACCCAAGCGAGCAAAAAGGTTATGCTTTGTTCAGAAAAAATTGTGCGTCTTGTCATACTGAACCTTTATTTTCCAGCGGCAAATTTGAGAATAATGGCTTGGCTGTCGATGCCACCTTGAACGATTTCGGGCGAATGAAAATCACCAATCGGACAGAAGATTCGCTGCGGTTCAAAGTGCCTACCTTGCGCAACATTCAATTTACTTTTCCTTATATGCATGACGGCCGCTTCAAAACTTTGACCGAAGTAGTCAAACATTACAATTCGATTCAAAAAACGAAAGGTATTCCCAAAGAACTGAGTGAACCAATGCATTTGTCAGATAATGATCGAACCGATTTAGTGGCCTTTATGAAAACCTTGACAGATACCGAATTTTTGTACAATCCTAGATTTTCCTATCCGAAATAATTTTTCAAGCGCATGAATACCAAAAAACTATCGTCTATAACCGAACTATTAACCCAATTCCTTCTTATGAGAAAATGTTATTTAACGCTGTTGTTGGCCTTGATTGGTTGCAACGGATTTTCGCAATCACTTTACGACATCAATACCATCCAAGACATCCGGATTGTTTTTGCCCAAAGCAATTGGGATGCGCTTCTCGATGCCCAAGCTGCTTCAACAGAAGAATATATTCCGGCACAATCGGTTACCATCAACGGTACTGTTTTCAACAATGTCGGGGTAAAATACAAAGGCAATAGTACTTACAATGCTAACCGTGTCAAGAATCCATTCCATATCGAACTCGATACCTATCAAGATCAAGATTATCAGGGTTATACCGATATCAAACTCAGCAACGTTTATTTCGACCCTACTTTTTTGCGTGAGCCGCTTTCCTACTCAATTTTGCGCCAATATATGCATGCGCCACTGAGCAATTATGCCAATGTATATGTCAATGGAACTCTGATAGGTTTGTATGTAAGTTCGGAATCCATTTCTAAAAAGTTTGTAGACGAACATTTCTATTCGAACAATAATGCTTTTTTTAAGTGCAATCCGATTGGCGGTGCCGGGCCTGGCAGTTCTTCATATCCAAACCTTGCTTATTTGGGAACCAATTCGACGAGTTATCAAGCAGCTTATGAGATGAATTCAGATGCCGGATGGGAAGATTTGATTGCCTTGACCAATACGCTTGCCAACGACATTAGCAATATCGAATCGATACTTGATGTAGACCGTGCACTGTGGATGCTAGCTTTTGATAATGTTTTGGTGAACCTTGACAGTTATATAGGAACTTTTAAACAGAATTACTATTTATATAAAGATGACAACGGCCGATTCAATGCCATTGTTTGGGATTTGAATATGTCGTTCGGCGTTTTTACTCAAACCGGAACCATTGCATTAAACACTACTACTGCCAAAAAGCAAATGACACACTTGCTGCATTCTGGTGATGCCGCTTGGCCGCTAATGCAAAAATTGATGGCAGTTCCGAAATATAAAAGAATGTACTTGGCGCATATTCGTACCATTTTGGAAGAAAATTTTGCCAACAACAGTTATTTGACCACTGCACAATCCTATCAAAACGTGATTGATGCTGCAGTTCAGGCCGATCCGAACAAACAATATACTTATGCTCAGTTCCAGAGTAATTTAACTACCGATATGACTGGCGGAATGAATGCTGCGCCCGGAATCACTAACCTAATGAGCGGTAGAACCACTTATTTATTGTCACAAACTGACTTTACTAATACGCGACCGACGATTTCTACAGTAGCTCCGGCGGTAGAAAATCCGTTGATTAATAACGATGTTTTCATAACAGCAAATGTTACGGATGCCAACAGCAATGGTGTGTTTTTGGGCTATCGTTCAGACAAAAGGCTTCCGTTTACCAAAATTCAAATGTATGACGATGGTTTGCACGGTGATGGTGCAGCCGGAGATTTGATTTTTGGAGTAGCAATGAACGTATCGAACGCTTTCATGCAATATTACATTTATGCTGAGAACAACAACGTGGGAAGATTCTCACCCGAACGTGCCGAGCATGAATTCTATACTTTGTATGCCAGTTATCCGACGATTAATCCGGGCGATTTGGTAGTCAATGAAATCATGGCGCAAAACACCGAAACCGTTACCGATCAAGATGGTGAGTATGAAGACTGGATCGAACTCTACAACAATACAGATACTACGTTGAGTCTTGATAATTTATTCATGACCGACACTAACACGAACTTGGTGAAATGGCAATTTCCTGCTGGTTTAACTATTGAACCGCATGGTTATTTAACCCTTTGGGCTGATGAAGATGGAACACAAGCCGGAATTCATGCGAATTTTAAATTATCTGCTTCGGGCGAAAGCGTGATTCTGTCTTATGCTAACGGAACCATCATTGAAACCGTTGATTTTGGCGCACAAACTGCCAATATGGGTTATGCCAGAGTTCCCAACGGCACTGGAAGTTTTGTGATTCAATCGCCTACGTTCAATGTCAATAACGAATTGCTATCGGTATCTTCGGCTGAATTCAAGAAAAACTTATCGGTATTTCCCAATCCGACCAACGGAAGTTTAAATCTGCAGAACAAGTATCCCATCGAAAAATTGGAACTATACAATTTACAAGGGCAGTTGCTTTTTACCAACGAATATTCTGGCCAAAACCAAATCGCACTCGACTTGAGCTCGTACTCAAAAGGAGTTTATATGCTTGTAGTCAACAAAAACAACACTTTGAAAATCGTAAAAAATTAAACTATGAAAAAGCTTTCTCTAATTCTCGCACTCGGAATCGGTTCAGTGGTTGTGGCTCAAACTAATCCGGCAATTACCAAATGGTTGCAAAACACCACCGGAATCACAGGTCGTCATTACGTGGCTGGTAACCCTACTCCTATTATCGACGCAGTTCAAGCTAATGTGCAATCGGTGAAGTACAATAGCACGCATGCTTATGTTTCGGCTACGGGAATTCCGGCTTATATCACCGGGCCATTTCAAGATGGAAATCCTTCACTGGCTACAGCGCAGAATAAGATTTTCAAAGTATCATTGACTCCGACGCAGAATACTGGCACGCCAACAGCAACTACAGGAGGCAATATCGGTATTTTTATCAACGGTGTGGCTTTGTTCGATTATCGCGATGGTGTGGCCTGGAACAATAATACCAATGCGTTGTGCGGCGGTCCGGGAAATCCGCCATGTCCGGGCGGTCCGGGTTCGTCCCAAGCTTGGAATCGCGATGCTGTTTTGGCAGAAAAAGCCGGTTTTGATTGTGCTAAAGCGCATCCAGCAATGGGCAATTACCACCACCATCAAAACCCCAGCGCTTTCAGTTTAGATTTGAATGTGATTTCTAATGTATGCGACACATATCCTTCCGATGGTTTGTATGTAATTAATCCGAGCGTACATTCGCCTTTATTGGGTTTTGCTTATGACGGTTTTCCGATATACGGAGCCTATGCTTACACCAATACCGATGGAACCGGAGCCATTACCAGAATGAAATCGAGTTATCAGCTCAAAAGTCAAACTACTAGAGCCAACGGTCCGGCGGTTAATGCTACTTATTTCAACGGCTATTTCAGAGAAGATTACGAGTATGTTGCGCATCCTGGTGATCCGACTTATTTGGATATGCATAACGGCCGTTTTTGTATTACTCCGGAATATCCGGAAGGAATTTACTGCTATTTTGCTACGGTTGATGTCAATCATAATTCGGCTTATCCTTATGTGGTTGGGCCTACTTTCTATGGCAATGTAACGACCACTACGGTTACCACAATTCCGGCCGGAACTACTACTTATGATTCGACTTTAGCGGCTTCAAATTTTGATATTGATGCTGCAAAGATTATTGTTGCGCCAAACCCAGCGACTGATTTTGTGGCGGTGCAAATGCCGATGACTGCTCAAGATTTAACCGTGGATTTAGTCGATATCACCGGAAAAATTGTGCAGTCCAAGACCATTGCTCAGGGCAGTACGTTGTGTGTTTTTGAGACCGATACCGTTTATAACGGAATTTACTTCATTCGAATCAACAACAAATCGTTTAAGGTCATCATCGATAAATAATGAAAAAAATAACCGCTATTGCTTTTCTCTGTGCACTGTCGATGCAATCCCAGACGGTTGGTTTACTGACGCATGAAACCGGCACGCTTGACGATGGCTATGTGCTTTTCGCTCCGAATACGTCTAATACGACATACCTGATTGACAAATGCGGTCGACTGGTCAAATCTTGGAATAGCAGTTATAAACCCGGACAAGCGGTTTATTTATTGGAAGATGGCCATTTACTCAGAACCGGAAATGCCAATAACAATACCTTTAATGCCGGCGGAAAAGGCGGTATTATTGAAAAAATAGATTGGAACGGAAATGTCATCTGGAGCTATTCTATTTCAGACACTAACCAATGCCAGCACCACGATGCAAAAGCATTGCCCAACGGAAACATTTTAGTCATTTCTTGGGAAAAAATTACCAACACCAGCGCCATTGCTTTAGGACGAAATCCGGCGCTGGTTCCGAGCGTTTTATGGAGTGAAAAAATTATTGAAATCCAGCCGGTTGGCAGTAATTCGGCCAATATTGTTTGGGAATGGCATCTTACCGATCACTTGGTGCAGGATTTTGATGCGAGCAAACCCAATTACAATTCGGTGGCTTCCAATCCTCAGTTGTTGAATATTAATTATGGTGCAAGTGCCACGAATTCAGATTGGATTCATTTAAATTCGATCGACTACAATCCGGAACTAGACCAGATATTGTTGAGCAGTCATAACTTAGATGAAATCTGGATTATCGATCACAGTACGACGACGGTTCAAGCGGCAACTCATAATGGAGGAAATTCAGGAAAAGGCGGTGATTTTTTGTATCGTTGGGGCAATCCGGCTACTTATAACCAAACCGAACCTGCCCAGTTTTTTGGTCAGCACAATGCGCAATGGATAAAAAGTGGGCTTCCATTTGAAAATCAGATTATGGTTTTTAATAACGGTTTAGCGCGGCCCGGAGGCAACTATTCTACGGTCGAAATTATTGATCCGCCAGTTAATGGGTACCAATATGATAGTACGATTCCTTATTTGCCTTCAGCCCCAACTTGGACTTACAATCAGGGCAATCCGAATGATTATTATGCGATGAATATTTCGGGCACTCAAATGCTCGCCAACGGAAATGTACTTTTGTGCAATGGACCAGCCGGAATTTTTACTGAAGTCGACCCGATGGGAAACTTGTTGTGGAAATACGTTAATCCGGTGAATGTTTCTGGTGTAATTTTACAAAACAATACGCCGACTCAGAATTCTGTTTTTCGCTGTAGTTTTTATCCGAGTAATTTTGCCGGTTTTGCCGAGCATCAAATGAATTCAGGTGCTATTCTGGAGAATCAAAATACCGTTTCAGATTTGTGTAATCTTACTTTAACTAGTAATGCCTTTTCGGTAAACGATTATCGCATTTATCCGAATCCGGCTGCTGATTTTGTAGTGCTTCAAATGCCCACAACTCATGAAGATTTTAAAGTAGATTTGATAGATATCACCGGAAAAATCATTCAATCTAAAGTCATGACACAAGGCACAACGATTGGTTTGGTTGAAACCGATGGCGTGCGTAACGGAATGTATTTTATCAGAATTAACGATAAAACTTTTAAAGTAATCGTCAATAAATAATTGCAGTTAATTAACGCTATAAAAAAAGCCTGTCTAAAATCTATCAGACAGGCTTTTTATTTTGAAATGAATGAAGAAATTATTTGCCCATTTTGGCTTTGAGCGCTTTTTTCTTGTCGGTCATTTCCAAGGCACCATAAACATTTAATAATGTAGTTCCAACCTCTTCATTTTTAGGGTCAAGTTCATAAGCTTTCTCTAAGTATGGCAAAGCGGAATTGAACATATCGCTTCGTTGTTTTTTAAGCACTTCGTAACGCTTGTTGTCTTTCTCTGAATTTCCGAGTTTGTTCATCTCGTCGATGATTTTTTTGTCGGCATCTAGTTTCAGAATCGCTAAATTTAAATAAGCATTGGTATAATCTGGCTTGATTTCGATGGCTCTTTTGTAATATTTTTCTGCTTCTACCGCATCTGTTTTTGAAGCAATTACACCCAAATTATAAACTAAATCTGCATCGTTCGGGCTTTTCGCTAATACTTCAGTAACTAACTTTTTGTAGGTTGCGAAATCGTTCAATTCCAAATAAACATTTGCTTCGGTTAAAGCAATAGATGTGTCGTCTGGATTGGCTTCTCTTGCTTCGGCTAAAGCTTTTTTAGCTTGTTCGGTTTTACCTTGTTGAACTAAAATCAAGGCTACGTTTTTATAGATTTCCCCTCTTTTCGAAGGCACTTTCTCATCTCTCGGATTGGTGTACAGTTTCAAACGCACCTTAGTGTCGCGGTCTGTTTTTGCCGCTGCGTTAGATCCAAAGAATTCTTCTTGGTCATTTACGGCATTTTTTG
Source organism: Flavobacterium lotistagni (assembly GCF_011392125.1). Classification (GTDB taxonomy): domain Bacteria; phylum Bacteroidota; class Bacteroidia; order Flavobacteriales; family Flavobacteriaceae; genus Flavobacterium; species Flavobacterium lotistagni. The sequence continues at coordinate 158,315 of NZ_JAAJBU010000004.1, forward strand.
CATAGTAACTGGTGCCTTCGCCCGAATAGTTCAACTTTTTCAATTCGTCATACCACGTTAAAGCCTGATCAAAGTCTTGTGCATTGACCGCATAATTGGCAGCGTAATACAACTTTTCGACATCAGTTTTGTCTACTTCATAAGCTTGGTACAATAAACCAGAAGCCTCTTTGTAGTTTTTCGCATTACCGGCGTCTACAGCAGCGTTGATAAGTTTGTTTTTCATGTCTGTTAAAGCTGTTTTAGCATCATCAGAATACTTTGACTTACCAGATTTTTTTTCTACGCTTAATACTTCCTGATAAGCTTTGGCAGCCTCAGGAAAGTTTTTTCCCGCATCCATTTTTTTGTTGGCCAAATCCGCATGTGCATTTCCTTTAACAAAATAATACTGGGCTTTTTCTGCGTCTGAAGCAGATCCAATGGTAGATTCAGCTTGTTTTAAAGTAGCTACAGCTTCGGCTGAATTTCCATTTTTTAGTGATTTCTCAGCGGCTTTGATTTGGTCTTTTTGAGCAAAATTGCTTACCGAAACCAATAAGGCTGATGCGAGTAATACATATTTACTTTTCATTGAAATTATTTTAAATTATTTATTCGTCGTTGTCTTCGTCTGAATCGTCTGCATCGTCTTCATCATCAATGATTCCATCATCGTCGTCCTCATCATCATCTTCGGCACCATCGTCTTCCAACACTTCCAAGACCGGTTTTACCCTTTCAATGGTTTCTGCAGGAATGATTTCACCGTCTTCGCCAATGATTGGTTCTTCTTCGGCTTCATCTTTCATGACTTTGGCCACTGCAGCAATCGAATCATTACCTTTAATGTTGATTAGTTTCACTCCTTGAGTAGCGCGACCCATCACACGTAAATCTTCTACCGCCATGCGAATGGTTAAACCTGATTTGTTGATAATCATCAAATCATCATTGTCAGTTACTACATTAATGGCAATCAATTTTCCAGTTTTCTCAGTAATGTTAAGGGTTTTGACACCTTTACCACCACGATTAGTGATTCTATAATCGTCTAGACTTGAACGTTTTCCGTAACCATTTTCGGCTACCACAAGAATTTCGCTGTTCATGTCGTTCACGGTTACCATTCCGATGACTTCGTCAGACTCGTCTTTTAAGGTAATTCCGCGTACTCCGGAAGCGGTTCTTCCCATCGGACGGGTTTTGGTTTCTTCAAAACGAACCAGTTTACCTGATTTAACGGCCATAATAATTTGGCTTTGACCGTTGGTTAATTGTGCGCCCAATAGTTCGTCTCCTTCACGGATGGTAATAGCAGCAACACCATTCACGCGCGGTTTAGAATATTTCTCAAGCGAAGTTTTCTTGACTTGCCCTTTCTTGGTTACCATGACCAAGTTGTGGGTTTTGATATAGTCTTGGTCTTTCAAATCTTGGGTGCATATGAAAGCCTTCACTTTGTCGTCGCTCTCGATATTGATTAAGTTCTGTAACGCTCTACCCTTAGCGGTTTTACTGCCTTCCGGGATTTCGTAAACGCGCATCCAGAAACATTTTCCTTTCTGGGTGAAGAACATCATATATTGGTGGTTTGTCGCCACAAACATGTGCTCTAGGAAATCTTGGTCACGGGTTCCGGCACTTTTTTGGCCTACGCCTCCGCGGTTTTGGGTTTTGTATTCGGTGAGATTTGTTCTCTTAATATAACCAGCGTGCGATACTGTAATCACCACATTCTCATCGGCAATCAAATCTTCGATACTCACATCGCCGCCTGAATATTCAATTGACGAACGACGATCATCTCCATATTTGTCTCGGATTTCGATTAGTTCGGTTTTGATAAGTTCCATTCTGAGTTCTTTGCTGGCCAATAAGGCTTTCAACTCTTCGATTAACTTCATGATATCTTCGTATTCAGCCCTGAGTTTATCTTGCTCTAAACCAGTTAACTGACGTAAACGCATTTCAACAATCGCTCTAGATTGAATATCTGAAAGCTTGAAACGTTCCATCAATTTTTCCCGGGCTTCATCGGTGTTTTTAGAGCCACGAATGATAGCAATTACTTCATCGATATTATCTGAAGCGATAATCAATCCTTCCAGAATGTGTGCTCTTTCTTCCGCTTTTCTGAGATCGAATTGCGTTCTGCGAACCACCACATCATGGCGGTGCTCCACAAAATAATGAATCAAATCTTTGAGGTTCAACAACTGCGGACGGCCGTTGACCAAAGCAATATTGTTGACACTAAATGAAGATTGTAATTGTGTATATTTATAAAGGGTGTTGAGGACAACATTTGGCACAGCATCACGCTTAAGAATGTAAACGATTCGCATTCCGTTTCGGTCAGATTCATCGCGGATGTTGGCGATACCGTCGATTTTTTTCTCGTTAACCAAATCAGCGGTTTTTTTGATCATTTCCGCCTTATTCACTTGGTACGGAATTTCGCTCACCACAATCGATTCACGACCTTCTACTTCTTCGAAATTTACTTTGGCCCGCATGACAATTCTGCCTCGTCCGGTTTTGAAGGCTTCTTTGACGCCTTCGTATCCGTAAATTACACCGCCTGTTGGAAAATCCGGCGCTTTAATGTGATTGATGAGTTCGTCGACTTCGATATCATTATTATCGATATAAGCCAAAGTTCCATTGACCACTTCTGTTAAGTTGTGCGGAGCCATGTTGGTCGCCATCCCGACAGCGATTCCGGAAGCTCCGTTGATGAGCAAGTTCGGGATACGCGTAGGCATTACTTTTGGCTCATATAAAGTATCGTCAAAGTTCAGTTGGAAATCGACCGTTTCTTTGTCAATATCTGCCATAATGTCTTCCGACATTTTCTTCATTCTAGCCTCAGTATAACGCATTGCTGCAGGGCTATCTCCGTCAACAGAACCAAAGTTACCTTGACCGTCAATTAACAAATAACGCAAACTCCATTCTTGCGCCATACGGACCATCGCATCATATACGGAAGTATCTCCGTGTGGGTGGTATTTTCCTAGTACTTCACCGACGATTCTCGCCGATTTTTTGTGGGCCCTGTTTGAAAAAACCCCTAAATCATACATACCGTAAAGCACTCTTCGATGCACAGGTTTTAAGCCGTCTCTAACATCGGGAAGCGCTCTAGATACAATAACCGACATCGAATAATCGATGTAAGCTGATTTCATTTCATCTTCGATGTTGATAGGGATTAACTTTTCTCCGTCAGACATATTTGTTGGTTTAAATTATATGGTTAAAAAAATCCCGCTAATATAACCTTTCTCGACTATTTCTCGTATACAAAACAACTACAAAATTTACTCTATTTATTAACAAAATCAACGTTTTTTTCCGTTGATAAGTTAATTTCAGGGCACTATTTTTTTCTGAATATTTTTTGTCAATTAGCTGACAGTAGATAGACAAGGAACAGTTTTTGAAAACCAGGCCTGAATTCTTTAAATTTACAATAGCAAACTACAATAATTATGGATGATAATTTTTCACCACGAGTCAAAGATGTAATTACCTACAGTAAAGAGGAAGCCTTGCGTTTAGGCCATGACTTTATCGGTACGGAACATCTCATGTTAGGGATTTTGAGGGACGGGAACGGAAAAGCCATCACAATTTTAAACAACCTCTCAATAGATCTAGACCATCTGCGCCGCAAAGTAGAGATTTTAAGCCCTGCCAATCCTAATGTAGCGGTCAATAACGAAAAGAAAAACCTGCACTTGACCCGTCAGGCAGAACGTGCCTTAAAAACCACTTTCTTAGAAGCTAAGGTTTTTCAGAGTACGTCAATCAGCACAGCACATCTATTGTTGTGTATCTTAAGAAACGAAAACGATCCAACCACGAAGCTGCTCAATAAATTGAAAATCGATTATGATGTAGCGAAAGAACAATACCTTAATATGACACCAAACGAAGATAATTTTTTAGAAAATTTGCCCAAGAACGAATCTTTCAACGATGATTCTGGACAAGATGACAGCTTAAAGGAAAGTAGCTTTAACAATCCTGCCAACAAGTCTAACAAAAAATCGAAAACTCCAGTATTGGATAATTTCGGGCGCGATCTAACTGAAATGGCCGAAGAAGGAAAGCTAGACCCGGTAGTCGGTCGCGAAAAAGAAATCGAACGCGTTTCACAAATCTTGAGCCGCCGCAAAAAGAACAATCCTTTGTTAATCGGAGAACCTGGTGTTGGTAAATCCGCTATAGCAGAAGGATTAGCTTTAAGAATTACCCAGAAAAAAGTATCCAGAATTCTCTTTAATAAAAGAGTAGTTACTCTTGATTTAGCAAGCCTTGTCGCCGGAACCAAGTATCGAGGCCAGTTCGAAGAGCGTATGAAAGCCGTAATGAACGAACTTGAGAAAAACGATGACATCATCCTTTTCATTGATGAAATCCATACTATCGTTGGTGCTGGCGGCGCGACAGGTTCGCTTGACGCATCGAATATGTTCAAACCCGCTTTAGCAAGAGGCGAAATACAATGCATTGGCGCTACTACGCTCGATGAGTATCGTCAATATATTGAAAAAGACGGTGCGCTTGAGAGACGTTTCCAGAAGATTATTGTGGAGCCAACCTCGGTAGAAGAAACTATCACAATTCTTAACAACGTCAAAAACAAATACGAAGACCATCACAACGTAACCTACACGCCAGAAGCCATTGAAGCTTGCGTTAAACTAACCAACCGTTATATGTCGGAGCGTTTCCTTCCAGACAAAGCAATCGATGCTTTAGACGAAGCCGGTTCTAGAGTTCACATTACCAATATTGAAGTTCCGAAACAAATTCTTGAACTGGAGCGCCAACTCGAAGAGGTTCGTGAAACCAAAAATTCTGTGGTCAAGAAGCAGAAATACGAAGAGGCGGCCAAACTGCGCGACGACGAAAAACGCATAGAAAAAGAACTTGCTATCGCCCAAGAACAATGGGAAGAAGATTCCAAAAGCAACCGAATTATCGTTACCGAAGACAACGTGGCCGATGTGGTATCGATGATGACCGGAATTCCGGTTAACCGCATCGCGCAAACGGAAAGCAATAAATTAGCTAAACTTCCAGAACTTATTGAAAATAAAGTTATTGGTCAGAAAGATGCGGTACTAAAGATTGCTCGTTCGATTCAAAGAAACCGCGCCGGATTGAAAGATCCAAACAAACCCATTGGCTCTTTCATTTTCCTTGGTCAAACCGGAGTTGGAAAAACCCAGTTGGCCAAAGTGTTAGCCAAAGAATTATTTGATTCTGAAGACGCTTTAGTTCGTATTGATATGAGCGAATACATGGAGAAATTCTCCATATCAAGATTGGTCGGAGCGCCTCCGGGTTATGTTGGCTACGAAGAAGGCGGGCAACTCACTGAAAAAGTAAGAAGAAAGCCGTACTGTGTAGTTTTGCTTGACGAGATTGAAAAAGCGCATCCGGATGTTTTCAACATGCTTTTACAGGTGCTTGACGACGGTTACTTAACGGATAGTTTGGGCCGAAAAATCGATTTCAAGAACACGATTGTGGTTATGACCTCGAACGTCGGTGCGCGTCAGCTCAAAGACTTCGGACAAGGCGTTGGTTTTGGAACTGCAGCCAAGCAAGCCCAAGCCGACGAAAATTCGAAAAGTATTATCGAGAATGCCTTGAAGAAAACTTTTGCACCAGAATTCCTCAACAGAATTGACGATGTGATTGTGTTCAACGCGCTAGAAAAGGCCGATATTGATTTGATTATCGAAATTGAACTTAAAAAATTGTACGCCCGTGTAGCAGAATTGGGTTACCACTTAACACTTTCCGATGCTGCGCGTGCGTTTATCGCAGACAAAGGCTTCGACCGCCAGTTCGGCGCAAGACCACTGAAAAGAGCGATTCAGAAATATGTTGAAGATGCACTTGCCGAAGAAATCATCACTTCGAAAATCGTTACCGGCGACGAAATCTTCATGGATATCGAAGAAGGTGCGCAAGAGCTCAACGTTAAGGTGCGCAAAGCTGAAAAGCCCGCTAAATAATTATAATTCTTATTTAAGTTTTCAATCCTCAGGTGTTTCATCTGGGGATTTTTTTTAGAAGCTGATCCGGCTGTTCGCTGTATTTTTTGCTGCGCTACCGCTCCACAAAAAGATGCCGCTGTCATCCGGGCTAGGGCTAATGTGCTACAATCTGCTGAGGTGCACAACAAAAAAACATTATATTTGCGCTCTATAATTCGCAAACAAAGCTATGAAAACCACCGAGGAAATATTAGAAATCAACAAAAAACAAAAAGAGTTTTACAATTCCGATAGTCACGGAAAAACCAATTTCATTTCTTCACTTTGGTCTAAGTTTCGCAATGGTGCCTTGAGTGATTTTCGCAAGAAATTCGACATCAAAGACCGCGTTTACGATGAGCACAAAATCTGGCTCGGCGATATGAGTCAGAAAAAAATTCTCGATTTGGGTTGTTTGCGTGGCAACGCTTTATCGCTCTACATGGCGGAAAATGCTAAAGAATATATTGGTATTGATTTGAGTGACGTAGCTATTGCCAGCTTGCAAAAACGCATCGAAAGCCTGAATTGCCCCAACGCCAAAGCGGTCGCCATCGACTTTTTCTCGCCGGAATTCAAAGACACCAATTTCGATATTATATACGCTTATGGAGTACTGCACCATTTCGAAAATTTTGACCTTTTAGTAGCCAAACTCAAAGAGAAGTTAGCACCAAACGGTATCATCATTTCATACGATCCGCTCGAGACTAGTTTTCCTATCAAAGTGTTGCGAGCCATTTATCGCCCGTTCCAAAGCGACAAAGATTGGGAATGGCCCTTTACCAAAAAAGTGCTGCAGACAATCAATAAGAATTTTAAGATTGAGCAAATCCGCGGTGTGTTGGGCCGAAGCAAATATGGTGTCCTACTCAATTTACTGCCATTGAACGATCAGTACAAATCGAGAGTTATTGCCAAAATGGTTGAAAAAGACTGGGGCATTCAAGAACTTCATAAAGTGTATTCTTGTATGCACACTACGATGTTGTTGCGCAAAACTACATGATTCCCTCTCTGCCAATATTGCATCCCTATCTTGAGGTGATGCTGCGCTCGGTCGCTGTGTATTTCTTTATGGTGATTGCCTTACGGATTTTTGGAAAAAAAGAACTTTCGCAACTCAACACCGCTGATATTATTCTGGTGCTGCTCATCAGCAACTCGGTTCAGAATGCCATGGTCGGCACCGATACTTCGTTGTCAAGCGGCCTTGTTGCGGCTTCTGCCCTATTTATTACCAATATGATTTACAAACGTGTTTTGCTAAAGTCAGAGTTAATTAAAAAAATAGTGCATGACAAACCTGAGATTTTAATTCACAACGGAAAAATATACTTCAAAACCGTTTCTAAGTTAAACATTACTTCTGAAGAACTCGAAGAAGCCCTACGCGAACACGGCGTTGAACATTATAAAGACGTCAAATTGGCGATGTTAGAGATTGATGGCAACATCAGTATTATATCAGAAAATCCGGTTTTGAGACAAACGCGGCACAAAAGGAAAAACCGCAAAACGCTCGGCAATATCAGCAATTAACGGCTTCTAATCACTACAGCCCTAGCCCGGATAGCAGCGGCATCTTTTTTAAAGGTTTTTGGTTTAGCAAACCGGAAAACTTTAAAAAAATATAGCGAATAGCCGGATCAGCTTCTAATAAAAATAACTATTCGAAAATGCTTTCGTCGAGTTGGAAACTGTTCAAGAAAGTCACTGAATTTTCAATATCGTAATGCAAAATGCGGTCTTCCTTGACCAGCGGCACTTCAGTTCGGTAAGATTTTAAAAACGTTTCAATAAACTCGCTCGATTTCAATGGTTTTCTGAACGCGATGGCTTGCGAGGCATTCATGAGTTCAATGGCTAAAATCCGCTCTAGATTGTTCATGATGCGCAGGCATTTGGTAGCTGCATTGGCGCCCATGCTCACGTGATCTTCTTGTCCGTTTGAGGAAACAATGCTATCGACACTGGCCGGAGTAGCCAACTGTTTGTTCTGGCTGGCGATACTTGCAGCGGTATATTGCGGAATCATAAAACCGGAATTCAAACCTGGATTCTCTACCAAAAAAGCGGGCAAACCGCGCAATCCGGAAATGAGTTGATAGGTTCGTCTTTCAGAAATACTGCCGAGTTCAGCCAAAGCAATGCCTAGAAAATCTAAAGCTAAAGCCAAAGGTTGTCCGTGGAAGTTGCCTCCGGAAATAATCACATCGCTGTCGATAAAAATATTGGGGTTATCAGTAACGGAATTGACTTCGGTTTTGAAGATTTTGCGCGCATAATCTAAAGCATCTTTTGAAGCGCCATGCACTTGCGGAATACATCGGAATGCATACGGATCTTGCACCTGTATTTTCTCTCTTTCGATAATTTCGCTGCCCTCTAAAAACTCGAGTATTCGCTTGGCGGTGACAATCTGCCCTTTGTGCGGACGGATATAATGGATCAGTTCGTTGAATGGTTCTTTACGGCCATCAAAACCTTCTAGGGAAATCGCGGCAATCAAGTCGGCCAACCAAGAGAATTTGAGGGCTTTGATTAGAATATGAACCCCATAAGCGCTCATGAATTGTGTTCCGTTGAGCAGCGCTAAACCTTCTTTAGATTGCAATACGATAGGTTCCCAGCCGAATTGCTTCAATACCTCTTTTGCGTTTACTTTACGGCCTTTTTGCCAAAATTCGCCTTCGCCCAAAAGTGGCAAGCACAAATGCGCCAATGGAGCCAAATCGCCCGAGGCACCGAGTGAACCTTGTTCGTATACTACAGGCAAAATGTCGTTGTTGAAAAAATCCACCAAACGTTCTACGGTAAGGAGCTGAACACCTGAATAGCCATAACTCAAAGATTGCACTTTCAGCAGCAGCATCAGTTTCACAATTTCCTGCGGTACGTAATCGCCGGTGCCGCAAGCATGTGATTTTACCAGATTTTCCTGTAGTTGCGAAAGGTTTTCGTTGGAAATCTTCACATTGCACAAAGAGCCAAAACCGGTGTTGATGCCGTATATCGGATTTTCGTTTGACTGCATTTTATCGTCGAGATATTCGCGGCATTTCTGAATATTAATCTTGGCTTCTTCTGAAAGCGCAAGCTTAAAATTCTGACTGATAATCTGCTGGATTTGTTCTATTGAAAGTACATCGGATGTGATGTAATGCGTGTGCTCCATGTGGCTGTTTTATGAGGATTCAAAATTCAGTAAACCATTGTTAAAATGCAAGAGTTGTTAATAATATTGTAGAAATAATTGAGGATTTGCCATTTTTGACGGATTCTGTTCGGTCATCTTTTAAACTTCTGAAATTGAAAACATTTCAAAATAAAAAATTCGCAAAAATGATTTTCGGCTTTTTTAACTGCAACAAATTAACTTACATTTGAAATTCTTGATATCTAATAGATGATTTACAACAGTACACTTCTTTACTTCAATACAACGACCGAAAATACGGTTGTTACGACTGTTACATCTACCACTACAACCCCTTTGGGGTAAAGTATTTCACATATCATCCTTTTGTTTTGCTCGAATGAGAAAGTTAAACTATTGCTATCTATTATAAAATTGTCAACCATGAACGTATTAAAATTTGGCGGAACTTCAGTAGCCAATGCCCAAAATATAAATCTAGTCCTGAATATTGTCAACGAAACTTCAAAGAAAGAACCCATTGTTGTAGTGGTTTCTGCTTTTAGCGGCGTCACCGATTTGCTGGTGTCGGCGGCAGCTATGGCATCTTCTAAAGACAAAAGTTACAAGGAAATTGTAGCGCAAATCGAGAAAAAACACAAAGACGCGATTGATGAACTGATTCCGCTTTCCGAGCAAAGTGAAGTTATCGATGCGGTCAATGCTAACATCAACCAACTCAAAACGCTGTTGGACGGTTGTTTTCTTTTGGGCGAATTATCGAGCCGTACTTCGGATGCCATTTTAAGTTTTGGCGAATTGCTTTCCTCGCAGATTATTGCTAAAGCCATGCAGCAAAAAGTGAAAGACGCCGGTTATAAAGACAGCCGAGAACTCATTAAGACCGACAATCATTTCGGAAAAGCCGCAGTAAATTTTGAAGTTACCAATAAGTTGATTGCCGAGTTCTTTAAGTCATCAACTAATCGCGTGACGGTAATGCCCGGTTTTATTGCTACTTCAGAAGATGACAATGCCACTACTCTAGGCCGCGGCGGTTCTGATTATACAGCAGCTATTATAGCCGGAGCACTCAATTCTTCACAACTCGAAATTTGGACTGATGTCAACGGAATGTTTACAGCCAACCCGAAAATTGTTAAGCAAGCGCGCCCGATTGAAACCATTTCGTACCAAGAAGCAATGGAGTTGTCGCACTTTGGAGCCAAAGTATTGTATCCGCCAACAATCCAGCCGGTTTTGAAAAAGAATATTCCCATTCTGATTAAAAACACTTTTGAGCCTGAAGCAGCCGGGACCTTAATCACTTCAGAAATTAGCGGAAAAGAAAACCCAATTAAAGGGATTTCACACATTGATAAAATTGCACTATTAACACTCGAAGGCTCAGGAATGATTGGTGTTTCCGGATCATCTAAAAGATTGTTCGAAGTATTGTCTCAGGAAAATATCAACGTGATTTTCATTACGCAGGCTTCCTCAGAACATTCCATTTGTATCGGTATTTTAAACGCCGATGCCGACAAAGCCCAAAAAGCCATCAACCGCGCTTTTGAAATTGAAATAGCGCAAAATAAAATCGATCCATGTATCGTCGAGAAAGATTTGTGCATCGTAGCACTCGTGGGCGAAAGCATGAAAAACCATCAAGGTTTGAGCGGTAAAATGTTCAGCACTTTGGGTAAAAATAACGTGAATATCCGAGCCATTGCACAAGGTGCTTCGGAAAGAAATATTTCCGTTGTCATCAACGAGCGCGATGTGAAAAAGGCATTAAATACACTACATGAACGTTTCTTTGAAGACAATACCAAACAGCTCAACCTTTTTGTAATGGGCGTTGGCAATGTCGGTGAGAAATTCATTGATCAGATCCACCAACAAAAGAAGTTCTTGAAAGACAACTTGAAAATCAATGTGCGCGTCATCGGGATTTCAAATTCCCGGAAAATGCATTTTGACGAAGAAGGCATTTCGCTCAAAGATTGGCAAGAACTTTTAAATCAAGGCGAAGCAGCCAACAAAGACGTATTTATCGAGAAAGTAAAAGCCCTCAACTTGCGCAACAGTATTTTCGTCGATATTACTGCCAATGCCGAGATTGCCAATACTTACGCGCAATATTTAGAGAAAAGTATCGCCGTGGTGACTTGCAATAAAATCGCTTGTTCGTCGGCCTACGACAATTACAGCCATTTGAAACAACTGTCTAGAAAATACAACGCTCCGTTCTTGTTTGAAACCAATGTCGGTGCTGGTTTACCAATTATCGATACGTTGAAACATTTGATTGCTTCGGGTGATAAAGTGAACCGGATCAACGCGGTTTTATCGGGAAGTTTGAACTTCATTTTCAACAATTTCAGCGAAACTTATAATTTCCATGATGTCGTAAAAGAAGCAGGCGTTCAAGGATTTACAGAACCCGATCCGAAGATCGATTTAAGTGGTGTTGATGTCGCACGCAAGATACTCATTCTAATTCGAGAAAGCGGTTACCAGATGGAAATCGAAGATATCGAAAACAACTCTTTCCTTCCGGCAGAATGTATGAATACGACCAACAACGAAGACTTCTTTACATCGCTCATCAAGCACGCCGGCCATTTCGACAATTTATTAGCCGAAGCCAAACAAAAGAACAGCCGCCTAAAATTCGTTGCGTCGTTTGAAAACGGGAAAGCTAATGTTGGTTTACAGTTCATTCCGGCAGACAGCCCGTTTTATAACCTAGAAGGAAAAGACAATATCGTCCAGTTCTACACCGATCGTTATCTTGACCAGCCTTTGCTGATTAAAGGCGCCGGAGCCGGAGCTGCAGTAACTGCTTCGGGCATTTTTGCGGATGTGGTTCGAATCGGAAATGTTTAAAAAAGTGCCTGAGTTGCTGAGTACCTTAGTGCCTGAGCAAAACCTGGTAACTCGAGAAACAATAGTTTACAAATAAAATATAAATTTATAACGCGAAGTTCCTTTACTGAATTTATAAACTCAGGCACTCAGGAACTAAGGCACTAAGCAACTATGAAACAAATCAAACTTTTCTCACCAGCCACAATCGCCAACTTATCTTGCGGATTCGACGTTATGGGCTTATGCCTCGACGGCGTAGGCGATAAAATGATTGTGCGTAAATCGGATCAAAAGGGCATCAGAATTACCAGAATCGAGGGTGCAGACTTACCATTAGAAACTGAGAAAAATGTTGCCGGAGTTGCGGGTTTGGCTTTGCTAAAAAAACTAAATGTCAATTTCGGTTTTGAAATTGAAATCTACAAGAAAATCAAAGCCGGGAGCGGTATTGGAAGTAGTTCTGCGAGCGCTGCCGGGGCGGTTTTCGGAATGAATGAATTAGCCGGAAGACCGTTTACAAGAAAAGAATTGGTCGAATTTGCCATGCAAGGAGAAGTGCTCGCCAGCGGAAGCGCCCACGCGGATAATGTGGCTCCTGCCCTATGCGGCGGTTTCACAATTGTGAGAAGTTCTAGCCCGCTTGATATTATTAAAATTGACAGCCCGAGCGAATTGTACGCCACGGTTGTCCATCCGCAGATTGAACTCAAAACTTCCGAAATGCGGGCCGTTCTAACCCCAATGATTCCGCTAAAAAGTGCCATCACACAATGGGGAAACGTGGGTGGTTTAGTTGCTGGTTTATATACCAGTGATTACGAACTGATTGGTCGCTCGTTGCAAGACGTGATTGTGGAGCCTTTGCGCGGGCCATTTATTCCTAATTTCAATGAAGTGAAAGAAGCAGCGGTGAAGAATGGCGCTTTAGGTTCGGGAATTTCAGGTTCTGGGCCATCTATATTTGCGTTGAGTAAAGGCTTTAACACGGCACAAAAAGTAGCAGAATCTATGCGTTCTATATTTGAAAAAACAACCATTCCTTTTGAAATACACGTCTCAAAAATCAATTCCGAAGGCGTGAAAATAATTTAAAGCTATAAGCAATATGCAGTAGGCTTTAAGCTTATTGCCTAAAACCTAAAGCAAATAAAAATGAAATACTACAGTTTAAACCAGAACGCTCCGAAAGTTTCCTTTGAACGAGCCGTCATTCAAGGATTAGCGCCTGATAAAGGATTGTATTTTCCTGAAAGCATTACTGCGTTACCTGCACATTTTTTTGAAAACATCGAGAATTTGAGTAACGAGGAAATAGCTTTTTCAGCCATTCAACAATTTGTCGGCGATGAAATTCCTGAAGCGGAACTGAAAAAGATTATCAACGAGACGTTGTGTTTTGAATTTCCGACGGTAAAAGTCGAAGATAGCATATATTCACTCGAATTGTATCACGGCCCAACAATGGCGTTTAAAGATGTTGGCGCGCGCTTCATGTCGCGTTGTCTGGCTTATTTCAACAAAGGAAAAACTGAGCAGAAAAATACCGTATTGGTCGCTACTTCAGGCGATACAGGTGGCGCAGTGGCTAGCGGCTTCTTGGGTGTGAACGGTGTAGATGTCGTGATTTTGTATCCGTCGGGAAAAGTGAGCGACATTCAGGAAAGACAATTAACTACGCTCGGACAAAATATCAAAGCACTCGAAGTGGATGGCGTTTTTGACGATTGTCAGGATATGGTCAAGAAAGCATTTTTGGATGAAAGCCTAGATTTCAAAAACCTCACTTCAGCCAATTCAATCAACATAGCGCGTTGGTTGCCTCAGATGTTCTATTTCTTCTTTGCCTACAAGCAATTGAAATCACTCGGAAAACCTTTGGTTGTTTCTTGTCCGAGTGGGAATTTCGGTAACATTTGCGCCGGCATTATGGCAAAAAAATTAGGTTTGCCAATCGAGCATTTTGTTGCCGCAACCAATGTGAACGACACTGTACCGCAATTTCTAGTCACTGGAAAGTACGAACCGAAGCCGTCGAAAGCCACAATTTCCAATGCAATGGATGTGGGCAACCCAAGTAATTTTGTCCGGATTCAGGAATTGTATAACAACGACCTAAACGCTTTTCAGAAAGACTTTACTTCGTTTTCTTATGATGATGAATTGACAACTGAAACCTTGAAATCAATTTACGTCAAAACCGGTTACATTGCCGAACCACATGGCGTGGTGGGTTATCTGGGTTTAAAGAAAGAAATGCAAAACCATCCGAATGCGATTGGGGTTTTTCTGGAAACTGCGCATCCGATCAAATTTTTGGATGTGGTGGAGCCCATTTTGAAGATTGAATTACCGATTCCAGTCCAGATTGAAACGGTGCTCAACAAAGAAAAAGTGAGCGTAAAGATTAAAACCTACGACCAGCTCAAATCGTTTTTACATAGTTCCTAAACTGAGGTAAGCTTTCCCGATGTGAGCGATAATGTCTGAAGCAATAAACGATTGATAACCGGTTTCAGGCAGTGCAATGTCGGCAGTTTTTCCATGTAGGTAAACGCCTAACATGGCTGCCTCTAGCGGTGGATATGATTGTGCCAGCAAACTGGTAATCATTCCAGTGAGTACATCGCCACTTCCGGCTGTGGCTAACGCTGCGTTTCCTGTTGTGTTTTCGTAAATAGTATCGCCGTCGATGATTTTGGTAAGTGCGCCTTTGACTACGACAATCACTTTGTATAACATCGAGAAGTCGATGGTTTTCTGCAATTTTTCGTTTTCATTAGACCAAGCTCCGATAAGCCTTTCGAGTTCTTTTGGATGCGGCGTTAAGATGGTTCCGGGTTGTAATAATGAAAGCCAGTCTGGGTTTGCCGATAAAATATTTAAGCCGTCAGCATCGACAACCAGCGGATGGGAATTGGTTTTTAAAAAATCGTGCAAAGCTTTTTGCGTAGCCGGCTCCTGCCCGATTCCGATACCGATGCCGATGGCTTGCGGCTGAATTTCGAAATGGATTTCGGTGATGTGAGTTTCATGCTTGTCGGCATTTACCATCGCTTCTGGTAGGGAAGTTTGCATTATTTCGTAGCCGCATTTGGGAATGAAAGCCGAAACCAATCCGCAACCGGTTTTGAGTGCTGCTTTAGACGCTAAAACTACTGCGCCAATTTTTCCGTAACTGCCGCCGATAATCAGCGCATGGCCTTGAATGCCTTTATGGGTTTTAGGATCGACGGGTTTGTAGCGTCGGGCAATCTCTCGGGCATTGATAGGAAACGGAAGATTCATGTGTTGGAATTTAGCGTCATTAAAAATACGACTTTTTGTATTACCGCAGTTTCCTAGCCCTGATAGCAGCGGCAGCTTTTGTTTGCAAGCTTTTAATGGTTTTTTACCTTGATTTTGATGGCAAACAAAACTATAGCGGATAGCAGGTTCCCGGCTTCTAAAAAAGACACACATTTTGCAATTTATGAGTTTCCGGATTGACAAATTTTGAATACATTAGCGGCTCAAAATCTAAATCCTGAGAATAATGAAAAATACTGCGCTAAGCCATGTGCACGAAAGCCTCGGAGCGAAAATGCTGCCGTTTGCGGGCTACAATATGCCGATTACTTATGAAGGCGTGAATGCCGAACACGAAACCGTGCGCAATGCTGTGGGCGTTTTCGATGTGTCGCATATGGGCGAATTCCTGCTTACGGGCGAAAATGCTTTGGCGCTGATTCAGAAAGTGACTTCGAACGATGCTTCGACTTTGACGATTGGTCGCGCGCAATATTCTTGTTTGCCCAACAACGAAGGCGGTATTGTTGACGATCTGATTGTGTATCGCATGAAGGAAGACCAGTATCTGTTGGTCGTGAACGCGTCGAATATTGAAAAAGACTGGAACTGGATTTCGAGCCACAACGATTTAGGCGTAGACATGCGCAATATTTCGGACGATTATTCTTTGCTCGCGATACAAGGCCCAAAAGCGGTGGAAGCGATGCAGGCGTTGACTTCGGTAGATTTAGCCTCGATTGCTTACTATCATTTTGTGGTGGGCGATTTTGCCGGTTTTGAGCAGGTGATTATTTCGGCTACGGGTTATACCGGTTCGGGCGGTTTTGAGATCTACTGCAAGAATTCGGAAGTAGAAACGATTTGGAATAAAGCATTTGAAGCCGGAGCGGCCTTCGGAATCAAGCCGATTGGTTTGGCTGCGCGCGATACCTTGCGTTTGGAAATGGGATTCTGCTTGTATGGTAACGACATCAACGATACAACTTCTCCGCTAGAAGCCGGTTTGGGTTGGATTACTAAGTTTACTAAAGATTTCGTGAATTCGGATAACCTGAAGAAACAGAAAGAAAATGGCGTGAGCAGAAAGTTGGTTGGTTTTGAAATGCTGGAACGCGCCGTGCCCAGACACGATTATGAAATTGTGGATGCCAGCGGAAATGTGATTGGTATTGTGACTTCGGGAACCATGTCGCCAACATTAGGTAAAGGCATTGGATTGGGTTATGTTACCGCTGAAAACAGTGCTTTGGATAGCGAGATTTATATCAGAATTCGTAAAAATGATGTTCCTGCGAAAGTCGTGAAGTTGCCTTTTTATAAGAAGTAAAACACAGATTTCACAGATTAGCACAGATTAAATTATTGTTAGAAAATCTGTGTCAATCCGTGTCATCTGTGTTCATAATATTTTATTTTTGCACCGTAAAATTTAAGTTTAGAAATGGGAAGAGCGTTTGAATTCCGCAAAGGAAGAAAAATGAAACGTTGGGCAGCGATGGCCAAAGCGTTTACAAGAATTGGAAAAGATATTGTCATGGCTGTGAAAGAAGGCGGTCCGAATCCGGAAGCCAATGCCCGTTTGCGCGCCGTGATCCAGAATGCGAAAGCGGCTAACATGCCGAAAGAAAACGTGGAACGCGCGATCAAAAAAGCGACTGACAAGGATACCGCCAACTACAAAGAAGTTTTGTTTGAAGGCTACGCGCCGCACGGAATTGCCATTTTGATTGAAACTGCGACCGACAACAACAACAGAACTGTGGCCAATATCAGAAGTTATTTCAACAAATGCAATGGTACTTTAGGAACACAAGGTTCGGTAGAATTTATGTTCGACCATACTTGTAATTTCAGGATTCCAAAGGGCGGAATTGATGCTGAAGAATTGGAATTGGAATTGATTGATTTTGGCGCTGAAGAAGTTTTTGAAGACGAAGACGGAATCTTAATCTACGCTCCTTTCGAAAGTTTTGGAGCGATTCAAAAAGAATTAGAAAATAGAAAACTGGAAATTTTATCGTCTGGTTTTGAAAGAATACCTCAAGTGACCAAAGCACTGACCGAAGCGCAAGTTGCCGATGTAGAAAAGTTGTTAGAAAAAATTGAGGAAGATGATGATGTTCAGAACGTGTATCACACTATGGAGGAAAGTTAAAATCAATTAATAATTAATATTGAATAGTTAATAATTAATAAGTAAAAAAGTCCCGACTGTTTTGTCGGGACTTTTTTTTATTTTTTGTCAAACCAATTATTAATTATTCGTTATTAATTATTAATTAACTATTTGATGAATTCTATTCGCTGTACTTCTTCTGCGTTGACGCTGTCGAAAAAGCCTTGGTCGTTCATCCATTCGTCTGAGAACACTTTGCTCATATAGCGCGAGCCGTGATCTGGGAAAATGGCGATGACATTGCTGTTGGCATCGAACTCGCCTTCTTCTGCGTATTGCTTAATGGCTTGCATCACTGCTCCTGAAGTATAGCCTACAAAAAGGCCTTCTTTCTTCGCGATTTCACGGGTTACGTGTGCGCTTTCTTCGTCGGTTACTTTTGTGAATTTATCGATGACATCAAAATCTGTGGCGGTTGGAATTAAGTTTTTACCTAAACCTTCAATTCTGTATGGATAAATTTCGCTGTTATCAAACTCTTTGGTTTCGTGGTATTTTTTGAGTACTGAACCAAATGCATCTACTCCTAAAATACGAATATTCGGATTTTTCTCTTTTAAGAACTTAGCTGTTCCTGAAATGGTTCCTCCGGTTCCGCTGCAAGCTACTAAATGGGTAATCTTGCCTTGGGTTTGTTCCCAAATTTCTGGGCCAGTCGTATGATAATGCGCATCAACATTAAGCTGATTAAAATATTGATTGATATATACCGAACCTTTGATTTCTTCATGCAAACGCTTGGCTACACTATAATACGAACGATCATCATCGGCTGAAACGTGTGCTGGGCAAACATATACTTTAGCCCCTAAACTGCGGAGCATATCGATTTTGTCTTTAGACGACTTTGAGCTCACGGCCAAGATACAATTGTATCCTTTGATGATACTGACCATCGCCAAACTGAATCCGGTATTGCCTGAAGTGGTTTCTATAATGGTATCGCCGGGAGAAAGAATACCGCGTTTTTCTGCTTCTTCTATGATGTATAAAGCGATTCTGTCTTTGGTTGAATGACCCGGATTGAACGCTTCTACCTTTGCATAAAAATTACCTTCTAAATGCTCGGTCAGCTTATTGAGCTTAATAAGAGGAGTGTTTCCTATTAGTTCCAAGACATTGTTGTAGGCTTTTATTTCTTCTTTCATAAAAAAATGGTTAATCGAGATTTTTTGTAACAATAACCGGTAACCTCAAATCCTTGCAAACTTACAAAAAAAATCGAATTACGATTTAATTTTTTCTAAATCTAACAAGAAAGCAAATTCCTTCGCGAGTTCTTTTAAAGCTTCAAATCGTCCGGAAGCCCCGCCATGACCAGCATCCATATTTGTGTCTAGAAAAAGTTGTTTGTTGTCGGTTTTCGTAACCCTGAGTTTGGCAACCCATTTGGCCGGCTCCCAATATTGCACTTGCGAATCATGCAATCCGGTGGAAACGTACATATTCGGGTAAGCCTTTGCAGTCACGTTATCATAAGGTGAATACGAACGCATGTAATCATAGTAAGTTTTGTCGTTCGGATTGCCCCATTCGTCGTATTCTCCGGTTGTCAAAGGAATCGAATCGTCGAGCATCGTTGTCATTACATCTACAAACGGAACTTGGGCAATCACACCATTATAAAGCTCTGGTGCCATATTTACCACTGCGCCCATTAAAAGCCCGCCGGCAGAACCACCTTCTGCGTACAAATGCTCAGGTGAAGTCCACTTTTCGGCAATCAGGTATTTCGAGCAATCGATGAAATCTGTAAATGTATTTTTCTTTTTCAGCAATTTTCCGTTCTCATACCACTGACGGCCGAGCTCTTCCCCGCCGCGAATGTGCGCAATAACATATACAAAACCACGGTCGAGCAGCGACAATCTGGTTGAAGAAAAATAAGGATCCATCGAGGCGCCGTAAGATCCGTAAGCATACTGCAGCAGCGGATTTTTACCGTCTTTCTTCACTCCTTTTCTGTATACAACAGACATCGGAATTTTGGTTCCATCGGTCGCCGTGGCCCAAAGGCGTTCTTCGATGTAATTGTTCTTATCGAATTTGCCGCCCAAAACCTGCTGCTCTTTCTTGATTTCTTTCACTTTGGTTTTCATGTTGAAATCAATGATCGAAGAAGGTGTCGCCATCGATTGGTAGCCGTAGCGCAGCACATCCGTATCAAAATCGACGTTTGTTGTCGTATAGGCGGTATAAGTTTCAATTTCGAATGGCAGGTAGTAAGCTCCGTTTCCGCTCCAAGGCATGATCTTGATTTTGTTCAAGCCATTGCTTCGTTCAGAAACCACTAAATAATCTTTAAAGATATCGATACCTTCCAATAAAACATCTTCGCGATGCGCAATAAGGTCTTTCCAATTTTCTTTAGTAGTTGCCGTTTCAGGAGTTTTCATCAATTTGAAATTGGTTGCGCCGTCGGCATTGGTCACGATGTAGAAACTATCTCCATAATGCGAAATACTGTATTCCAAACCTCTAACGCGCGGTTGAAAAATCTTGAATTCACTGTTGGGTTCGTCGGCCAGAATGGTTCTGAACTCGTCGGTTAAAGTACTGGAACAGCTAATGGCAATATATTTTTTCGATTTGCCTTTGGCTACAGAAACATTAAAAGTATCGTCTTTCTCAAAATACACCAATTGGTCTTTGGCGGTGTCATCTCCTAATTTGTGCTTAAAAACTTTGTCTGACCTTAATGTTTTTTCGTCCTGGCGGGTGTAGAAAATGGTTTTGTTGTCGTTCGCCCAAGCTACATTTCCGGTCGCTTTGTCGATTTTATCAGCTAAGATTTCACCCGTTTGCAAGTTCTTAATCTGCAAGGTGTAAATTCTTCGTCCCACCACATCGACAGCAAAAATGGCAAAACGGTTGTCATTACTCACACTGATGCCGCTGAGTTGAAAAAACTTATGCCCTTTAGCCATCGCATTGCAGTCGAACATGATTTCTTCCGGTGCGGACAAACTGCCTTTTTTTCGGGCGTAAATCGGATAATCTTGGCCTTTTTCAAAACGAGTGATGTAGTAATAGCCATTATACAAATACGGAACAGATTCGTCGTCTTCTTTGATGCGGCTTTTCATTTCCTTGAATAAATCTTCTTGGAAGGCCTTGGTATGCGCGGTTACTTTATTATAATATTCGTTTTCCTGTTTTAGATAATCAATAACTTCAGGATTCTCGCGGTCGTTGAGCCAGAAATAATTATCTATTCTTACGTCTCCGTGCTTTTCTAAGGTCTTCGGTTTGATAGCCGCAACAGGCGGTTTGGGTGTCTGGGTCATGGATTGTTTTTTGGGTTGAGCATATGCGCTGGCAAAAATAAGACAAAGGCAGCTTAAAAAGAACCGTTTTTTCATGTTTTGATTTATGATGGTAAGCGGGCAATTTAGTAATTTTAGCGCACCAAAATCCTAAAAATTATCAACATGTTTGGAGACCTTATGGGCATGATGGGCAAACTCAAAGAAGCCCAGCAAAAAGTAGAAGAAACCAAAAAAAGGCTAGATACGGTTTTAATCGACGAGCAAAGCAACGACGGGCTTCTCAAAGTAACACTTACTGCCAATAGAAACATCAAATCGATTCTCATTCAAGACGAACTCTTCAATGACAAAGAGCAGCTCGAAGATTACCTGGTGACGGTTATGAACAAAGCGATTCAAAGAGCCACGGCTATCAACGAGCACGAACTTGCTTTAGCTGCCAAAGACGGCATGCCTAATATTCCCGGAATGGATGGGTTGTTTAAATAAGTAGCTTGTAATTAGTAGTTAGTGGTTAGGGGTTTTTAGAAGCTGTTCCCGCTGTTCGCTACTATCTTTTACTGCGAACGCCGCAGCAAAAGGATAACCGCTACCATCGGGGCTAGGGTTTTTGTGGTGTTATCACGAATAGCGTAAAATCAAAAAGCCAGCTTCTCTAAGGCTTCTTTTACGTAATCATGCATGACTTCCTTATAATCTAAATGCGTCACCATGCGCAAGGTTCCTTTGGCCATGGCGCTGATGGCAATATTTTTTTGCGATAGTTTCTCAATCACAGCTTTGTCTTCAATATGCGGCAATACCGAGAAAATCACGATGTTGGTTTCAACCGGTTCCACTTTGGAAACCCAAGGCAATGTTTCCAGTAAAGCGCCTAGTTCTTTAGCACGGCGATGGTCTTCCTCTAGCCTGCTGATGTTGTTTTGCAAAGCATAGAGCCCAGCGGCTGCCAAGTAACCCGATTGCCTCAAGTTCCCGCCAAACATTTTTCTGATTCTTAGTGCGCGTTTAATGGTTTGCGCATCCGAGATCAAAACGGAACCGATGGGTGCGCCCAAGCCTTTAGAGAAACAAACCGAAATCGTATCGAACAATTCGCCAAACTGTTTTGGGTGTTGCTTTTTGGCGATCATTGCATTCCACAAACGTGCGCCGTCGAGATGGTATTTCAGGTTGTGCTCTTGACAAACTTTTTTGATTTCTTTTAAAGTGCCAATTTCGTAACAAGCGCCGCCACCTTTGTTGGTCGTGTTTTCAATGCTGACCATTTTCGATAAGGGCGCGTGATAAAATTCCGGATCGTTGATGCCGTTTTTTACCTGTTCGGCCGTAATCATGCCACGATTTCCGTCGAGCAGGTTGAAATTCACGCCGCTGTTGAACGAAGCGCCACCGGCTTCATACAAATGAATGTGCGACCATTTATCGCAAATGATTTGGTCGCCGGGATTGGTGTTGAGCTTAATAGCGGTTTGGTTGGCCATAGTGCCTGAAGGGAAAAACATTGCCGCTTCCATTGAGAATAATTCAGCTACTTTTTGCTCGAAATCGTTGACCGTTGGGTCTTGCTTGAACACGTCATCGCCTACTTTGGCAGTGAACATCGCTTGCAACATTTCGGGTGAAGGTTTGGTAACCGTATCGCTGATTAAATTTATTTCCATACTAAAGGTGGATAGTTTACTTTTGCTGACGAATTGGTGATTTGGGTTTGCAGCCCTAGCCCGGATGGCAGCGGTATCCTTTTTTGTGAAGACCAGATTCCATTATTGAACCCAAAGTGAGTCACAAAAAAGATTTAGCGTACAGCCGGAAACAGCTACTAAAAAATCACCGCCAAAAATAATTATAATTTATGACAACTACCGAACAAATTAAAGGTATTGTGGAACGCCTTGGTGCGTTGAGGAGGTATCTTTGACATCGATGCCAAACTGATTGAAATTGCCAACGAAGAAGAAAAAACCTTCGCCCCGAATTTCTGGGACAATGCTAAAGAAGCTGAAGCCGTAGTGCGCAACCTGCGATCTAAAAAGAAATGGGTTGAAGATTACGAAAAAGCCACCGCGCTCACCGATGAACTACAACTCGCTTTGGAATTTTACAAAGAAGGAGAACTTACTGTAGAAGAGCTAGATGCGCAATTTCATCTCGCCGATACATTTATTGAAAATATCGAATTCAAGAACATGCTTTCCGACGAAGGCGATTCGCTGAGTGCCGTACTGCAAATTACTGCCGGAGCGGGCGGAACCGAAAGCTGCGACTGGGCTTCCATGCTCATGCGGATGTACATGATGTGGGGCGAGAAATTTGGTTGCAAGATCAAAGAACTCAACTTCCAGGAAGGCGATGTGGCCGGGATCAAAACCGTGACTTTGGAATTTGAAGGCGAATATGCTTTTGGCTATCTCAAGGGTGAAAACGGCGTGCATCGTTTAGTGCGTATCTCTCCTTTTGACAGCAATGCCAAGCGGCATACTTCGTTCGTTTCGGTTTATGTTTATCCGCTCGTGGATGATAGTATCGAGATTGACATCAACCCGGCCGATATAGAAATTACGACTTCGCGTTCGAGCGGCGCCGGCGGACAGAACGTCAACAAAGTAGAAACGAAAGTGCAATTGGTCCACAAACCCACTGGGATTCAAATTCAATGTTCTGAAACGCGTTCCCAGCAAGATAACAGACAGCGCGCTATGCAGATGTTGCGTTCACAGTTATATGAAATCGAGCTCAAAAAGCGCCAGGCCCAACGCGCCGATATTGAAGCAGGAAAGATGAAGATCGAATGGGGTTCTCAAATTAGGAATTACGTAATGCATCCTTATAAACTGGTAAAAGATGTAAGAACCGGATATGAAACTAGTGATGTGGATGGCGTGATGAATGGCGAAATCGACGGTTTTTTAAAGGCGTTTTTGATGATGATGGGACAGAGGGAGGAGAATTAATTAATAATTAATAATGAATAATTGTCAATGAATGGTAGATGTTTGTTTTTATGAAGACTTATATTGCTTTGTTGCGTGGGATTAATGTGAGTGGTCAGAAAATCATTAAGATGGAGTTGCTCCGGAAGGTACTGGCCGAGCTCGATTTTGTGAATATTTCGACCTATATCCAGAGTGGCAATATTATTTTTGAAACTGCTATCGGTAATTCAGCCATACTAGAGAAACAAATCTCCGAGAAAATTGAGCAGCATTTCGGATTTGTGGTGCCGGTGCGGATGACTACTTTAGATGAATTAAAAACGATTGTTGACCAAAACCCTTTTGTGGCCGAAAACTTAGCAGATCCTACTCAGCCTTATGTAGCTTTTCTTTCGGGCGAACCTGCCGCTGCTGATTTGGCCCAATTGGGACAAATAGATTTTCAAGGAGATCGATTCATTTCTAAAAACCGAGTACTTTATTTATGGTATGCCCGATCGGCTGCTGATACCAAACTTTCTAATGCGGTCATTGAAAAAAAACTACAACTCAGCGCTACTTCCCGTAATTGGAAAACTGTATTGAAACTGATAGCGTTGGCGCAAAAGTAGTTATAAAAAGAGCTCTTTTTTGCGGTGGATTTATGGCAAATTGATTTAAGAATTAGGTATTTTCATTCATATTCTTTTTATTTGGAAACTTAACCCAACCAAAACCAAAACGAATGAAGTCATTTTCGATTGAAGAAATCAATGCCGTGCTCAATGGAACCCTTGTAGGTTCTACCGCCAAAAAAATTACCGCACCCGAACAATTGTGTGCCGCAAACGAAACCGAAATTTCTTTCATCGGAAGTAAAAAGTACGAGAAACTCTGGGCAACTTCTAAAGCAGCAGCAGCCGTCGTTAACGAAGATATTTTCATTGAACCGGGAGAAAATAGGGCCTTCATTAAAGTTAAAAATGCCGATTTGGCGATGTCGCAAGTATTAGAGATGTTCGCTCCACCACTACCGGTTTTTGCTAGCGATATTCACCCTACTGCTGTTATTGATGCTTCGGCAAAAATTGGAAACGGAACCAAAATCGGAGCTAATTGTTATATTGGTCCGAATGTTACTATTGGCGATTGTGCAACCATTTACCCCAACGTGACTATTTTAGATGAAAGCACTGTCGGAAATCATACAGTAATCTGGCCCGGCGCTGTCGTGCGCGAACGTTGCCATATTGGCAGCCACTGCATTCTACATCCGAACGCGACTATAGGCGCAGATGGTTTTGGTTTCAGGCCTTGCAATGAAAGAGGTTTGGTCAAAATCCCGCAGATTGGAAATGTAGTGATAGGCAACCATGTAGAAATTGGTGCAAACTCTAGCGTTGACCGCGGAAAATTTAGTTCGACTGTGCTGGGTGACGGCTGCAAAATCGACAACTTAGTACAAATCGGGCACAACAGCCAATTGGGCAAATTCTGTATTATGGCTGGAAACAGCGGATTGGCAGGCTCGGTAACCTTGGGTAATGGTGTTATCATCGGCGGAAGTGCCTCTATCAAAGACCATTTGACTATTGGCGATGGCGCGATGGTAGGTGCCGGTTCTGGTGTTGCAGCCGACGTACCGGCAGGCCAAACGGTTTTGGGTTATCCGGCAGTAGAAGCCCGAGATGCGCTCAAACAGTGGGCAGCAATCAAACGACTGATTAAGTAATTTTTTAATAACAATACCAAAATGAAAAGCGGAAATGACCTTGTAGTGATTTCCGCTTTTTTGTTGCTTAGATTCCGATTTCTACTTGGAAACGCAGATACCAGTTGTTTTTGGTCGTGCCGTTGTGGTATTTGAGTTTGTCGAAATTCACTTCGGTTTGCAACTTAAAAGAATGTTCCCAGATGTATTTGGTCACGCCAAAAGAAAACTCACGAGTATTGGGTGCAATGCTGCGGATGTCTTCGCCCACATTTTGAGTAGAATAACGCCCAATGATTTCGTAATTCGACCTTAAATTATAACTCAGTTGATAATCAAATCCATTGCCTACAAATACATAATTACTTTCTGTAGTATCTAACGGATTAATCGTAATTGCGTTTTCAGTTGTACTTCTTGACATATAACTCGCCATGGCTGCAAATCCGTTGTATTTGAACATCGCATCAAGCAGCACAGATTTCATAGTACGTTGCTCGAACAAATCATTCCCGAGTTGGCCTTGGGTTCTTCTGCCGTGATTGTTTTGTTGAAAAGCCCCTGAAAGCAAGAGCTTAGGTTTTTGCTCGCGAATGATATCACCTTCGAAATAAGTTCCGTCTTTGGCAAAAGCACCGAAAGGAAGCAATTCTATTTTTCCGGTCAGGGCGACACCATCGTCAGACTTTCCAGTAACATTGCGGCCTTCTCCGGTAGAAACAGCTCCTTTTAAATTATAAGAGAACTTGTCTTTCCATTCGTTCATATTGTGCACTTGAAAACCGAAATCACGGTCGATAGTAAACTTGGCGTTGTTGATGGTTCGGTCAGTCAGTTGCAAACCTCCAGAGGAATTTACACGCTGGCGGTTACCGGGCAATTTGGTTTGTCCGAAACTGATGTTCCAATGTTTGTTCGGACGGTAAAACATCACGGCATCTCGAATAATGTTGATGTTCTCGCCTTCTTTAACCTCACCCACATCACCTGGAGCAAAGGACAATTGTATCACATAAAGGAATTTCGGATTACCTACATAACCATCAAAACGCAAACGCAAACGCCGTATTTGGCCATCATAAGCACCATTTTCATCATCGTTCTTGAGATAGGTAGCACGATTTTGCATTCGGAAACGAATGTTGAACTGGAACAAACTATCGGGCGAAGTAATTCCGATGCCTTTTCCAAAACTGTAATAAGGTAAGGTAGAAAGCTTAACATCATTGTCATTCTTAGATTGTTCAATCGTAACCTGCGCCTGAGAACTCGCAATAATCAATAAAAATAAAATCGTGATTTTTTTCATTTTAAAATCGATTGAATAAAAAAAACTGCCAAGAAAGGCAGCTTAATTTATACTAAAGGATGGCATTCAAAAGTATATAAACTCCGGCCGCTAAGATAGCCGAAATAGGAATAGTTAGAATCCATGCCCATAAAAGTTTAACAGTAATCCCCCATCGTACGGCGGAAACCCTTTTGGTAATTCCTACACCGATAATCGAACCTGCAATAGTATGCGTAGTGGAAACTGGAATTTTAAAATGCTCTGTGGAAAACAAGGTCAAAGCTCCGGCAGATTCAGCCACTACGCCTTCAAAAGCGGTCACCTTGGTAATTTTAGATCCCATTGTTTTAACGATTTTCCAACCGCCGCTCAAGGTTCCTAAAGCGATGACAGTATAACAAGTTAGCGGAATCCACTCGGGCATGTGACCGTCGATTTTAACTCCGTCTTTCTCTGAAGGCAATACCACATTAAGGTCTAACCAACCAATAGACATATCCACATTCGGATTTGATTTGATATAAACCGCAACAGCAGCAGCGATAATTCCCATAACTTTCTGAGAATCGTTACCACCATGCCCCAAACTGAAAGCCGCTGAGGATAACAATTGCATTTTCTTGAGTACCGCTTCAGCTTTGGCTGTCGAAAATGAACTAAAAAACAAGTTAAAAACAGCCAGACTATAGAATACAAAAGCCACTAAAAACCACTTGATGTTTGCTGGTTCGCAAAGAAAACTAAAAGTCTCGCTTTCAAATCTTGGTTTTTTAATGTCGGCATATGGCGTAAGAACGGTGCTTAAAAACCAAACACCCAACACCATCAAAGTCATTGTGAAAATTTTTGGATAAATGTTCTTGCGCGAAGAATACATCAACCACAACGACATAAAATAAGAAATAATCATCCCGAGTAAGGGCGCGAAGGCAATAAACAAAATGACAATCAAAACCCCGGAAGGAAGCAATTCGCCTTCTTTGGCATCTTTAAGCCAATTCACAATCTTAAAACCTGCGTGCTCTGGGTCAGTTACGTGGCGCAAACCATGCATGACGGCCGCTCCGGCAAAACCTCCGATTAAAGTATGCGAAGATGAAGATGGAATTCCTTTCCACCAAGTGAATAAGTTCCAAATAATGGCGGCAATGACTCCGGCTAAAATCACCACTAAGTTGATACTTCCGGTGTGGGCCGTTTTAGCTACGGTATCGGCTACCCCAAAACCAAAAACCCAATAAGCCAAAAAATTAAAAAGTGCTGCCCACAAAACCGCTTGAAACGGCGTGAGCACTTTGGTAGCAACAATAGTTGCAATGGAATTGGCTGCATCATGGAAACCATTGATATAATCAAATATCAATGCCAAGACGATAATAATGATGAGTAGTGTAAAATCCATAAAAAGAGTTTGAGGGATTTTTATGAATGTTTCACTGAGATTTGCTCCATCACGTTGGAAACACTTTTACACTTGTCTGACGCAGATTCGAGTGCAGACAATACTTCTTTGTATTTAATGATGTTTTTCACATCGGTTTCGTTTTCGAAAATATCAGCAACGGCTTTGTCAAAAACATCATCAGCTTTACTTTCTAGTTTGTTGATGCGTTTGCAAGCTTCTTTAATCGCTTTGTTGTTCATGACTTTAAGCTCACGAATACCCATGCCAATCAATTGACAAGCTTCAAGGTTAATTTCAGTCAGTTTGCGAATGGATTTGGTAATCTTTTCTACTTGGTACAAACGCATTCTACTGGCTGCACCGTGCATGAAATCCGCTACGTTATCAATTGATTTCACCAGTGCGTGAATGTCTTCGCGGTCGAATGGCGTGATAAAGTTTCGACTCAGTTCTAAATGTGTTTTGTGTGTAATCTCCTCAATGGTCACCTCAAGATCGGCTATTTTTTTATAATAGTCTTCGCGTTCTTCTTTCGGAGCATTCACTGCCTCGTGAAGGGTTTCGGCCAAAAGGATTAACTTCTCTGAAGCTTGTTCGAACAATGGAAAGAACTTTTTATCTTTCGGAACCAAAAACTGAAACACGTTGTTTAATGTCATGACATAGTGATTAAAATACGCGGCAAAAGTAAGCGGTCAATGTTAACTTAATATTAATTTAGCAACAAGAAGTTGTTATGTAGTTAACATTTTCTTAAAGTTATTTTTACATTAGTTTTTTCAGGTGCTGCCCATAATTCAAACGTTTTCGTATTTTAGCGCGACAATAAACTCAAGCTTTCCCATGGATCTTAACTTCAATAAAAACGAAGATTACAACAAACTTTTACTATCAGAGCTCAAACAAAAATTTGCCAAAGTGAAACTGGGCGGCGGCGAAAAAAGAATCGAAAAATTGCACGCCGAAGGCAAAATGACTGCTCGCGAACGCATTGATTATTTGCTCGACCCGAAAGCCAAAAGCATCGAAATCGGTGCCTTCGTTGGCGATGGAATGTATGCCGAACACGGTGGTTGCCCTTCAGGTGGCGTTGTAGTTAAAATCGGTTATATTAAAGGAAAACAGTGTATTGTTGTGGCCAATGACGCTACTGTAAAGGCCGGCGCGTGGTTTCCCATTACTGGCAAGAAAAATTTACGTGCGCAGGAGATTGCCATCGAGAACCGTTTGCCGATTATTTATCTGGTCGATTCGGCAGGTGTATATCTTCCAATGCAAGACGAGATTTTTCCCGACAAGGAGCACTTCGGACGCATTTTTCGCAACAATGCAGTCATGTCGAGTATGGGCATTACCCAAATTGCGGCTGTGATGGGAAGTTGTGTTGCCGGTGGCGCTTATTTGCCAATTATGAGCGATGAAGCTATGATTGTCGACAAGACCGGAAGCATTTTCTTGGCCGGAAGCTATTTGGTGAAAGCCGCTATCGGAGAAACCATTGACAATGAAACTTTGGGCGGAGCCACAACGCATTGTTCCATTTCGGGCGTAACCGATTACAAAGCCAAAGACGATAAAGACGCACTAGACCGAATCAAAAATATCGTAGGCAAAATTGGCGATTATGACAAAGCCGGGTTCAATCGCGAAAAGGCTGAGAAACCTGAATTAGATGAAAAAGAACTCTATGGTATTTTGCCCAAATCGCGTGCAGACCAATACGACATGTATGATATTATTAAGCGTTTGGTAGACCATTCCGAGTGGGATGAATACAAACCCGATTACGGCAAAACACTGATTACTGCTTACGCCAGAATTGATGGTTGGGCTGTAGGCATCGTTGCTAACCAACGCAAAGTAGTCAAAACAGCTAAAGGCGAAATGCAATTTGGCGGCGCGATTTATTCAGATTCAGCAGACAAGGCTACTCGTTTTATTGCGAATTGTAACCAGAAGAAAATTCCATTGGTATTTCTGCAAGACGTGACCGGTTTTATGGTGGGCTCAAAAAGCGAGCATGGCGGTATCATTAAAGACGGAGCGAAAATGGTCAATGCTGTTTCCAATTCGGTAGTGCCAAAATTCACGGTGATTATCGGAAATTCTTACGGTGCCGGAAATTACGCCATGTGCGGTAAAGCGTACGACCCAAGATTAATTTTCGCATGGCCAAGTGCCGAATTGGCTGTGATGGGCGGAACGCAAGCCGCGAAAGTACTTATGCAAATCGAGGCTTCAGCACTCAAAGCCAAAGGCGAAGTCGTTGATCAAGAAAAAGAGCAAGAATTGTTTGATAAAATTAAAGCGCGTTATGATGCGCAAGTTTCTCCCTATTACGCTGCCGCCAGATTATGGACCGACGCGATTATCGATCCAATAGAAACCCGAACATGGATTTCGATGGGTATTGAAGCGGCTAACCATGCTCCTATTGAGAAAAAATTTAATTTGGGCGTGATTCAGGTGTGAGTTAGTAATTAGTAAATAGTAGTCAGTAGTTAGTAGGAGTTGTAAAAATCATGGAGATGAGGAAGTTTTCTTTTTTATGGATTGGCCGATTGTTTATTTTATTACTACTCGGCTTTCAAATGTTTGCGCAGGAAACTTTTACCCGAAAAGATTCTCTGCGTGGTGGTTTGCGTATGGAAAGAACTTGTTTTGATGTTTTGCGCTATGATTTGAATATCAAAATTGATCCGAAAGAGAAATCTATTCATGGTTTTAATGATGTTACTTTCCAAGTAGTTGAAAATACTTCAAAAATTCAGCTCGATCTTTTTGAGAACATGACTATTGATAGTATCGTTCTCAATGCCAAGAGACTCAACTACAAAAGGGAGTTCGACGCTGTTTTTATCGATTTCCCGAAAACCTTGAATAAAGGTTCACAGCAGCTTTTGCATTTTTACTATTCCGGAAAACCCACCATTGCCAAGCGCGCTCCTTGGGACGGCGGTTTTGTATTTGAAAAAGACGCCAAGGGCAAGGATTTTATTGGCGTAGCGGTTCAAGGTACTGGCGCCAGTTTGTGGTTTCCTTGTAAAGATTCCCAAACAGATGAACCTGATTTCGGCTGTACGATCAAAGTGGCCGTTCCCAATGGTTTAACCGAAGTTTCGAACGGACGTTTCATAGGCAAAGAAGATCTGAAAAACGGATACACTCGCTGGGATTGGGAAGTCAAGAATCCGATTAATAGTTATGATATTACCGTCAATATTGGCGATTATATTCATTTCGGAGAAAACTATAATGGCCTTGATTTGGACTACTATGTTCTCAGGCAAAATGAAGCTAAAGCACGGAAGCAATTCGAGCAAGTCAAACCGATGATGGATTGTTTCCAGAGCAAATTCGGCACTTATCCGTTTGCCAATGATGGATATAAATTGGTAGAAACGCATTATTTAGGTATGGAGCACCAAAGCGCTGTGGCTTACGGAAATAAATATCAAAATGGTTATCTCGGCAACGATTTATCTAGCACTGGCGTTGGGCTGCTTTTTGACTTTATTATCATTCATGAAAGCGGCCACGAATGGTTCGGCAACAGCATCACTTCTAAAGACATTGCCGATATGTGGATCCATGAAGGATTTACCTGTTACAGCGAAAGTGTTTTTCTGGAATGCCAATACGGTTACGACAAAGCGCAACAGTACATTAACGGGCTGAAACGCAACATCCACAACGACAAACCCATCATCGGTCAATACGGTGTTAGTAATGAAGGTTCTAGCGATATGTATTATAAAGGTGCGCTAATGCTTAATACTATTAGACATATTGTTAATAACGACGAGAAATGGTGGCAGATTATTTTAAAATATTCAACAACTTTTCGCCACCAAATTATTGATACGCCTACAGTTGTTGATTTTTTCAATCGCGAAACCGGAATAAACCTTAAGCCGGTTTTTGATGAGTATTTAAATTATAAAGAACTTCCTATTTTAAAAGTTTATCTTGGTAAGAAAAACCAACTTGTTTTGCAATGGCAAGCCCAAGAAAAGGATTTTGAAATGCCAGTAGAAGTTAGTATCGATGGTAAAATTGAAAGAATTCCAGTTTCAACACAAATCACCAAAACCAAGTTCAAAGTCAAGAAGAGCTTTGGTTTCAAAGATATCAATACGACCAAATTTCTTTACCAACTTGGTCAACACAATTAATTCGAAAAACTAATTTTATCCATCATGGATTTTAATATTTCGCAAGCCATAACCGTTTTAGAACGCACGCCAAAAACCTTAGATTTTCTTTTAAGCGGTATGGAAGATTCTTGGATTTTCAATAATGAAGGCGAAGAAAGTTGGAGTCCTTATGACGTTTTAGGGCATTTGATTCATGGTGAAAAAACCGATTGGATAGTTCGCATGGACATTATTCTTTCGGACCAGCCAGAGAGAACCTTTGCGACTTTTGATCGCTTTGCCCAATTCGAATCAAACAAAGGAAAAACTTTCACAGCATTGATGGAAGAATTTCAAAGTTTGCGAAGTACCAATATCAATATTCTTAAATCTAAAAATCTTACTGATGATGATTTAGCCAAAACGGGCATTCATCCAGCGCTCGGAACAGTTACCTTGAAGGAACTACTCGCCACTTGGGTAGTTCACGATTTGGGACATATCGCGCAAATTTCACGTGTTATGGCCAAACAATACCAAAATGAAGTGGGTCCGTGGCAAGTGTATCTTCCTATACTCAGCCGCTAATGGGTATCAAAAGTGAATGAAATTGTTCAAATGTTTTGCAATAAAAAAACGTATTCCATTAATAAATAGTAACTTAGACTAAATTCTAAACTTATTTATTATGGACACTTCTGTAAAAGGTTTGAACAAATGGGCCAATGCCCACACGAATTATGCGCTCGACGCACTAAGAATTTTACTTGGCGTTTTTCTAGTTTACAAAGGTGCCTCGTTTATTACACACAGCCGCGAATTTGAAGATTTGATTGCTCCGGTGAGTAACTTCATGGGCGGAATGCTAACTTTCCATTACATTGCAGCGGCTCACATTATGGGCGGTGTGATGATTGTTTTTGGTTTACTTACGCGTTGGGCCATTATTGCACAACTACCGATTTTACTTGGTGCGGTACTGATTAATTTTTTGGGGCAAATGGAGCCAGATAATCTGATGATGGCTACGGCAGTTCTGGGCATCAGTATTTTCTTTGTGTTCTATGGCGGCGGAAAACATTCGGCAGATTACTATTTCAAAATGGAAAAGTAAAGGTACTGTTTCAATTACAACCGCAGTTTCTGTATTTAGAAGCTGCGGTTATTTTTGCTGTAGTACCAAGGCTAAGGTATCTTTTCTGATGATTTTTCCGTTTTCAGTTTCTTTGAATTTTGGCACAAACAGTACTTCTTTCGGCTTTTCGTACTTGTCTAAAGATTCAAAAACAGCTTCATCAATCGGCTGTTTTTCGCCTTCAATAATCAGAACTAATTTCTCACCTAAGGTTTGATCGGGTTTTCCGGACAGAATGAACCTTTGTTCGATTTTTCCACTGAGTTTGGCTTCGATTTGTTCCGGAATCAACTTGATGCCGCCGCTGTTCACTACGTTGTCGAAACGACCTAAAAAGATAAATTGGTTTTCGTTGACCAACTCTACGATATCGTTGGTGCGAATGACTTCATCTGAAATTCTTGGCGCATGGATCACCAAACAATTGTTATCGTCATACGAAATTGTCACATTGGGCAAAACCGTGAAAGCCTTCTCTCCTATTCTTTTGGCTGCGATATGCGTGATGGTTTCAGTCATGCCATAGGTTTCGTAAGCAATCGTCTGTGATTTGAGTAATTGCTTTTCAAGTTTTTCGTGCAACTTGGCGCCACCAATAATCATCTTCTTGACTTGCTTGAGTTGTTTGATGGATTGTTGCGCTTGCAAAGGCACCATCGCGACAAAATCATACTCTGTTTCATTTTTGTGTAAAGGCGTCGAATTGGGCGCTACCAAATCCATATCTAAACCTAAAATAAAGCCGCGAACGAGCATCATTTTTCCGGCAATATATTTTACCGGAAGGCATTGCAAGACTTTGTCGCCCGGAGCCAAATCAAAAAAATCACCTGTGGCCAAAGCCGAATTGACCATCGCTTGTTTGTCTAGTCGGATGTTTTTTGATTTTCCGGTGGTTCCTGAAGTGGGCATTTCCAGATAAGGCCGATCATCAAACCAATCGAGAATGAAACTGCCGACAGGTTTCTCAAAATCTTCTCCTTCTTTGATAAAGCTGTACGCCACGCGGCACAAATCTTCGCGGTTCAAATGAAAACCGTCCAGTTTAAAGCTGTTGTGTACGTTATGATAAGTTGGTGTGCTCATGATGCTCTAAGTGTTTAGTGGAAATTTCGCCTGTAAGTTTTTCTCTCCAATGCGTCCAACGGTATTTTCTGCCAAAGACAAACAACAACGCCGGATAAATGATAATTACCGGGAGAAAAGTGTCAATCGCTACTGACGGATCGGAAACATCTTTTAGTATCGAAGCGGTTTGAAAAGCCGACCAATCTGCCGTAACTAGCAAAGCACCAATTAAATTGTTGGCCGCATGAAAACCCAAAGAAAGTTCCATTCCTTCATCCATGAGCGTGATGATGCCGAGAAACAATCCGGTGCCGATATAATATATCAGCACAATATAACCCATCTTTTCTATTTCAGGATTAAAGATGTGCATCAGCCCAAAAATTGTAGAAGTCATTAACAAAGGAAACCACTTATTTAAGCTCAAATTCCCGAATCCTTGCATTAGGTAACCCCGAAAAACCAATTCTTCGCAGGTGGTTTGTATCGGAATCATTAGCGTGCCGATGACCAACAAGATTAAAAAAGGCTGCGGTTGAAATGTAATAACGAAATCTTGCGGGCTCATCCAATAATCTAGAATTGTGGTCACTATAGTTAATGATGCCCAAATTAAAAATGCAAAACCAATGCGTTTGAAATCGAGTTTTTTTCTCGTTGTTGTAATTTCAATCATCGTTTGTTGGTGCAAATATTTCACAACGAAGTAAATTCCGCCAATGGCAAAAAGGAACGAAACCAAAATCAAGAACAAGGCAAGATTAGAATCGAGCATTTCCATAATCGAATTCTGATCGGTGGGCAACCCTTTTCCGCTGGCGAAGGATTGCATCATCAAAGCCACCAACAACGGAATTTGCCCGATGCCCGAAGCCAAAATAATTAATATTGAACCCACTAAATACTTCCAGAATTTGTTTTCCTTTCGGATACCTTGCTCTATAAACATGCTCAATGATTTTTGACTAATTTAAGTGATTTTTTGATTCCTTTGCAAAAACAATTCTTAATGATTTCGATTTATCACAATGCCCGCTGCAGTAAATCGCGCGAATGTTTGGCTTTTCTGGAGCAAGGTAACCACAACTTCCAAGTCGTCAAGTACATAGAAGCACCTCCAACAATTGAAGAACTTTCAGAATTAATTCGCAAACTAGGCATTAAACCTATTGAGTTGGTTAGGCAAAAAGAGCCTTTATGGATTGAAAAATTCCAAGGCAAGAAATTGACACCGAAGAGAATCATTGAAATCTTAACCAAAAATCCCATTCTCATTGAAAGGCCTATAATAATTAACGGAGAAAAAGCAGTCATTGCACGACCTTTCGAGAAAGCATTAACCATCATTTAACATAGCTTTGTGAAAGCAGGTTTGCCGCAAAACCTATTTTTGTGCTCTCAAACTTCATTTATGTCGGATTTCAAATACAGCTTGCTTCTACTCTTTTTTCCGTTATTTCTTTTAGCTCAAAAACCTGAGGGTCGAAAAATCAAAATATCAGGAACCATCATTGAGAAAACTACTAAACAACCGCTAGAATACGCTACAATTACTTTCACCAATACCAAGAACCCGAAAATCATTGGTGGCGGAATCACCAACAATAAAGGCGAGTTCGATATCGCATTAAGCCCGGGCAATTATTCGGCAAAAGCAGAATTCATTTCGTTCAAACCGTTTGTTATTGCGGCCAAAGATTATCAAGAAAACACATCGCTAGGCGTGATTTCGCTCGATGAAGATTTTACCCAACTCAAAGCCGTAGAAGTGCGTGCGCAAACTACCAGCATTGATATCAAACTCGATAAAAAAGTCTACAGCGTAGGCCAGGATTTAATGGTCAAAGGCGGAACGGTGAGCGATGTTTTAGACAATATTCCTTCAGTTAGCGTCGATGCCGACGGAACCGTCAACCTGCGCGGCAACAGCAACGTGAGGATTCTGATTGATGGCAAGCCTTCCAATTCTGTCAATATTACCGAAGCTTTAAGGCAAATTCCGGCCGATGCTATCGATAAAGTAGAAGTCGTGACCAACCCATCAGCGCGTTATGATGCGGAAGGTGGCGGCGGCATTCTGAACATTATCCTCAAACGCGGCAAGAACCAAGGCATCAACGGCAGCGTAATCGTTTCGGCAGGTTCGCCTGAAAATACTGGTGCTTCGGGCAACTTCAACATCAAAAGCAAGGAATCGAATTTTTTTGGTTCGCTCGGTTACAACAAAAGCAACAGCCCGGGAAATACCAAAATTGACCAAACCAATTATGATTCCGCCGGCAATTTCGTTTCTTACATCGAAGAACGACGCAACAACGACAGAGCGCGTGAAGGTTTCAACACCAATTTTGGCATCGAACTGTATTTAGACAAAACTTCGTCTTGGACCAATGCACTTTCGATTCGCAAAAACAAAGGCGGTAATCCTGAAGACGTGTTTTATTCAATTTATTCCAACAATCCGTT
This sequence comes from Flavobacterium lotistagni, assembly GCF_011392125.1. Lineage (GTDB taxonomy): Bacteria > Bacteroidota > Bacteroidia > Flavobacteriales > Flavobacteriaceae > Flavobacterium > Flavobacterium lotistagni. The sequence continues at coordinate 195,229 of NZ_JAAJBU010000004.1, forward strand.
CGAGCTGCGCCAACGTTATAACGACTTGTACCGCTCGAGCCAAGACATAGAATACACGACCAACTTCATCAAGAAATTCAAACGCGACGGACACAAATTCACCATCGATGGCGCTTTTTCAGTGAACCGCGACAATGAAACTTCGAACATTTACGGCAACGGAATTCTGCCGACTCCGAGATTCATTTCTTCGGAAAAAACCAGCAATAACCAAAAACAAAGCAGAAATCTGATCCAATCCGATTATGTGTTGCCGTTCAAGAAAAACAGTCAATTGGAACTGGGTTTCAGAGGCAGTTACCTCACTTTGCGTTCTGATTATAATGTAGCCGAAGACCGAACCAACAGCGGTATTTTTACAGATAATCCGTTATTCACCAACAACTTCGAATACAAGGAAAATATCAATGCGGCTTACGTTCAATTGGGAACCAAAATCAAGAAATTCTCAATACTCGGCGGTTTGCGTTTTGAAGACTCGAATATCGAAATCAACCAACTTGCTACAGCAGATTACAACACCAAGAAATACAACAACTTCTTCCCTAGCCTTTTCCTGACCTACGAAATCAGTGAAACCACTAATATTTCTTTAAACTATAGCAGAAGAATCAACCGTCCGCGCGATCGTTTCATTAATCCGTTTTCGTCTTATTCTAGCAATACCAGCTTGTTTTTAGGAAACCCTGATTTAGATCCGGCGCTGAGTGATGCTTACGATTTGGGCTTTTTAAAGAAATGGAAGAAACTCACCTTAAATACTTCGCTTTACGTCAACCACACTACTGATTCGTTTCAGTTCATCGCCAAAGAACGCGGCGATGAGATTGATGGCATTCCGGTAATTATCAGAACGCCGTTCAACTTAGCAACCGACAACAAATTCGGTTTCGAGTTCACACTGAATTACACGCCTTTCAAATGGTGGCGACTCAACGGAAACTTCAACTATTTCAGCAATAAAACCGACGGAAGTTATACTTACACCAAAATCAACGGCGCTATCGAAACTGTAGATTTTTATTTTAATTCGTCTACTTGGTTCACGCGATTGACTTCCAAAATCACTTTGCCTTACAAGATTGATTTTCAAACCAACGGCACCTACAACGCCGAGCAGAAAACCGCACAAGGCCGCAACAAAGCCAACGCGAGCATGAACTTAGGTTTGAGCAAAGATGTTTTAAAAGACAAAGGCACGATCGCATTCAACGTGAGCGATGTGTTCAATTCGCGGAAAAGACTTACAGAGCAAAATACGCCAACGGTGAATTCAGACAGCCAAATGCAATGGCGCGAAAGACAAATCACTTTATCGTTTACTTACCGTTTCAACAAAGCCAAGAACGAGCGCGAGAAACAACCGAAGCGTTCCGATGATGGCGGTGAGGAATATTAGATTTTGGACCGCTGCGCTTTGAGACCGCTTCGCTGTAGGACTTTACGACCGCTGCGCTTTAGGATTGTAGGATTGTAAGACTATGAGACAGAAATAAAAAAGGGAACCCGATCGTTGGTTCCCTTTTTTGGTGCTCTAAAATTAATTAGCAGCTTCTCTTTGTGCTTTTTTCGCTTTGTATCTTTCCCATAGCGCGCCGCCAACCCAATACTGGAGGAAGCCTACCAAGAAGAACATGAGCCAGAAGCCCATCGTCAAGATACAGAGGAACAATAAAAAGCCCAAGTACTGTGAAAATTCAAACATGTTTTCCGGAATTTTTTGAATTATGAGCCAAAGGTAACTTTATTATTTTTTGTAGGCAATTAATTCCAAATCAATTTTTATAAAATCACATTTATCCTTACTTTTGGGCTGGTTTTTAAGGAGCTGTTTCCGGCTTTTCGCAGTGCATGGCACTTTGCTTCAATCCGGGCTAGGGTCCTGTATATCACCGGAATCCCGCGTTAGGGGTTGGAGCATTTGTCTGAGCTCTTTGCACAATGCAATGGAGCAAAAGCGAGTGCGGAAGGCCCGGCCGAAGGCAACGCCCAAACATAGAACATATAACTTACAACATACAACAAAATGGAATTCAGAATCGAGAAAGACACCATGGGCGAGGTAAAAGTACCTGCCGACAAATATTGGGGCGCACAAACCGAACGCTCTAGAAACAATTTTAAAATCGGGCCATCGGCTTCTATGCCTAAGGAGATCATCGAAGGTTTTGCTTATTTAAAAAAGGCCGCCGCTTATGCCAACTGCGATTTGGGCGTATTGCCCACCGAAAAACGCGACGCGATTGCAGCAGTTTGCGACGAAATCTTGGCTGGAAAACTCGACGACCAATTCCCGCTCGTGATTTGGCAAACCGGATCAGGCACACAAAGCAACATGAACGTGAATGAAGTCGTTGCGAATCGTGCGCAAGTTTTGGCTGGTTTTAAAATCGGTGAAGGCGAAGCAGTAATTAAAGCCAATGACGATGTAAACAAATCACAATCTTCTAACGATACGTTCCCGACCGGAATGCACATCGCAGCCTACAAAGCTGTAGTAGAAACGACAATTCCGGGTGTTGAAAAACTCCGCGATACTTTACAAGCCAAAGCTACCGAATTCAACAACGTAGTAAAAATCGGCCGCACACACTTAATGGATGCGACACCGCTTACTTTAGGGCAAGAACTTTCCGGTTATGTGGCGCAGTTGAATTATGGCATTAAGGCTTTGAAAAATACACTGTCACACTTGTCAGAACTTGCTTTGGGCGGAACTGCCGTAGGAACCGGGCTCAACACACCAGCCGGTTATGACATAAAAGTCGCTGAATACATTGCAAAATTTACCAGTCATCCGTTCGTGACGGCGCCCAACAAATTTGAAGCTTTGGCCTCGCACGACGCGATTGTGGAAAGCCACGGTGCTTTGAAGCAACTAGCGGTTTCTTTGAATAAAATTGCAAACGATATCAGGATGTTGGCTTCCGGTCCACGTTCGGGAATTGGTGAAATTTTGATTCCTGAAAACGAGCCAGGTTCGTCAATCATGCCCGGAAAAGTCAACCCAACACAATGTGAAGCTTTGACTATGGTGTGCGCGCAAGTCATGGGTAACGACGTAGCGATTTCTGTTGGTGGCATGCAAGGGCATTACGAACTGAATGTTTTCAAACCGGTGATGGCAGCCAATTTCCTGCAATCAGCGCGACTATTAGGCGATGCTTGTTTGTCATTTGAAGAACACTGCGCGGTCGGTATCGAACCGAATTACAAACGAATCAAAGAATTGGTCGATAATTCGTTGATGCTTGTGACGGCTTTGAACACCAAGATTGGTTACTACAAATCGGCTGAGATTGCGCAAACCGCACATAAAAACGGAACTACTTTGAAAGAAGAAGCGGTTCGTTTGGGCTATGTTTCCGCTGAGGATTTTGATGTTTGGGTGAAAGCGGAAGATATGGTGGGAAGCTTGAAATAATTAATAATGAATAATTAATAATGAATAATGGCCCCTTTTTGGGGCTTTTTTTTAACTTTAGTTAAAGGGTTAAATTTCAAGGCAATGGTTTTATTTTTCGTTTGTTTTTTATAATTTCAGTTTTACAATCTATTGATAGTTATTGGTTTGAAAACTCATTTGCTATGAACGAGAATAAAGGAATAATCGAGAAAGAACTATTTAAAGAACGCAGCCGCTTTCAATCGGAAACGAATATTTTAGAAACCGTCAGCCGGATTCTGAACGAAAATGAAACGACCCGCGATGGCATTAAAAAAACACTTGAATCTAAAAGTTCAACAGATTCAAACGCTTTTAACGCTGATTTGTTGCAAACCGACAAAATTTACCACGTTTCGCAGATTCGTCGGGTTTGTATTGATTATCGCTTCAGGTTTTTAGACAGTGTGTTTTTCAAAGCCGGCATTCCAGAAGAAGCCATTAGCAAAATCCACGCGCTGGAAAAGCAGCACCAAACCCAACTGCATGGCTTCAAGATTATGGCACCGAGCAAGGCATTCCAATTATTGAGCTACGACGATCCGTTGCTCTTCGCTCCTATCGGAAATGATTACTATTATTTGATCCACCAATGGGGAAACGATATCAATCCGGTTAGGAAATGGCTCGTCAAACCGGTCGAAAGCCTGATGAGTTTTACTTGGTTTTGCCTTATCATTAGTTTGATAATTACTTTTCTGACACCGGAAACCAACCTGAGTAAAGCCGTTCCGATGGCTAGCATCATTATCTTTTTGTTTGCTTTCAAATCGGTAATAGCCGTGCTGATGTACGGTTTTTTTATGATGGGCAAGAATTTCAACGTCGCGATTTGGGACCGGCAATATTTCAATAACTAAAAAAACCGATAATGATAATTTACCGGTTTTTATAAATCTTACAGTCTTACAGCGAAGCGGTCTTAAATCCCAGCTTACATATTCCTTCTGTATTGTCCGCCCACTTCAAACAAGGCGCTGGTGATTTGCCCTAGCGAACAAACCTTGGTGGCTTCCATCAATTTCTCGAAAATGTTCTGGTTGTTGATAGCAGCTTCTTGGATAATGTTGAGCTGTTGTTCGACTTGGTCATGATAAGATTGATGCAATTGCTCAAGCATCGTAATCTGGTACTGCTTTTCTTCTTCGGTTGCGCGAATCACTTCAGCCGGAATCACCGTTGGCGAACCTTTCGAACTCAAGAAAGTATTCACGCCAATAATCGGAAACTCGCCAGTGTGTTTCAAGGTTTCGTAATACAAACTTTCTTCCTGTATTTTCGAACGTTGGTACATCGTTTCCATCGCGCCGAGCACTCCGCCTCTTTCGGTAATGCGGTCGAATTCCTGCAATACGGCTTCCTCTACCAAATCTGTCAGTTCCTCAATAATAAACGAACCTTGGATTGGATTTTCATTTTTCGCCAAACCTAATTCTTTATTGATAATGAGTTGGATAGCCATCGCACGACGAACGGATTCTTCAGTCGGCGTGGTAATCGCTTCGTCGTAGGCATTGGTGTGCAAAGAATTACAGTTGTCATAAATCGCATACAAAGCTTGCAAAGTGGTACGGATGTCGTTGAAGTCGATTTCCTGCGCGTGCAACGAACGACCTGAAGTTTGAATATGGTACTTCAACATTTGCGCTCTTTCGTTCGCTCCGTATTTGTTCTTCATTGCCTTGGCCCAAATTTTACGGGCCACTCGACCAATGACTGCATATTCCGGATCGATTCCGTTCGAGAAGAAAAACGACAAGTTTGGCCCGAAATCATTGATGTTCATGCCGCGACTTAGGTAATATTCTACGTAAGTGAAACCGTTGGCGAGTGTAAAAGCCAATTGCGTGATTGGGTTCGCTCCGGCTTCGGCAATATGGTAACCGGAAATAGAAACCGAATAGAAATTGCGAACATTCTTTTCGATGAAATATTCCTGTACATCGCCCATCAAACGCAAAGCGAATTCAGTCGAGAAGATACAAGTGTTCTGCGCCTGGTCTTCTTTTAAAATATCGGCTTGCACCGTTCCGCGCACTTGTGAAAGTGTTTTGATTTTGATTTCGTTATAAACATCAGCCGGCAAAACCTGATCGCCGGTAACGCCCAAAAGCATCAAGCCCAAACCGTTGTTTCCGTGGGGCAACTCGCCTTGGTACTGCGGGCGTTTGGTGCCTTTCTTTTTATAGATTTCGTTGATTTTTTCCTGAACTTCCGCTTCAAGATTGTGGGCTTTGATGTAATGCTCGCACTGTTGGTCAATCGCAGCGTTCATAAAGAAACCCAGAAGCATCGGCGCCGGGCCATTGATGGTCATACTCACTGAAGTCAATGGATGCACCAAATCAAATCCGGAGTACAATTTTTTGGCATCGTCGAGGCAACAGATAGAAACCCCGGCATTTCCGATTTTCCCGTAGATATCAGGACGAATATGCGGGTCATTTCCGTACAAAGTCACGCTATCAAAAGCAGTAGAAAGTCTTTTTGCTGGCATTCCGGCACTAACATAATGAAAACGCTTATTGGTTCTTTCCGGGCCACCTTCTCCGGCAAACATTCTCGACGGATCTTCACCTTCGCGCTTGAACGGATACAAACCAGAAGCAAATGGAAATTCGCCGGGCACGTTTTCCTGCAAACACCAACGCAAAATGTCGCCCCAAGCTTGGTATTTCGGTAAGGCAACTTTGGGGATTTGTGAATGTGAAAGCGACTCGGTATGGGTAGCAATCTTGATTTCTTTGTCGCGGACTTTAAAAGAATAGATTGGATTTTTGTATTTGTTGACTTTGTCATCCCAAGTGAGGATGATTTCCCAGTTGTATGGGTCGAGGTCCATTTTGACACGGTCGAATTCTTTGGTCAGCAAAGTAAGGAAATCTTTGTTTTGCTCAGTAATATTCAAGGATTCGTCTACAATACCAGACTTATCAAGTTTAGGCAATTTTTTGGCGACGGTTTCAATGGTTTTGAAAATCCCGTATAATTTCTGCGCGACTTGTTCTTGGCTTAAAGCGATTTCGTCGTATTTGCGGTTGTTCTCGGCAATTTCTGAAAGGTAACGCGTTCTATGTGGCGGAATCACGAAGATTTTCTCGCTCATTTCTCGCGTGATTTCAAATGTGGAATGTAAATCCGATTGTGTTTTCTCGTGGATTTTGTCCATCACGGCTTTGTAGAGCGTGTTCATGCCCGGATCGTTGAACTGAGACGCAATTGTACCGAATACCGGAAGCGTATCCAAATCGCTGTCCCAAAGTTGGTGGTTGCGTTGGTATTGCTTTTTCACATCGCGCAAAGCATCGAGCGCACCGCGTTTGTCGAATTTGTTGATGGCAACCAAATCGGCGAAATCGAGCATGTCAATTTTTTCCAATTGCGTGGCGGCTCCGAATTCGGGTGTCATTACATACAATGAAACGTCTGAATGGTCCATGATTTCAGTGTCAGATTGACCGATTCCCGAAGTTTCCAGAACAATCAAATCATATTTTGCAGCTTTTAAAACCTGAATGGCTTCGGCTACGTATTTGGACAATGCCAAATTAGATTGACGTGTGGCCAGCGAACGCATGTAAACCCGTGGGTTATTGATCGCGTTCATTCTGATTCTGTCACCAAGTAAGGCACCGCCGGTTTTTCTTTTAGACGGATCGACTGAAACGAGGCCTATGGTTTTCTCTGGAAAATCAATCAGGAAACGACGCACGAGTTCGTCTACTAACGAGGATTTTCCAGCGCCTCCGGTTCCGGTGATTCCGAGTACCGGTGTTTTGCAGTCTTTATTTTTGCTGTGGATGATATCTAAAGTTTCTTTGGCAACTTCAGGGAAATTTTCTGCTGAAGAAATGACGCGCGCAATCGCCGTAGGATTTTTTTCTTCGAGATGATTGACTTCTCCGTTGAGCTTATCGCCTACCGCAAAGTCTGAGCGTTTGACCAAATCATTGATCATGCCTTGCAAGCCCATTGCGCGACCGTCATCAGGAGAATAGATGCGCTCGATGCCGTATTCGTGCAATTCAGAAATTTCAGAAGGTAAAATAACTCCGCCGCCGCCGCCAAAAATTTTGATATGCCCTGCTCCTTTTTCCTTGAGCAAATCGTACATGTATTTGAAATATTCGTTGTGCCCGCCTTGGTAAGAAGTCATGGCAATCGCGTTGGCGTCTTCTTGAATGGCGGTGTTGACTACTTCTTCTACAGAGCGGTCGTGGCCCAAATGAATCACTTCGACTCCGGTGGCTTGAATGATGCGTCGCATGATATTAATTGCGGCATCATGACCATCGAAAAGTGAGGCTGCCGTTACGATTCTGACTTTGTGTTGGGGAATGTAGGGTTGGGCTTGTTCCATATTGAGGGATTCTTTTTTAAACGCGTGCAATTTACAGAAATTCTTAAAAAATGCCTACCAAATCGGGCAAAACATAAAATTATAATAAAGCGGTTTTTGTAACTGAATTTAATGACTAGATTTGGACAAATTTTGAACCGGATAGCCCTAGCCCTGATGGCAGCGGCATCCTTTTAAACCTACTAGGTTTAAAAGATATAGCGTACAGCAGGTTCCCGGCTTCTAAAAAATATAAAAATGAAAAGAATCTTATGGTTTTTTTTACTACTTCCGACTTTCGCAATGGCGCAAGATTGGCAGGATTTGCTGAACCAAGTGAAAGACAAACTCAACCAGGTCAATACCAGCGGAAGTGTTGATATTGCGGCCGGTTTGAAAGAAGCGCTCAACAACGGCATTACCAAACAAGTCATCAAACTGACCGCAACCGATGGTTTCTACAAGAACGAAATGGTCAAAATCGTGTTGCCGGATGAACTTAAAAAAGTGGATAAAACCTTGCGCAAACTCGGCATGAGCAAACTGGCCGACAGCGGTATCAAATCGTTAAACCGGGCTGCCGAAGACGCTGTAAAAGAAGCTACTCCGATTTTTTTGAACGCAATTAAAAGCATGTCGTTCTCAGACGCGAAATCGATTTTAATGGGCAAAGAAACCGCTGCAACAGATTATTTGAAAGGTACCACTTCGACTGCTTTGTACGCCAAATTTAGTCCTGTCGTACAGCAATCGATTGGAAAAGTGGGTGCTGATAAAATCTGGGCTTCGATTATTAAGAAATACAACTCAATACCAAAGGTTGCCAAAGTAAACCCGGACATTACCGATTATGTAACCAATAAAGCCATGGACGGAGTTTTCAAGATGGTTTCGGTAGAAGAAAAAGACATCCGCACGAATATCAAATCAAGAACCTCGGATCTTTTGAAAAAGGTTTTCGCGCTGCAAGACAAGAAATAAAAACTTAACACTACTCAAACAAAGAAATAACAAAGCTTTAACTAGGAAACTGGCACATTCGGCGGACATTTGTAGGGTAATAAAAAAGGTTTTTATTATTTTGGTTTAGAGTTAGTTTAATAAGAAAGCCGTGTCTTAATTGATGCGGCTTTTTTTTATGCAATTCGCTCGTGGAGTTTTTTGAAATAGGAAAATGCTTTCAGCAGCCGAGATCCGTACCAAGAAAACATTTCGCCGTCAACAAAAATTGTTTTGGCGTGATGCGTGAATCTCCCGATTTCGAAGGCATCTTCGTCTTTGAATGGATAAGGTTCTGAGGATAAAAGCACCAAGTCTGGATCGCCTTCGAGACGCAATTTTCTAAGTTCTACTTCAGGATAACGGCTTTCGCGGTCGGCATAAATATTTTGAAAATGGTTCAGTTGCAGTATTTCATTGATGTAAGTTCCCGAACCAGCAACCATGTATGGATTTTTCCAGATAAAATAGGCTACTTTTTTGAAGGGTTTTTCTTTGATGAAAGCCCGAAAATCAACCAAAGCGTATAGTAATTTATCGTTCCACTTTTGAGCTTCGGTGCGGCAGTTGAAGAGTTGTCCGAAATCAGTAATCATTTGAAAATTCTCTTCGATGGTTTTAATATCTGTTACCCAAACCGGGCAGATTTTTCGGAGTTCTTCGACAATTTCAAGTGTATTTTCTTCTTTATTGCAAATGATGATATCGGGCTGCAACAAGCGGATTTTCTCGTAATGTACTTTTTTAGTGCCGCCTACCACTTTCTTAGTCGATTTGAAATGAAACGGATGCACGCAGAATTTGGTTATACCGACGATACTAGATTCCAAACCCAATTCGTAAAGTAATTCAGTTTGCGAAGGCACTAACGAGATAATCCGTTTGGGAACAGTTTCAATATAATGGGTATTTCCTACTTGGTCTGTTAGCATTTTCATATCGAGCCAGCGAATTTAATTCGTGCTAATTCGTGCAATTCGTGTTTATCTTTTTTGCATCAACTGCTGCATTTCAGTTTGGATTTTCAGCGCTTCTTCCCTAGCCTTGGTTGCAAAATTTTCTCCACTATCAGCATAAATAATCCCGCGTGAAGAATTGATTAACAATCCAATAGCTTCATTCATTCCATGCTCGCAAACTTCGGCTAAACTTCCGCCTTGCGCACCGACGCCCGGAACTAATAGAAAGCTGTCAGGAACAATCTTGCGGATTTCTTTGAAGTATTCGGCTTTGGTTGCTCCTACTACGTACATCAAGTTTTGGCTGTTTTTCCAGTTTTTGGAGGTTTGAATCACTTGCTGATACAACGGTTTTTCGTCGGCAAACGCTGTCTGGAAATCGAATGCGCCTTCGTTGGAAGTCAAGGCGAGTAAAATGGTGTGCTTGTTCTCAAATTCTAGAAACGGCTCCACGGAATCTTTGCCCATATAAGGCGCGACAGTAACCGAATCGAAGTTCAAATCTTCCAGGAAAGCTTTGGCGTACATAGACGAAGTATTACCGATATCACCGCGTTTGGCATCTGCAATGGTGAAAATTTCAGGATGCTTTTCGTTGAGATAATCAATGGTTTTCTGAAGCGATTGCCAACCTTTGATTCCGTAGGCCTCATAAAAAGCAGTGTTCGGCTTGTAAGCTACAGCTATGTCATAAGTCGCGTCTATGATGGCTTTGTTGAATTCGAAAATCGGATCGTCGAGTTTTAATAAATGCGGTGGGATTTTATTCAAATCGACATCGAGGCCGATGCAGAGAAAGGATTCTTTTTGGCGGATTTGTTCGGTGAGTTGTGTTGTTGTCATGGTTGTGTAGTTTCGGGGCAAAGATAATTGTTTATTTTTTCTTGAAGCTTGATTGCCATTGCTGCTTCAGAATCCATTTTGCGATTTTTTCAGAAACTTGCTGCCCTGATTTCTTACTCAAATGTATACCGTCGATGTAGTGATATTGGTTGTTTTTATTGGTTAAATCAAGATATCCGGATGATTTTGCTACCGCTTTTTCAATACGTTTATTGAAATTCGGAAGCAATCGCTGCTCAATCTGCATTAGTTCGGAGGCCATCGGCAATCTGACCAAATACACTTTACCGTGCTGACTTAAAAAGTCGATTATCTTCAGAAGATAATCCAACCTGAGTTGTGAAAATAAATAATCTGACTCATATTGTCGGTACTGATTTAAAGTACTTTCAGTTCTTCGGTTAACTGATAATGAATCTTCATCAAGGCTTACTTCGAACCAACCATCATCGTGCAAAAAAGCGACAGACGATTCAAAAATCAAACCATAGTACTTGCCAGAGAGGTATTGGGTTAAATAGGTAAAATTGGGTTTCTGGTTAACAATTTTCATTTCGCCTACACAAGAATGGTTTTCACTAAAAGCCAAACTGTCATTTGGATGCTGGCTTTTAGTAGCGATACCCCAGTAATCCACTGTCAGAATAAAAATGCCGTTTTTAGTATTGGGGTCGAGTTTTCTTTGAACGCTTCGGAGATAACTCGGTCCGTAAGGACTTTTGCTGATATCGAAAGAGTAATTGTAAAGTTGTGATTTTAAAATCTGATTCATTGTTTCCGGTCTTAATCCCTGCGCTGCTTTTGAAGTTCCTAGAATCAGGCTCCGTTGCTTAGGAGTTGTGAATCGCAGATAATGCGCATCGGTATATCCGTCGGCACGGAAAAGCAATGCAATAATAGAAACCGTTAGCAAAAGAAGAAACGTCAAACAATAGATTAGAAATTTTTTCATCGGTCAGAATTGAAAATAAATAAACGTCTCATTTACCGCTCCGAACAAGAAAATCAACATCGTAATTAGATAATAAAAAGCCCATCTAAATGGTTTGCTCCATTGGGTTGCTATCGATTGAATGCCATATTGTTGTTGCCTTCCGATCCATTCTATCAGTAGCATAAAAACAATAAATACAATAGTAATGGCAGCTTGTTTGATTCCTAGAAAATACGGTATACTGAATAAATCTGCAGCGCACATTCTAGAGAAATAAACCCAAGTTTGGGTGATACTTTCAGACCTAAAAATAATCCAAGCCAATGAAACCAAAATAAAAGTAACAACCATTTGCCCCATTTCTTTGAGATTGGGCAGTAAACTATTCGAAGCTACAATTTCGATATTGGTTCTGTTTTTCCCTGAAAGCAATAATGGCATGAAATACAGAGCATGTACTGCACCCCAAAGAATAAAAGTCCAGTTGGCACCATGCCAGAAGCCGCTGAAAAGGAAAATGATAAAGGTGTTGCGCACAGCCATCCATTTGCTGCCATGACTTCCTCCTAATGGGATATACAAATAATCTTTAAACCAAGACGACAGAGAAATGTGCCAACGTCTCCAAAATTCAGCAATATCGCGCGAGAAATAGGGATACGCAAAATTGCGCAAAAGGTCGATGCCGAAAAGTCTGGCGGCTCCCAGCGCAATATCTGAATAACCTGAAAAATCGCCATAAATCTGAAATGCAAAAAACACGGCACCGAGCAAAAGTGTACTTCCTGAATGTTCTGAAGGATTTCCAAAAATCGTATTGGCATAAGTCGCGCAGTTATCTGCAATGACCATTTTTTTGAACAAACCCCACAAAATCTGCTTTAATCCGTCAACGGCTTTCGCATAATGAAATGCTCTTTTTTTGATGAGCTGCGGCAGCAAATGAGTGGCTCTTTCAATTGGGCCCGCAACGAGTAACGGAAAGAAACTCACAAAGACGGAATAAGTAATCACATCGCGCTCAGGCTTAATCTTGTTTTTATAGAGATCAATTACATACGACAAACCGTGAAAGGTATAGAAAGAAATTCCGACCGGCAAAATAATATTCAGTGAACCTAAATTGGCTTTAAGGCCAACCATCAAGAGAGCTTGAGCAAACGATTCAGCAAAGAAATTGTAGTATTTAAAAACACCCAAAAAGCCCAGATTAGCACCAACGCTAATCCAGAGCCACCATTTTCGTTGCTTTGAGTTGGTAGCATCGAAAATTTTGATTCCGGTGTAATAGTCTAACGAGGTTGAAAAAATCAGCAGAAATAAAAAACGCCAATCCCAGCAGGCATAAAAAAAGTAACTGGCCAACAACAACAAAATATTCTGCGATTTCACGCTGCCTTTGGCTATAAACCAATAGAGCAAAAAAACAACCGGCAAGAAAAAGGCGAAATGGATCGAGTTAAAAAGCATACACGCTAGATTAAAAAATAAAATGAATGGAAATATAGGAACCTCTTACCAATCAATAGTCCTAGCCCCGGTTGTAACGGCATCCTTTGCTGGCGGGGTTCGCCAGTAAAGATATAGTGAAAAACGGGAACAGCTTCAAAAAAAAAAGAACGGGAAACCAGTAATGAGTGTTTACTGACGAATAATTTTTACCGTACTGCTGATTTGTTCGGCACTACTGAGTTGCAGCAAATAAGTGCCTTTGCCTAGAGACTGAAAATCAAGCGTTTCTTGATGAGCGCCTTGGTTTCTTGTAGCATCTGTAGCAAATTTTCGCACCAATCTTCCGGTCAAATCATACAAACCAATACTGATTTTTTGCTCTTGGGCCAGTTCATAATGCAAAACTGTCGCAGACTGCACCGGATTCGGATAAACGGTTAATGATGCACCAGTGTTAAAGTCTAGATTTCCTAAAACAATTCCGGTGGTGAGTCGGCCCATTAGGTATTCCCAATGCCCGTTAAAGATTCGGGTACCGGCAAAAACCAACCGGCCTTGAGAATCAAAAGCGATTCTGCTTATGTTTTCGTTACCGCCAAAAGCCGCTTTAAAGATACCGTTGTTGCCAAAGGTCGAATCATAGTTTCCGTTGGGAAGACAACGAATCACAAAGCTATCGGTTCCGGTCAGTGGCGGATTGTCCATGTATTGGCCTGCAAAAACAATTTTTCCGTCTTCTTGCTCCAGCACTGAAAATATGTAAGTATTGGGCAAAGTGGAACCATAATAAATAACCGGCTCTGCAACTAAATTACCGCTGGCATCGAACTTTATAGTACGAATGGATGTAGGCGGCGAATTCAAATAAGTAGTCACCGGATTGGCCAACAGAGATACACTACCATCATCAGCTACTTTTGTCAGATAAGCAGAAGAAATGGCATTGCTGAGCATCACGCCGCTTGTGCCATAAGAATTATCGACAGTGGCATCGGCATTAAATTTTTTAATAAAATAATTGCGGCGCTGCACATTGCCTGCATCGGTGTAAACATAATTGCCCAAAACCAAATATTTGCCGTCGCTCAGCGGATAGAGCGAACCACTGATATTGTCTGCACTGCTCGCAGGAATATCGTTCAAGGGAAAGAACAAAAAGCCGTTGTTGCCGAATGAAGTATCAACGGTAGCATTTGAGAAATATTTCCCTAAAGCCAAGCCAATTGGGCCACTACTGGTTTGTTTGGCTTTTCCGCTGGCAGTAAAACTTCCGTCTGGAGCTACTTTAACATTGGCAGCATTGAATATTGTGCCGTAAACCAAATCAAAAGTGCCATTGGTGCCAAAAGAGGTATCGACCACACAATCCAAGTTAAGTTTGGTTAAAGAATAACGCTCGCCATAATAAGACACTAAGTAGTAACTGCTGTCATCAATCTTCAATAACGAACCAAAATTAGTGAACGAAGCATTTTTTACGCGCATCCGAATCACGCCATCGGTTCCGAAAGTAGTGTCAAAATTGCCGTCTTCATTTACCCGAATCAACCCGACGAGTTTGTCTCCCAAAGTAGTAGCGTAATCGGCATTCCCAGCAAAAATAACCTTACCGTTTTCTTGGAAAATGATGCTTCTGGCGCGGCTGTCTCCTTCGAATAAACTTCCGTTTTGTCCGGTTCCGTGAAAGGTTGGGTCGAGATCGCCGTATTGTGCAAACGAAAATTGACTAATAACCAAAAACAAACTAAAAAGAATTGGATGTTTCATAAGTTCAAATTTTAAATGCCAACCGTCGCTTTTTGCTAGGCAGATTTTATGTTAAAACACTTCACTCGCTTCTTTCAACTTCTCGGTGTTGTTCACGAGTTGCAACTCATCAATCATTTTCTGGATATCACCATTGACAAAATTCTGCAAATCGTAAATGTTCATATTGATCCTGTGATCGGTCACGCGGCCTTGCGAATAGTTATAAGTTCTAATCTTTGCCGAACGGTCACCTGAGCTTACCTGTGAGGAACGTTTCTTGGCATCTTCTTCCTGTTTCTTGGCGAGTTCCTGCTCATACAAACGCGAGCGCAAAACCGTTAACGCTTTGTCTTTGTTCTTGTGCTGCGACTTTTCGTCTTGGCATTGCGCTACCAATCCGGTTGGAATGTGCGTTAAACGAACCGCCGATTTGGTCGTGTTTACCGATTGTCCGCCCGGCCCTGAAGAACAGAAATAATCAATTCTTACGTCGTTCATGTCAATCTGCACGTCGAATTCTTCTGCTTCTGGCAACACCATTACCGTTGCTGCCGAAGTATGCACGCGGCCTTGGGTTTCCGTTTGCGGAACACGCTGAACCCTGTGAACACCTGCTTCAAATTTCAAAGTACCATAAACATCTTCACCGGTTACTTCGAAAATGACTTCTTTAAAACCGCCTGAGGTGCCTTCGTTCATATCGACTACCGAGGTTCTCCAGCCTTTGTTTTCGCAATATTTGGTATACATTCTATACAAATCACCTGCGAAAATCGAAGCTTCATCACCACCGGTTCCGGCCCGAATTTCAACCATCACGTTTTTCGCATCTTCCGGATCTTTCGGGATCAGCATGAACTTGATTTCTTCTTCTAATTCCGGCAATCTTTCTTTGGCCTCGTCGAGTTGCATCTTGGCCATCTCGACCATTTCTACGTCTGAGCCATCGGCAATAATTTCGTTGGCTTCGGCAATATTTCCGGTCAGGTTTACGTATTCGTCGCGTTTTTCGGCGAGCGCTTTCAAATCTTTGTATTCTTTATTGAGGGCCACCCAACGCTTCTGATCGGCAATCACATCGGGCTGAATAATCAAGTCCGAAACTTCGTCAAAGCGCTGTTTTACTATTTGCAGTCTGTCTAACATTTTATTTTTCCTTTTTTTGGTGCGCAAATTTAAGCAAAAATGTTGTAGGTTGTAAGTTGTAGGTTATAGGTTTTTTCCGAAGCTGTTCCGGCTGTACGCTATAGTTTTGTTTGCTATTGCACCTCGATAAAAAAGCAAATATCCGCTTAGCAAACAAAAGCTGCCGCTGCCATCCGGGCTAGGGCAATTTTGCTTATTATTGCAACAGTGAAAAACCTGAAAATAGTTCCTTATGAGAAAATCTATCTTACTACTGGCTGCCATTGCACTCAGCGTTTCGTGTAAAAAATCTGGTCAAGAAAACCAACTCCAGGCTGCTGATTGGCTTATCGGTACATGGGAAAACCAAGACCCGCAAGGCAAAATGATTGAAATCTGGAGCAAGGCCAACGACAGCATTTACATCGGTGAAAGCTATTACATCAAAGCAAAAGACACTTTGCATTCAGAGCAAATTCAACTGGTTCAAAACGGCGAACTCGTGCAATACATCCCAACAGTCAAAGGCCAAAACAATGATCAGCCGGTCAATTTCAACTTAACTTCAAAAACCGACAAAGAACTGGTTTTCGAAAATCCGAAGCATGACTTTCCGCAGAAAATTGTCTACAAAAAAATTACTGCAGACAGTTTGGTGGCAACTATTTCAGGCACTCAGCAAGGAAAAGCCAGCTCAGAAAGCTACCCGATGAGAAAAAAATAAACCACTACCGAGTAGATAGTGGTTTCATAATTTTTTTATGTGCAAAAAGCTATTGTACTGCCAATAAAGCATTCACATTGCCATGACCAAACTCCGGATTTTTAACCGGATAAAAAGTAGCAGATTGTTTCATTTTGGTCAAAACTTGATCGCGCGTCCAAGTAGGGTTTTTCGCCCAGACCAAAGCAGCAATCCCAGCCGTTGTAGCTGTAGCCACTGATGAGCCACCTACATAATTCGTCTGCGCATTGTAATAACTGTTCACCGGAACGGTATTGCCGCTGGAAGCACGTTGCATTATTACAGTAAAATCAATTTTGTTTCCGGTATGGCAAACATCACATTTTTGGTAGGTACTTCCCTCCTTCACGCCGGTAACCGCAACTACTTCTGGCATCCAAGCCGGAAAAATAACGCCTACAAAAGTGGTAAAACTAGTCGAGGTTCCGCCAGCGCAGAAAATCAGCTTTCCTTTACTGTAAGCATATCGGATACCGTCTTCAATTTTCCCGACAGAAAATACATAACCCATCGACATCGAGATAATCTTCACGTTGGCATTATTTCCCAAAGCCGTAAACGCATTCTTCACGCCTTCTTGCTCTTGATAACCATCCAAAACCACATTTGAAGCGGCGCGGTAAACTACCAAATTTGCGTTGTAAGCGACACCTACCGGCATTCCGTTGTTGTTTCTCGGGGCAGTCGCTACCGAAGCCATGCTGGTGCCGTGCCCACATTGGTCGTTCGGGCCATCAGTATTGGTGCTCCAAGGCCAAATCGAATTCACATACACTCCAAATTTCTGCAAAGTTCTACCCGAAGAATCACCAGTATTGAATGCCGAACCCAGCAAAGTTTGATTGGGTGAAATTCCGGTATCTACAATTCCGATGGTAATGCCTCGGCCACTGCTGTAATTCCAGGCACTAGGAATGTTGTGTTTGGTGAAAGTCCAAGGCACTTTTGCATTGGGTGTTGTGGTAGTATAGTCGGCTGCACTTAAGGCCGTCGAATCAAAACCGCAACCTGAAGAACCTGAACTCGACGAAGAAGTTAAACGTCGTTGCCCGTTTTTGATGGCAACATAATGATAATCAGCCGGCTCAATGTATCGAATGTACTTGTTCTTTCTGAGCGCAATGATGGTTTCTTGCTTTTTAATTATCACGTTCATCAAATTCAAATAGCGATCAGAAGAAATCAGTATTTCATCCGAATCACCTTCATACTTTTTAATGATTTGCATCAACTCAGCTTCAATGGCTGCGCTATTTGCGGTCTTGGCCCGGTCAAAATCTTGGGCAGAATTCCCAAAACCGATAGTCACTACCGAGTTTCCTTGCATTGTGGCACTCCACAGTAAATGGTCTGAAGCGCTTTTCCAGTTGAAGTCGCCTTTTGCGTTGAGTTGTTCATCGATTTTTGCATTGATTTGCTGAGTGTTCAGTGGCTCGCGTTGGGCGGCATCGATAACGATGGGTTGTGAATCGTCTTCATTGTTACAACTGGCCAAAATCAGCAACACTATACTGAATTGTAATAATTTACGAATCATAAAAAGTTGATTTATAGTTAGGTGAAACGAATATAACAATAATTCAAAACCAAAACAGAAATGTTAATAAAACTTGGCCGATGCATGCAAAAGGAAAAGGTTGCTACCTAAAAAAGATAACAACCCCTTCCTTACCCGGTTGCCCAAAAAAACAACCAAACTAACAATTATTAATTAAAACAAAAACTTAACACCTACTTGCAAATTGCCCAACATACGGTCTGATACAGAGTTAAGTGGGTTTGCGTTCAACTCGAATTTTGTAGTTTTGTCACCAGTGTCCGGTGTTATAGTTGAGCTTGTAGCATTGAAAATCGTGAACGAAGTTTCAATAGTCATCCATTTGTTAAGCACATAGTCAAAACCTGGAGAAAGCTCTAAACCTACTGACATGGTTTTTGAATCAGAAATATCTTCTTTTCCAGACATGATTGGCAAAGCTGCCTGACCATACATAAAGAAATTTCCTTTGATATTCCAGTATTTTCTAACCAAAGGTTTTACTACAAAAGTATTGCTATCTTCTGTCGTAACGCCAGCAGCATTATCTGTTTTAGAACTGATGGTTCCAATACCGATACCGGCGGTTACCGATGGTGCAAAGAAATAACCCACGATTGGTAAAACCATAGTCGACGATGATTTAGCATCACCGGTTTTAGTCGAACTGTTTGAAATTTGTCCGGCTACCCACCATGTTCCTTCTAATCCTTGTTTTTCCTGAGCCTGAGTAGTAAAGCTTAATAGAGCAGCTGCGGCAATAAAAAAAAGTCTTTTCATTTGTTTTTAGTTTTTAAATTAATGTTGTTTAAAATTTATATGACAAATGTATCGCGCTAGTTTTGCTTAAAAACTGACTTAAATCATAGTCTGGACACTTTTTTTTATTTCTTTAAATGCAATCGCAACCTGTTTTATCCAACCAACAATTCTATTACCTTTGCGCTTATGATTAAACTGGTCAACATTCTTAATAAGCGGGCGCGTTTCGACTACGAAATCCTGGAAACCTACACTGCCGGCATCGTACTAACCGGAACCGAGATTAAATCAATTCGGCTCGGAAAGGCCAATATCACCGAGAGTTTTTGCGAATTTAGCAACGGGGAACTGTTCGCCATTAATACTTATATAGAAGAATACGCTTTCGGCAATCAGTTCAACCACAAAGCCCGAAGCGAACGCAAATTGCTATTGAACAAGCGCGAACTCAAATCATTATTCAAAAATGTACAAGTAAAAGGTTTGACGATTATTCCGCTGAAATTACACACCAACGAAAAAGGTTTAGCCAAACTAGATATTGGTTTGTGCCGAGGAAAGAAAACCTACGACAAACGCGAATCGCTTAAAGCACAAGACACCAAGCGCGATTTAGACAGAATCAAGAAAGCCTACAACAATTAATTACTGATGGAAAGCGTTGCGGCATGGCTCAAAAAAGGTAGGGAAAGTAAAGGTTTGAAAACCCGAGCAGTTTCCTCGATGCTCAAAATTGACCAAGCGTTAATCAGCAAGTTCGAAAACGGACAACGTCGCCCGACCAAAAATCAAATAACGCAACTCGCTCAGTTGTTTGATATCAACATAGAATCGCTGACGATTTTGTGGATTAAAGAAAAATTACTGACTGAAATTCAAGACGAACCTTTAGGGATTAAAGCTTTTGAAGCAGCTGCAGAACAACTCAACCTAATTAAACCTAAAGACAATGCCGCGATTGAAGCGCTTTTTGAAGAAATGAATGTGCTTAAAACTAAAATGGAGGCGCTGAGAAAACCTTAATTAATTTTTATTTTCCAACAAAGGCACAAACCTAAATTCTCCGAGTTCGTGTTTTTCGAATTGGGTCTCGTTTTTTCTAATAAGTAAAGTCATGATTTGGTGTTGCTCACCCAACGGAATCACGAGTCTGCCTCCTATTTTGAGCTGCGCCATCAGCGGTTTCGGAATTATAGGCGCGCCGGCAGTTACGATGATGCTGTCAAACGGCGCATGATTTGGCAAACCTTTATAACCGTCACCAAACGACAAATGCTTGGGGCGAATGCCTAATTTAGGAAGCAATATAGAAGTTTGTTTAAAGAGTTCGTTTTGTCTTTCGACACTATAAACCTTTGCGCCCATTATACAAAGCACAGCCGTTTGATAACCCGAACCGGTTCCGATTTCAAGGATTTTCTGGTCTTTTTTTACTTCAAGTAGTTGCGATTGAAAAGCCACAGTATAAGGCTGCGAAATGGTTTGGCCCGCACCAATTGGGAAAGCTTTGTCTTGATAAGCGTAATCTTCAAAACTCGAATTCAGAAATAAATGCCTCGGGATTTTCTTGATGGCTTCGAGTACGTTTTTGTCGGTGATGCCTTTTTCTTTGAGCTGCGCCACTAGTTGGTTCCTGAGGCCTTGGTGTTTCGGGGTATCTTTCAAAACAGGGGAATTTTTTGGTAAAAATAACAAAGTAAATCCTATTTTGAATGTTGAATGTTGAATTTTGAATGAGTCATCCCTCAATCGATTTTCATTCCATAGTATAGTTGAATAACTAACCGGATTTGTTGAGAACCTTAGCCGCAAATTGATTGTACGAAGCAAATTAATTCCTATTTTTGTTCACTCGCGGCCTAGCCCGAATTGAATGAAATAAAAAATCCACTTATGCTCAAAATTGGCGTTCTCGGTGCTGGCCATCTCGGGAAAATACATTTAAAACTACTCCAACAATCTGAAAAATACGAGCTCGTTGGTTTCTACGACGAAAATCTCGAAAACGGAAAAAAAATCGCTGAAGAATTTGGTTATAAACAATTCCAGACCATCGCTACTTTAATCCACGCTGTAGATGTAGTAGATATTGTTACTCCGACACTTTCACACTACAAATGCGCGCGAGTGGCGATCAAATCCGGAAAGCACGTTTTTATTGAAAAGCCGATATCCAACACTGTAGAAGAAGCCGAAGAAATCATCTCGCTTGCCAAAGAGTACAATGTAAAAGGCCAAGTCGGACATGTAGAACGATTCAATCCGGCCTTTATCGCTACCAAAAATATGATTGAAAATCCGATGTTCATCGAAACACACCGTTTGGCCGAATTCAATCCGCGCGGCACAGATGTTCCGGTAGTATTGGATTTAATGATTCATGACATCGACGTGATTTTGAGCGTTGTAAAATCCAAAGTGAAAAGGATTAATGCCAGCGGAGTTTCGGTAATTTCAGATTCGCCCGATATCGCCAATGCCCGAATTGAGTTTGAAAACGGCTGCATCGCCAATCTGACTTCAAGCCGGATTTCGATGAAGAATATGCGCAAGTCGCGGTTCTTCCAAAAAGATGCGTACATATCAGTAGATTTTCTTGATAAAGTGTGCGAAGTCGTGAAAATGAAAGACGCACCTGAAACGCCGGGCGATTTCGACATGATTTTACAAAATGCGGAAGGAGTCAAAAAGCAGATTTATTTCGCCAACCCGGAAGTACATCCGAACAACGCGATTCTCGATGAATTGGAGACTTTTGCCGATGCCATCAACCACAACACAACGCCGATTGTTACTTTAGAACAAGGTACAGAAGCACTTCGCGTCGCCTACCAAATTATTGGTTGCTTTGAGCCGGGTGCCTAAAATTCAGAACAAACTAAAAACAGTATATATGAAAAATATCGCCGTAATCGGAGCCGGAACCATGGGTAACGGTATTGCCCACACTTTCGCCCAAAGCGGATTCACCGTAAAACTAATAGACGTTTCTGAAAAATCACTCGATAAAGGCATGGCCACTATTGCCGCAAACCTCGACAGAATGGTTGCTAAAGGCACCATTACCGAAGCCGACAAACTTAAAACCATCGGCAACATCATCACCTACACGGATATTAAAGACGGCGTGGTTGGTGTAGATTTGGTCGTAGAAGCTGCCACCGAGAATGTAGAACTTAAGCTCAATATTTTCAAGCAACTCAATGACTATTGTTCGCACAGCACGATATTGGCTACCAATACTTCATCGATTTCGATTACCCAAATCGGCGCAGTGGTATCGCATCCGGAGCGTGTCATCGGAATGCACTTTATGAATCCGGTGCCGATTATGAAACTTGTAGAGATTATTCGCGGTTATAATACTTCTGATGCCGTTACTAAAACCATCATGGATTTGTCAGTTACCTTAGGAAAGGTTCCGGTGGAAGTGAATGATTATCCGGGCTTTGTTGCGAATCGAATTTTAATGCCGATGATTAACGAATCCATCGAGACTTTGTATAATGGTGTGGCCGGGGTTTATGAGATTGATACCGTAATGAAACTCGGAATGGCACATCCGATGGGGCCATTGCAATTGGCTGACTTTATCGGCTTAGATGTTTGCCTCGCTATTCTTCACGTAATGTACGACGGCTTTAAAAACCCTAAATACGCTCCTTGCCCATTACTGGTCAATATGGTTCGCGCCGGAAAACTGGGCGTTAAGTCTGGCGAAGGTTTTTATGATTATAGCGAAAGTAAAAAGGCCGAGAAAGTGGCGAAAATGTTCACTAAAAACTAATATTTAAAGATTGGCGACCATAGTTCCTTTCCAAGCTGTAAGACCAACTCGCGATAAAGTTTGTCTGGTTACCTGCCGTTCCTACGACGAATACGTGAATGCGGAATTGGCTGCTCAGCTTGATTTCAACCCATTGTCTTTTTTGCACGTGATTCGTCCGGCTTTTGTAAACCAACAGTCTATTGCTTACGAGAAACGTTATCGTCAAGTGCATCAGAAATACCAAGATTTCAAAAACGAAATCATTTTGGTCAAAGATGACAAACCGGCCGTTTATATTCACAAGATTAAAACAAAAACCGAATCTTTTGCAGGCATTATTGTGGGTACTTCTCTAGAGGAATATCGTCAAAATATCATTCGCAAACACGAAGATACCATTGCATTTCGCGTTCGGCTGCTCAAGGAATACATGAAATATTCGGAGTTCAACACAGAGCCGGTGTTGATGACTTATCCCGACAATAAAACTATCGAGAATTGGATTTTTAATTGCACACAGAAACTCGCCGATTTCGAATTTTCGACCACCAAAAAAGAAACGCATTACCTCTGGAAGATCGAGGATCAACTGGAAATTAATTGGTTGCAAAATATCTTCAAAAAAACTGATTATCTGTATATTGCCGATGGCCATCATCGTTGTGAAGCTGCTAAATTGCTAGCCGATGAAAATGACAACCCAAACAACAAAGCCAAGGATTATTTGTTGAGTTATTTGATTTCGGAACACAACATCAAAATTTACGAATTCAACCGACTCGTTAAAGACTTGAACGGTCTTTCGCGCGAAGCCTTCATTAAAAAACTGGCCGAAGATTTTATCGTAAAAAGCCATAGTGAACAGCCTTTCAAACCAACGCATAAACACGAATTTGGGATGTATCTCAACCATTGTTTCTACAGCTTGACCCTGCGAGACGAACGATTCGGTTCTGTATTGGAAGCTCTTGATACTCAAATTCTGTACGACAAGATTTTGCATCCTATTTTGGGAATTTCTGATTTGAGAAACGATGAACGCATTGAATATGCCTCCGGAAAGAACTCGGTTTTAGATTTAAAGCAACGAATAGATGATGAAGAGTTTGAGGTAGGCTTTGTTCTTTATCCGTCGGATATTGAGGAAATCAAAGCTTTGGCCGACAACGATTTGATCATGCCTCCAAAAAGCACTTACATCGAGCCGAAGTTCAGAAGCGGTTTGGTGATATACGAATTGTAGCGAAAGAAAAAATGTCGATAGCAAAAAACCTGATACAAATCAAAGAATCTTTGCCGACTGCGGTTACTTTGGTCGCGGTTTCTAAAACCAAACCCATAGCCGATTTAATGCAAGCTTACCAGGCTGGCCAACGAGTTTTCGGCGAGAACAAAATTCAGGAAATGACAGAGAAATACGAGCAAATGCCCAAAGACATCCAATGGCATATGATTGGGCATGTTCAAACCAATAAAGTCAAGTTCATGGCGCCTTATGTTTCGTTGGTTCACGGTGTCGATAGTTTAAAGCTACTCGAAGAAATTAACAAACAAGCATTGAAAAATAACCGTGTAATCGATTGTTTGCTGCAAGTACATATCGCCGAAGAAGAAACCAAATTCGGATTGAACGAAGAAGAACTCGATGAGTTGTTAAATTCAGCAACGTTCATGAATCTCAAAAACATCAAAATTACCGGACTCATGGGCATGGCAACTTTTACGGATAACCCAATGCAAATTCGAAAAGAATTCCAGCACTTAAAATCCATCTTCGACAAACACCAAAAACCAGCAACCCACAACCCACAACTGACAACCCTTTCCATGGGCATGTCCGGAGATTATCAAATAGCGATTGAATGTGGCAGTAACATGGTTCGCATCGGAAGTAGTATCTTCGGGCATCGCTAATTTAACAACAACCGACAACTATCAACTGAATTGTACGCAATACTTGACATAGAAACCACCGGCGGGCAATATAATGAAGAAGGCATTACCGAGATTGCCATCTATCAGTTCGACGGTCATGAAGTTGTAGACCAATTCATCAGTTTAGTAAACCCTGAAATTCCAATCCAACCTTTTGTGGTGAAACTTACCGGTATCAACAATGCGATGCTGCGGTCGGCACCGAAATTCTACGAGATTGCCAAACGAATTATTGAAATAACCGACGGCTGTATCATTGTAGCCCATAACGCTTCGTTTGATTTTAGAATCTTGCGCACCGAATTCAGGCGGCTCGGTTATGATTTTGAGCGACAAACCCTTTGCACTGTAGAATTGGCAAAAATTTTATTGCCAGAGCAAACTTCCCACAGTTTAGGCAAACTTGTGCGCGCTTTGGGCATTCCGATGGCCGACCGACACCGCGCTAGTGGTGATGCGATGGCAACGGTAAAGTTGTTCAAAATCCTGTTAGAAAAAGACGTGACCAAAACCATCGTCAAGAGCATGATTCAAACCGAATCGGTCAAGAAATTGGCACCCCGACTTAACGATATTGTTGAAAGTCTGCCCTCGAGAACCGGAGTCTATTATATCCATCGCGAAGACGGAACCATCATCTACATTGGCAAAAGCAAGAACATCAAAAAACGAATCAACCAGCATTTTACCGGAACCACCAACAAATGCAAGAAAATCCAGTTGGAAGTTTTTACCGTAACATACGAAGAAACCGGTTCAGAGCTTATTGCGCTACTCAAAGAAAGTCATGAAATTAAAGCCAATCAGCCTATTTACAACCGCTCGCAACGCCGCAGTATTTTTCAATGGGCGCTTTACGACGAACTAGACAGCAACGGTTACATCAACCTGAAACTGCAAAAAGCCGATGGCCGTCGACGAGAAATTACCTCGTTTACTAGCCTGCAAGAAGGCAAAAACACCTTGTTTCGAATTTCAGCGCAATACCAATTGTGTCAAAAGCTCAATGGCATTTACGATACGCAACAACATTGTTTTCAATATACAATTAAAGAATGTGATGGCGCGTGTATCGGCAAAATTGCTCCGGAAATTTACAACCAGCGCGTGCAGGAATTCATCGACACGTATCTTTTTGAAAACAAAACGCTCGTGCTGATCGACCGCGGCCGGAATATTAGCGAGCGTTCGGCAGTGCTCATTGAAAACGGTATTTACAAAGGATATGCGTTTTACGATTTGAATTACCAAATCCGCAACATCGATATACTGAAAAACATTTTGGTTTCGATGCCCAGTAACCGTGACACGCGCAAGATTATTCAAAGCCAAATGCGCAAAAGTAAAAGTTTGAAACAATTGATTTTTTAGCAGCTTTTTTCCGCTTTTCATTTTATCTTTGTCCGCGAACCCCGCGAACAAAGGATGCCATTACAATCGGGGCTATGGCTATCGAATTTTCAAGAACCATTGAATTATCTCATTACCATTACCGGCCCAACCGCTATCGGAAAAACCGCCTTAAGTATCGAATTGGCGCGGCATTTTGGTTGCGAAATCATTTCCTGCGACAGCCGTCAGTTTTTCAAGGAAATGAGCATCGGTACTGCAGTTCCAACAGTGGAAGAATTGGCCGCCGCGCCACATCATTTCATCCAAAGCAAATCGATCTTTGAACCCTACAACGTGGGCGATTTTGAGAAAGACGCAATAACCCAACTCGATACGCTTTTCGCTAAAAATAGCATTGCCGTTTTGGTTGGTGGTTCCGGTTTATACGTAGATGCTATTTTGAAAGGTTTAGACGATTTTCCCGAAATTCTGGCAACCATTAGAAATTCTGTTGCATCTGATTATCAAAAATATGGAATAGCTTACTTGCAAGAATCATTGAGAAAAATCGACCCCGAATATTACGAGAAGCTCATCAAAGAAAACCCGCAAACTTTGCTTAATCCGCAACGATTGATGCGCTTTGTAGAGGTTGGTTTGGGCACGGGAAAACCTTATTCCTCGTTTTTGAATCAAAAGCAAAACCAGCGCAACTTCACTCCTATTGTCATTGGTTTAGAAGCCGAACGTGTTATTATTTACGAAAGAATCAACCAACGTGTAGATTTGATGGTGCAAAACGGATTAGTTGAAGAAGCAAAAGCTTTGTTGCAACATAAAGATTTAAATGCCTTGCAAACTGTAGGCTATCGTGAACTGTTTGATTATTTCGAAGGAAAATTATCGCTCGAACAAGCTATCGAGGAAATCAAGAAAAATACCCGAAGATTTGCCAAACGCCAACTGACTTGGTTCAAACGAAAAGAAGACACGAAATGGTTTGATTTTCAAACACCTAGTGAGAAGATTATCAATTATATAGAGAACAAAATGAGAAACACGAATTTCACTAATTAGCACGAATTAAATAACAAAAGAATTTTTTTCTTTCAACTCTCTAAAACGTTGCAGGAAAAATAATCTTCTCAATTCGTGTAAATTCGTGAAATTCGTGTTTGATTAAAACTATGCCTATAGCTCCTGACTTTCAATCTGTGTTTTCCCGCGATTGGGAAATCAACTTCATGCAATGCACGCCAAACGGATTTTTGCGTTATACTGAATTGTGTAATCTGTTGCAACTCACCGCTGCCGCCCACTCGGAATCTGGCGGTTTCAGTTTTGTGGATATGCAAGCGTTCGATCAAGCTTGGGTGTTGAGCCGAATGCGTTTGGAAATTTCCAAGTTGCCAAAGTGGAAAGACGTTATTACAATAAAAACTTGGATCAATTCGCTAGAAAACTCGCGCTCTGTCAGGGCTATGGAGGTTACTGTTAATGGCGAGAAGTATGTTGGCGCGGAAACTTTTTGGGCCGTCTTCAACACTAAAACACGTCGCCCGGAAGGCATGGCGTTGGCGCATGAACACTGCGAGAAATACCCGGATGAGCGTGCCACATTACTACCGTTTTCTAAAATCGATATCGACCGAAACAATGAATTGGTTTTTGAGCGAAAAGTGGTTTTGTCGGATTTAGATATCGTGAACCACGTGAATAATGTGAAATATCTCGAATGGTGTTTGGACTTGGTGGATGATAACGAAATCTTGAACCAGAGGATTTCAAGTTTCGAGATGAACTTTTTAAAAGAATTGTCATTGAACGATTGGGTTCAGATTCACACAATTAAAAAAGACAACAAGACCGTTTTTAGCATTACCAAAGACGATAAGGCAGTTTTTGCGTTGGAACTGGAAACTAACTACTAAAAAAGATGGAACCTCGAATTATTCATATCGGAGCCAAGAAACTTATTGGTCAGCACGTTTTAATGTCTTTGGCGGATAACAGAACTTTCGAATTATGGCGTGGTTTTATGCCGAGAAGGAAAGAAATCACCAATAATTTGAATACGGATTTAATTTCGATGAAAGTTTGTCATGAGCCAGTGGATATCGGCCGAATGGACCAGCTTCACGAAAAATGGGCCGCTATTGAAGTAAGCAGTTTTGAATTTGTTCCGCCCGATATGGAAACCTTCGAATTGCCAGGTGGCACTTACGCTGTTTTTCATTACAAAGGGTTGAATACAGACCCGAGAATATTCATTTATATTTTTACCGATTGGTTGCCCAACTCAGAATATGAACTGGACGACCGACCGCATTTTGAAATCCTGGGCGTCAAATACAAAAACAATGACCCAGATTCTGAAGAGGAAATCTATATTCCTGTTCGGCCTAAAAGCGAAAGATAACACGAAAGCCCTAGCCCGGATGGTAGCGGCAGCTTTTTGTTTGCTGGGGTGGTATTTCTTTTTCACCCGATGTGGAAGCAAACAAAACTATAGCGGACAGCCGGAACAGCTACCCATAAAAAAAGCCCTGATTACTCAGAGCTTATTTCTTTTTAACTGGCGAGTTTGTTTTTGATTACCAAACGGAAGCCTTCGCCGTGAATGTTGAGAATTTCAACGTCTTCATCGAGTTTGAGGTATTTCCTGAGTTTGGCGATGTACACATCCATACTTCTGGAAGTGAAGTAATTGTCGTCTCTCCAGATTTTTGTAAGCGCTAATTCACGTGGCATCAAATCGTTTTCGTAGATCGCAAGCATTTTGAGTAACTCGTTTTCTTTGGGCGACAATTTGATCGGTTCTTCGTTTTTGAAAGTTAAGAACCTGAGTTTCGAATTCAAATGGAAATTTCCGATTTGAAACTCAAATTTAACGTGATCGGTTTTGACATCGTTGGCCTTTCTTTGGATAATGGCTTTGATTTTCATCAGCAAAACTTCTGAATCGAAAGGTTTGTTGAGGTAATCGTCTGCGCCAACTTTATAGCCTTTGAGCACATCTTCTTTCATGGATTTGGCCGTTAAGAAGATAATCGGTACGTCTTTGTTTTTCTCACGGATTTCTTTGGCGAGCGTGTAGCCGTCTTTATAAGGCATCATCACATCGAGGATGCACAAATCGTAGGTGTCTTTCTTGAATTTCTCGAAGCCTTCCATGCCGTTTTTAGCTAGTGTGACTTCAAAGTCGTTGAGCATAAGGTAATCCTTGAGTATGGCTCCGAAATTCTGGTCGTCTTCTACCAGAAGGATTTTTTTGTTTTCTGTTTCCATAGCGGTTGTTGGTTTATTTAGTTGATTAGTGGTAATTTAATAATGAAGGTGCTTCCTTTCCCTTTTTCGCTTTCTACAAATATCT
Source organism: Flavobacterium lotistagni (assembly GCF_011392125.1). Classification (GTDB taxonomy): domain Bacteria; phylum Bacteroidota; class Bacteroidia; order Flavobacteriales; family Flavobacteriaceae; genus Flavobacterium; species Flavobacterium lotistagni. The sequence goes on from NZ_JAAJBU010000004.1 coordinate 224,527, forward strand.
GACCGTTGTGGTCTTCTACAATTCGCTTGACATAAGCCAAGCCTAAGCCGTGTCCTTTGACGTTGTGCAAATCTCCGGTGTGTTCGCGGTAGAACTTCTCGAAAATTTTCTTTTGCGCCACTTTGCTCATTCCTACGCCTTGGTCTTTGACTTTGATGATAATGAAATCTTTGACGTTTTCTGTATAAATATCAATTCGCGGCGCTTCGGTGGAATATTTAATCGCATTATCTAAAATATTCACGATGACATTGGTAAAGTGAACGTCATTGAGCAAAACAGTCGTCCGGTTCGCATTGAGGTGCGTCGTGATCGAACCTTGGCGGTCTTCAATGATGAGGTTGACGTGTTCAATGGCTTCTTCAACAATATCGTGAACGCTATATGATTCTTTAGTGATTTCGAGCTCTTTCTTTTCAAGTTTGGATATTCTAAGAACATTCTCGACTTGAGCGTGCATGCGTTTGTTTTCATCGCGAATCATTTGAAGATATCGCTGGATTTTATCTTTATCTTCAATAATCTTCGGGTTTTTAATGGCATCAAGAGCAAGATTAATAGTTGCAATCGGCGTTTTGAATTCGTGCGTCATGTTGTTGATGAAATCGGTTTTGATTTCTGAAATCTGACGCTGGCGAATTAGCTGATTCAGTGCACTACTGTATGCAATCAGGATAACTAAAGTGAAGATAATCGAGAGCAAGGTAATACCGATCAGTTCAGAGAACAAAAACTTTTGTTTTTGAGGAAAAGAAACGAGTAATTGGTATTTGTTATTGCCTTCATTATCTGTAAAAACAGGAATCGAATAAGTTTTGTCTTTTTCATAATTGAAATTATCCGATTGGACTTTTGTAGCTAATCCGTTGCTATATATACTGAATTCAAATGGTGTTCTGACACCGTATTGATCCAGTTCGGTTTTTAACAACAGTTGCAATCTATCTTTTGAAACCCTATCCTGCAGAGGCTTGGCAGCTGCAATATCTTTAAAAAAAATCTCAAATTGGGCTTTGTCTAGAATTTCGAGCTTACCTGCTTTTTTGATTTTGATATCTGCTGCAATGGTTTGTTGCATTCCAGATTTATCGATATTACCGTTGTTGAATACCTCAGTTACCCTTTTTGATGTAAAGTTTTTGAGTTTGATGCTGTCGGTTTTTTTATCAAAGAACGAGGATGAAATGTTGTAATCTTCCGAAATGATATTGTTAGAGTAAATAATTGTTTCGTTGGTTCGAGAATCTCTTTGGTAGTAACCAAATTCCAGAAAATCACTTTTCTGTGGTTCTTTCCCAATACTATCTTTTAGTTTTTTGTATTTATCAATAAAACTAAAAGCTTCTTCGGCTTGTAATTTCTCGGCTACGTTGCCAATCACTTGTTTGACGTGAAACCGAAACTGCTCGTCATTGTTTTTGAACGAGGTGTTAAACCAATAAACTTGCACGAGAATGATGCCGATTAACGACAAACTCATTAACAAGACAAGCAAACGGAAAAACAATTTATTCATCAATCCAAAATTAACATTTTAACATTTAAACGATAAATACATTAACCAAAGATTAACATCAAAACCTAATTTTACGGATTTTGCAGTTTTTTTAGAATTTCTTCTGCTTGAATCTTAGCTGAAGTAAGCTCTCGGTTTTCAATTACATAATCACTTTTTGCGATGCGCATTGGGTCGGTCCACTGGTTGTTGATGCGACTCAGAATGGCTTCCCTGCTAGTCTGGTCACGCAACAACACTCTTTCTATTCTGCTTTCCAATGGCGCGATCACGGTAATAATTTTATCACAATCTTTATAACTTCCACTCTCAAAAAGTATCGCGGCTTCTTTAATAATAATTGGACAATTTTGTTGGGATGACAACCAACTTTCAAAATGAGCTTTTACCGCCGGGTGAACAATTTCGTTCAATAAACTTAGCTTTTCAGGATTGGAAAAAACCAAGTTTGCTAGTTGCTTTCTATCAATTTTATTGTCAACCAACTCCACCCCAAAAGTCTTTACTATTTGTTGCTGAATTGAAGCTTCATCGATAATTTTCTTAGCTTCATCATCAGCAATATAAACCGGAATTCCTAACGATTTGAAATGCTTAGCAATAGTAGTTTTTCCGCTACCAATGCCTCCGGTAAGCCCAATGATTTTAGTCATTTTTTAAAAAATAGTTCCGGAAATGCTGATTCCGGTTGTTGTTTTAAAACGTTGATTCGAATGAAAGATTGCAAAAAACCCATACCATAACCATGGAATTGTTTCCAAGTAGCAATAACGGCTAGAAATCCGACTTTTAAGCTTTTGTTTTGCGCAGAAGCAACTATCATCAATACAAAAAAGTAGCAACAATAAAGTTTCATTAAAAAATCTTCTGCAAAAATCAACAACAATAGTGAACTATAAAGTCCTAAAATAAAAAAGGTTGGAAAAAAATAAGACCATTTGTTATGCTCAGGATACCAACTATTCAAAATCGGTCGAGCCTTCCCAAATTTCTTAACTTGGTGCGTGAATTTTTCCCAATCGATACGGCGCTTGTGGTAAACATAGACTTGTGGAAACAATCTAGTTTGAAAACCTAAATTCCATAAACGGATGGATAAATCTGGATCTTCACCCGGATGAATATTACCGAAACCTCCGGAAGCCTCAAATGCTTTTCTGGAAATGCCCATGTTGAAACTTCGAGGCTGAAACTTGTTTATTTTTTCAGAACCGCCTCGAATACCACCTGTAGTTAGAAAAGAAGTCATTGAAAAATTGATGGCTTTTTGAATATCAGTAAATGAATCTAGCGCTTTATCAGGGCCGCCATAGCAATCGACATAATTCATCTGAAAAGCTTTAACCAATTCTGATAAATAGTTTCTGGGAATGATGCAATCTGAATCGAAAAGAATAAAATAATCGCCTTTAGCTTTACGCATTCCGAAATTTCTTGAATCGCCAGGCCCGGTGTTCTCTTTGAAATAGTATGCAATGTTGAGTAAGCCTGCATATTTCTCTACCACTTTATCTGATTTATTGACAGAACCATCTTCTACGATTACCACTTCAAACTCCTGATCGAATTCTAGGTTTGACAAACTCTGCAACAGTTCTTCAGTTTCCTCTGGACGATTATAAACCGGAATTACAATAGAAAATAACATAAGCACCAATTTGAACAAAGGTAAACTTTATAAAAAACAAAAACCACCTTAACAGGTGGCTTTAGTCGTAAAAATTAGGAGTTGTTACTCTTTACTAATTTTAAAGGTCTTTGTCTTGTCGTTTACAAAAACTTTTACCAGATAAGTTCCAATAGGTATATTACTTAAATTAATATTCGCAGAGGTTGTTAACACTGTTTGATTAATAACTTGTTGCCCCAACAAATTATAAACCAATACCGCAGTAATTGGTTGCTTGTTACTAATCGATAGATAATCATTCACAGGATTCGGATAATAATTTAAGTCCGAAAAATCAAAATTATTATTGTTTAACGTGGCGCTCCAAGCAGCTATCTTAAAGGTACCTTGTACATTGTTACCATACTCCCAAACTCGGGCATAAATAGTTTGTCCAGCGGTTAAGCCTGTCAAATTTAATTTGGAAAATGAACCTACTCCTTCATCGTCACTACAACCGATTGCTGTTAGGTTGTCACAACTTCCTGTGAATACACTCATACCTGAATCAATAAATGGAGAGCCAGGATTGGCTTGTAATTCAATAGTGATTTTACCATCGGTAGGAACAATTGTACTAAACCAAACATCACCTCCGAAACCTAAAGCTGCACAAGTAGGATTGGGTATTCCTATGCTTGTTGATGCATCTAAGTTGCTGGCAATGATGGCGTGTTCAGCAAATGTTGTTCCCGCAGTCAATTCTATCGCATTGATACACTCGTCATTGGCTATTGGTGGTGGAAGTGTTGTAAAAGTGTATGGTCCAATCCAATTGCTGTACTGATTGTCTACACATACGGAACGAACATAAAATTCATAGCTTGTGCCATTGGTTAAATCAGAAATTAATAGCGGACTGGTGCTATTTGGATGTGATGGCAAACCAGTTGGTAAACCAGAACCTGCTGGACCAAAATGAAGATCAGAGCCTAAAGGATTACAGACAGAAACCCAAGTCAAGGTGGCATTGGTAGCATTTACGCTACTGGTTCCAAGATTTGTTGGAGCTATACAAATACTACCCTCTTCAATTGTAATATCATAATCCTCCGTTTCTCCGTATTGATAATTCGCGCAAGGATCAATATTTGTTGCAAGAGTATTCCAAACATCCCTGATTCTCATCCTGTGCAAACCCGGCAAAGCATTACAATCTAAGGTAATTTGAAAAGTTCCTGTTCCACCACCACCAATCTCGGCGGTACTTCCTACTCTTTCATTAGCTTCAAAAAAACCATTATCATTGTAATCAATCCAAGCGGTCACGTTTTGCTGTCCGAAACTTCCCACTGTTACATTCAATTCATAAGTATAACCCATTTGAAGTGATGCGGTGTAATTTTCTTGCCCAGTAAAATAGGTATAAGCCGGATTCACTGGTTCAGTACCGCTGTTATTAGACAAAGTAGTCCCTGTGATATTTACATTCGAAATTAGATCTCCATCAGTTTTCCCAGTGGTGTAGGTTGGTGTGCAAAAACAAAGAATTGCACTATTAACAGTCACTTGAACTGGAGTACTAATAGCGCTTTCACTTCCACAACTTACCAAACATTGATAGTAATTCGCGAGCGTTTGATTCGTTGTTAAAATCGAATTATTGGCTAGAGGAATGTCTGAATATTCTACACCATCAAAAGAGGATTGCCATTGGTATGAAACTCCAAAACCTGCAGTTGGATTTTCTAAACTCAACTGAAAATTAGTTCCGGCGCATACACTTGATACACTTGAAACGGTATTACCTGGAACAGGAACTCCATTACAAGGTGGCCCTAGGGTGAAAGTAAATTTTTGCCCAACTAAAAACTCAGTACTGTTGATGAGGTTATTAGCAGTAATATTCGATGATGTAGCCGAAGTCAAGTTTGGTGTAATACTCAGAAATGAGCCGGAATCATTTAAGCCAACAGAAGCCGATAAGTTTCCAACAGGATTCATGGTAGGCCCGTAAATAAATTCAATTACTCCAGTTGTTTCATACAATCGCATTTTGAATGAACCAAATGCAGTAGCACTTTGAGAACCATTCCCTCCTAAATTGATATTGTCCCAACCTATTTCTAATATTTGATCTGGTGTTGATCCAGACAATGCATATTGAATAGACCCTGTGTTGCGATTGTGATCATCCCAAAAAGCGGCTATTAAAGGTCTCTGTGCTGCATTATTAGCCAAAATATTGGTCCAAGAACTACCAGCAACAGGGTTTCCTAATCGAATAAAGCCGTTCGTACTGATGCTGAAAGTAGTATAAGTGGCACTACCATAACTAAAATCAAAACCTATTGGAATATCATTTTGTGAACCATCATCACCTGCTGCTGTTGAAGGAGTTCCAACCACTGGTGTATATGTTTCGGTTGATTGACTAAACACATAATCAGCTACAGACTGCGCTTGAAGGCCAAATCCATTGAAAGCTAAAAATGAAAATAGAATAGTAACTTTTTTCATATATCAAGTATTGAATTGATTTCTAAAGTAATAAAAAAACTAATACAAAGAAATAATATAAAAAAAGCCGCCCATTAAAGGCGGCTCTTAAAATTTATTAATCAAAGATTACTCTTTTACAACTTTAATTGTTTTAGTTTGATTGTCAGCTGTTACTTTAACGAAATAAGTTCCGCTCATTAAATGCGACATGTCAATTTGAGACATATTATTATTTAATGACTTGGCAATCACTTGTTGACCCAATAAATTAAATATAGCTACATTCGAAATTGTTTTATCTAAAGACAAGTTCAAAACATTCTTTGCTGGGTTTGGATAAACTCTGAAATTAGCACTTTCAAAAACACTATTTGCTAATGAAGCATCATAAGCAGACAATTGGAATTCGCCATCAGCAGAAGATCCCCATTTCCAAACACCGATGTAAAGTGTTTCACCTGGTGTAAGATCAGCTAAAACAACTTTTGAAAAGTTACCATTTCCATCATCGTCATTGCAACCAATTTCAGTTAAAGCATCACAAGTGCCTCTGTACACACTAACCACTGAATCGGTCATCAATGTTCCGTCTGTTGTGTCTGTTTCAATAGTTAAAGTACCAGAAGCTGGTGCTACTACGCTATACCATACATCATTTGATCGGTTGGTTTGGCAGCTAAAAGCAGGCAGTCCTGTAGCAGATGTTGAACTCAAATTAGACCCAATGATTGGAGAAGTAGCAAACTCTCCACCAGCAGTAATTTCAATAGCACCACTACAATCATCATTTGCAGGTGGCGGTGGTGGTGTTCCAATACATACATCAAAGGTTGAAGTTTGTCCAGTGGTCGCAGTCCATGAATACACTCTTAAATAGTAGGTGCTTCCAGGAGTCAAACCTGCAACAGTACTAGCATTAGGATCCGAACAAGTATTAGGAACTAATGTCAAACCTGAACAATCACCCGTCCATAAAGAATGGTATAAATCGGTGGTTCCTCCTGTAATATTCAGTAAACTAATGGTATGAATTTCACTACTTGCTACAAAACTAAACCAAATATCGTCGTCTTCTGTTCCTCCACAAGCATCTGAATCAACTGAAGACGGAGTAGCAGAAGCAATAGTTCCTGCTGTAACTTCAGTACAGCTAGCATCAGCATTTACGTTTAAAACATAAGCACCATCGCATTCATCGTTAGCTGGTGGTGGAGGCAAAGTTCCTACACAAACGTCGAACGTTGTATCTTGTAGAGGCAAATTGGTATAGGAGTATACTCTAATGTAATAAGTATCACCTGGTGTTAATCCAAAATCGATACTATTCTCTGGATCGGAACATGAATTAGGAACCAATGTCAATCCGCTACAGTCACCTGACCATAAAGAGTGGTACAAATCAGTTGTTGAACCAGCTACATTATTTAGACTAATAGCATGAGCCGTTTCTGTTGCTACAAAAGAAAACCAAACATCATCATCAGCAGTTCCGAAACAAGTTGTGTCAGTTACTGAAGAACCTGTAGCTCCAGACAAAGTTCCAGTTGTTGTTGAACCACAAGCCATATCTGAATTAACCGTTAATGAATAGGCACCATCGCATTCGTCATTAGCAGGTGGTGTTGCTGCTTCTGCACAAGTAATAGCTAAATCAAAAACTACTGCTGGGTCACCATTAATATAGTTACCAACGTGCATAAAGTAAGTTGTTCCTAACGTTGAAACAAACGATACCGAAGCAACTGTTTCGCCAGTTCCAGCAGCAATCAAACAATCACCAACTGTAAAACCTGCACATGTGCCATCAGTACTAGGGTAAACTTCAATTTGTGGAAATTGCACGGTTGCGGTTGCTGTCACGGTAATAACTTGACCATCGCCAACAAAGCTATACCAGATTTCATCTCCAATGGTTCCTAAACAAGAAGCATCTGTTCCACCTGTAGCACCTTCTGTTACCTGATTGGTTAAGGTATCACCGCAATTCAATACAATGGCATCTTCACATATATCATTTGTTGGAGGACAAGCGTAAGTTACAAGTGGCCCACTAGTTATATTACAAATCGGAGTTTGGTCATTAGTTACTGTCAGATTAACAGTTGTTCCGAACGGATAAGGACCAAAAGTAACTAAATTGGGAGAAGAAACCGATTGAGAAGCACTGCCTTGATCGTCGGTTACAGTTATTGAAGCAGCATCACCAACATTGGTTATGTCTACATCGATAGTAAAAGTTGAAGACCCGCAATCATAGGCTTTGGCGAAAGTAGCCGTAGGCATAATGCATGGCGGAACTCCACAAACATACGAGCGCGTTCTAAAGTCTTGATTGTCGGTACATAAATCGTCAGCATGTGTGTAGAAACGAATTTCTCCTGTTACATCGGCTACCCAAGTTAATGGTGAAAGTCCGAAAGTTGCTGCTGAAGTACCTTCATCACTACTAATGGTGATTAAATCAGTAGGCAATGAACTACTAAAAGTGTATGTTTCGCCTTGAATGACCGTTATTCTAGAGTATTCACCAGCATAGCCCGCTGTTGTAGCAACTGTTGTAGCAATTCCATCACAAGTAGCTGCCGTTATTGTAGCGGTAGGCCATTGCCCGTTAGGGTCAGTTAAACATTGTGCATTACTAACGGAAATTCCCATGATTGCCATACACAACAATAGTTTCAGTGTAATTTTTTTCATATAAAAATATTGAGAAGTTAATATTTCATAAATGTATAAAAAATAAGTTAGGATGAAATAAAAAAAACCACCCGAAGGTGGTTAAAATTTATAAAGTGATTTTAGAAGATTACTCTTTTACAACTTTAATCGTTTTAGTTTGATTGTCAGCAGTTACTTTAACGAAGTAAGTTCCGCTCATTAAATGCGACATATCAATTTGTGACATACTACTGTTTAATGATTTGGCAATCACTTGTTGACCTAACAAATTGAATACAGCAACATTTGTGATGTTTTTGCTGTAAGAAAGATTCAAGTAATTCTCAACAGGAACTGGGAAAGCTTTGAAGCTGCTATTATCAAAAGACTCATTAGCCAATAAAGAAGCATCGTAAGCAGACAACTGGAATTCACCATCTGATGAAGTTCCCCATTTCCAAACACCAATGTACAAAGTTTCTCCTGGTGTTAAGCCTGACAAAACAACTCTAGAGAAGTTGCCATTACCGGTATCATCGTCACAACCTACTTCTACTAATGATCCGCAGCTTCCTCTGTAAACAGTTATTACAGAATCAGTCATTGCAGTTCCTGGAGCAGCATCTGTTTCAACTGTTAATGTCCCTGAATCTGGTGCAATTACAGTATACCATACATCGTTGAAACGATTAGGTTGGCATGAGAAAGCTGGCAAACCTGCTGTTGTGGTTGAGCTAACATTCGAACCAACCACTGGAGAAGTAGCAAACTCCCCGCCTGCAGTAATTTCAATAGCACCAGTACAGTCGTCATTAGCTGGTGGTGGTGGTGGTGTTCCTACACAAATATCAAATGTTGAAGTTTGACCTGCTGTAGCTGTAGAACTATATACTCTTATGTAATAAGTTTGACCCGCTACTAAACCAGTAGGAACGCTAGCATTGTTATCAGAACAAGAACCTGCAACCAGTGTCAAAGCACCACAATCTCCAGTCCAAACAGAATGGAATAAATCAGTAGTTGAACCAGCAACGTTATTTAGATTAATTGCTTGAATAGCATCAGTAGCAACGAATGAGAACCAAACGTCGTCATCTTCTGTTCCACCACAAGCAGCAGTATCAACATTCGAAGGTGTAGCAGAAGCAAGAGTAGCCGATTCAAAAACAGCACAACCCATATCTGAATTAACTGTCAAAGCAATTGCACCATCGCACTCATCATTAGCTGGTGGTGCTGGTGGTGTTCCGATACAAATATCAAATGTTGAAGTTTGACCTGCGGTAGCTGTCCATGAATAAACTCTTACATAATAAGTATCTCCAGGAGTCAAACCAGCAGCTAAGCTGTTGTTAGGATCTGAACAAGTATTGGGTACCAAAGTCAAGTTATCGCAATCAGCTCCAGTCCATACTGAATGATATAAATCTAAAGTAGAACCAGCAACATTGTTTAAGTTGATGTAATGTGAAGTTCCAGTAGCCACAAATGAGAACCATACGTCATCATCTTCTGTTCCGCCGCATGCAGCAGTATCAGTATTAGAAGGGGTTGCAGAAGCAATGGTACCTGAAGTAAATTCGGTACAAACAGCATCAGCATTAACATTTACAGCAATAGCTCCAGCACAGTCATCGTTAGCTGGCGGTGGTGGTGGTGTGCCGATACATACATCAAATGTAGAAGTTTGACCTACAGTAGCCGTCCAAGAATAAACTCTTAAGTAGTATGTTTCTCCCGGAGTCAATCCGTTAGCAGTACTGTTATTTGGATCTGAACATGTATTTGGAACCAAAGTCAAGTTATCGCAATCAGCACCTGTCCAAACTGAATGGAACAAATCTGCTGTAGAACCAGCCACATTAAGTAAGCTAATGGTATGTGAAGCATTAGTAGCTACGAAAGAAAACCAAACGTCGTCATCTTCTGTACCTCCACAAGCAGCTGTATCAGTAACAGAAGCACTAGCAGCTGCAATAGTACCTGGAGTAACTTCTGCACAGCTGAAATCTGGGTTAACAGTCAAAGCAATTGCACCTAAACACTCATCATTTGCCGGAGGACAACCTGTCAAAAGTTGTGCAGGGCTTACCAATGCACATCCGGGAGTTTGATCGTTAGTAACAGTAATTACTACTGATGTACCAAAAGCATAAGGACCGAAAGAGACTACACCAGCAGCGCTTAGTGATTGTGACGCACTACCTTGGTCATCAGTAATAGTAACCGAAGAGGCTGAAGCCAAACTAGTCACATTAACATTTACAGTGAAAGTTGTATCTGAAGGGCAGTTGGCCACTTTTTCAAAAGTAGCTACAGGCAAACAAACTGAAGGATCTGACAAACTGATGTTGAACTCACCTTGCTCAGAACCACCGCTCCATACTTGAACATAATAAGTCTCGCCTGCAGTCAATGTTGTTAATGATTGTGTGAAAGGCGTTGTCAAATTAGCATTACATGCTATACTAGTAAGCGCATCACATGCTCCTGAGTAGATTGCAAAATTTGCAGATGTCATTGTTCCGATGGTTACTGTGCAATCTACAGTTGATGATGGCGCAACAAATGAGAACCAAACATCCTGAATAGAACCAAAGGTGTCACAGGTTGGTTGTGTAGCAGTAACGTCACCGTATGAGTTGTCTGAAGTTAAGATAGAACCATCTACTTCAAGATTCAAAGCAGTCAAACAAGTTTGGTTTTCAACCGCTGGTGGATTTACAGCATCGCAAGTAACATCCATGGTGTAGGCTCCTGTACTTGTGGCATTCCAACCTTCGATGGCAATGTAATAGGTGGTCGAACCATCTGAATTGAAACTCAATCTGGAACGGGTAGTCAGACCAACACCACAAGAGTTGTCGTCATCATTGGCAATCACCAAAGTAAGGTTGCCTGAAGTTCCAGTGTAAACCATGACAGAGGTGTCATAAGAAGAGTTACACAAATTAAGGGTTACAGTTTCTGGCGAACCCGAACCTGTGTAAGAATACCAAACGTTTGGGGCATCCATGTCTGCTCCAAAACCATCAGGGGCATTGTCTTCGTCGAGAGTCGCTCCTGCCGTAGTACCGGAGAAATTGTTCCCACAAGAAATTGCCTCTGCATTTGCAAAGTTGTCATTGGCTTGTGCGTTCATTGCCACTGAAGACAATAACAAACCAACACCCAACAAAAGATTAAAGGTAATTTTTTTCATTGTTGTTTTTTTAGTTAATAATTTCCAAAAATAGTAAAATAAGATTGACTTATAAACAAGAAAACCACCCTAATTGGATGGTTCTCAGATTTTTTAACTAAATAGATTTTACTGCTTCAATATTTTAACAGTTTTAACCAGATTATCTGCATTGATTTTAACCATATACACACCTTTTGCAAGTGTTGATAAATCAATTTGCGAAATATGAGCGGTAGAAGATTTAGTAAAGACTTGCTGTCCAACCATATTAAATACTTCTACATTTGAAATATCCTTATCATAATTAAGATGCAAAACATCTGTCACTGGGTTAGGATATGTTTCAAAAGTTCCGCTATCAAAAGTACTATTACTAAGCGATGGATTAGCTAATCTGAGAGTGAATGTTCCTTGCTCAGCAGCATTGCTCCATACTTGCACACGATATACATTTCCTGCAACAAGGCCTGTCAAAGATTCTGTAGTCGCGGTTGTTAAGTTGGCGTTACAAGCACCTGTTACTGCTTCTAAAGCACCGCAATCTCCTGAATAAACATTAAAGTTTGCTGAAGTCATGAATCCATTGGTTACTGTTACATCAACTGTTCCCTCTGTGGGTGCAACAAAGGAGAACCATACATCTTGAATCGAACCAAAAGTATCGCAACTTGGCTGCACCGAATTAATTGTTCCAAAAGAGTTGTCAGATTGTACATCTGTGTTGTCGATTTCTAAAGCAAGGGCAGTATCGCAAGATTGGTTCTCAACTGCAGGCGGGTTGACTTCACTACAAGTTACCTCCATTGTAAAATCACCCAAACTAGTGGCATTATAACCTTCTACCGCAATATAATAAGTAGAGGTTCCATCTGAAGTAAATGATGTTCTCGACCTAGTATTTAAAGGAAATGCTCCGCAAGTTGCATCATCGTCATTTCCTCCGATTAAAGCAAAAGAACCCGGTGAACCTGTATAAATCAATACCGAAGTATCATAAGCAGACCCGCATAAATTCAGGGTGATGGACTCTGCAGCACCAGAACCAGTATAACTGAACCAAACATTGGGCGCATCCATATCGGCTCCAAAACCATCTGGAGCATCATTCTGATCTAAAGTTGCAGCCGCTGTGCTTCCGGTTAAAGTATTTCCGCAAGCAATCGCAATCGCATTTGCAAAATCATCATTGGCTGGAGGGCAAGCAGCCTGAGCAAAATTAGCACTAGTAACTGTACATACATCAGAATCGTCGTTTACCGCTGTAAGTGATACTGTTACTCCATTGTCGTATGGACCAAAAGTAAGCAAACCAGTTCCGTTAGCTACTTGAGGTGTACTTCCTGCTTGATTGTCAGTGATTGTAATAGCAGCTGCAGAACCCATTGATGTTACATCCGCAGTGACATTGAAAGTGGCTTCAGGACAATTTGAAACTTTAGTAAAGGTAATCTCTGGCAAAGTACAAGGCGCAATTCCACAAACAATTCTTCTGGCTCTGAAAGTTTGATTTTCTGTACATATTTCGTCGGCGTGTGTATAAAAACGAACTACACCATCAATATCAGCTACCCAGGTCAAGGGCGAAGTTCCAGATACCGTTGCAGTCACTCCATCATCAGAGCTGATGGTGATGTAATCCGTTGCAATGGAGCTAGAAAAAGTATAGGTTTCTCCTGCTACAACATTTACGTTAGAGTATTCTCCAGCGTAACCAAGGGTAGTAATTGAATTTACTGTAATTCCATTGCAGGTAGCCGGCGTGTAGGTAGCGTCAGGATACAGACCGTTACCTGCTTCCAGACACTGAGCATTCACCGAGGCGGTAAACAATACTGCAATGACAGAAAATAGATTAAACGTAATTTTTTTCATCTTAAAGCTTTTTAGGATTAATAATGCTCTAAAATAAAAAAAAATGACAATAAGCAAACTATTTATACTCAAACAACCCGTAAACACTATTGATTGTAAGCCTTTTCTCATCTGAAGCGACTACCCTACCAATAATCTGTGCCGGAACACCAAAAGATTCCGATATAGTAATAATTTCCTGAGCAGTACTTTCTGGCACATACAATTCCATACGATGCCCGCAGTTAAACACTTGGTACATTTCTTTCCAGTCGGTTTTAGACTGATATTGAATGAGTTCAAACAGAGGCGGAACCGGAAAAAGATTGTCTTTTATGACATGAAGATTTTCGATAAAATGCAGGATTTTGGTCTGTGCACCACCACTACAATGCACCATACCGTGAATATCTTTTGCAGTAAATTTTTCTACTATTTTTTTGATAATCGGCGCATAGGTTCTGGTTGGGGAAAGCACTAATTTTCCAGCGTCAATCGGCACGTTAGGGATGAAATCCGTCAATTGCATTTGACCGGAATACACCAAATCTTCGGGCAACAAATCGTCATAACTTTCGGGATATTTTTTAGCCAATGCATTTGAAAAAACATCATGCCGGGCCGAAGTCAGCCCATTGCTTCCCATGCCACCGTTGTATGATTTCTCGTAGTTCGCCTGACCGAATGAAGCCAAACCTACAATCACATCGCCCGCTTGAATATTCGCATTGTCTATCACCTCTGCCCTCTTCATTCGCACTGTTACCGTAGAATCGACAATAATCGTACGAACCAAATCACCAACATCGGCTGTTTCGCCACCTGTGGAATAAATATTAACACCAAAGGTTTTTAGTTCAGAGATGAGTTCTTCGGTTCCATTGATAATCGCCGCAATGACTTCACCTGGAATACGATTTTTATTTCTTCCGATAGTAGACGACAGCATAATATTATCGACAGCACCCACACACAAAAGATCGTCTATATTCATAATCAGGGCATCTTGGGCAATGCCTTTCCAAACCGATAAATCTCCGGTTTCTTTCCAGTACATATAGGCTAAAGACGATTTGGTTCCGGCTCCATCAGCGTGCATCACCAAACAATAATCTTCATGACCTGTGAGATAGTCCGGGACAATTTTGCAGAAAGCTTTGGGAAATAAACCTTTGTCGATATTTTTGATGGCTTGGTGCACATCTTCTTTTGATGCAGATACGCCACGACCGGCATAGCGTTTAGAATTTTCTGAACTCATTGTAGTGTGTTGTTGTGGCGCAAAGATAGGAAAATGACTTTTAGAAACAGAGGTATTAGTTCTCCAACACCAATATTTCTACACGGCGGTTTTCTTCTTCTTCCTGCGCATTTTTCTCTGGAATCGGATGAATTGGGTCGCTTGTACCGTAACCTTTATAAGTCAAGCGTTTGCGATTGATTTTTTTGTTCACCAGATAATTGTAGATGGCCCGGGCACGCATCACCGAAAGTTCATTAATGTCAAACACTTTCTGGCAGCAAATATGACCTTGGATTTCGATTTTAAGTTTCGGATTGTCTTCTAAAGCACACAATAATTCTACTAGAACCGGTCGTGATTTAGGCAAAATTCTCGGTGTCATGTTGTAGAAATAAATGTTTGGAAGCTTGATCTTCTCGCCCACTTTCGCTTGTTTGAACCTTTCACCTAACGGAAGTAAATCTTTGTCTAAAACCACTGCGGTTGGAAGAATTTCCTTTTTCTGCTGGTAAACCAAAAGTACTTTTCTGTTTTCAGCTTGTACATCGGATTGCTCAAAATCTTCGCCAAAACCTTTGACTTCGAATCCGTCAATTACTTTGATGTTTTTCAGTTTCAAGTAATCCAGAATGGTATGAATGCGTTTCAAGGATAAAGAGTCATTATAGGTATTGGTTCCTTTCCAATCGCAGAAGCCATAGATTTTCGTGACTTCAATTTTAGGATTATTGGCAACCCAAGTTTGCAGTTGTTCGATGGCCGTTGGATTGAGCTGATGTTTGTCGAAATCAAAGAAGACCGTGAGTTGGTCTTGAGCAAAAACACAAGAAACATTCAATAGGAACAACAAAATAAAACCGTATTTCTTCATCGCTATTGAATTTTAAGGAAGTTAATGCGACACTATCAGAATTTCAACCCGGCGGTTGGCCGCCCGTTGGGCTTCGTCTTTCTCTGGAATCGGAAAGATAGGTTGCGTACTACCGAAACCTTTATAAGTAAGGCGCTTTTCGTTGATTCCGTTGGCGACCAAGAAATTGTTGATGGCTTTGGCACGTTGGGTCGATAAATCCAATCGGTCGGTCGGCATGCAACACAAATGGCCTTGTATTTCGATTTTAAGTTTTGGATTTTTCTGCAAAACAACTAAAAGCTCATACATTTTGCCGCGCGATTCGGGAACGACAATAAAAGTATTGATTTTGAAATTCAGGTTCTCGATTTTGAGCTTCTCGCCTACTGCCGCTTCACCGAGTTTTTTCATAAAGTCTACGTCGAGTTTGTATTCGGATTTTGTGCCATCGGGATTGTCTAATGCTAGCTTTTCTGGGTAACGAATGATTTCTCGAATTTCTTCTGCTTTTTCGGGTGCTTTGATGCCGAGGATTTCGTTCTCGCGCGGAATATCTTTTGCCTCGAGGTAGAACAAAGTGACTTTACGATTTTCTGCTTTGGTTGTTGAAAGTTGATGCAATTCGCCGAAACTTCGGGTTTTGAAATCGTCGCGGATTTTGATTTGGTCTTTAATTAGGTTGAAAATGGAATTGATGCGCTTTTTTGCCAAAGTATCATTGTAACCGCTGGTGCCGTCTTCATCAGTAAAACCGTGGATACCGACGATCTTGACTTCTTTGTTGGCTGCAATCCAATCGCTTAGATTTTTGGTTTCCTTGGAATTGAGTACAAATTTATCGCTGTCGAAAAAAACCGAAAACTGCTGCTGCCCGAAAACGAAAGCTGAAAAAAGCACACAAACAATTGACAAAACCAGTTTCATAAGCAGTTTTATTGGAGAACGAAAGGTAAGAAAAAATGTTGTTGGTTTCAGAGAATGGCAATACCAACCGATAGCCCTAGCCCCGATAGTAGTGAAAGCCCGCAGCTTTGCGAGGACTTGCAGCGAATAGCGGGATCAGCTTCTAAAAAAACATAAAAAAACCCACACATTCAGTGCAGGTTTTTAATAGATTGAATCGGTTCTTATTTGGTAAATAACAACTCGCGGTATTTGGTCAGCGTCCAGACTTCGTCATCGACCAAAAGTTCGAGTTTGTCGCAGTGCTCGCGGATGACCTCGAAATAAGGCTTCACTTTCTCGCAGTATGCGTCGGCCATTTTTTCCATGCTGGTTAGGGCATTGGCTTTTCTTCTGGCCTCGGTCATTTCCTCGACTTTGCTGTTGATGCCTTCGATGTGCGAAGAAATTTCTTTTATCAAAATGATTTGCTCTTTGGCAATTTTTTCGAAGTCTTTTCCGAAGATTTCTTTCAAGCCGCGCACGTTTTCAATTAGTGTATTTTGGTAACGGATTGCAGTTGGAATCACGTGGTTTCTGGCGATATCACCAAGCACACGACCTTCGATTTGAATCTTTTTAGTGTATTCTTCTAGTTCGATTTCGTAGCGCGCTTCCATTTCGACGTGGTTCATGATACCCATTTCCTCGAACAAAGCCAATGCTTCTTTGGATGCTCTTGCTTTCAAGGCTTGTGGCGTCGTTTTGAAATTGCTCAATCCGCGTTTTTTGGCTTCTTTTTCCCAAGCTTCACTGTAACCGTCGCCTTCGAAAAGGATGTTTTTGGATTGCTTGATGTATTCACGCAATACGTTGAAAATCGCTTCGTCTTTCTTCAAACCTTTCTTGTCAATCAAAGCATCGACTTCTTTTTTGAAATCTTTTAACTGCTTGGCTACGATGGTGTTCAAGGTAGTCATTGCATTGGAACAGTTAGCCGAAGAACCTACCGCACGGAATTCAAATTTATTTCCAGTAAAGGCGAACGGCGAGGTTCTGTTACGGTCAGTATTATCTAACAATACATCTGGAATTTTACCTACAACGTTCAATTTCAAGTCGGTCTTTTCCTCCGGCGATAATTTGCCTGAAGTGACTCCTTCGAGTTCGGCTAAAACTTTAGTTAATTGTTCTCCGATGAAAACCGAGATAATCGCCGGTGGTGCTTCGTTGGCTCCTAAACGATGGTCGTTGCTCGCCGTCGCGATAGAACCTCTAAGTAAAGCCTCATAAATATTCACCGCTTTGATTGTGTTGATAAAGAAAGTCAGGAATTGCAAGTTGCTCATTGGGGTTTTGCCCGGACTCAATAAGTTCACGCCGGTATCGGTCGCCAAAGACCAGTTGTTGTGTTTTCCGGAACCGTTCACGCCTTTAAAAGGTTTTTCGTGCAGCAACACTTTGAAATCGTGGCGCTCGGCTACTTTCTGCATCACATCCATTAGCAAACAGTTGTGGTCTACAGCCAAGTTGGTTTCTTCAAAAATCGGTGCGAGTTCGAATTGGTTTGGCGCTACTTCGTTGTGACGGGTTTTAACGGGAATTCCGAGCAACATACATTCTTGCTCCAGATCTCTCATATAAGTGAGCGCGCGCGTTGGAATCGAACCAAAATAGTGGTCATCCAATTGTTGTCCTTTTGCGGAAGTGTGTCCTAGTAGGGTTCTTCCGGTCATCATCAAATCAGGACGCGATTGTGCGAGCGATTTATCGACCAAGAAATATTCTTGCTCCCAACCCAAAGTGGCGGTTACTTTCTTGACGTTTTTGTCGAAAAATTTGCAAACTTCCGTAGCAGCATCATCCATAGCAGACAAAGCGCGCAACAAAGGAATTTTATTATCTAAAGCTTCTCCTGTGTAGGAAATAAAAACGGTAGGAATACACAAAGTGGTTCCAAAGATAAACGCCGGCGAAGTTGGATCCCAAGCGGTGTAACCTCTGGCTTCAAAAGTATTTCTGATGCCGCCGTTCGGAAAACTCGAAGCATCTGGCTCTTGTTGTACCAATTGGCCGCCACCGAATTTCTCTAACGGATCGCTGCCGTCATAAGAAGTTTCAAAGAAGGCATCGTGCTTTTCAGCCGTGGCACCTGTTAAAGGTTGAAACCAGTGTGTATAATGAGTCACGCCTTTAGAAAGTGCCCACTCTTTCATACCCATGGCAATATAATCTGCTAGTTTACGATCGATTTTGGTTCCGTGCTGTACGGCATCTCTAACTCCTTTGAAAGCATCTGGAGTAAGGAATTGCTTCATTGCTTTGTCATTAAAAACATTGGATCCGAAAATTGCGGATTTTCTTCCGGCTTCTTCAAATTTCACCGGAGTTCTGTTAGACGATTCTTTTAAAGCTTGAAATCGTAATGTTGCCATAAAATTAATTTTTAATGTTATACCCTAATTATTTCGAGGCAAATATATAAAATAATGTTTCCAATATTAAATAACCCCTATTTTTTTATAGGGTTTTAGATGAATTACACAAAATTACAGCCCAAAAACATATTTATTAATCTTTCTTGCACTTCTTAGGGTATGGTTTATATTTGCGCAATACCTAAATAATTTAAAATGATTGGCTGGACTTTATTTATTATCACGATTTTATTGTTTTTAGCATTAGACTTGGGCGTTTTCAACAAAACACCACATGTTATCAGTTCTAAAGAAGCCGGCAAGTGGACCGCTATTTGGGTAACTACGTCTTTCATTTTCTCCGGCGTGGTGTATTGGATGTACCAATCAGGCATGACGCTCAATCCAGACCAGCTCAAACCGCACACAGCCATGATCAAATATATTACGGGCTATTTGATTGAGTTGTCATTGAGCATTGATAACATTTTCGTAATCGCAATTATTTTCAGCGCATTCAAAATCAAGCAGAAATACCAACACCGGGTTTTATTTTGGGGTATTATTGGCGCAATTGTTTTCCGTGGGTTGATGATTTTCTTTGGTGTGATGCTGATTAATAAATTCAGTTGGACCACTTATTTGTTTGGAGCCTTTTTAGTATTTACCGCTTTCAAGATGCTTATTACCGACGAAGAAAACGAATTCAAACCTAAAGAATCTATTATATATAAGATATTGGGCAAAATTGTCCCGATTACTACCGAAACACACGGACCTGATTTTTTTATCCGCAAAGAAATGAAAACCTATGCTACTCCTCTATTTGTAGCTTTGGTGGTCATTGAAGTGATGGATGTTTTGTTCGCCGTGGATAGCGTTCCTGCAATTTTAGCGATTACTTCCGATCCGTTTTTGGTTTTGAGTTCTAACATTTTTGCGATTCTCGGCTTGCGGTCGATGTATTTCTTTCTGGCCAATATGCTGGAGAAGTTCAGTTGCTTGGAATACAGTCTGATTGCTATTTTGACTTTTGTCGGGCTTAAAATGCTATTACACGATTATATTGAAGTTCCGGAATGGGCTTCGCTCGGGTTTATTGGCATGTCACTTTTAATTGGCGTGTGGGTTTCGTTGAAAAGAGATGCTGCCAACCACAAAGCATAAAAAAACCGTCTAATTAAGACGGCTTTGTATTTTTATTTGAATTTAGTTCAGGCTTTTAATTTTACTTTCATCAATGTGATACGCTTTAATTACGGCTTCGTAGTCAGATAAATCGATGGCATTTGCATTTCCTTTATTGGCGAACTGGCCGGGAATAACTACCACTCTGAAAGTCTGATCGTATAAAAGTTCCGGTGATAAGGCGATGTTATAATTTCCACCGGCATATATTGAAAAATCAACTCGGCTGAAGTCGTAGTCGTAATCAAATTCATTACCATTATCTAAATAGACTGTTCTCGGAATCGGTTGCCAAATCGGTGTTTGAGAGTTAATTGTACCCGACAATCTGTATATCAATACACTGTCTTCAAGATTCGTACTGATGGATCTTCTGAAACTATAGTCGCCGTTTTGATCTAGCGTAATATCTGCGTTTTGGTATTCATAAACCGCCGCTTCAGCACTATAACCGGTTTCGCCTCTCGGGCCTTCCGGACCTTCACAACCTGCAAAAATCAAAGAACTTGTTATCACTAAGAGTAAAATTATTTTTTTCATGACTTCTAATATTTTAAGTTTCGCCGCCGCCGTTTCAAATACCGAACCAAAAAAAGCAGTCAATGTTTATTTATGATTATTTTTGGAAACAACTAATTCAAACTTCATGAGTTCTAAATTTGATACTTTAAAACAAGATGTTCAAGAAATCATTGATTTGATGGCTGCCAAGCAATACATCGATGCTAACTATAAATTACTTGACGCTGCCGAATATCTTGACGAACTGTTAGATCATTCTGAAGCAGATGAGGATTTAATCGAGATTAGTAAATACCAAGTACTATTGAACCAGTTGCAGCAAAAAATCAGCACTGCGATTAAATAAAAAAAAGCCCCACAAAATTTGCAGGGCTTTTTCAAATATCTTCCGAGAATATTATCCCATAATCTCTTTAACTTTTTTACCAATCTCTGCCGGAGAATCAACCACGTGAATACCGTTCTCGCGCATGATTCTTTTCTTAGCTTCGGCAGTATCGTCAGAACCACCAACAATCGCACCTGCGTGACCCATGGTTCTTCCTTTTGGCGCGGTTTCTCCTGCGATGAACCCTACCACCGGTTTTCTGTTTCCGTCGGCTTTGATCCATTTGGCGGCGTCGGCTTCGAGTTGTCCTCCGATTTCACCAATCATTACGATACACTTGGTTTCAGGATCATTCATCAGCAATTCAACTGCGGCCTTAGTAGTAGTACCAATGATTGGGTCGCCACCGATTCCGATAGCAGTCGTGATTCCCATTCCTTGTTTTACCACTTGGTCTGCGGCTTCGTATGTTAAAGTTCCTGATTTAGAAACAATTCCAACGCTTCCTTTTTTGAAAACAAAACCAGGCATAATCCCAACTTTAGCTTCTTCAGGAGTAATTACTCCAGGACAGTTCGGCCCGATGAGTGTGCAATTTCTTTCTTTGATGTATTCGTTCGCACGGATCATATCGGCTACCGGAATTCCTTCGGTAATCGTGATAATGACTTTGATTCCGGCGTCGGCAGCTTCCATAATGGCATCTGCAGCAAAAGCAGGTGGAACGAAGATGATAGTGGTATCGGCACCAGCTTGGTCTACCGCGTCTTTCACTGTATTAAAAACCGGACGATCTAAGTGCATGGTTCCTCCTTTTCCGGGAGTTACACCACCTACTACGTTGGTTCCATATTCAATCATTTGTGAGGCGTGGAAAGTACCTTCGCTACCGGTAAAACCTTGAACGATAATCTTTGAATTCTTATTGACTAAAACACTCATTGGGTTGATATTTTTTTATGTTGTTTTTTTAAACGCTATGCAAAAGTAAGCATTACATCCTACTTTCATAATTTATTTTCCAGAAATTATTAAGGCAATTGACTGATCTGAAAACCGCGGTACAGCTTGTCGTCTTTCACTTCCCAAATCACCATAAAATGGGCCAAGAGCATTTCTTCACGCGGGTTTTCTATGGTTTTAATGTAGTGTGAATAACGAACTGTAAAGGTATTTCCGTCTTTCAATAAATGGCTAATTTTCGCTTTGGAACGCACATACGCTTTACCAAGTTCTCCTGCTAACGAAAGTATTTGTTCACGATTCAGTTGTTTGTGGCCGGTACTGCTGTTCCAATCCAAGGCAAAATCAGGATGCAAGTAACCGTCCATGATTTCGCTATTGATTAGTGCATCGGATTTGTAAAAATCCTGAACCAATTTCTTAGACATGCTATTTTAGTTTATTTAAAATTTCTGGAATTTTTTTCACATTCGCCAATTGCTTGAGCTTTTCGCGAGATTCTTCAATCGGCGTCCCGAAATAAGATTTCCCGCCTTCAACCGATTTGGTTACTCCGGTTTGCCCCATGATGACTGCCTTTGCCCCTATGGTAATACCGCTGGTAGTTCCAACTTGGCCCCACATAGTTACTTCGTCTTCAATCACCACGCAGCCTGCAATACCGGTTTGCGAGGCAATCAGACATTTCTTTCCAATTACGGTGTCATGCCCAACATGCACTTGATTATCGAGCTTGGTTCCGGCTCCAATAGTGGTATCGCCGGTTACGCCTTTGTCAATCGTACACAAAGCGCCAATCCCTACATTGTCTTCTATCACTACGCGACCACCCGAAAGCAATTGATCGAAACCTTCCGGACGCTTCTTGTAGTAGAACGCGTCACCACCAATCACGGTTCCTGCGTGAATAATCACATTATCGCCAATGACGGTATCATCGTATATCGCCACATTAGAATGGATCAGGCAATTTTTGCCAATCACCACATTGTTCCCAATAAAAGTATTGGGTTGAATTAAGGTGTGCTCACCGATTTTGGCCGACGGAGAAATCGACAAACTCGAATGTTGGAAAGGTTTGAAGTGCTTAGTGAGTTTGTTGAAATCGCGAAACGGATCGTCAGAAATGAGTAAAGCTTTACCTTCAGGACAAGCTACTTCTTTATTAATCAAAACAATCGTTGCCGCAGATTGCAGCGCTTTGTCGTAATATTTGGGATGATCAACAAAAACAATATCGCCGGGCCCAACCACATGGATTTCATTCATACCAAGAACCTCAAAATCAACATCGCCAATAAACCCGCAGCCGAGCAAATTCGCAATTTCTTGTAAGGTATGAACTCTATGAAATTTCATGTTGATTTAAAGATTTGAGGATTTTATAATTTGA
This sequence comes from Flavobacterium lotistagni, assembly GCF_011392125.1. GTDB lineage: Bacteria > Bacteroidota > Bacteroidia > Flavobacteriales > Flavobacteriaceae > Flavobacterium > Flavobacterium lotistagni. The sequence goes on from NZ_JAAJBU010000004.1 coordinate 247,636, forward strand.
AGATTGAATGCTTAGCTTCCTACTTTTCAAATTTATTCTTTCACACGTTCCATGTATTTTCCGGAAGCGGTATCAATTTTAATCTTGTTTCCTTCCTCGATAAATAAAGGAACGTTAATCGTAGCACCGGTTTCTACTGTAGCTTGTTTGGTGGCGTTTGTCGCTGTGTTTCCTTTGACGCCAGGTTCAGCATACGTAACCTCCAGAATAACTGAAGCCGGCATATCTACCGATAAAGGCAAATCAGTTTCTGTATTGATTTGAACCATCACTTCTGAGCCTTCTTTCATCAACTCAGGAGCATCTAGCGCATTTTTGTTGATGGTGATTTGCTCGAAAGTTTCGGTGTTCATAAAGTTGAATTGTTCACCTTCGGCATATAAGTATTGGAATTTATGGGTTTCTACGCGTATTTCGTCAATTTTGTGGCCTGCCGAAAAAGTATTGTCAATCACTTTTCCGTTAGTGACACTTTTTAGTTTGGTACGCACGAAAGCCGGTCCTTTTCCTGGTTTCACGTGAAGAAACTCGATAATTTTATAAATGTCGTGGTTGAATTTGATGCACAATCCGTTTTTAATATCTGCTGTAGATGCCATTTGTATGTATTTGGTTATTTATTATTTGATTATTGATTAGTAGTTGCCCGAGTAGCCTTTCATAATACCTCGCGAAGAATTTCTGATGAAGTCTAGAATTTCGTCTCTCTCGGGTGTGGCTTCCATTTCGGCTTCGATAATGCTTACCGCTTGGGAAGTATTGTAATTCTTCTGATAAAGGATTCTATAAATGTCTTGGACTTCACGGATTTTGTCGGTTGAAAAACCCCTTCTTCTTAACCCTACCGAATTGATTCCGACATACGAAAGCGGTTCTTTCGCAGCTTTGGTGTATGGCGGAACATCTTTTCTGACCAATGATCCTCCGGAAACCATGGCATGATCGCCAATGTGGATAAACTGATGAATCGCTGCCAAGCCACCAATCACAGCATAATTGCCGATGACGACATGGCCGGCCAATGCCACACCGTTAACAATGATGGAGTTGTTTCCGATAACGCAATCGTGCGCTACGTGAGCATAAGCCATGATAAGGCAATTGTCACCAACAGTAGTTTGTCCGGAAGCGACAGTTCCTCTGTTGATGGTTACACATTCCCGTATTGTGCAGTTGTCGCCGATAATAGCTAGAGAATCTTCGCCACCGAATTTTAAATCTTGAGGAATCGCCGAAATCACTGCGCCAGGAAAAATATTGCAATTCTTGCCGATACGCGCGCCTTCCATGATGGTTACGTTAGAGCCAATCCAAGTTCCGTCTCCGATAACTACATTATTGTGTATGGTTGTAAAAGGCTCTATTACGACGTTCTTGGCTATTTTCGCGCCCGGATGAACATAGGCTAAAGGTTGGTTCATTTGTTTTATTTTATACTCTTTTGCAAGGTTTGCTCTGGAGTTGGTTTATTGTTTTTTAGAGATTTGTGCCATCAGTTCAGCTTCAGCAACTAATTTCCCGTTGGCGTATGCGTTGGCTTGCATATGACAAATACCGCGGCGAATCGGGCTTATTAAATCGCATTTGAAAATTAAAGTATCGCCGGGCAACACTTTTTGCTTGAACTTCACATTGTCGATTTTCATGAAATAAGTCAAGTAATTTTCAGGATCGGGAACTGTACTTAAAATTAGAATTCCTCCGGTCTGCGCCATTGCTTCTACAATTAAAACACCCGGCATTACCGGCGCTCCGGGAAAATGGCCTACGAAAAACGGCTCGTTCATTGTTACATTTTTCAAACCTACCACGTGCGAATCAGACAATTCAAAGATTTTATCGACCAATAAGAATGGTGGGCGGTGCGGCAACATCGACATGATTTTGTGGATATCCATCAACGGCTCTTGATTCAAATCGTAGCAAGGCACAAAATTCCGCTGCTCGATTTTAATCATCTTGGAGAGTTTCTTCGCGAATTGCGTGTTTACAAAATGTCCTGGCTTATTCGCTATCACTTTTCCTTGTATTCTAGTACCAATCAAAGCCAAATCACCAATCACATCAAGCAACTTGTGGCGCGCGGCTTCATTCGGGTAATGCAAAGTAAGGTTGTCCAGAATTCCGTTGGGTTTTACTGAAATTTGTTCTTTTCCGAAGGCTACTTTAAGGTTGTTCATCGTTTTCTCGGAAATATCTTTATCAACGTAAACAATAGCGTTGTTCAAATCGCCACCTTTGATCAAACCTTCGTCAAGTAAAGTTTCTAGTTCGTGTAAGAAGCTGAAAGTACGCGCATCGGCAATTTCGGATTTGAAATCGGCCATTTTTTTCAAAGTTGCATTTTGTGTCCCTAAAACTTTAGTGCCAAAATCAACCATGGCAGTCACTTGGTATTCGTCGCTGGGCATCACTAGAATTTCGCTTCCGGTTTCTTCGTCGGTAAACGAAATATTCTCTTTCACCACATATATATTGCGCTTGGCTTCTTGCTCGACAATACCTGCTTTTTCAATCGCTTCTACAAAGAATTTTGAAGAACCATCCATAATCGGCGGCTCAGAAGCATTCAATTCTACAATCACGTTGTCTAAATCGCAGCCGATAAAAGCAGCCAAAACATGCTCTGAAGTTTGGATTTTCACACCCAATTTCTCTAGATTGGTTCCTCTTTGCGTATTGACGACATAATTGGCATCGGCTTCAATAACCGGAGAACCTTCGAGATCCACACGAATAAATGTGAAGCCATTATTTTCCGGTGCGGGTTTGAAAGTCATTTTCACTTCTTTTCCGGTATGCAAACCAACGCCTACCAGAGAAATTTCATTCTTAATGGTTTTCTGTTTCACCATCACTTAATTATTTTTATGGATTGTTTTCTTGAGTTCGTCTAATTCGTTGATAATTTTAGGCAAGTTGCGAAAATGAACATACGACTTACTATAATCAGTGTAGCCAAATGCTGGACTACCTTGCAAAACTTCATTGTCTTTGATGTTCTTTCCTATGCCTGATTGCGCTTGAATTCTGACGTTATTGCCAATCACCAAATGTCCGGCAAAACCGACTTGTCCGCCAATAACGCAATTCTTTCCGATTTTCGTAGAACCTGCTACTCCAGTTTGTGCTGCAATTACAGTATTCTCACCGATTTCAACGTTGTGGGCTATTTGAATTTGATTGTCAAGCTTCACGCCTTTTCTAATAATAGTAGAACCCATTGTAGCGCGGTCTATTGTCGTTCCTGCGCCGATATCAACTGCATCTTCAATAATCACGTTTCCAATTTGAGGGATTTTAGTATAAGTACCGTCAGTATTCGGGGCAAAACCAAAACCATCCGCGCCGATAATGGCTCCGGAATGGATTACGCAATCGTTCCCAATTTGTGTTTCGGAATAAATCTTGGCTCCGGCAAAAACCGTTACATTGTTACCTAACACAACGTTATCACCTACGAAACTATTCGGATAAATCTTAACATTGTTCCCAATTTGAACATTCGATCCAATGTAACTGAAACTTCCGAGGTAAAAATTCTCGCCAAATTTAGCCGTAGTTGAAACCGTTGAAGGCTGCTCAATACCTACTTTACTGGCCTTTTTGGCCTCGTCGTAAAAAGTAAGCAACTTGGTAAACGACAAATAAGCATCATCAACTTTAATTAAAGTTGTGCTGATTTCTCCTTCTGGAACAAAGGAATTGTTCACCAAAGTAATACTGGCTTTTGTTTTGTAAATATATGATTCGTATTTCGGATTGGCTAAAAATGCGATACTGCCCTCTGCGCCTTCTTCAATTTTTGACAACGTCCAGACTTCGGCATTCGGGTTTCCGACGACTTCGCCTTCGAGAATTTTCGCTATTTGCTCTGCAGTAAATTTCATCTATAAAATTCTGATTCCTTCGGACTAGCCGAACACGAGGTAACCTTCGTGCGCACAAAAATATAAAAAATAGCTTTTAAAAGTTCAATTTTCCAAGAGTTGTTTTGGATAGCAGATATAATACTTGGTAACGGGTTTAGACAAGGCTTTCAAATTCAGTTGGTCTGAAGCTTCAACAACATCTTCAATAGATTTGTCTTTCTTTAAGATATGAATTGGTTCGGCTTCTTTGCTGTACGCCTGATTTTTGATTTTCCCTTTAAAAATAAAGTACTCTGAATCTTGAATGGAAATACCAGCTTGGGAAGAAAGCTTTTTTTGAAGCGCTTCGATTTCCGTACTCAGGAATTTCTCGCTGCTGAGTTTAATTTTAAGCAAATCACGGTTGATGATCATTTTACTTAATGAACTCAGAATAAAATCATCTTCATATTGCCATACCTTCAAGGCACTCACAATATCATAATCGTCCAGCTGGGCAAACTGGGCCAAAACCTCAGGGTTGAAATCTTCTTTTTCAATTTTATTTTTCAAGAAAAATGACAAAGATTTACTGGCTGGTAAAACTATTCCTTGTAAGGTTAATGCTTTAGCTCTTTTTAGCGTTTTGGTTAAAATAAGTTCCGCTACTAAGCTTGTTTTGTGAAGATAAGCTTGCCAATACATCAGCCTTCTAGCCATCAAAAATTTCTCAATGGAGTAGATTGCTTTTTCTTCCATCACCAACACATCGTCCACAACATTGAGCATTTGAATTAAACGGTCTGAATTAATATTGCCTTCTGCCACGCCAGTATAGAAGCTGTCACGTTTGAGGTAATCCATGCGATCCATATCGAGTTGACTGGAAATCAGTTGCAACATGAACTTACGCGGATATTCGCCTCTGAAAATTTGAATGGCTAACGACAATTGGCCTTTAAATTCCCGATTGAGTTCATTCATAAACAGCAGCGAAATCGACTCGTGGTTGACATTCTCAACAATACTGTGCTCCATGGCATGCGAAAATGGTCCGTGCCCAATGTCGTGCAATAGAATCGCAATCAGCAGTGCATTTTCTTCCTCTTTGGAAATCTGCACCTCTTTGAATTTCAACACTTCTATGGCTTTCTGCATCATGTGCATGCAACCTAAAGCGTGATGAAACCTAGTATGATGCGCTCCGGGATACACCAAATAAGACAAACCCATCTGCGAAATACGACGCAAACGTTGAAAATAAGGATGCTGAATCAAATCGTAAAGCAACGGATTCGGTATCGTGATGAAGCCGTAAATCGGATCGTTTAGAATTTTAAGTTTATTCACAGAAATACTTCTTTAGGCGAGCAAATATAAGGAATTTCTAGCCTGAAGATTTCTAGATTTGTAGATTTACAAATACCCTTGAAAATAAATAAAAAAAAACTTAAGTTGATTTGTAAATTCTGTGAATGGGAATTCCCACGCCTTGTTTTAAAACGACTTGCTTATCGGTTAAAGCCCAAACCGTAGTTTCGACCATTTTTTTAGATTGGTTATCTTCAAAAAAGATTTTAATTTTAGCGTGTTCCAAATTACCTAAAGATTGCGCGCGCACCAAATCGTTAGTTCGTTGTGCAATAGCTTCTTGATCATGGAGTACTTCGCTTTGAGGAAATTGCAAGGTGTTGATTTTTTCCTTTTCGATAAGTTGATAGGGAGTTGCCATAAGGTTAAGTTTTAAATTATCAATAGATTAGGGATAGTGAAAGTACTAAAATATATTTACAATTAACAAAAACGTTTAAAAATTTTTATCAATTTGACTGTATCTATAGAAAATTCCCAACTGACTGCGACCATTAATTCAAAGGGTGCCGAACTCATTTCGCTGAGAAAAAACAGTGACAACCGCGAATACATTTGGAATGCCCATCCGGCATTTTGGGGTAAACATGCGCCAGTGCTCTTCCCTATTGTTGGCACTTTGAAAGACAATCAATATGTTTTCAATGACAAAACTTACTCGCTGCTCAGACACGGTTTCGCTAGAGATTATGAATTTGAGTTGATTTCGAATTCGGCAACAGAAGTAGTTTTTTCATTGAAAGCAAATGCGGAAACTTTGAGAGTTTATCCTTTCGATTTTGAGCTACAACTCATCTATAAATTGGAAGAAAACGCTTTAATCGTCGGTTATAAAGTCATCAACAAAACAACTGCAACTATGCCCTTTTCTATTGGCGGGCATCCGGCATTTGCTTTACCAAAAACTTTTGATAATTACAGCTTACTCTTTGAATTTCAAGAAACTTTAAAGCAATATAGCTTAAAGCATGATTTACTCTCAGAGGTGACAATTCCAATCGAATTAGAGCATAAAAAATTGCCGTTGAATTATCGCTTATTTGAAAATGACGCTATGGTTTTTAAGTCGATGAAATCTAAAAAAATAACCATTCTGGAAAACGAACATTCACTGTTAAATTTTCATTACAAAGACTTTGAGAATTTCGGCATCTGGACCAAACCTGGCGCGGCTTTCATTTGTTTAGAGCCTTGGCTAGGCTATTCCGACACTACGAATCACAATGGCAATATTATCCAGAAAGAAGCTATTCAAAAACTAGCACCACAAAGTCAGTTCAATGGTCAATTTCAAATCGAAATATTTTAATGTTAAACCTTAATTTTAATAATCCGTTTCCTGTCATTGAAACTCCGAGATTGATGCTCAGAAGAGTGGCTGTAGAAGATGCCGAGCAGATTTTTGCCTTGCGAAGCCATCCTGAAACGATGCGCTATATTCCACGCCCGTTGGTCAAGAGCACAGAGGAAGCCCTCGAACATTTTCGAATGATTGACGCCAAAATCGAAAATAACGAAGGCATCAATTGGGCGATAACACTAAAGAATGATCCGATGTTGATTGGCATTATAGGGCATTATCGCATTCAAAATGAAAATCAGCGTTCGGAAATCGGCTATATGTTGTTACCTGAATTTCACAGGCAAGGCATTACTAACGAGGCCATTCAGGCTATTTTGGTTTATGGTTTTGAAACGATGCACCTACATTCCGTTGAAGCAATCATTGACCCTCGTAATATTGCTTCTGAAAAAGTGTTGCTCAAAAATAATTTTACCAAAGAAGCCCATATTTTAGAGAATGAGTATTTCGATGGAAAATTTTGGGATACGGTGATTTATTCTTTACTGAAAAGAAATTTTAAATAGTTGAAGAAAGAGATCGACCCATTGGGTCACACATTTATAAACCAGTTTTTTTATATTTGAATTCATCAAACTTCAATAAAATGAGAGCAATCATTATTACACTGATATCCTTTTTGGCTGGTTTTCTTCAGCAAGACACCCCAAAACTCAACGGAAATTACCGTATTGTGTTCGAGAAAAAATACGAACAACAAACTTTCAAGATGGAATTTCGAGACAGCATTTTCAAGAAAATCATGCCCGATGCGGTAGCCTATAAAGGCAAAATTAAGTACGAGAAATACCGCGCTTTCTTGCGTTACGGCAAAGAAGACAACCCGATTGAAATTGACAACCGCGAGTTCGGCAAAGACTCAATGAAGTTCGTGATGCGGGCCAATTCTGATTTGTCTAAAACTACGGCGCGTGGTATTTTAGTTAAAATTAAATAACTAAATAAAGTCAAAAAAATAACCGCAGACGCGCAATTTACATAGTGGCCTGCGGTTCATATACTTAGATTTTACTATTTCTTTACCGGAATATCCGCTAAAATTTCTAAGACAAATTTCCAAAATTTCTGCGATGATTTAATGCTGGCTCTTTCATCGGGCGAATGGGCTCCATGAATGGTTGGCCCGAACGAAATCATATCCATGCCCGGGTAATTGGTGCCCAGAATTCCGCACTCCAAACCGGCGTGACAAGCCACTACTTTTGGTTTTTCGCCGTTTTGCTTTTCGTAGATGGAAACCAGAACATCCAATATTTCCGATTTCACATTCGGTGTCCAGCCCGGATAACTTCCGGTAAAAGTTACTTCGCAACCGAACAATTCATAAGCGGAACGCAACGCATTGGCGAGATCCATTTTAGAAGATTCTACAGAAGAACGTGTTAAATTCTGGATAGAAATTTCGCCGTCTTTTACCACAACACGAGCAATATTGTTGGAAGTTTCCACCAAATCTTCCATATCAGCTGACATTCTGTAAACACCGTTATGCGCCGAATAAATTGACCGCAACAAACCTTCCTGAACACCCAATTCCATGACTTTTTTGGGCAATTCAGATTTGGTGATTTCTATGGTCAGATTAGGTTCGGTGGTTTTAAATTCTGCCTTGATATCGCCGATGACTTCCTGCATATCAAAAACATAAGCCTCGTCATACATTGAAGCGATGATAACTTTTGCCACACTTTCACGAGGAATCGCATTGCGCAAACTGCCACCATTAATTTCAGCGATTTGCAAACCGAAGTTCTCGAAGCCATCAAATAACAAACGGTTCATGATTTTGTTGGCATTACCCAAACCTTTGTGAATATCCATGCCCGAATGCCCGCCGTTCAAGCCTTTTACAGTAATGGTGTAGCCAACAGAGCCTTCGGGCGTAGCTTCTTCATGGTAACTTCTAGTAGCAGTCACGTCGATACCACCGGCACAACCAATGTCGATTTCGTCGTCTTCCTCAGTATCCATATTCAGCAAGATTTCGCCTTTAAGAATGCCGCCTTTAAGGTTCAAGGCACCGGTCATCCCGGTTTCTTCGTCAATTGTAAACAAAGCATCGATGGCCGGATGCGGAATGTCTTTGCTTTCCAGAATCGCCATAATCGCAGCCACTCCTAGCCCATTGTCGGCGCCGAGCGTGGTTCCTTTGGCGCGCACCCAATCGCCGTCAACATACATTTGAATGCCTTGAGTGTCAAAATCAAAATTGGTATCTGCATTTTTCTGATGCACCATATCAAGATGGCCTTGCAGCACAATGGGTTTGCGGTTTTCCATGCCCGGTGTGGGCGGTTTACGAATAATTACATTGCGGATTTCGTCTTCGAAGGTTTCTAATCCGAGACTGTTTCCGAAATCTTTCATAAACTGAATAACACGATCTTCTTTTTTCGAAGGTCTTGGGACTGCATTGAGGTCTGCAAATTTATTCCAGAGTGCTTTGGGTTCTAGGTTTCTGATTTCCTGGCTCATTTTTTTTAAGGTACTAAGAGTTAAGGTGCTAAGTTGCTGAGATGTGAGATAGAAATATCTTCTTGTTACTTAGCGAGCCAAAGTTAAAGAAATATGGCCTTTAGATGTATATTTACACTTCAAAATTACAGCCGTGCCAAGCAAATATATTTTACCGCTTTTGTTGGTTTTGCAAGTGATTGTCTTGCAGTTGCTTTCGTTTTTCCCAGAATGGATAGACACCCATTACAGCAACGGCTTCTACCTTTGGATTTCGAGGTTTTGGAGAATCGCCTTAGGGAGCATTACTTTTTCTGTAGGCGATTGTCTCTACGGAATTTTAATCACTTTGCTGGTTCGTTGGTTTTGGCGCAAAAGAAAAACCTGGAAGATTTCTAGAAAAGACAATGTATTGCAATTGGTAAGTTACCTGTCTGTTTTTTACTTCTTTTTCTATATTTCATGGGCCGTCAATTATGCAAGATTGCCATTGTTTGAACAAATGAACATCAAACGTGACTACACCGATAAAGATTTATTGGTCTTTACACAAAAACTGATTGCTAAAACCAATGCAGTCCAATACCAAATCACTAAAAATGAAGCCGCGAAAATTGTTTTTCCGTATACTCAAGAGCAGGTTTTTCAGAAGAATCTCAACGGATATGATAACTTATCACAACAGTACCCAAATTTGAAATACGAACATTTAAGCATCAAAAAATCGTTGTTTAGTTTACCGCTAACTTATATGGGTTTTGCCGGTTATTTGAATCCGTTTACGAATGAAGCTCAGGTAAATGATAGGCTTCCGATGTATGCTTTTCCGACAACTGCTTCACACGAAATGGCGCACCAGTTGGGCTATGCCAGCGAAAGTGAATGCAATTTTATTGGTTTTCTGGCTTCAATCAAAAATGATGATCTATATTTTCAGTATTCGGGTTACGCGTTTGCGCTGCGGTATTGCCTGCACAATTGGGAAATTCGAAATCCTTCAATAAGGAAACAATTGCTCAAAACGATTCATCCGGGAATTCTCAAAAATTATCAGGAAAGTGAAGATTTCTGGAGGCAATATGAAACCTTCATTGAAACCGGCTTCAAGGTTTTTTATGACAATTACCTCAAATTCAACAATCAAAAAGACGGTTTAGAGAGTTATAGCAAGTTTGTGAATTTATTGGTGAATTATTATCAGGATAAATCTTTATAGAAAGTTTAACGCAAATAACCACAGGCTTACGCAGCTATTTATTTAAAAACAAATCAATCCGTGGCAATCTGTGTTAGTATTTCAAACCGCGTTTGGGCACCATGCCGCCTTTGGTATCGCGCACACTGGCAATAATCACAAAGGCATTTTCATCGACTTTTTCGATTTCGGATTTCAGGCGGTTGAGTTCCAAACGAGTCACCACCGTATAAACAATTTCTACGTTGCCGCTTTCGCCGTTTTTGCCGTAACCGCTTTTGCCTTTGTAGGTAGTTACGCCATGACCCAAGTTTTCGATTATTGTTCTTTTGATGTCTTCGCTTTTTGGAGAAACAATCGTTACGCCCATGTATTCCTCAATTCCGTCGACAATAAAATCAAGTGTTCTGGAGGCTGCTAGGTATGTAATCATTGAGTATAAGGCAATTTCAATGGTCAGGAAGTAGGCCGCAGCAGAAAAGATAATTACATTGATTACAATAATAATATCGCCAATGGTCGTTCCAAATTTTCGACTCAAGTAGATGGCCAAAACTTCAGTGCCGTCAATCACTGCTCCGCCTCGAACGGACAACCCGATTCCGGCTCCTAGAAAAAATCCGCCGAAAACCGCCACCAACAAATTATCGTCAGTAACGTTCGGAAATGTCACCGTTCCCACTACGATTGCCAAGCCAATAATGGCTATAGCAGTCTTGATGGCAAAAGTTTTCCCGATGATTTTATATCCGAGGATAATAAACGGAGCATTAATAATGATAATAAGCAGATACAACGGAATTGGTGTTATGTGTGACACCAAAAGCGAAATTCCGGTCGCACCGCCATCGATAAAATGATTGGTCAATAAGAAACCTTTGAAACCTAAGGCAGCCGAAAATATGCCCGAGGTAATCAGGATAAAATCTTTGATGTGCCTAGTGATTTGAGACTTTTCTTGATACATGGCGGGGAAATGGTAGTTGGTTGTGAGTTATGGGTTTGAAATAGTTGAATTAAAAGTTATCAAGAACTTTGTATAAGGGTTTGAATCTAAAAACTATAGTTCAACTTTTCGCAAAAAATGTTCAAAAATCAAAATCGCTAATCAATCAACCTAAACTTCATCAGTAGTAAACGCGGTGAAGCTTTTTTTCTTATATGGTCTGATGATGAGCCTGCCTTCACGGTCAAAGCGAATGTAGTTGTACACCCAATTCAGAAAAACGACCGCTTTGTTTTTGAATCCGATGAGCGAGAATAAATGTACAAACATCCAGACGAACCAAGCAAAAACACCACTGAATTTATAATGCGGTAAATCTACCACAGCCTTGTTGCGGCCAATTGTTGCCATGGAACCTTTGTCGTTGTATTGAAAAGTTTTCATTTTCTGGCCTTTGATTTTTTTGATTAAATTTTCGCCCAATAGTGCACCTTGCTGTATAGCCGGTTGCGCCATCATCGGATGCCCTTGAGGAAAACTTTGAGTTTCCATCGAAGCGATATCGCCCACAGCAAAAACATTGTCATACCCCATGACTTGGTTGTACTCATTTACACGAATTCGATGGCTTTTAGTAATGGATTCTGACTTTAATCCCGGAATTGCAGCACCTTGAACTCCAGCGGTCCAGATAACAGTAGCGGAATCAAAAGTTAAGTTAGAATTGGTTGTGATAGTTCTGCCATCATAATTCATGACACGGACGTTTTTGTGCACTTTGACTCCGAGCTTTGTGAGAAATTTTTCTGCTTCATCCGATGCATTTTGACTCATTCCGTTAAGAATTCTGCCATCGCCCTGAATCAGGTTAATTTGCATATTATCAATATTCAGATCAGGATAATCTTTCTGTAAAATTGCGTTTTTCATTTCAGCCAAAGCGCCTGCCAATTCGACTCCTGTCGGGCCGCCACCCACCAAACAAAAATTCATGTAGGCGTTTCGTTCGGTTTCATCGTCAACCAATAAGGCTTGTTCGAAATTTTCTAGGATTAAACTGCGAATGTTTAATGATTGCGGAATGGTTTTCATCGACATGCTATTGCGCTCGATTTCTTTGTTGCCGAAATAATTGGTTTTGGAACCATTGGCCAGCACCAGATAATCATAATGTAGTTCTCCTATATCGGTTTTCACGTATTGATTTTGGGTATCGATTTCGTTCACGCGGCCCAAACGAAAATAAAAATCCGGGAATTCCTGAATAATCTTGCGAATCGGATAAGCAATAGAACCAGCTTCTAAACCACCGGTGGCCACTTGATACAACAAAGGTTGGAAAGTATGGTAATTGTGTTTGTCAATCAAGACCACTTGTACCTTTTTGTCCTTGAGTTTCTTAGCCAAGGAAATACCGGCAAATCCACCGCCGATGATGACTATTCTGGGAAGTGGGCTACTGGGAATATTGATGTTCATGACAAAGCTAATCGTTGAAAAGTTAGTTGGCCTAAGGTAACATATTTGCCACTGAAATCAAAGACGAAAGAGAAGAAAATGGGAATCTTGAAAGTGTAGTCAGTTGTCGGTCGTCGGATGGTATTGTGGAACTATGTCTTGACGACAAATTTCATTTTAAAACCGCAATCGGACTATTATGCTCAACTTTCCGTAAACGAGCCAACAACCATCAACAAACAACCAACAACTGAAAACCATAGCCCCGATAGGAACGGCATCCTTTTGTGTAGCGCAGCGGAGCAAAAGATATAGTGTATAGCGGGAACAGCTTCCAATAAAAAACATTTACTTTGTAACAAATTCCGACGCCGGTTTACTAAAGAGGTCATGGATCAACAATTAGAGCAGTCTTTTGTTAAGCAATTAAAGGACAACCAGAATATCATCCACAAGATTTGTAGGCTGTATACTTCGGGTGAAGATGCGCACAAAGATTTGTTTCAGGAAATTACCATCCAGCTTTGGAAGGCTTACCCAAAGTTTCGCGGCGAAAGCAAATTTTCTACTTGGGCCTACCGCGTGGCGCTCAATACAGCCATTACTTTATATCGGAAAAGTACGCGCTCGGTGCAGACATCGTCGTTTGACACGAGCAATCTTTTTGTACGCCAAGACGAATACAATTACGAGGAAGAAGAACAAATCAAACTGATGTACGAGGCAGTTCACCAGCTCAACGACATTGAAAAAGCTTTGGTGTTCCTGTACCTAGAAGACAAAGATTATGAGGAAATTTCAGAAACATTAGGAATCAGTCAGGTGAATGCGCGCGTGAAAATGAACCGGATCAAAACCAAATTGAGAAAAATATTAAATCCTTAAGGATGATGGAAGAGTTAGATGTATTAAAAAAAGCCTGGAAAAATCAGGATGCCAGCTACAATCAGGTCAGTGAGAACGATATCTATGCTATGTTGCACCGAAAATCGTCTTCGATTGTAAAGTGGATTTTGATAGTTAGCATCATAGAATTTGTATTCTGGAATATTATTTCGTTTGCTTTCAGCGATGAAAAATACCAAAACAAACTAGAGAGTTATGGTATAGAAGACATTATGTTTATTGTGAATGTCATCAACTATGTCATAGTGGTCGGATTTATTTATGTGTTTTACAAAAACTACCGCTCGATTTCAACCTTGGATTCTACTAGTAAACTCATGCAAAGCATTGTAAACACACGCAAAACTGTGCAGTACTATATCTGGTATAATTTGTTTATTGTGACACTGACCATCATCATTTCGATTGTAATGATGTTCGCGCACAACCCCGACATAATTTCGATGATGAACGAGCAAATTTCTGAAGGGCACGAATCGATTTTTATCTTCGTATGCGTGCTGGTTTCAATGGCTTTTATTGCGCTGGTGATTGGGGTTTTCTGGCTGTTCTACCGATTAATTTACGGAATTTTACTCAAAAAACTCTTTGCGAACTATAAAGAACTAAAAAAGATAGAAGTCTAATATCTTACAGCGAAGCGGTCAACTCATCCCTACGCCTTCCATTCCCTCAACTTATTGAGTTCTTCATGAGCCTGAATCTCTTCAGCCGGAATCACTTTCAAAAATGAAGGATGTTGCTCGATGGCATATTCAACTTTTTCTACGATTTGTTCAATCGAATCGTTTTCATAATCAATTTCCAGCGGTTCTTTGATGATGAACGATTGCAAGATGCCTTTCTTTTTCATGCGCAATCCTTTCTTATCGAATGAGCGGCGGAAACCATCAATAACTATCGGAACCACAACGGGCTTGTGTTGCTTGATGATGTGTGCCGTTCCTTTACGAACCGGCTTGAATGATTTGGTGGTGCCTTGGGGAAAAGTAATGACCCAACCATCTTTGAGTGCAATTCCGATATTCTCAGTGTCATTAGGATTGACTTCGCGTTTTTCGGTGACATCTTTACCGCCGGAGCGCCAAGTTCTTTCGACGGTAATCGCGCCAACATAAGCTAAAATTCTGGGCAATAAACCGGCTTTCATGGTTTCACTCGCCGCCACATAATAGATATTGAGTTTGGGCTGCCAGAGATATCCGATGTTCTTGATGTTGTCTTCTCTTCCGCTCAAACTTGCGTTGAATACATGAAACATCGCTACAACATCGGCAAAATAAGTTTGGTGGTTGGAGATAAAAAGCACATTCGCATCGGGCAAATTCTTGATGATTTCCGAGCCATCAATATGAAGTTCGTTGAATCCGTGATAACGTCTGTGGGTAATGGCACCAAAAATTCTGATGAGCCATTTTTTGAGAAAAAGTATATGTCCGAAAGGATTTCTTTTGAATAATCCCATGTTGTTATTAATTAAAAAAGAAAGCTAATTTACAAATTACACTTGGGTTCAAAGCAGCTTTTTGAGTGTTTCTCGCAATTCGCTGAGCATCATCGCTGTAGCGCCCCAAACGAAATGGCCTTGCAGGTGAAATGAAGGTACATCAATCGATTGAGAATAAGAAGTATCCATGCTTTGTACCACGGGGCTGGCATCTGATAAAAGTTCTTGCAACGGCAATTCAATAATGCCAGAGACTTCTGCCGGATCAGGAAAAAACGCTAGCGGCTCATAGCTCAAACCTAAAAAAGGCGCTACCATAAAATTGCTCGGCGGAATGTACACCTGGCTAAAAGGCCGCACAACATTGATGCTATCTGAAACCACGCCAATTTCTTCATGGGTTTCGCGCAAAGCAGTTTCTGCCAAATTAGCATCGGTCGGCTCAACCTTACCGCCGGGAAAAGCAATCTGCGCCGAGTGCACGCCTTGATACACATTTCGCTGTATGAGTACCAAGTGCGTAAGGTCGTTCTTAGGATAAAACAGCATCATCACAGCTGCTTGTCTGGGTTTGACCTGCTCCCAATCTATTTTTTGCATCAAACCACGACGCTCGGGCGGCATCATAAGTTCATGTGCTAATTCACCCGGAAGCGAAACGGTTTTTAATGGTTCAATATGTTCTAGAAAGGCTTGAAAATCCATGACAAAGCTTATTTTTGCAGCATATCTCACGAAAGTACAAAAAACAAGCGTAGCTCAAAAACATGTTCTCAAAAGAAGAAACCCAACGCCTTAAACACGAATTCTGGATTGCCTTTGCCGAGGCTTATCCGCGCAAATGGCTGTTGTATGACACTAAAATAAAAGATTTCGCTTTCAAGTTCTTTGTTGACAACAAAAAGGCACAAGTGAGTATCGATATCGAAAACCGCAACGAGGATTTGCGAAAAATCTACTATGAGAAAATCGAGTCGCTCAAAACCATTTTAGAGGAAGATTATATTCAAGATTTAGTGTTTGAAAGAAATTACTACCTCGAAAACGGAAAAACCATCAGCCGCATCTGGGTCGAACAAACGGGTGTGAGCGTGAGCAACCGCAATAGTTGGAACGACATTTTCGATTTCTTTAACGAGAAGATGAGTGCTCTAGAATATTTTTTCTACGAATACCAGGATTACATCCGCGACTTAGAGACCAATACTTAGGATTATCGAGGCGTGCCGGCGCGCTGCAAACCTGATTTTTTCAAGAAGATTTCGGGCGCCGTCGGGCTGTACGCTTTAGTCCTCGCCGCTCCGCTATCGCTGCGCGGCTGTGGGCTGCCGCTGCCATCCCTCACGCAAATTGAGTTAATTCTTCAAACAACGAACAGAAAAACCATTGTCTTTAAAGAATTCCAACGTCGTAATACCTCCATCAGTATAATTCAAAATTCGGGCTACTGCTCGCTGACTCCCGAATTCAGTTGTACTCCACCAATACCCATACCTATCCAACAAAAATGACCCACTTCCATTTTCAGCCTCATACCCGCCTGGAAGCGCAGAAAAACCACTACTGTTAGTAGCCGCAACATTTGGACTTTTCCATAATCCAGTACCTTCCTGTAAGGTACCTGTGGTTTTCATCTTACCACCGGCAAGATCGGCAAATCCTAAAAATGAGACTAAAGTGGCCCAATCTTGGTCAGACGGTATATGCCATCCTGCGGGAGCCAATCCTCTTGGATCATTCACTGCGTACCAATTGTACAGCTTTCCGTATTTAGCTCCATTCTGAGAATCATTATTGTAATAGCACCAAGCGCCAGTAGTAAGATTGGCCCATTGCGTCGGATTGGTTACTTGCGGAATCGGGTCACCATTTCGATAACGGCTTACGTTTAAGTTTTTGGTCATCCAGATTTGATTGCCGATTTGCACTTCACTGGCCATAATTGGCACTATTGGTCTAGAGGCTATATCATTCTGAGTTTTGGTTTCTTCGTTAGAACAAGAAGTGATTCCAATAATTATCACCAAAGTCCAGACAAGAATAAAGTAGTGTTTTCTCATGATATTGCGTTTTATGAATTCTTGTAAAAATAGTTAAAACTTTCATACACACAAGATACTAGCTTATTTCTTTGCGCCTTGGCGTCATTGCGTGAAAACTCAAACTAGTATAAAACAGAAACCCTAAAACAATCCAGGTCGCACCTATAGAAAACAAGAAAGCCCGTTCTTTTGAACGGGCTTTGCTTCGCCAATTCGCTATCGCTCGGGTCCA
>NZ_JAAJBU010000005.1 GCF_011392125.1 Flavobacterium lotistagni
ATGTTAATGGTAAAGTCGTAAAACTAGCTGTTCCTGCTCCGTCCAAAGTAATACTCTGAGCCGAACCGGTATTGTTTATCAAGTAAGTCACTGTAGCATTGGGCGTACCGGTAAAGGTTATCGTAGCGGTGTCTCCCGAGCAAATCGTCGCAGTGCCCGAGATGGCTACCGTAGGAAGGTTGGTAATGTTGATTGTCGAGGAACCCGTGAGTGTCTGGCTGCAGTTGGGCGTACCGTTAGAATCAATGCTGATTAAATTGTAGGTAGTGGCAGCCGTTAAATTCCCAGTGTTAATCGTCCCGTTACCAGCAGCATCCAAAGTCGTGGTCGTATTCGGGCCGCTTCCAACATTATAGGTCACCGTAGCACCAGCAGTGCCCGTAATAGTCAAGGTCGTACTCGTGCCTGAACAAATCGTAGTGCCTGATGATAGAGTTGCTGTGGGGAGTGCACTAACTTCGATAGTAGTAGTAGTTGTACAAGAATCTGTTGGACCTGAGAACATCGTCACTGGAAATGTAAAAACACCTGAAGCTGTTGGTGTTCCTGAAATAGTCAATGTTCCCCCTGAGAAACTAGCAGTTACCCCAGCAGGCAAATCAGTAGGATTGACAGATCCGGAAATCGCAGCTGGAGTTGAAGTGTAAGTAATAGAATTCATCAATGAACCCACACAAACTTTTTCTAAAGACGAAGAGGCAGTAACCGTACAGCTACAGGCAATGATTTCAACTGTGGCCTCTTCATGTAAAGCCGGACATAATGCTGTCGCAGGAATGTCATAACTAACAATATAGTTACCAACAAGGCTTGCTGCCCCATTGATTGCTCCAGTGGTAGGGTTAATTGATAAGTTCGGAGAAGATGCTGAGAAAGTTCCGCCTGAAGTTAAAGAATACAGAGTAGGCGCAATCGGAACCGCATCATTGTTACATAAAGGTGAGCCTGGATAAGCAAAAGTACCCGACGGGCTTGAAACCACATCAATCACAAAAGGCCTCACATTAAAACAACCCGTGGTGACCAAATCTTCGATTCTTACGTAGATTGTTTTGGGCAAAGTGGTCACTTGATAAGTAGATAAATCAGCAACAGAAGTAAAATCGATATTGGTCGGCGCCGCATTCTTAGCATCGTCAAAACGCTCATAATAAGTAATACTGTAGTTTCCTTGGTCGGCCACGGGCACTGTGCTTAACATTGCAGCATTTTGATTGATATCAACAGTGTATGGCGGCAATGCAGAGGAGCAAAAAGTAATATTCTGCGGATCGGCTACAGGCAATGGAGTAGCAACTCCTACAGTTACATCATCTCTAACCTCTACACTAGTTCCGTTGCATTTTTTATAAGTTACAACCGCACTGTAAGTATGGGTAGAGGTTGGGCAAACTGTGATCGGATTCTGATTTAATGAGCCTGGAATTGGGTTGCCATCTTCCTCCCAAGAAAGTTCTGTTGTAATCGCACTTGGTCTTCCTATTGGAGAAAAACGCCAAGCTTCATTGGTGGTGTTCCAAGTACCTGTATTTCTTCCAGGCGCTGGTAATGCAATATTTCCCGCAGCATTTTGAATTCCGATAAGACCACTACCATTATTCCAAGTGGTGCAAGAAGTTCTGCGGCTCACTAACACCTCAATAATGTTAGTAGCTTCATGAATCACAATCTGACTGGTCTGGAAACCCACACTGTTATTGCACTGAAATTGTGGCAATTCATTAAAATTTGCAACAAATACTCGATTGGGTTCAGCATTCACACCTGTATCGAGTATATAATAGTTTACATTTTGAAGTGCGACATTGGTCACGGGCGGCGCGGCAATGTTGGTATCCTGATAAACGCCGTAAATAGCATTTTTGATAGGAAAGCCAGCGTTAGGGATAGTTTGGTTGTACTGCCATGCACAACCTCCAAGTGGAGTCTGCCCAATTAAATCAAAAGTGATGACACCATTGGTTCCTACCAAAACATTATTATAGCAGTTTCCGTAAAAACTAAAATCAAATGGTAAAGTAACAATATTTGACCAACTATCATCTCCGGTTGCGTTGATCACTGTTCCTCCAGTAAAGGGAAAAGTAGGTGCATATGGAATCTGACAAACCGCATAGTCAGCTGTAACGGCATTACCATCATCAGTGCTGGCGATTTTAGTATACTCGGCTAGCAAATCGGTACAGTCACCCAAGTTACAAACTGCCTGAGGAGCCACAATACTTACCTCGGCCAAAGGTAAATCACCGGTACTTGCAATATCACAAATTGAACGAACCGTAATGGTAACACTTCCGGTTAGTGGAGTTACACAAGAACCTACTGTAGCATCAACCAATGAAAAAACTGTTGTAGTATCGATATAAGGAATATTATAATAACCAACACCTGAAGCATTCAAAACTACACTTGCTGGCCCTAACACCGAGGTAAAATTCACCGTAACGCCCGGTGTTCCAAAAAACGTAATCACAGCCGACTCACCAGGAGAAATGGTCGTGTTTCCGAAAATGGTCGAAGTCGGAACACTTAAAACAGCTGATCCTGTGATACTTTGACTACAAGTTGGAGTTCCGCTAGAAACCACAGTCACTAATTCATAAGTCGCGCTTGCAGTAATAGGCCCAGAATTAACGACAGCATTTCCCGCAGCATCCAAAACCACACTTTGTGGCGCACCATTATTGATTGTGTAATTTACAGTGGCATTCGGTGTTCCGGTAAAAGTAACGTTACCTGAAGCTCCGGAACAAACATAAGCACTACCCGAAATACTTGCAGTTGGCAATGGTAAAACTGTGATAGTAGCCGTACCGGTTTGGTTTTGTGTAAATACAGGAGTAGTTCCGTATGCTACGCTAATCAAGTTATAATTAAAAGTGCCTACAGTATTGGTAGGCACAGGTAATGTAATGCTATTTCCTAGAGTTGTTGTAATCGATTGATTCGTTCCTCCATTGACATTGTAGATGAAAGTATATGGAGCTATTCCGTCAGCACCGGTAAAGGTTACGAAGTTCCCAACACTGTTATTACAAACCGAATTGGTTCCGGTAATAGTAGCAGTAGGCAAAGCAGTGAAAACTATATCGTCTATGGCAAAAGCATTTCCTAGAGTACCGACATTGTGCTTAATTTCGACTACTGCAGAAGTGCTGGCCGCCGAACTCCAATTGACTACCACTCGCAACCAATTTCCACAAGCCGTAGTAGCTGGTGCATTACTAACCGTTCCAGCATTTACGCCATTAATCACCACTTGCAATGCCGCTGGACTAGTAGCCTGTAATGATTGCACCCAATAACTAAATTGATAATTTTTACCTGCAGTAACGGCAATGGTCTGCTTCCAAACTGTATTATTTAAATTGGCGCTGTTCAAAACCAACATATTACCAAACGAACCAGTGTGATCACCACAAGTTGGGTAACTGGCATCCCAACTGCTCGGGTTGCTTACCACGCCATACAATGGTGAACCCGGAGTCGTGTTGCTGGCCGCATTCACATAGTCTGAAACAAAGTCCGTGTTGCCACCGCTAAAATCTCCGTTAAGGGCTAGGTTTTGAGAATATATTTTAGTTATACTCATGAAAATGAGTACATAAAAAGGTAAAAACTTTTTCATTTTGGTTGGTTTTTTGGCTGCGAAATTTACAAATTTTTTACAATTATTTCTTTTCAAATTCAAATAAGTTTAAAATTTAACAGCCCTTGAAATTCTTAGTCTTTTATTATTTATCTTTGACGCTTAAAAAATTGCTACCCTAATTCCGTTATTTAATGACAACAAACGACGAATCTTTCGACGCGATCGGAGACGACCATATTGCCACCAACGCAACCAATCCGATCAGAAAAGATGCCTTCGAACTTTCAGACGAACAAAAAATCGAAGCCATCAAAAAAGACGTTCACAACATCCTGCAAACCCTCGGTATGGACCTCACCGACGACAGCCTCAAAGGCACTCCGAACCGCGTGGCTAAAATGTTTGTGAAAGAAATCTTCGGCGGGCTCAACCCCAACAAAAAACCCAACGGCTCTACCTTCGAGAACAATTACAAATACGGCGAAATGCTCGTGGAGAAGAACATCACGCTCTACTCTACCTGCGAGCACCATTTGTTGCCAATCATCGGCCGTGCTCATGTGGCTTACATTTCCAACGGCAAGGTCATCGGGCTTTCCAAAATGAACCGCATCGTTGATTATTATGCCAAGCGTCCTCAAGTACAGGAACGTCTCACCATGCAGATTGTTCAGGAATTGCAACGCGCTTTGGGCACCGAAGACGTGGCCTGCGTGATCGATGCCAAACACCTTTGCGTGAATTCCCGCGGCATCCGAGACATCGAAAGCAGCACTGTAACAGCTGAATACGGAGGCGCTTTCAAAAACGAGCAAAAACGTCGCGAATTTTTACAGTTCATCCAACTAGACACTAATTTTTAATATCTTCGTTTTCAGAAGCTGGTCCCGCTATACGTTGCAATCTTTTGCGCTGAACCCCAGCACAAAAGGATTTTCACTACTATCGGGGCTAGGGCTACTGGGCATTATCCAATAACGCAACCACTAATCACGAATCCAAAAAAATGCAGCTTTACAAAAACCAAACGCTCAAAATTTACAATTCGCTCAGCGGCGAAAAAGAACTGTTCCAACCCATCCATGAAGGCAGCGTCGGAATGTATGTTTGTGGGCCAACCGTATACAGCAATGTGCATTTGGGCAATGTCAGGACTTTCATGTCGTTCGATGTGATTTTCCGGTATTTGTTGCATTTGGGTTACAAAGTGCGTTATGTGCGTAACATTACCGATGTCGGTCATATCGTAGACGACGTGGATGAAGGCGAAGACAAAATCGCCAAAAAAGCACGCTTAGAAAAATTAGAGCCAATGGAAGTCGTGCAACAATATACTGTTGATTTCCACGAAATTCTGAATGCTTTCAACTTCTTGCCGCCGAGCATAGAGCCCACAGCAACCGGACACATTATCGAACAAATCGAGATCGTCAAAAAAATCATCGACACTGGCATAGGCTATGAATCTAACGGCTCGGTTTATTTTGATGTGGTGAAATTCAACCAGACGAATCATTACGGCATTCTCAGCGGCAGAAACATCGACGAAATGCTGGCCAACACCCGCGACACCGACGGCCAATCAGACAAACGCAATTTTCAGGATTTCGCACTCTGGAAAAAAGCCGAACCACAACACATCATGCGTTGGCCATCACCTTGGGGCGACGGTTTTCCGGGCTGGCACCTTGAATGTACCGCTATGAGCACCAAATATCTCGGCAATCATTTTGACATTCACGGCGGCGGCATGGATTTGAAATTCCCACACCACGAATGCGAAATCGCCCAGAACGAAGCTTGCACCGGCAACACACCAGTCAATTACTGGATGCACGCCAATATGCTTACGCTTAACGGGAAAAAAATGGCCAAATCCACGGGCAATAATATTCTACCACGCGAAATCTTAACTGGTGAAAGTCCGTTTTTGAGCAAAGCCTTCTCTCCTAGTGTCGCTAGATTTTTCATGTTGCAAGCGCATTACCGCAGCATACTCGATTTCTCTGACGATGCAATCATTGCCGCTGAAAAAGGCTACAATCGTCTTATGGAAGCCATGTCGCTTTTGAATGGAATCAAAGCTGGAAATTCATCAACTATAGATATTGCAGCCTGGAGACAATCTTGCTACGACGCCATGAACGACGATTTCAACAGCCCGATTCTGATTGCACAATTATTTGAAGGAGTGCGTTTCATCAATATCTTAAACGACCAAACCGCGACTGTCTCCGCATCAGATTTGGAATTATTGACGGCGACCATGAACGCATTCGTTTATGATGTTCTAGGGTTGACTAATGAAAAAGCTTCTGGCGAAAACACCCAAAAACTCGAAGGCGTGATTCAATTGCTAATCAATATGCGCAACCATGCGCGCGCCGATAAAAACTTTGCACTTTCAGACCAAATCCGTGACCAACTCTTGGCTTTGGATATTCAATTGAAAGACGGCAAAGACGGAACGACTTTTAGTTTGTAATATCAAGAATCTGAGTTGTGGTTTTGAGTGGTGAGTTTTGTATTCTGGAATTAACGGCTTATTCAGTTGTAGGTTGTGAGTTGTAGGTTTCGTATTGTGGAATTAACGATCAACAAGTACTTCATTCTAAGAAATTACTTTGAGAAACTTTAGTTCAACTTTCCGTAAACAAAACGTTCAAAAATCAAAAATCGTTAATCTTCAATCGTTAATCAATGGGTTGCCAGTTTTGAGTTCCAGAAATTTGATTTCGTGGAGGATTTTTAAAAAGCATCGAATTAACTGATACACCAACCAAATAAGGATAACGTACAACCGAAAACCGAGAACTGACAACTGAAAAATGCTCAGCAAAATCTTCCAATTACCGTTCATCCTATTAATCCGGTTCTACCAATCGGCAATTTCCCCATTTACGCCATCAAGCTGTCGTTTTAGTCCGACTTGCTCGCAATACGCCATCGAAGCCATTCAAACCCACGGCATTTTCTACGGAAATTACTTGGCTCTCAAACGAATTTTGAGTTGCCATCCTTGGGGAAAAACCGGCTACGATCCGGTGCCGCCCAGAAAAGCAACAACCAAAGATTAGGTTATTTTTAAGTAGTCTTTTATTTTTAATCTTTATTTTTACGGCAAATCAAAAATTCTCAACGCATGAGCGCACCTTTATCGATTATCTGGAACCCGACCGAAGGCATTGACCTTGGCTTTTTCGTGATTCGCTACTACAGTTTGATGTTTGTGATTGCTTTCGGATTGGGTTGGTATATCATGAAGCGCATTTTTGAGCGTGAAGGCGAGCCACTAGAAAAACTGGATTCCCTATTCATCTGGACGGTTTTAGCCACTTTGCTGGGCGCGCGCTTGGGGCATGTTTTCTTTTACGACTGGGAATATTACCGCAACCACCTTTCTGAAATTTTGTTGCCGTTCCGTTTTGACCCGCATTTTGAATTTACCGGTTTTCAAGGCTTGGCCAGCCACGGTGCTGCCATTGCGATTATTATTGCCATGTATTACTTCAGTAAAAAAGTGATGCAAAAACCGTTGCTTTGGGTACTCGACAGAGTAGTAATTCCGGTGGCCAGCGGTGCAATTTTCGTTAGAATAGGAAATTTTTTCAACTCCGAAATTATCGGCACCACGACCGATTCTGCTTTAGGTGTTCGGTTCGTTAAAGACCATTTCAGTGCGCGCGAAGCCATGAACAGAACCGGAATCTCGAACGTAAAAGATGCTTACAACGCCATTGTTACCGATTCTAAATACGCGAATTTATTACAAGAAGTTCCAGCCAAACACCCGGCACAATTGTATGAATCGGCTTGCTATGTATTGGTATTTGCTATCTTGTTTTACATGTATTGGAGAACCGACTTGAGGGAACGCCAAGGATTGCTCTTCGGCACTTTCCTAGTCTTGCTCTGGACCGTGCGCTTTGTAGTAGAATATGTTAAAGAAAGCCAAGGTGGTATAGAAGAATATCTGGGCTTATTTTCTACCGGGCAATGGCTCAGTATCCCGTTTGTGTTGATTGGGTTATACTTCATTTTCACTGCCGACAAACCCATTGACGAACTATAGTATTTGTTTCTATCGCATAACGACCGCACTATTATCGACTCTAAAGCAAGTGTTATTTAAATGAAGTCAAGCATTGAATTAATCCGGCTGATAGCGGTTATTCTAATTGTATTTACACATACGAGAAACGACTTGACTCAGGGCGTTACCTATTTTATCATCGAGAAAATACCTACTTTCGGAACGGCGATTCTTTCTATCGTATCCGGATATCTGTATTACGAAGTCTCGCGGCTGAAACCTAATTTATTTTTTAGCAAGGTCAAAAGTTTGTTGGTTCCTTATTTAATAGCCAATGGCTTGATTCTGTTTATTGTTTTATTTCTGAATTATGTGGTAGGATACAATGCACTGAATCGACTGACTTATGATTACCACTTAATTACTGAAGGTTTTTTTGCCCTACATTCGCCACCTATTAACCCGCCGACTTATTTTGTCAGGGATATTTTTGTGATTTTTTCTATAATTGCTTTGGCCACCCAAAGAGAATGGAAAACACTCTGGATCTTGATTCCTCTGTTGCTATTTGGTACATTAATTTTGAGAACCGATGTAGCTTTATTATTTGTATTGGGCATTTCATACGCCAGTTCAAAAAGCTACATCGACAAGAAATGGCTGACCTCAATAACAGCAATAGCAACGATTGTGATTGGCTTTTTCTTTATAGATTTATTGAAATTTCCCTTAGCCTTTTTGGTGTTTCTACTCTTGATCGATTGGCAGTTTGCGTTCTACAATACCAGCCGCTACAGTTATCTTTTACATTTGTATCATTCTCCAATTATTGTCATTTCGTATCCGATATTAAAAAGAATGATTAGCGATTCACTGGGACTGATTTTGATGCAAATTTTAGTAGCCTTGCTCGGAGCCTATTTGTTGTTTAGACTCTCTGGAAAATACAAATTCTTGAGCATACTTAGCGGCGGCAGATAAAAGTACAAAAGCAGTAATCATGAAAGACAACTTCTCTACCGCTTCAGACCAATACGCTAAATTCAGACCGGGCTATCCTGAGGCTTTATTTGCTTATCTCAAAAGCCAACTGCCGAGCTGTCAAACGGCTTGGGATTGCGGTACCGGAAACGGGCAAGTGGCCGTGAAATTGTCTGAGTTCATTCATAAGGTATATGCTACCGATATTAGTGCGGCGCAAATCGAGCAAGCAGAGAGATTACCCAACATTGAATACTCGGTGCAAGCCGCGGAGCAGACGAATTTTCCCGATGTTTTTTTTGATTTGATTGTAGTCGCTCAAGCCATTCATTGGTTTGATTTTGAGAAGTTCTATCGCGAAGTCAACCGCACCGCCAAGGACAATGCTCTAATGCTAGTGATTGGTTATGGCTTATTGAAAATCACACCGGAAATCGATGCGCTAATTCTGAACTTTTACCGCAACATTATTGGCCCATATTGGGATGCCGAGCGACGTTATATAGATGAGCGCTATCAAACGATTCCGTTTCCTTTCGAGGCAATTCAGGCGACGGATTTCAATAATACTTACCACTGGAATTTTGACCACTTGATGGGCTATCTGAACACCTGGTCGGCGGTGAAGCATTACCAAAAAGCGAATGGGCACAATCCGGTGGATTTGGTTGCCGAAAAACTCAAAACCGCTTACGGAACCCAAGCCCGAAAAGTGAATTTTCCTTTATTGCTCCGGATGGGGAAAGTTAGCAAATGAACTCCACAGCCGTAGCCCTGATGAGGACCGAGCGTCAAAAACCAATCCAGTGGATTGGTTTAGCGAAGGAGCCAGGTGGCGCGGTGGCCCATCATTTAAAGCAAAGTTGAATTATTGCACAAAAGCCTAGCCCTGATGGGAGCGGCATCCTTTTTTGAGAGGAACGAACAAAAAAGATACAGCGGACAGCAGGTTCCCGGCTCCTAAAATTTACACTCCAAAAAAACTTTGCGCCTTTGCGTCTTTGCGAGACAATAAAAAATATCTCACGCAAAGACGCAAAGGCGCAAATAAAAATGAGATTCCTCCTGCGTCAGACCCGAAGGTTTACCCGAAAGGCGCAGCAAGGACTACAGCGGAAAGCAGGTTCCCGGCTCCTAAAAGACCTTAGAACCTTAGTCACTCAGTTCCTCAGCACCTCCAAAAAAAAAGCCCGATATCACTACCGGGCTTTTTTTATATAGTTTGAAGAATTAGTCTCTGTTGTGCTCTTCTTCGATTCTTTTGTGTTCTGCATCTGAAATCGTGTCGCACAATACTGGCGTTGCGATGAACAGCGAAGAGTAAGTACCTACTACGATACCAATCAACATCGCGAAGATGAACCCGCGGATGGATTCACCACCGAAGATGAACATGATCAAGAGTACCAAAATCATCGTAAGTGAAGTGTTGATGGTTCTTGACATGGTTGAGTTAATCGACTGGTTAACGATTTGGTTAAAGTTTCCTTTTGCTCCTCTTCCGCCAAGGAATTCACGCACCCTGTCGAATACGATTACCGTATCGTTCATCGAATAACCGATAACAGTTAGGATAGCTGCGATGAAGTGTTGGTCGATTTCCATACCGAATGGCATGTATTTCCAAAGCAATGAGTAAGCTCCTAATACGAAGATTACGTCGTGTGCTACCGCAGCAAGCGCTCCGAGTGAATATTGCCATTTTCTGAACGAGATGACTAAGTACAAACACACAATAAGCATCGCACCAAGAACCGCCCAGTAAGAGTTGGTTTTGATATCGTCTGAAACCGCTGCTGATACTTTAGAACCTTGAAGGATACCCAATTTCTTGCCTTCGTAAATGTTCACGAATTTCTCGTAAGTCATTTCCGGACCGAAGTGCTTTTTCAAGTTGTCATACAAAACGCGGTTTACTGCGGCATCGGCTTCAGTTCCGGCTTCGTCTACTTTGTATTTGGTAGTAATTTTCAATTGGTTGTCGGCTCCGAATACTTTAGCTTCAGCGCTACCGTCGAACACTTTGAGCAATTCCTCACGAACTTCTTCTGCTGAAACCGGCTTTTCAAAACGCACTTGGAAAGTTCTTCCACCTTTGAAATCGACACCATAGTTCAAACCGTGAGTGTACAATGAAATCACGCTCACCACGCAAACTACCAAAGAGAACGCATAAGTGAATTTCTTAATCTTCAAGAAATCAAAGTGGAAATTAGTGAAGAAGTTTTTAGAGAATCCGGTAGTGAAGGTTAGTTTGTCGCCTTTGCTTAAACTCCAGTCTAATAAAATTCTTGAGATGAAAATAGAAGTGAACAATGAAGTCGCAATACCAATTAATAAGGTAGTAGCAAAACCTTGGATAGGCCCTGTACCGAAAATCAAAAGTACCGCACCTGTAAGTACGTGAGTAACGTTGGCATCGACGATAGAACGCATCGCACCTTTCCAACCGAATGACGCTTTAATGGCTTCGTCAATGGCTTTACCGGCGCGCAGTTCTTCTTTTGCCCTTTCATAGATAATGATGTTCGCGTCGACCGCCGTACCCATAGTAAGTACGATACCTGCGATACCTGGCAAGGTCAATACTGCGCCTAAGCTGGCAAGGATTCCGAATAGGAACAACAAGTTTACTATCAATGCAATGTTAGCGAACCAACCTGATTTTCCGTAGTAAACCAACATCCACAAGGCTACAATCAATAAACCTACAATCGCTGAAGTAGTACCGTTATCAATCGCTTCCTGACCCAATGATGGCCCAACAACTTCTGATTGAACAATCTCTGCGGCCGCTGGCAATTTACCGGCTCTTAAAACGTTGGCTAAATCTTTAGTTTCAGTAACATCAAACACGCCTGAAATTTCCGAACGTCCGCCTGAAATCGGGCCGCTGGTTACACCTGGAGCTGAATAAACTACATCATCAAGTACAATCGCAATGTAGCCTTTAGTGCTGTAGGCTTTTCCTGTAAGTTCTTCCCAAGCTTTGGCTCCGGCACCATTCATTTGCATCGTGACTGAAGGCTTACCTAACTGGTCAAACGAATCTTTAGCGTCAGTTACCACACCACCGCTCATAGCCGCTTGGTTGTCGCGGTTTCCTTTCAAGGCATATAAACCAACCGTAGTGACTGGCTTTTTGGTTTTTTCATCGATATCAACCGATGGTTTGCCCCAAACGAATTTCGCATAACGTTTGTCGGCTGGCAATAAAGCTTTGATGTCTTGTCTTTTCAAATAACCGTTGATTGCTGCGGTATCTTTAGGATCTACAACGGCTAAAATAGCGCCGCCACCTTGGGCCACCATTTTATCAATTAATGGATTTTGTCCTTTTTTAGTAGCAGTTGAATCTTTGGCTTTGTCGTCGGTCAAAAGTTTGTTGATCGAGTCGTTGGTTGCAGTAGCTGTTTCTGCAGCAGGAGCTACTTCTTTCTCGGTAGCTTTGAGCGCATTGTTGGCAGCCATTAAGAAGTTGCCCAACTCATCGATTTTATATGTTTCCCAAAACTCTAACTGAGCGGTACTTTGCAATAATTTCTTGATACGATCTACATCTTTTGCTCCCGGAAGCTCTACCAAGATTCTTCCCGACTGACCTAACTTTTGAATATTGGGTTGGGTTACACCGAATTTATCGATACGTTTTCTAAGTACTTCAAAAGCTGACTCGATTGATTCGTCTACTTTTTTACGAATGACTTTTTTCGCTTGATCATCGGTCATCTTGAAGTTGATTTCGTCACCCAAAGTTTTGTTGGCGAAAATATCAGGAGAAGCTAGTTTGGTTGAACCCGCAGCGGCTTTCTCAAATTCTCTGAAAAATACATCAAGATAGTCTTCGTTACCTTGGCGGTTTTTAGTGGCATTGTCTAATGCTTGGTTGAAGACCGGATTCTTTGAATTGTTTGCCAATCCTTTGATAATGTCCTTCACCGAGATTTGCAACTGTACGTTGATTCCTCCTTCAAGGTCAAGACCTTTATTGATTTTTTTGTCTTTCACTTCATTGTAAGTGAAATCGGTAAATCCTAGATTGAATACTTTTTCTTTCCCGATGGAATCCAGATATTTTACTTCTTTTTCTGAATTGCCTTTCGCAAAAGCCTTGGCATCATTTTCAACGCCTTGTGCAACGAAAGTGAAAGAAAGCTGGTAAATACTTACCAATGCAAATAAAATTGCAAAAAATTTAACGAGTCCTCTATTCTGCATTATTACTAATAATTAATTGATTTTTGTTTGTAATGTTCTTTCAAACCGTTAAAAACACATTGATTTTTAAAGATTTTTTCAAAGTTTTTAAAAACAGGAATTTGCCCAATTTTTAAAACCGAGCAAATATATAATTTAGGATAAGATTAACCAATTTATTTATTGATTTATATCAAAAAAAAGACTGCAAGATTGCAGCCTTCTCCTTAATATATATAAAACTCTTAAGCTAAAACCGTTTTCAAATCTGCGTTCATGCTTCTAACCGCATCGGCGCTCTTAGCAAAAGCGGCTTTTTCAGTATCGTTGAGTTGGATATCGACAATTTGCTCGATTCCGTTTTTGCCAATAATACATGGCACTCCAATACAAATATCGTTTTGTCCGTACTCGCCTTCGAGCATTACCGAACAAGCAATCATTTTACGTTGGTCGTTCAAGATGCTGTCCACCAAATAAGCGACAGAAGCGCCCGGAGCATACCAAGCAGAAGTTCCCAACAATCCGGTTAAGGTTGCACCGCCTACCATCGTGTCAGCTGCTACCTTATCCAACAGCTCCTGAGATAAAAATTCAGAAACCGGAATTCCGTTATATGCCGCCAATCTGGTCAAAGGAATCATTGTCGTATCGCCGTGTCCGCCAATAACCATCGCTGAGATGTCATTAATCGGCTTATCCAAAGCTTTTGACAAGTAGTATTTGAAACGCGAGCTATCCAAAGCACCGCCCATACCAATAATTCTGTTTTTCGGCAATCCGGTCGATTTCAAAGCCAAATAAGTCATTGTATCCATCGGGTTTGATACTACAACCATGATCGCATTTGGAGAATGTTGAAGCAAGTTTTCCGCTACGCCTTTTACGATTCCTGCGTTGATTCCGATCAATTCCTCACGAGTCATGCCCGGCTTTCTCGGAATCCCCGAAGTAATCACCACCACATCGCTGTTGGCTGTTTTGCTATAATCGTTGGTCACGCCGCTCACTCGGGTATTGAAACCGGTGTTGGCCGCACATTGCGAAATATCCATCGCCTTGCCTTCAGCAAAACCTTCTTTGATGTCGAGTACGACTACTTCGCTCGCAATTCCTCTGTAAGCGATCACATCCGCACAGGTCGCTCCTACGTTGCCTGCTCCTACTATGGTAACTTTCATTTTAAAATATTTATTTATGTTGTTTTATTTTTTTTAGAAGCTAATCCCGCTATTCGTTGCAATCTTTTATGGCGAACCCCGCCACAAAAGGATTTTCACTACTATCGGGGCTAGGGCTCTTACTATTGACAGAAGCCCTAAAAATACCTGAAGTCCACTGGACTTTTATTTCGCTATCGCTCCATACGATTCAACCTTTGGTTTCGGGTCTCCTCTTAATATCACCCGAGGCTTCAGCCGAACTGAGCGAAGCTAAATTATCGGGGCTAAGGCAATTATTAATTATTCACTATTAATTATTAATTGACTTAAGCGTCGATATTCGCATACACCGCATTCTTCTCAATAAATTCCCGGCGCGGCGGAACCTCATCACCCATCAGCATCGAGAAAATCCGGTCGGCTTCAGCCAAACTGTCGATATTTACTTGGCGTAAAGTTCTCGCGTTCGGATCCATCGTGGTTTCCCACAATTGCTCGGCGTTCATCTCACCCAAACCTTTGTAGCGTTGGATCGAAGCACTTCCGCCCATTCTTTCGTTGGCCAAATCGCGTTGGTCATCGTTCCAGGCGTACTCTTTTTTGTTTCCTTTTTTCACTAAATACAAAGGTGGTGCTGCAATATACACGTGGCCTTCCTCGATCAGTTCGCGCATGAAGCGGAAGAAAAACGTTAGAATCAAAGTAGCAATGTGACTACCATCGACATCGGCATCACACATGATGATGACTTTATGGTAACGCAATTTCTCTAAGTTGAGCGCCTTACTGTCTTCAGCGGTTCCGACCGTTACGCCTAAAGCGGTAAAAATATTCCTGATTTCTTCGTTCTCGAATACTTTGTGGTGCATGGCTTTCTCCACGTTGAGGATTTTACCACGCAAAGGTAAAATGGCTTGAAAGTTTCGGTCGCGGCCTTGTTTGGCTGTTCCGCCCGCCGAATCTCCCTCAACCAAATAAACCTCGCATCTTGCCGGATCTTGCTCGGAACAATCAGACAATTTTCCTGGCAAACCACCACCGCCTAAAACGGTTTTGCGCTGCACCATTTCACGAGCCTTTTTCGCTGCGTGACGGGCTTGTGCGGCCAAGATGACTTTCTGAACAATAATCTTCGCATCGTTCGGGTTTTCTTCCAGATAGTTTTCGACCATCTCGCTCACCGCCTGGCTTACCGGAGAAACTACCTCGCGGTTACCGAGTTTGGTTTTGGTTTGTCCTTCGAACTGTGGCTCGGCTACTTTTACCGAAACAATCGCGGTCAATCCTTCGCGGAAATCATCGCCCGAAATCTCGAACTTGAGCTTGTCGAGCATACCCGAAGCATCGGCGTATTTCTTTAGCGAGCGCGTAAGCCCAGATCGGAATCCTTGCAAATGCGTTCCACCTTCGTGTGTGTTGATGTTGTTAACGTAAGAAAAAATATTCTCAGAATAGCTGGAGTTGTATATCAAAGCTACCTCTACCGGCACTTCGCCTTTTTCGTTCTCCATCGAGATTACGTGCGAAATAATCGGCTCACGGTTGCCATCGAGATAACGGATATACTCTTTCAAACCTTCCTGAGAATGGAAAGTTTCAGAAATGAAATTGCCGTCTTTATCAACCTCGCGACGGTCTGTGAAGGTAATGGTGATTCCTTTGTTCAAGTATGACAATTCGCGCATACGGGCCGAAAGCGTATCATAAGAAAACTCAGTGGTTTGCTGAAAAATCAAATGGTCCGGATAAAACGTCTGCATCGTACCGCGTTTGGTAGTTTCTCCGATTTGCTTCACCGGATACATCGCCTTTCCGCGTTCGTATTCTTGTTCGTAGATTTTCCCTTCGCGAAACACTGTCGACTTCATTCTTTCCGAAAGTGCGTTCACTACCGAAACCCCAACACCGTGCAGACCACCAGAAACTTTATAGGAATCTTTGTCGAACTTTCCTCCGGCACCGATTTTCGTCATAACGACTTCAAGAGCAGAAACACCTTC
Organism: Flavobacterium lotistagni; assembly: GCF_011392125.1. GTDB lineage: Bacteria > Bacteroidota > Bacteroidia > Flavobacteriales > Flavobacteriaceae > Flavobacterium > Flavobacterium lotistagni. Next base: position 15,967 of record NZ_JAAJBU010000005.1, read on the forward strand.
TTTTTTGTGCATATCAACCGGAATACCACGGCCGTTGTCTTCTACGGTAACCGATCCGTCTTCATTGATAGTGACATTGATGGTATCGCAATGGCCGCCCATCGCCTCGTCGATTGAGTTATCTACTACTTCATAAACTAAATGGTGTAAACCTCTAACTCCTACATCTCCAATATACATCGAAGGACGCATTCTCACGTGCTCCATTCCTTCTAATGCCTGAATACTATCTGCCGAATAATTGTGCTTCTTGATTTCTTCGCTCATAAAAATTTTATCTAAATAGGTCTGTTTTTCTCGAACACGCAAATATATAAAAACACTCAGGATATCACAGCCCAAACGCCCGATTTAAGCGGGAAGTTATCAACATTTTTGACGATTTATTCACGATATAATTGCACGCCATTTCCAGAGGTTTCAGCATAGCAAATTTTACCATAATCGAAACGCACGCCATCGGCTATATCGCCAGCCAAAAGAAGTGCACCATCGGCATCAAGAAAATCTAAAAGTGATGCAATTTGGCACAAACCGGAAATACCGACAGTCGATTCGGTCATGCAACCAGCCATTAATAACAAGCCTTTTTTTCTTGCGTTTTCAATCATTCGCAACGCTGGTGTGATTCCGCCACATTTCATGAGTTTGATGTTGATGCCGTGAAAGTGTTCGGCACAAACACTAACATCTTCTTCGCGCTGACAGCTTTCATCAGCGATAATAGGCAAAACCGAGTGTTTGCGAACGAGTTTCATGCCTTCGATATCGTTGGCTTTCAAAGGTTGTTCGATGAATTCTACGTTGAGTGCTTTTAAGATTATAGCATTCTCGATAGTTTGCTCTGCCGTCCAAGCGCAATTGGCATCAATCCTGAAAACAGCATCGGTGATTTTGCGCAGGCTTTTGACAATCTCAATATCGTCGGGCATTCCTAATTTGATTTTATAAATCGGCCAAGGCTTTTCGAGAATTTTTTGCTGCATCATCTCAAGCGAATCGATAGCAATCGTGTATGAAGTTAAAGGTGCTGTTGCGTTTTCATCAGAAAAATAGCTGCGTAAATTCTTGTCATCCTTCCGTGCATAAAAATCCCAATAGGCCATATCGACGGCACACAAAGCGAAATAATCGTCGGGAACCACTTGCGCCAATTGCGGCCAAAGTGCTGTCGGATGCATGTCGGAAACTACATCAACAATCGGCTTGAGCTTCATTAAACTGGTCCTCAGACGTTCTTCGGTAGAATGGTAATAAGGATTCACCGTCGCTTCGCCATAACCTGAATAAATACCATCGGAAATACAAACAACAACTGTTTTTTGAACTGTCACGGTGTAACGGGAAATGGTAAAAGGATGCGCTAAGGGTAATTCGTAGAATTGAAAGGAAAGTGTGATTTTCATGGATGCAAGAAATAAAAAATCCAACACTAATTTCACTAATTAGCGCGAATTAAAATGCATAAATCAATTCGTGCAAAGTAGTGCAATCCGTGTTAAGCAAAAAAAAAGCGCCGATTAGCACCGACGCTTTAAAAATACAACAATAATTAACTAACCCTCAATTTTAAACTTTTATATAGGCATCATCATGAACGCTCGCCACTGCCCTGCCCGACGGATCGTTCAGGTTCTTGAAAGCCTCATCCCATTCTAAAGCGATTTTGGTGCTGCAAGCCACACTAGCTTCTTGCGGAACTGATAATGCCGCGGCATCGCTCGGGAAGTGTTCATGGAAAATGCTGCGGTAATAATATTCTTCCTTAGATGTAGGTGTTTGTAATGGGAATTTGAATTTCGCATTGGCCAACTGCTCGTCGGAAACTTCTTTCGCAACGACTTCCTTCAAAGTATCAATCCAACTGTAACCCACACCGTCGCTGAATTGCTCTTTTTGTCTCCAAGCCACACTTTCGGGTAACATATCTTCGAAAGCTTTACGCAAAACCCATTTCTCGATACGGCCGTTGCGAATCATTTTATCTTCGGGGTTGATGCGCATGGCAACATCTATGAATTCTTTATCTAAAAAAGGAACACGGCCTTCAATGCCCCAAGCTGCTAAACTTTTGTTGGCCCGCAAGCAATCGTACATATGAAGTTTACTCAACTTACGAACCGTTTCTTCGTGGAATTCTTTTGCGTTCGGAGCCTTGTGAAAGTATAGATAGCCACCAAAAAGTTCGTCTGAACCTTCACCGGAAAGCACCATTTTAATTCCCATTGATTTGATCACGCGCGCCATCAGATACATTGGTGTGGAAGCTCGGATAGTAGTTACATCATAAGTTTCTATATTGTAAATCACATCGCGAACGGCATCGAGACCTTCTTGAATGGTGAATTTGATTTCGTGGTGAATGGTTCCCAAATGATCGGCGACTTTCTTTGCGGCAGCCAAATCTGGTGAGCCTTCGAGCCCAACAGCAAAAGAGTGCAATTGCGGGTACCAAGCGGCTTGCGTATCGTCCGATTCAATTCTTTTCTGAGCATATTTCTTGGCAATGGCCGAAGTGATTGAAGAATCTAATCCGCCGGAAAGCAGCACACCATACGGCACATCGCTCATGAGTTGTCGGTGCACTGCGGCTTCCAATGCGGTTTTTATTGCTTCTATACTAGTTGTATTATCTTTAACTGCATCGTATTGGGTCCATTCCCTTTTGTACCATTGAACAAATTCGCCGTCTTTACTGGAGAGATAATGTCCTGGAGGAAACAGCTCGATTTTCGTACAATAACCTTCTAGTGCTTTAAGCTCAGAAGCGACGAAAAAAGTTCCGTTTTGGTCCCAACCGATATACAACGGAATAATGCCCATGTGATCGCGGGCGATGAAATACTCGTCACGCTGTACATCGTAAATCGCAAAGGCGAAAATACCGTTCATCTCGTCTAGGAAATGAACTCCTTTTTGTTGGTATAGTGCCAGAATTACTTCGCAATCGCTTTCAGTTTGAAACTGATAGTTGCCTTCAAATTGCTTTCTTAAAATTCTGTGGTTATAGATTTCACCGTTGGCAGCGAGAATGAGTTGTTTGTCGGGGCTGATTAAGGGCTGTTTCCCAGAAGCAGGGTCGACAATCGCCAAACGCTCGTGGGCTAAAATGGCTTTATCGTCTGAATAGATTCCGCTCCAGTCCGGGCCGCGGTGACGAATAATTTTGGCCATTTCCAAAACTTGTGGCCGCAGGGTTTCTGATTTTTGTTTGAGGTCAAAGGCGCATACGATTCCGCACATGTTGCAATGATTTTAAAAATTTGAAGCAAATATCAAAATGACATTACATTACGAAAACACAATTGAATTTATTAGTTATAATATGAAATTAAAAACACAATAATTTATAATTTAATAAAAGTAAAGAAAGAAAATAACTATCGACTTTATACAATTCGTAAGATGACTGCTAAAGACAATTACAACGACTACAGCTCTTGAGTTTTGGTCGTAAATTATTAATAAATAGTTTCAACCCTATAAGTAGATCTGTGAATTTCAAAAACGAAACCCACTTCATTCCCAAGTAACGCATTGCCTAATGGCGATTGTGGAGAAACGGCGATGACGGTTTTTTCATCTACATTAATTTTGGGCAAAGCTGCCGCGATAAAAAGTAACATACCGTTGGCCTGAACCAAACTTCCTAAACAGATTTTAGTGGATTCTGAAAGCGGATTGATTTTCTCTAAAACGGCTTTCTGAGCGAGATATTCCCGTAATTTATGATTGAGCTTTTCTTGCTCGAGATGCATCATTGAAAGCGTCGTTTCATGTTTGTCGCCGGCAGAACCTTTGGCGTCGTTTTTCGAATCTTCAGTCAAGGCCGCAATCATATCTTGAAAGACATCGATTTTGTCTTGAATCAATAACGAATAATGCGCGTGGATTTTTTGCTTGAAAGTCATTGGGAAGTGCCTGAGTGCCTTAGTACCTTAGTGCCTAAGTTAAATATTAATAAATACAATAACCTTATGACAAAATTATTGTTTCAAGTCGAAACCGGCTGAATAACAAGATTAAAAGTTCTAAGGCACTCAAAGAAAATTAAAAATCAAATTTGTAATTCGCGCCCAACATTACCTGAAACGACTGCACCGGGAAATTGAGCCAACGCTCATAATTTTGATTGGCTAAATTGTTCAATCTCAAAAAGGCAGTGAAGCGGTCGGTGTATTTGTAGCCCAGATGGGCATTCGCATCAAAATAGCTTTTTACGGTTTGGATATCGTTTGAAACTACGATTGGTAAAATATCAAGATTGGTTTGGCGGTCTTTGCGTTCACCTACAAAAAACACATTCGCTCCGGCATACCATTTTTCGGTAATCGTGACATCGAGGTTGGCACCGAATTCAATTTGCGGCAGGTTCCAAGCTTCTCTTTCGTTTTCGGTAGTATACTTGCTGAAAGTTCCGTTGATACCTACGGTAACGTTTTTACTAAAATCGGCTTTGAGTTCTCCGAACAATCTTGTCGTGCGCACTAGATCGTAAATTACCCCAAAAGAGTTGCCGTATTTGTATCGGTCTTGTCCCGGAGCTTCGCTGTAGTTGTTGGCTACAAATAAAGGCTTGTTCTTTTCATTGATTAACGAGCCGCGCAGGTTGTAGCTAATTTCATTCGACAATTTTCCTTTCAAACCTGCGTAAAAATCATACTGTTGGTCAGTCGTTGTAATGATTAATGTTGGCGAAACAAAAGGATTTTGATTGCTGAAATCTCGGTAAGAGTTTTGTTGCAAATCGCCATCGATGCCTAAATAAAACTGCATCAAATCGCCGACAACTTTTAAATTTGCCGTAGCGCGCGGATAAAAGAATACTTTATTCTCGTCGTTCTCGTTGTCGGCACCATAAAACAAACCAACTCCAATGTTGAACGACCAATCGTCTTTCTTCATTCCAAAACTCGGATAAACACCCAACTTGGTCACGCCGTAACTCTGGTTTCTGATACCATTATAATTTTTATAAAACGAACCACCAACATAATCGGCAATGATTTCGGTGGTAATTCTTTTCTCAAGAAAATCAAAAGCAAATTTCGGCTTGGCAAAAAATCGGCTTTCCTGAGAACCGAATGCATCCCAAAAGGCATTGTATTTCAAATCCATGTCGCTGAACGCACTCTCGTTGAATTTGAGCTTTCCACCCACATAGAAATTGTGGTAAGTCTGCACTTTGTTGATGTCTTCGATGATGTCTTCGCGAACCGCATTACTGAAACCGGCGCCAAAATCATCGGGCAAACCGTACCAGTAATATTTCTGTACCTGATAACCCATATCGGCATTCCAAGCCAACGATTTTCTACGACTTCCATAAGTCAAATCGAGTGAAGTATTCAGGAATTTGCTATCAACCTCAAGACCTTTGACGTTCGTGAAAGCCGACAGATGTTTCAAGTTGCCCGCCACGTAATCATAGTCGCCAATGTTTTCGGTCACGTAAAGTTCACCCATCAAATCGAGATAACTGCCAATACCGCCGGTCACGTAATTTTTGTAAATGCGCTCTTGGGCCGTCTTGTCTACATTGGCCGCTCTACCTTTAGATGGAGCAAAAGTTGAAGCCACCGGAAACGAATAAATCGAATACTTGATGGGCTCGCGTTTGGTGTTGTCTTCATCTTCTTGGGCCGGAGTTTCCTTTACTTTGAATGCATCGGAAATCGTCGGTGTGTAAGGTTTGACTACATTGACCACTTCGGTACCGATATTTTCGTCTTTCTTTTGGGCCGACAGTTGGGCTGAGACGAATAATGTAATAAGGAAATATTGCAGTTTGATTTTCATAATTTTTCTTTTGAGTGCCTGAGTGCCTGAGTTCCTTAGTGCCTGAGCGAGAAACCTTATTCTCAAGTATTAATTCTGGATAGATGAATTGGTTTGCGATTCTGTAGCTTTGATAGCATCCAGTTCGGTTTGCGCTTCCTCGACGATTTCCGGGAACATTTTGAAATTCTTGATCACGCTGTCTAGAATGTAAGTCGCTTGGAAACTGTCTTTGAGGCCATAAAAATTCTTGGCCATCACGACCAAGCCTTTGGCACCAAAATATTTGTAACCCGAATAGTCTTTTGATAGTTTCTGAACCACCGTGTTAGAAGCTTCGAACTTGCCATCTTTATTTTTGAAATAAGCATCGTAGTATAAAGCCTCGGCAGCCAATTCTCCTTTCGCGATAGTTTGCAATTTGGCATAAGCAGCTCGGGCTTTGGCTTCATCATGGTTCTGAATCGCCGAACGGGCAATAATAATCTGCGCATCCGATTTCACTTTATCATCCATTTTGGGGTTGGCCAAAACTTTTTCCGCATAAATTACAGCGTTCGGATAGTCTTTTTGCTCGTAGTAAGTTTTCATCAAATTCGATTGCGCAAAAGTGATATTCTGCGGGAAATCGGCTTCAGTTTCCAGACGTTTTAAAGTGGCGATGGTTTTTGCAGCCTCGTCTTTCTTGAGATAAATCTCGGCCAAACGCGCCAACGAAGGTTCAGAAAATTCGTTTCTAGGTTTTGAAGCCACATATTCGTAATGCGGAACCGAACTGGCCGATGCGCCATCAGCAAAATAAGATTGCGCCAAATAGAAATTGGCTTTCAGCGCATGAATTCCGTTGGGGAAATTCTTCAGATAACTGCTCAAATTTGAAATGGCTTGCTTGGTGTTGTTTTGCAAATACTGTTTCTCGGCTGCTTCGTAAGAATCATTGTCGAGTTCGGCATCGGTCACGGCAACGAAGTCGAGGGTTTTGACCCAAGTGGCGTATTCATCTACTTTTCCGTTATCGACATAAATCAAACGCGCGGTCGCAACACCTTCAACAGCTTCAGGGCTTTTCGGATATTCGGCGGCCAGCTTCTTGAATTTCGCCAAAGCCAGATTGTCGTTCTCAGCATTGTAATACACCAAACCTTGGCGCAAAATGGCTTTCGAAGCATACGAACCATTCTTAAATTCGTTCAACAATTGATCGTAGGTTTTAATCGCGGCATCGTTTTTCTTTTCGGTGACATAAGTATTTCCGAGTTCGAACAAAGCATCATCTCTGTATTGCGATTTCGGAAAAGCAGTCAGAAATTTGTTCAAATCTTCAATCTTGCGGTCGTTCTTCGACACAAAACCATAACTGATGGCTTTCTGGAATGCGGCATAATCGGCATCGACACTTTTGAGCTCGACTACCTTATTATAAGCATCCATCGCCGGCCAATATTTCGCCATCACAAAACGGCAATCGGCTAGTCTTAAATAAGCATCATTCAGTCGCACTTTGTCGTCTTTTACGGCATCGATGTGCGCTTGAAATGCGTTACCGGCTTGGTCATATTGCTTGAGTTTGAAATAGGCGTAAGCGATATTGTAATTGATGTTCTTCTGCTCCGGAGTCGACTTCGATTCTGGTATGGCCGTAAAAGCTTTGAAACTGTCTAATGCCTCGCTGAAATTATCTAAAACGTAATCCGTTTCTCCTTTCCAGAACGTAGCTCTTGCCGTAAACTTAGCGTCTCGCGGTTCGGCAATCGATTTTTTGAACATCGAATAGGCTTCTTTGTAATTGCCGTCGGTGTACAATTCTAAACCTCGGTAAAACGCTACTTTCTGATAAGCTGCGCGGTTCGAGTTTTTGTTTTTCTCTAGTAAATCTAAAGCGCCTTTGTAATTTTTAGCGGTAATGAACGAATTGATGAGCAGCGTTTCTATCTCTGTTTTGGCAGGCGAATTCGGGTATTTTTCGATAAACGCATTCAGAACATCCGGAACGGGCTGGTAGGAATTTCCGATTTCGTAGCTCAGTTTGGCGTAATTCAGGTTGGCATCTTCTTGGATTTTAAGGTCAAAATTCATCTCCGAAGCATTCTTGAACGCATTGAGCGCTTGCTGCTTTTTATCGGTTTTGAAATAGCTTTCTCCTAAATGATAGTAGGCATTCTGGGCTACAGCGTCGTTTCCATCGATGATTTTGTTGAACTGCGCGATGGCGTTTTCATAATCTTTTTTCTGGTAATAAGCGTAACCGAGTTGGTAAAAATCGGTGTTGTTCCATTTGCCCTTTTTGCCTTTGTATTGCGTAAGGTAAGCAATAGATTCGTCGTATTTTTTGAGATTGAACAAACTCTCGCCAATGATTTTATTGAGTTCGGATTTTTCCTGAGCGTTTGATTTCGGCAAAGCTTTCTGCCCGAGTTCGATAGCTTTCTGGAAATTGCCGTCTTTGAAGGCCATATCGGCTTTGAAATAAGAGAGTTTTTCTTGGTATTTTTCTTCTCCGGAAACTTCCTCAAAATACTTGGTCGCGTTCTTGTAATCATCGCCTTCATAAGCCATGAAACCCATGTAATAATTGGCTTGCGAACCATAAGTCTTCGAGTTAATGACTTTATTGAAGTAAGATGCAGCCTCCTTTTTCTGGCCCGCGCTAAAATAAGCGTAACCTTTCTGGAAATTGAACTTATCCAACTGCTGGTAACTCAAGGCATTTTCATCGACTTTGTTGAACCAATCGAGCGATTGCGGAAACTTTCCCTGCTCAAAATAGTAGTGCCCCACTTCAAGAAAAGCTTGGTTTTGCTTCGGACTGGTCGGGTAATCTTTAACAAAATCTTCCATGAGTTCATCGGCTCCGGGCTGGTTCAGCCGAATCGCACAATTGGCGATATAATAAGCACAATCAGCTTGTTCGTCGATGTTTTTGGTTTCAGACTTGACTCTTTCGAATAAAATCTGGGCCGATTGGTATTGGCTTTCTTTGTAAAGCCCGACGGCACGGTCAAAGTCTTTGGCTTGGTGCGTATAAATGGCCGATTGCTGAGCCGTTAAAACCGAACCCGAACCGATTAAAAGCAAACCGATCCAAAGCCGCATTTGTTGCTGATTCATAGCAGAGTGTTTAGATTCTCAAAAGTATTCCTTTATGCAAGGTATAACGGACTGCTTTTGGCTTTTATTATGAACATCTTTTTTAACACCGCCTTCGAAAAAGCCAATAAACACCGAGAAAATATATTTTGTTTCCGAGCGTTATCTTTCTATTTTTACGGCATCAAACCAAAGCTTATGTCTACACCTGTTGTGTCTTTAAAAAACGCCTCGATTTACCAAGGCAATAAAGTGATTTTCTCTAGTATCGATCTCGAAGTCAATCACGGAGATTTCATTTATATCATCGGGAAAACAGGTTCCGGAAAAAGTAGTTTCATGCGTACACTCTACGCCGATTTACCGCTCACACAAGGCGAAGGCAGCGTCGTAGATTTTGATTTAGCTACACTCAAAGACGATAAAATTCCGTACCTCAGAAGAAAACTGGGCATCGTTTTTCAGGATTTTCAATTGCTTTCAGACCGCACCGTAAGAGAAAATATGCTTTTTGTTTTAAAAGCTACCGGCTGGTCTGTAGAAGCAGAAATGCAACAAAAAATTGAAGAAGTTTTACAAAAAGTAGATTTGTCTACCATAGCCGATAAAATGCCGCACCAACTCTCTGGCGGCGAACAACAACGAGTAGCCATCGCACGGGCTTTATTAAACGACCCTGAACTCATTCTAGCCGATGAACCGACAGGAAACCTCGACCCGCAAACTAGCGTTGAAGTGATGGAAGTTTTGCGTAAAATCAACGCGAACGGCAAAACAGTCATCATGGCCACACATGATTACGCCTTACTGATGAAATATCCTTCGAAAACCCTAAAATGCGAGAACAATAAAGTATTTGAAGTGGTTCAGCGTTCTGTATAATGCTTTCAATTTTAATCCCAACATATCACTACAACGCTTTTCCGCTAGTAGAAATGCTGCAAAAACAAGCCACTGCACTTGGGATTATTTACGAAATCATTGTTTCAGACGACGCTTCGACCGACAATGAAATTCTTGAGCGAAACAAACTAATCGCTTCACTCGAATATTGTCAATTCTACCATCAAAAAAACAATTTAGGACGCGGGGAAAATCGCAACCGTTTGTGTCAAATGGCGCAATATGACTGGTTGTTGTTTTTAGATTGCGATACGATTCCTGTTCGGGAAAACTTCTTGAAAAACTACGTCAATTCTATCGAGAAAAATCAATTTCAAGCTGTTTTTGGAGGCATTGCCTATCAAGAGAACCCACCTGAAAAGCAAGCCATGCTCCGATGGATTTACGGCAGAAACCGAGAAGCCGTTCCACTAGAGAAAAGAAAAAGAAAACCTTATGAATCTTCTTTGGTGTCGAACCTCTTGATTCGCAAAAATTTGTTGCTTTCGTATCCGTTTCATCCGAAGATTTACGATTATGGCTTTGAGGATTTTGTTTTCATCGCCGATCTCAAGAAAAATAAAATCCAGATTGAACAGATGGACAATGCGGTGTATCATTTGAACCTTGAAAGTTCGAGTGTCTTTTTAGAGAAACATTTACGCGCACTAAGCAACCTAAACCAACTCATCAACCAAGGAATCATTCCTGCCGATGCAACTACTATCGGAAAAACTAGAGCCATTTTAAAACGATTTTGGTTAGACCGCTTAATGGTCAAGTTATTTCATCGATTGGAGCCTAGCCTTAAGAAAAACTTACTTTCAGATGTGCCTTCGTTACAACAATTCTATTTGTATAAATTGGGTTACTTTTGTGCTTTAAAATCGTTGTAAATGCCGCAATTTTCTGTTATCATTCCGGTTTACAATAAGGAACGTTTTATCGAAAACACGATTCATAGTGTCTTGCAGCAAAGCTTCACCGATTTCGAGCTCATCTTAATCAACGATGGTTCTACCGATCAAAGTGAAGCCAAAATCAAAACTTTTACCGATAGCCGAATTCGTTACTTTTCGACTCCAAATCAAGGCGTTTCCTTGGCTCGAAATCTCGGCGTGGAAAAATCGACAGCTTCTTATATAACCTTTCTCGATGCCGATGATTATTGGTTTACAGACTTTCTTCAAGAAATGAAACTGATGATCAGCCAACATCCGGACGAGAAAATCTTTGCTGCAGCGATTGAGGTGGAAACGCCAGAAGGTGTTGTTGCGGCGCCATATTCGATTTCAAAAAACGACGGGTATCATGTTTTGAACTATTTTCAAGCGAGCATGAAAACCACAATTATTTGTACTTCTTGCGCGGTTTTCGATAAAGATTTTTTCAATCAAACCGGTGGCTTCGATGCTAAAATCAGAAGTGGGCAAGATACGGATCTCTGGATTCGTATGGGTTTGCGCCAAAAAGTAGTTTTTATACAAAAGATTCTAGCGCGTTATGTTTACGACCAGAACAGCCTTTCGAAAAAGAAAGAATTTCACGCCCAAAGAATGGATTTTCAGAAGTTTGCCGAAGCTGAAAAGACCAACCTAGCGCTCCGGAAATTCCTCGATTTGAATCGTTATGCGCTAGCGATTCGGTCTAGACTATACGGTGATGAGATAAATTTCAATCAGCTCAAAAAAGACCTTGCCCTTGAGAATCTCACTTTTCGTAAAAGGATTCTATTATCACTTCCGGGTTTTGCCTTGCGCTTTTTACTGAGTGTGAATCAGGTTTTAAGAAAATTGGGCTGGAGCCAATCGGTGTTTAAATAACTATTCTCGAAGTATTTTTTCCCAAGATTTAGCAATTTCACCAGGATGCAAATGCGCCACACTTTGCGCTGCATTGTCCCGACAAGTTTGGTATAAAGTTGCGTCGGTAACCATTCGGTTCAGGGCTTCGGCCAGCGCTTTTACATTGTGGTTCTCAATGAGTAAGCCGTTTTTTTCGTTGATAACAATCTCATTCGGACCCGATTGACAATCTACAGCAACTACCGGAACACCCAGCGATAAGGATTCAATAATCGACATAGGAAAGCCCTCATAGCGGCTAGTGAGCAGTGTAAACTTGGCCTTGCGCACAACGGAAAACGGATTTTTCAAAAACGGAAGGAGCTTCACATGAAGGCCTAAATTAAGTTTCTGAATCTTATCTTCAATCAAAGCTTTGGAAGGCCCATTTCCTAGAATCACTAACTGATAACCATATTGGAAAATCCCTGATTTCAAAAAAGCCTCGAGCAGCAAAGTAAAGTTCTTGACTTTTTCGTCTAACCTTCCATAAAACAAAACATACTTTTCGGGAAGTGTTTCGGTTGTCAAAGGAATCGCAATCGGTTCTATAGGATTATAAATCGTGACCGTATTCTGTAATCCGTATTTCTGTATGACTTGGGCTTCAATCGCTTTTGACACACAAATGATTTTCTGTGCATCGCTATAAAGCCATTTGGCAAAAAAAACAGATTCGGGCAAATAGTTTTTCAAATGAAAACTGTGAGTGATAAAGTACTTTTTGCGGCGGGCATAAATCCAGCGGGTGAAGATTTCTCGGGGCAAAGTATTGCGTGAACGATTGTCAATCAAGATATCAATTTGATGCTGCTTGAGGTATTGGCGCAACAAAAATCCTTTCTTTAGCTTCTTGAAAATACCTGAATCACTAGGACAGAATGCGCCCAAATTGTATAGTTGACCGGCAAACTCATAATCTATAACATCGTTTACAATAATATGATGGACTTCATAGTTTAAGTCTTCGAGCATGAAACTCAATTTTCCCGCAAAACGTTCAGCACCGCCTTCTCCCAAAGAATGGGAAATGATCGCGATTTTAGTTTTGGCATTGTCCATTAATGCAAATTGTAGATATATTTGTCAAATATAACAATATATGAACATTCTACTGGTAGGCGAATACAGCCGGCTTCACAACTCACTCAAAGAAGGACTTCAAAAGCTGGGGCATCATGTGGTGATTCTGGGCTTTCAGGATGGTTTCAAAAAATATCCGGTCGATTTGCCACTCTACCACCGATGGAATTCTTCAATTTTGAAAAAAATCCGCGTGGGCCTTTTTAAGCTCACTGGTTTTGACATTAATTCGTATTTTATTTACCGGCAATTCAAACGTTACCAAAAACAACTTCAAGGTTTCGATGTGGTGCAACTCATCAACGAACACTGCTTTTACAGCAACCATCGTTATGAAAAGAAAATGCTGCAATACCTATTCGATCACAACAAGAAAACGTTTTTGCTTTGTTGTGGCACTGATTATCTAACAGTTGATTTCTACTTCAAACATCCGAATTTCAAATCGCTGATGTGGCCTTATTTCGAGAAGAAAGTCAATGATCGAGAGTTTGAAAGTGTACTGAAATTCCGTAAGCCGCAGTTTAGAGAATTGCACAATTTCATCCAACAAAACATTCAAGGCATGATCGCTTCAGATCTGGATTACGATTTGCCGCTGCAAGGTCATCCGAAATATTTGGGTATGGTGCCAAATCCGGTGAACACTGAGAAGTTGCCTTATATTGAAATGAAAATCGATGACAAAATTGTGATTTTCCACGGCATCAATTCGCAGAGTTATTTTAAAAAAGGAAACGATTTTTTTGACCAAGCTCTGGAAATTATCGCCCAAAAATATGCTGACCAAGTTGAAATCGTCACCACGCGAGATATTCCTTACCAGCAATATATAGAAATCTACAACCGCGCCCATATTCTACTCGATATGGCTTATTCTTTCGATCAAGGTTATCATGCGTTAGAAGCCATGGCTAAAGGAAAGGTAGTTTTTACCGGAGCCGAAACCGAGTTTTACCAGCACTATCATTTAAGCGAAAAAGTAAACATCAATGCCAAACCTGATGTGGATTATTTGGTACAACAACTTTCCTTTCTAATTGAAAACCCGCAAGAAATTATAACCATCAGCCACAATGCCAGAATGTTTGTAGAAAGGGAACACCATTACTTAAAAAGTGCCCAACGCTACCTTGAATTTTGGAACACTAAACTTGCCTGAACTTAATAAAAAGCCAAAAAATTAACGCCATTGGTCGGGTTTGCCGCCTGTAATGTTAAATTTAGATGTCATACGTCGGGTATTTTTTTTATTCAACAACAGATAGGCTACCTTGCGCGTTATTCTTTTTGCTGCCCCGCGAAAGAATAGCCCAGCCCAATTCAACCTTAACCTACTGACCATGGAAAATGCCAAAAAAAACTCCGAAAATCTTGCGCCACAAGAACATGAAATCCGTGCCGGAAAACCCAAATATGACGGCCCGGAAGGTTTGCGCGACTTGCTCTTGCATGAGTTAAAATCAATGTATTATGTAGAAAAATTGCTCGTGAAATCGTTTCCGAAGATGATCAAACACGCCTGCAACTACGAACTCATAGAAGCCATTACGTTACATTCAGCTGATACCAAAAAACAAATCATCCGAATTGAAGACACTTTTTCGGCACTAGAACACCGCCCGATTTTTGACCGCAATAAAGCGGTGGAATGTTTGCTCGATGAAATTGATGAAATTGTAGAACTGACCAAATTCGGAATCGTCCGCGATGCTGGTATTATCTTGGCTTTGCACAAAATCGAACACTATGAAGTGGCGACTTATACGATTTTATCGACCTACGCTGAAAATTTAAAAAATTACTCCATCCAAGCTTTGATGGAAGCCTCGCTCAACGAAGAAAAAGTAGCCCAAATGCGCTTGGCAAAAATTGCCCAAACCATTCAGTTTTACGATGCGCAAATGTTGTGATTACTTTTTTACGAACGCACTTTCATATGCTTCAATCCATTGCTGTGGCGTAATTTTAGAAGCTAGAATACCGATCAATTCATACGGAATGTCATTCATTTTTTTGAACCGGATACAGCTTTTGCCCATATCTAGTTTGGATTTGGAATGCTTCGGAAACTCATCGGTGAACCACTGAAGCAATTGCGAATCGGCGTAAATGCCCATATGATAAAGCGCCACAAAATTCTTTTGCGAAGCCAAACTAATAAACGGCAGAGGAATTTTCGGATCGCAGTGATACCCTTTCGGATACAGCGAATGCGGCACCGAATAACACAACATGCCATAATTCATATTTTCAGTAAAGCCTTCAGGTAAAGCCTTCAAAATGGTTTCACGGATTTTTTGAATGACATCCTTACGATCTTCAGGTAATTCAGCGATATAGGCTTGTGGCGTTTGAGCAGTTGATTGCATAATTTTCGTTTAGGTTGATAAAATGCGGGTTAAAGATAGTGAATTCAAAATCAGAGACAAATGGCTCCGAAACCTATTTTTCCATTTCATTGGAGGAAGAAATTTCGATTTTCGGATTTCTAAATGGCGAAATAAAACTATAAATTCTTTCCCTACATTTAATTTTGTCAGCCTTACTCTTCAACAATCTACAAACATTCTATGTAATAAAACAGATAAGAAACGTACTTGAGAACATTCATAAATTTTCCTGAAAGAATTGCTTTAATGATATTTTATATACTTTTAGGCTTTCTATACATCGATGAGCCATAACCCAATACGCAAAGACAAAACCTGTTTGAATTGCCGGCATGTTGTCGAGCAGCGCTTTTGCCCTAATTGTGGGCAGGAAAATACTGAAAGCCGCAAAACGTTCTATCATTTGTTCGTTCATTTTTTTGAAGATCTGACGCACTACGAAAATGCCTTTTGGCGGACAATTCGCAATTTAATTTTAAAACCTTCCGCCTTAACCAAGGAATATCTTTCAGGAAAAAGATTGTCTTATTTGGCGCCGGTCAGGTTGTATATTTTTATCAGTTTTATCACTTTTTTTCTGCTAACGGTGGTTCCCGACACTGATTACAATTTGCTCGGTGCCAAAAAAACGACTACTGTTAAAAAAGGAAATACTCCAGTAGAAAAAGTTGAAAGGGTAAAGATTGACGATTTACTAAAAGACGAATCGCTCAAAACCCAGATTAAAGATTCAATCCGGCAAGAACTAGAAAAAGACAGTACGGATAAGAAGAAAACCTTTAAAGAAGTATTCCGATTCGGGTATAAATCAGTCGAAGAACTAGACTCAATACAGCGTTATGCAAGCGAAGAGGATCGTTTAGGCAGTTTTGAATATTGGGTCGTCAAGAAAGGATTACAAGTCCAGCACAACTACACCAATGAAGAACTCATTCAGAAGTTCAAAGAATCATTTATTCACAACCTGCCCAAAGCTTTGTTTATTTACATGCCGATTTTTGCCTTTTTCTTGTGGCTTTTTCACGGTAAGAAACGTTGGTATTACTTTGATCACGGTATTTTTACCCTGCATTATTTCTCGTTTTTGCTGCTAATGGTACTGCTCGTTTTCTTATTCAGCAAGTTCTTGTCGCTTTTTGGAAACTCAAGCGTGGCCGACTTTGCTAAGACTATTTTTGATTTAGTGGCTTTTCTCTGGATGTTCTACTATTTCTTTCCAGCCCACCACCGATTTTATGGCGAAACCCGTTTCATATCTGGGCTAAAAAGTATTCTATTATTCTTTATCAATATGTTCTTAATTGTAATCATATTGGTGTTTTTTGCGATTTATACATTTATCAATATTCATTAAAATATTATGAAAAAAATCATTCTTGCCTTATCGTTGCTACTGCTCGTGAGTTGTGGTGCTAAAAAACAAAATACTTCGAAAAGCCTCACCGATTACATGGGTTTGATTACCGAAACCAACCTTAAAACCAATCTCAGTGTGATTGCCTCCGATGAAATGGAAGGTCGAGAAACCGGAAGCGAAGGACAAAAGAAAGCCGGACGTTACCTCATCGAACAATATAAAAATAGTGGCATTCCGTTTCCCAAAGGTGCCAAAAGCTATTACCAACCGATTCCTGCAGCCTACCTGAACGCGAAATACAAAGAAAACTTATCCGATTCCGAAAACATCTGGGCTTTTATTGAAGGCTCTGAAAAACCAGAAGAAATAGTAGTAGTTTCAGCACATTATGATCACGTCGGAGTCAAAGACGGTAAAGTCTACAATGGTGCCGACGACGATGGTTCGGGAACGGTGGCACTAGTTGAAATCGCTAAGGCATTTCAGAAAGCAAAAAAAGAAGGTCACGGCCCTAAACGCTCGATTTTGATTTTGCACGTTACCGGCGAAGAACACGGCTTGCATGGTTCGCGTTATTACTCAGAAAATCCGTTGTTTCCGCTAGCCAATACGGTAGCCGATGTGAATATCGACATGATTGGCCGCCACGATGAATTCCACAAAGATTCCAGCAAATACATTTATCTGATTGGCTCGGATTACCTGTCTTCAGATTTACACCAAATCTGCGAAGAAACCAACCAGAAATATGCGAAACTTTCTATTGATTACAAATACAACGACCGTAATGACCCGAACCGTTTTTACTATCGTTCCGACCATTATAACTTTGCCAAGAACGGAATTCCATCGGTGTTTTTATTCTCAGGAACCCATGAAGATTACCACCAACCGGGCGACGACGTAGAAAAAATAGAATTTGACGCTTTGGCCCAAAGAACCAAACTAGCATTTTCAATTGCTTGGGAAATTGCCAACCGCGACAAACGACTAATAGTAGACAAAGACGGGAAGTAAAAAACTGATATCCTAATAAAGCCGCAGTCACCTGATTGCGGTTTTTTTATACACAGCAATTGACACAAAAAAAGCCCCGAGTTTCCTCGAAGCTTTGGATTCTGGGTGGCTGACCGGGTTCGAACCGGCGACCCGCGGCACCACAAACCGCTACTCTAACCAGCTGAGCTACAACCACCATTTAGACGAGCGCAAATGTATTGCAAAAGTTTGATTATACAAACAAAAATTCTTAAAAATTATTTTAAATCTGCTAAGCTATTGACGGCCAAATATCTTTCGGTAGTAAAGCCTTCAGCATACTCCACTCCGGTAAGTCTGCCCAGTTCGCGCGGACGATTGTTGAGGCTTTCCAAAAAGTTTTTGGTTGCAATCGGCGTTTCGGGTTCATTGCTTTTCGGATCATAAAATTGAGAACTGTAAGCCATAATTGCCTCAATTCTTTTTTCATTGTATCCGGTGATATCGACCACAAAATCAGGTTCGATGTTCTTCCATTGTAAATAATGATAAACCACTTTCGGACGCCAAGCTTTCTGTACTTCGCCTTGCCAGGTGGTTTCGATTCTCGTCAGTCCGGAAAGAAAACAAGCATCAGACACCAATTGACTGCCTTTCGGATGGTCAATATGGCGGTCGTCAATCGCGTTAGAGAGTACAATTTCAGGTTGGTATTTGCGAATCATTCGGATAACGGCAAGTTGGTGCGACTCATCATTTACAAAAAAACCGTCGCGCATATTCAAGTTTTCACGCACGGCAACACCAAGTATTTTCGCCGCAGCAGCCGACTCAAGGTCTCTAATTTCAGCCGAACCGCGCGTGCCAAGCTCACCACGGGTCAAGTCTATAATACCGATTTTCTTTCCCAAAGCCACTTCTTTGGCTATAGTGCCGGCACAACCCAATTCAACATCGTCCGGGTGTGCACCAATGGCTAGTATGTCTAATTTCATTATAATTGATTATTGATTTTACAATATACTTTACTCAAAAATTTTCTTGATTGTCATCGATTTGTTGACCGTTTCGATCCATTCTTTTTCCGGATTACTGTCTTTGGTAATGCCGCAACCCACGTAAACATTGACCTTGTTCTCTTCCACTTTCATACACCGCAGATTTACATACAAATCGGTAAGGCTTTCGTTTTGTTCTAAATCGAGGTTGAGTTCGCCGAGAAATCCGGAATAAAACTCACGATCATAACCTTCATTTTTTTGGATGAACTGCATCGCGTTATCCTTTGGAAATCCGCAAACCGCGGGTGTTGGATGCAAAACTTTAACTACTTCGCTCAAAGCACTCTCTTTCAAATGCGCTTCAATATCGGTCTTAATGTGCAGCAAATTGCCGGCTTTCATCGTGTAAGGTTCAGAAGTCTTAGTATCATCCGCCAAATTTACTAGGCTTTCAGTAATAAAATCAGTGACAAAAAGTTGTTCGGCAACTTCTTTTTCTGGCCAAACTATAGGTTCGTTTCCGGTATTGAGTTGCGTTCCGGCTACGGCCATGGTTTGCAGTTTTCGGTTTTTCACTCGAATAAATTGCTCGGCAAAAGCGCCCAACCAAAGCCCTGTTTTTGGATGATAAAAGCAATACGCAAAGGCCGTCGGATAAGCGTTGAGCAATTTCTGAAAAGCGGTTTGTAAGGCAAAATCCGAGACTTCAAAACTTTCTTTGCGAGAGAGAACGGCTTTACCAAATGCTCCGTTTTGAATCGCCTCGATGCCTTTTTTGACTAATGCTTTGAAGTTGTTTTTCGCTTCCGCAGATGTTGTACTGCTTGCCCATCGCGTTGGTTCAGTAACCTGAAAACCTTCTAAATTAGCCTGCTTTACTTCGGATGCTGAGGCAGGAATGACTATTTTTTGCCGTCCGTCGAACGAAACCAAAACAAAACCTTTCTCGGTAAAATCTGTTATTTGATGCAACTCAGCTCCTTTTTGAAAAATACCAAAAACCTTTTCTGCATTGGGTTTATGATAGACCGCAAAAGGCAACTTCGCTTGATAGTGCCGATTGAGTTGATGAAATAAATCGGTTAACGCCGGGCTCATTGCAATTTTCGTTTGGGCAACACCATGTTGGTGAGTTTACAAAGCGATACGAGTTGACCTGCTTCGTCAGTAATTCGGATTTCCCACAAATGAATGCTACGGCCTTTGTGCACAATGCGTGCAGTACCGGTCACGATACCTTCTTTTTTCGCTTTGAGGTGATTCGCTGCAATTTCAATCCCACGGATTTCGCTGAGCTCGTTATTCACAAACAACATCGAGGCCGCGCTACCAACACTTTCTGCCAGTGCCACGTTAGCGCCGCCATGTAACAAGCCCATTGGTTGGTGAACACGCGGATTGACCGGCATGGTCGCTACTAAGAAATCTTCGCCAGCGTCAGTGAATACAATTTCTAAAGTTTCCATGAGCGTGTTTTTGCAAAAATTATTGCACATGGAAATCATCTCTTCTTTATCAAAAGCCATTTTTTTTATCGCAAAATTAACGATATTGAGCACACAAAAACACGAAATCCGAATTTTGTCCGTTCTCTACTGGATTTATAATTCACAAGATTTTCACAGTTTCAAATTAAAACCTATTTTTACCAGCCGAGACCTTAGGGTCAAATGGTATTTAAATAAAAATCTCCTCCATGCGCCACCTGATTTCCCTTTTTTTTATTGCGTTAATTGTTTCTTTAAGTTCTTGCCGTAAAGACTTTGAAACGGTTCCGAGTTCAGCAAACTTAGGCTTTTCTAAAGATACGGTTTACCTCGACACGGTTTTCTCAACCATTGGTTCAAGCACTTATACTTTAAAAGTTTACAATCGCAGTAGTGACGATATCCGAATTCCGAAAATCCGTCTGGCCGACCCGAATTCCAAATACCGCATTATGGTCGATGGGCTTACCGGCGAAGACAGTGACGGTAACGGTTTCGGCGATGGAAGGGTTTTTAACGATGTCGAACTTTTAGCCGAAGACAGCCTTTATATTTTTATTGAAACCACAGCCAGAATTACCGAATTGGCGCAAAACAACCCAACAGAATTTCTTTACACCGACGACATCATTTTCGATTCGAGCAACGGTTCACAAAAAGTCAATCTCGTGACGCTGATAAAAGATGCCTACTTCCTGTTTCCAAAGAGAAATGCAGAAGGTGTCAAAGAAACGCTCGACGTTGGCACTGAAGCCGATCCTTTGAACATCAATGGTTTTGAACTCGACCACAACGATCCGGCCAATGGAGACGAGTACCATTTCAACAACACCAAACCTTATGTAATTTATGGTTATGCCGGTGTAAAAAGCGGTGAAACTTTGAATATTGATGCCGGCGCTCGCGTTTATTTTCATGCAGAATCCGGCATTGTTGTACAACCCGGAGCTACTTTGAATATCGCCGGAACCGCCTCACCTGACAGCAATCCATTACAAAATGAAGTTACCTTTGAAGGCGATCGTCTCGAACCGCTTTACGAAGATGTGCCGGGGCAATGGGGAACAATTTGGCTGCGACAAGGCAGTATCAACAATAGCGTCAAGCACCTGACTTTAAAAAATGCGATGGTCGGTTTTTTGGTCGAGAATTGCAAGCTGGATATTGAAGACTCGCAAATTTACAACTCGGCCAACTACGGTATTTTGGCCCGTGGCGCGCAAATGGAAAACTGTAAAAACTTGGTTATCAATCTCGCCGGACAACGGGCATTGGCTTGTAGTTTGGGCGGCAGTTACGAGTTCAAGCATTGCACGTTCAACAACAATTGGTCAAGCTCGAACCAATTAGCCGTTTCTTTGAGCAACTATGAAACTTACACCGATGAGAATGGCGCCGAGCAAGAAGTGAAAAACAACCTGACCAAAGCCAACTTCTACAACTGCATCATTTACGGAAGTAACAACATCGAATTCTTTTTGGATGATATTGAAGATGGAACGACACTGTTCAACCACGATCTGAAATACTGTTTGTTCAAGTTTCGCGATTCGGGCACTTCGTTGCAGTTCAATCATCCGGAATATGATTTCATCAGAAACGGCGAGAACGGAAATACCCGAAATAAAAATCCTGAATTCTTCGACGTGAATCTCAACAAGCTCAATATCAGCGATGATCCCGAAGGTGGCGCTTACCAAAAAGGCAGTATTGATTACATAGTTGCCACTGATGTTTTAGGCCATCCGAGAACTTCTAATCCGCCGGATTTGGGTGCTTATCAAAGTGCTGCGTTTCCTGAGTAATTGTTTAAAAGTCGTGAAAAATGTTGATTGCAGGTTGCGGATATTTAGCCTAAATTTGCGCCAACAACTACAACATCAACTACAATGATTCATTTCTTCGGAAACGAAAGCACGACTGTTTTTGCCGTCCAAACGCAAGACACACTTTCGGCAGAAACCATCTCAAAACTCAACTGGCTTTTTGGCCATACCGAAAAAATAGAAAAATCCGTACTCGCGGATTTTTTTGTTGGTCCACGCGCCACGATGATTACGCCTTGGAGCACCAACGCAGTAGAAATTACGCAAAACATGGGCATCGAAGGTATTCTTAGAATAGAGGAATTCCACAAATCCGATGCGAATGCAACGAACTTCGACCCAATGCTGTCGCAAAAATACAACGGCCTGAACCAAGATATTTTTACAATCAACATTCAACCTGAACCGATTCTGGCCATCGACGATATCGCGGCATACAACCAAAAAGAAGGTTTGGCTTTGAGCGATGAAGAAATCGACTACCTCAACGATTTATCAAAAAAGCTCAATCGAAAACTAACCGATTCCGAAGTATTTGGTTTCTCTCAAGTGAATTCTGAGCATTGCCGTCACAAGATTTTCAATGGCACTTTTGTAATCGATGGCAATGAAAAACCCACTTCACTATTCAAACTCATCAAAAAAACTTCTGCCGAAAACCCGAATGATATTGTTTCGGCTTATAAAGACAATGTAGCGTTTATCAAAGGCCCAAGAGTAGAGCAGTTTGCTCCGAAATCGGCAGACCAACCCGATTTTTACCAAGTCAAAACATTCGATTCGGTGATTTCTCTAAAGGCCGAAACCCATAATTTCCCTACAACTGTAGAGCCTTTCAACGGTGCGGCTACCGGTTCTGGTGGTGAAATCCGCGATCGATTGGCGGGCGGACAAGGTTCGTTACCATTGGCGGGAACTGCAATTTACATGACGGCCTATTCGCGCCTCAATGAAAATCGCCCATGGGAAAAAGGAATGAAAGAGAGAAAATGGCTCTATCAAACACCGCTCGATATTCTAATTAAGGCTTCCAACGGAGCGTCTGATTTCGGTAACAAATTCGGTCAACCGCTCATTACTGGTTCAGTACTCACTTTTGAACACGATGAAAACCAGCGCCAACTCGGCTACGACAAAGTCATTATGCAGGCGGGCGGTATTGGCTACGGCAAATTAGACCAATCTATCAAACACCAACCAAAAACAGGCGATAAAGTAGTGATTTTGGGTGGCGAGAACTACCGCATCGGCATGGGCGGAGCGGCTGTTTCCTCGGCAGATACTGGTGCTTTTAGCTCAGGAATTGAACTCAATGCCATTCAACGTTCCAATCCGGAGATGCAAAAACGGGCAGCCAATGCCATCCGCGGTTTGGTGGAAAGCGATCACAATCCGATTGTTTCGATTCACGATCACGGCGCGGGCGGGCATTTAAACTGTTTATCCGAACTAGTTGAAGAAACCGGTGGCTTAATCAATTTGGACCAATTACCTGTGGGCGACCCCACTTTATCGGCCAAAGAAATCATCGGCAACGAATCGCAGGAACGCATGGGCTTGGTCATTGGCGAAAAAGACCTCAATTTACTCAACAGAATTGCCGAGCGTGAACGGTCGCCTATGTATGAAGTGGGTGCAATTACCGGTTCGCATCGTTTTACATTCGAGTCGAAAACCACCGGTGCCAAACCTATGGATTTCGCCTTAGAAGACATGTTCGGCAGTTCGCCCAAAATCGTCATGAACGATGTTAGTATCGAGAGAAAATACGAACCGCTTACTTATTCTCAAGAACATTTACCTCAATATCTCCAGCAAGTATTAAGGCTCGAAGCTGTGGCCTGCAAAGATTGGCTGACCAATAAAGTCGACCGTTGCGTGGGCGGAAAAGTAGCCAAACAACAATGCGCCGGGCCGTTGCAATTGCCGCTAAACAATGTTGGTGTTATGGCTTTGGATTTCAATGGAAAAGAAGGTGTCGCGACTTCGGTTGGGCATGCTCCTGTGGCGGCTTTGATTAATCCGGTGGCCGGTAGTAGAAACGCCATCGGTGAAGCCTTATCGAATATCATATGGGCGCCGATTAAAGATCAAATTAAAGGAATTTCGCTTTCGGCAAACTGGATGTGGCCCTGCAAAAACCAAGGTGAAGATGCGCGTTTATACCAGGCAGTTCAAGGTTGTTCGGATTTCGCAATTGAGTTAGGAATCAACATCCCGACAGGTAAAGATTCACTATCGATGAAACAGAAATATCCCGACGGTGAAGTGATTGCTCCGGGAACCGTGATTATTTCGGCAGCCGGAAATTGTACCGACATCCATCGGGTAGTTGAACCTGTTTTGCAAAAAAACGGAGGCTCGATTTATTATATCAATTTGTCGCAAGATGATTTTAAACTCGGCGGCAGTTCGTTTGCCCAAACCTTAAACAAAATTGGAACTGAGGCGCCAACAATCAAAGAGGCAGCGTTTTTCAAGAAGGCGTTCAACACGATTCAGCAGTTGATTCTCGATGACCAAATTTTGGCCGGCCACGATATTGGAAGCGGCGGCTTGATTACCACTTTACTCGAAATGTGCTTTGCCGATACTCATTTGGGAGCAAATATCGATTTGAATGTTTTTGAGGAAAAAGACGTCATAAAAATTTTGTTCTCAGAAAACATCGGCATCGTGATCCAACCAAAAAGTGACGAGATTTTCGAAAACGCGCTTAACAAACAAAGCGTCGGATACTACAAACTCGGAACCGCAACCAAAACAGAAACCCTACATCTTACTACCAACAAACAGCAACTACCAACCACCAATTTATCAATCGCTGAATACCGCGACATTTGGTTTGAAACTTCTTTCCTACTCGACCAACATCAAACGCAGCAGAACTTAGCCAAAGCAAGGTTCGAGAATTATAAAAACCAGCCATTACAATATCAATTTCCGTTACATTTTACGGGCAAGCGACCGCAGATAGACCAAAATAAACCAAGGCCAAAAGCCGCCATTATTCGAGAAAAAGGCAGTAATTCAGAGCGCGAAATGGCCAACGCGATGTATTTGGCAGGCTTTGATGTCAAAGATGTACACATGACCGATTTGATTTCCGGACGCGAAGATTTGAAAGACATTCAATTCATCGGAGCCGTCGGCGGATTCTCAAATTCAGATGTGTTGGGCAGCGCCAAAGGTTGGGCCGGCGCGTTTTTATACAATGAGAAAGCGAAGAAAGCCCTAGAAGATTTTTTCAACCGAGAAGACACTTTATCGGTCGGAATTTGCAATGGTTGTCAGTTGTTTATGGAACTCGGCATTATTTATCCGGACCACCAACAACATGGCAAAATGAAGCACAACGATTCGCGCAAACACGAGAGCATTTTCACATCGGTTAAAATCCAAGACAATCATTCGGTAATGCTGTCAACGCTCGCCGGAAGTACTTTAGGCGTTTGGGTGTCGCACGGTGAAGGAAAATTCGAATTGCCGCACGAGGAAAATTTATACGAAGTAGTAGCAAAATACGGTTACTCAGAATATCCGGCCAATCCGAACGGTTCGCATTACAACGTGGCGATGCTTTGTGACAAAACCGGACGCCACTTGGTAACGATGCCACACATTGAACGCTCAACCTTTACCTGGAATTGGGCCCATTACCCGAAAGACCGAAACGACGAAGTTTCGCCTTGGGTAGAAGCCTTTGTGAATGCCCGCCAATGGATTGAAAATAAACAGTAATTATTAAGTTGATTATTGTATTTTTGGGCAAAAATCTGCCATGAAAAAGTTGCTAATCGTGTTATTATTGAGCCAGTTATCGTTATTGGCCCAAAATCCTGCTCCGAAATACCACCGCGCGAAAATTATCTACAATACCGTAGAAAACTTCAAGAAATTGCAAGCTGCCGGAATTCCGATGGATCATGGTTTGCACAAAAAAGGATATTCACTCACGTCTGATTTCTCAGATTCGGAAATTGCAATTGCTAAAAACTTAGGTTTAAAAGTCGAGATTGAAATAAACGATGTACAACGCCATTACGTCGAGCAAAATAAAAAAAAAGAGCAAAGAAACAGCCTCAACGTGGGCTTCGACTGCAACGCGCCCAGCATTGAATATGCCACGCCGACCAACTTCAACCTCGGTAGCATGGGCGGTTATTTGACCTATGAGGAAATGCTGCAAGAGCTCGACGACATGCGCGCTCAATTTCCTGAACTGATTTCAGCCAGAGAAAATGTAGGTGATTTTCTTACTTCTGAAGGTCGGGCTTTGCAATGGGTGAAAATCACTAAAGAGCCCGCTTCAATCAACACACGACCTCAGGTTTTATATACGGCAATACATCATGCGCGCGAACCGATTTCACTATCGGAAACTATTTACTACATGTGGTATTTGCTGGAAAACTACGCTACTAATGAGGAAATAAAAGACATCGTTGACCATACCGAATTGTATTTTATTCCCGTGGTAAATCCAGACGGTTATAT
Source organism: Flavobacterium lotistagni (assembly GCF_011392125.1). Classification (GTDB taxonomy): domain Bacteria; phylum Bacteroidota; class Bacteroidia; order Flavobacteriales; family Flavobacteriaceae; genus Flavobacterium; species Flavobacterium lotistagni. The sequence goes on from NZ_JAAJBU010000005.1 coordinate 42,180, forward strand.
TTACAACCACACTACCAATCCGGATGGCGGCGGCATGTGGCGCAAAAACCGACGCGATTTCAACGACGGTACTTTCGGTGTCGACAACAACCGCAATTACGACTATTGGATCAATGGCGATGAAAGCCAAAGCATCTGGAATACCACCGGAATTTCTATTGAAACTACTGGTGAAACCTATCCTGGATCTGCCCCATTTTCGGAACCGGAAACCCAAGCTGTGAGGTATTTTGTAGAGCAACACCAATTTAAATTGGCACTCAATGCGCATACTTTTTCAGATTTGTTGCTTTATCCGTATGGCTATGATTTGAACGTATTTAGCCCAGACCACGATTATTTTGGCAAGATTTCTTCGGTGATGGTTGCCAATAATGACTTAAATAACATCATTGCTTCAGAATTGTATGCGGCTTCAGGCGATTCGGATGATTTTATGTACGGACAAACGATGAACCACGGGAAGATTTTTGCGTTCACCCCAGAAATTGGACAATCTTTTTGGCCTGCTTCAGATGAAATTCTCCCGCTATGCAAAAAAATGATGTTTACCAATATCACCACGGCCAAACTCGCGCGTGATTTTGCTTCGTTAAAAGACAATACGCCAAGTTTTGTAGGCAATACTGCCGTTTTTCAGGCGCAATTTGAGCTGACCAAACTGGGCTTGGGCGGCAACGGCAATTTCACGGTGAGCATTCAACCTATTTCCTCAAATATTGTCTCGGTCGGGCCTGCGTATAGTGTTTCGGGGCTTCAGCTTTCTCAAAGCGTCAACGACCAAATTGCCATTGGCTTGGCTAGCGGAACTGCCAGCAATGACGATATCGTTTTTGAATATGTGATTGATAACGGTCAGCACATCGAACGCCAGCTTATCACTAAAAAATTTGGGCAGCTGCAGAACATCGTTTCAGACAATGGTTCGGCGCTTTCACCAACTTGGAACACGACCAATTGGGGCATTTCCAACACCACGTTCGTTTCGCCATCATCATCTATTACCGATTCTCCGAACGGCAACTATTCCAACAGCCAGAACAAGCGAATTACTTTGACCAACCCGATTGATCTGACTTTGGTCAACAACGCCACAGTTTCGTTCGCCGCCAAATGGGAACTTGAAAACAACTATGATTACGTCGCTTTTGAAGTGTCTACCGATAATGGCGTTACTTTTACTCCACAATGCGGCAAGTATACCAAAACTTTTACTCAAAATTTGGGCGATCCGAGCCTTACAGCGTTTACCGGTAGTCAATCCGATTGGATCAATGAAGAAATCAGCTTGAGCGATTACGCCGGTCAAATTGTAAAAGTGAGATTCCGCTTATCGACCGATGTCGGAACCAATCTCGACGGATTTTATTTCGATGATTTCAAAGTCAACTTGTTAGAAAACTCGGTGTTGTTGGCTACAGAAAATAATATCGTTTCGCCTTTCAGGATTTACCCCAACCCAGCTAAAGAGGTACTGAACATTCAAACCTCAAGAAATGATTACGACATTCGGATTTTTAATTTATTGGGGCAATTGGTGTATGCCAGCCGAAACAATAACGGTTTGCAAAGCATCAGCCTGAAATCATTGAATAGCGGCCTGTATCTTATTGAGCTCAAAGCCGCGGACTTCGTGGAAACGCAGAAGTTTTACAAAAATTGACGCAATTACCCTTCAATGCCCAGTAATTATGAAAAAAGAAATTTGTTTGAATTGTAATGCCCAAACTGACAAAAACTATTGTTCGACTTGCGGGCAAAAAACCCAAACGCATCGCATTACGCTGAAACACTTTTTTTTGCATGACCTTTTGCACGGGATTTGGCATCTGGAAAAAGGCATACTATTTACCATTAAGGAAACTCTTGTTCGCCCGGGCCAAGCAGCACTTGATTATATTTCAGGCAAACGCATTCGGTACTACAATGTATTTTATTTGGCTTTATTGGTAATTGGTTTGAACTTATTATTGTCTCATTTTTATGAAAGTCTCCACCCAATCAAGGAAGAAACCAATGACGACACCTTGCAAGTGACCCAATTTTTCAAAGACCATATCAAGCTAATTTTGTTGAGTATTGTGCCCATTTTAGGCGGAGTCGCTTTTTTGGTTTTCAAAAGAATGAAGCTCAATATTGCCGAACATTTTATCATTGGCGGCATCAGTTTACTGGGAATTCTGATGCTCAGTGTGGTTTTTTCATTTATCAATTTTATATTAACCTTCGACGTTCCGAACTGGATTGGTTACTTGGAAATTCTTTCCTTTTTATTGCTGTTGCTCTTTCCGGCTTGGGTATATTATAACGCGATGAGACAACATTATTCGTTTTGGGGCTTTCTATGGCGGATAATTGTATTTTACTTTTTGGTACTACTGATTCTTTTCACCATCCTAAGTATCATCGTTTACCAACTCACACAAGGAGGCCGCCAGTTTTACATCAACCTGTAATAAAAAAAGCCCTGAAATTCCGGGCCTGTTTTTTATGTTTTCTTTAGCGAGGACTTACTTTTCCTGCTGCAGTTGCTTTCTGCTTTTGTAAGCTTTAAGATATTCTCCTTTAGGCGTTCCGTTATCAAACGAACTCCACTTAATTATCGGTCGAACACCTTGCCTTGCCTGCTCATTGGTGAAGTTTTCATATTCAATCCGATAAAGCGCCGAGTACATTTCTGCGCGTCCAACACCGTGATAACAATGAATCAACACTGGGTAATTTGCCGGGTTGTCCATGATTTTGAAAAAAGTATCCAAGTTCTGTTGGTTGGGCACTTGGTCTGAACCGTTATTGAAATAAGTTACTCCGGGAATCTTCGCTACTGCTTGCTGTTCGGCAATAAGTTCGGCCGGAACCTCCGGATTGTTGACCAAATCGGCAGTTCCGGGAAAACGCAAATCGACGATAGATTTGATGTGGTATTTCTGCACATAATCTTTGATTTTATCGGGCGGAATCACTCCGGATTTGTATACTTTGCCTTCTGAAATCGTTTCAAAATTGTGGTTGATATGCATCTGATAAACATACTTCCCGACAAAAAAGAGCACCACTGCTAATAGCGTAAACCCGATGATTTTAATATTTTTCTTTTTCATAAGCTAAATTAATGAGTGGCTAATTTTTGGTCGATGACACGCTCCATATAATCTTGAATAAACGCCTTACAACGCAACTCCAAATCATCCATTTCGTCATTGCGTTTTGCAATTAAGTTGTTTGCCAGTGCTTTGTCGTTCTTGTCGTAGAATCCCAACGATTTCTGTCCGTCAAAAATGCAGATGTAATTTCCTTTGGCAAATTGGTACAAACTTCCGGTATTGTTAATAACGAAAGGTTCTTGGGTTTTCTTGTCGAGCAAACTTCTTCCCCAACTTCTGAACGGTTTCTGATAACCAATCATGTCGAGAATTGTCGGATAGATGTCGATTTGTTGGGCCCAATCATCATCCACGCCCACAAATTCACTATTGGGTTTATAAATGATAATCGGAATAGCAAAACGCTCATAGGTGCGTCGGTATTCTTTGTAAAAAGTCGAATTCCCGTGATCGGCCACCATTACGAAAATTGTATTATTAAACCATGGCGACTTCTTGGCTTCGGCGAAAAATCGCTTCAAGGAATAATCGGTATAAGCGATACATTTGTGAATCGGAATGTCGCCTTTCGGGAATTTATGCTTGTATTTTTCCGGAATATTGTAGGGCTCATGCGATGAAACCGTAAAAACTGTAGACAAAAACGGTTGCTTTTCTTGATCGAGTTTCTGCTTCATGAACTGCAAAAAAGGCTCGTCCCAAATGCCCCAGAAACCATCGAACTCACTATCGTCATTGAACTCGCTACGTCCGTAATAATTATCGATACCAAGAATATTGCTGAAGCCCAAAAAACCCATCGAGCCATTAGCAGCACCATGAAAAAATGAGCTGCGATAACCTTCTCCTTCAAGGGTGGAAACAATCGACTCAATTTTCTGTTTCGGAAAAGGAGAAGAAGTAAAGGCATCTTTGAACGATGGAATTCCCGCCAAAACCGACGACATGCCATGAATAGACTGCCTTCCGTTGGTATATGCATTGGTGTAAATCAAGCTGTGCTGCGCCAATGAATCCAAAAATGGCGTGTAGGATTTAAAATCCTTGATGTTGGATTTTTTGTTGAACGAACCGTAATATTCGCGCCCATTGCTCTCTAGAATCATAATCACAACGTTGGGCTTTGTTGGCGCATGACTGCGATATTGCTTGATGGGCATCACTTTTTGAAGAATCACTTCAGGCGTTACTTCTGGGTAATCCGTTTTTACAAACCCATTTTTGGTCAGTGTTCTAATGATGGCAAAAGGCGTATTGAGCACAATATCGGCATGCGCAATCTGCTTGACATGTCGGCTGGCATCGAGCAAATTGATTGGCCTTGTGGATTTTTTGAAATCGCCACCACGCACACCGCCAACAATCATTGCAGCAACAAACAAAAATCCTACGGTCGAAAATCCGAAGTAAGCCAAATTGGTTGTAGGTTGATAAGTAGCTACTTTAATTCTCTTGTAGGCAAAAATCCATAGCGCAGCAAAAACAAAAAAAAGCAGAAATACATACCAAAAATCTACAATAAAACTCATGAATAATTTGGTCAGATTGGTTTCATGCTCGATAACGCCTTTCACTGCCATGGTAGTGCGTGCATAGGTAAATCGATAGTAGATTAAGTCGACGAAATTGGTAGCATACGCGATTAAATTCATCCCAAAATAAAGATAGAACAGAAACCGCTGATAAGCTTTGGAAGTATTATTTTTAAAAGGCAAAACCGAGAGTACAATGAACAACATATTCACGTACAGAATCGCCGAAGTATCGAACGCCAAACCATAATAGCACAACCGAAAAAACTCGCCCAACGAATCTACCTTTAGCAAGCCGGCATTAAAAACATAAAACAAAACCCGAGCAAAAAAGTAAAAAAGATAAGCCAGGAAAACCCTGTAGAGCAAAACCTTATATTCGTTTAAACGCCAATGTTTAAGCATAATAGAATTTTAAGCGCCAAAATTATCAAATAAAATAACACCGCCTCGGAGCTCAGGAGTTAAATTAAATAAAAATTGTTTAATTTGCGGTAACTAATACGCCCAAGATGAACAGCATTACACGCTTATTCGACTTTCCCTACTATCAGCTCCAGAAAAACAACTTGGCCACTGCGCTGGTCACCAAGCAAAATGGTGTTTGGGTCAAAACCTCAACGCAGCAGTATATCGATCAGGCTTGTATGATTTCAAGGGCTTTGCTTCGGATGGACATTGCCAAAGACGATAAAATCGCTGTAATTTCCTCTACCAACCGAACCGAATGGAACATCATGGACATTGGTGTATTGCAAGTTGGCGCACAGAATGTTCCGGTTTACCCAACGATTTCCGAAGACGATTATCTGTACATCTTGAACCATTGCGAAGCCAAGTATTGTTTTGTTTCTGACACCGAAGTACTACGTAAGGTGAATGCTATAAAAGACAAGCTTACACATCTAAAAGATGTTTATTCGTTCGATGAAATTCCGGGTTGCAAAAACTGGAAAGAATTGCTTGAATTGGGTAAAGATCCCTCAAACCAACCCGACGTAGAGCAGCGCAAAGACGAAGTAAAACCTGATGATTTAGCCACGATAATCTACACCTCTGGCACTACCGGAAGCCCGAAAGGCACCATGCTTTCGCACCGCAATATTGTTTCGAACGTGATTGATTCATCGCCGCGCATTCCGTTTGAGGAAGGCTCTAGTGTGGCATTGAGTTTTCTACCGATTTGCCATATTTTCGAGCGCGTGATTTTATACATCTACCAATATTATTCAGTATCGATTTATTTCGCCGAATCGATTGAGAAATTATCAGACAATATCAAAGAAGTGCGACCGACGGTATTTTCGGTGGTCCCAAGACTGCTTGAAAAAGTTTACGATAAAATTTACTCCAAAGGTGCCGAACTTACCGGAATTAAAAAGAAATTGTTTTTCTGGGCAATTGAACTCGGCTTGCGTTACGAGCCTTATGAAGCCAATGGTTTTTGGTATGAACTCCAGTTATCCATAGCACGCAAACTCATTTTCAGCAAATGGAAAGAAGGCTTGGGCGGCAATTTAAATGTAATGGTTTCCGGAAGTGCCGCTTTGCAACCACGATTAATCCGAATTTTCGCTGCGGCTGAAATGCCAGTCATGGAAGGCTATGGATTGACCGAAACTTCACCTGTAATCTCTGTGAATTGCTACAAAGACCGAGGTTTCAAAATCGGAAGCGTGGGCAAACCCATTCAAAATGTAGTAGTGAAAATTGCAGAAGATGGCGAAATCCTATGCAAAGGCCCAAACGTGATGTTGGGTTATTACAAAGATGCCGAAAAAACTGCCGAAGTGTTGCAAAATGGTTATTTCCATACTGGCGATATTGGCGAAATTGATGCAGAAGGTTTCCTGAAAATCACCGATCGGAAAAAGGAAATGTTCAAGACTTCGGGCGGAAAATACATCGCACCACAGCTTATTGAAAATGCCATGAAACAATCGCGATTCATTGAACAAATCATGGTGATTGGCGATGGCGAGAAAATGCCTGCTGCTTTGATTCAACCAAATTTTGAATTTGTTAAGGAATGGGCCAAAATTCATCATATCGAAGTAGGAAATACTAATGCCGAAATTATAACCAACAATAAGGTAATAGCCCGAATTGCTGAAGAAATAGAAACACTCAACGAAAAATTCGGCAATTGGGAAAAAATCAAAAAGTTCGAACTCACGCCCGATGTTTGGTCTATTGACAGTGGACATTTGACACCAACACTCAAACTCAAAAGAAAAATCGTGCTCGAAAAATACCGCACACTTTATAAACAGATTTACGGTGAAACTTCATAAATCGCTGGTTTTCAACAATCTTTCATAATGTTTATAACTGGTTGAACTACTGTTAAAATTAGGCCTACAAAAGCGATAATTTTACTCAAACCAACTAAAATCAAACAATTATGAATGTCAAAAACTTTTTACTGGCTGGAATTCTCGGCGGAATCACAGACTTCTTACTAGGCTGGATTTTTTACGGAATGCTGTTCTATCAATTCTTTGGATCACAAGAACCCAACCTGACTTACACTTTTGCTGGTTGTATGTCTTTCGGATTTCTGATGTCTTACATTTATGTCGGCTTGACCAACATCAACACGCTTGCTTCAGGAGCAAAAGCCGGGGCTGGAATCGGATTGATTATGGGATTGATGAATAACTTTTTCAGAATTTCGATGGACAAAGGCACCATCGACCAAATGTTTGCAGTAGATGTATTGATTTGCGTACTGATGGGTGTTGGTGTAAGCGCTGTGGTCGCAGCCATTAACGGCAAACTCTCTCCAAAAGCAGCATAAACAAACGTAATTCCCTTTTAATAAAGCTCCTCGATTTATCGGGGAGTTTTTTTATTGAAAAAAATAACACAAAAAAAAACAATTATTTATTATGCGTGCATAGTATTTTTGTATATCTTTGGTTTCCTTACTTCAAATTCATGAAAGACAAAACCATCGATTATGTACTTCGGGCCACTTGGCAAGCAGTCGCAAGAATGTATAACGAAGAAGCCACCAAATACGATGGCACCATGGCTACTGGTTTCGCCTTGCTTAGTTTGGACAAAGAAGATGGAACGCCATCAACCACCTTGGGTCCAAAAATGGGAATGGAAGCCACCAGCCTCACCCGTACTTTAAAATCAATGGAAGAAAAAGGATTGATTATCCGCAAGAAAAACCCAAACGATGGTCGAGGCGTATTGATTTATCTGACCGAATTTGGTAAAGAAAAAAGAGAACTCTCAAGAAGCACGGTTTTAAAATTCAACGACACTATCAAAGCCAATATATCCGAAGAAAAGCTCTACCATTTTATGGAAGTAGCCGAAACCATCAACCAACTCATTCAAGAAAAAAACATTTTTAATTCAGAGAAATAAAATGAAAAGAACCATCAAAAAAGTGGCGGTAATCGGTTCAGGAATCATGGGTTCCGGAATTGCTTGTCATTTTGCCAACATTGGTCTTGAAGTATTGCTTCTGGACATTCTTCCACGCGAACTCACCGAAGCCGAAGCCAAAAAAGGTTTGACTTTAGAGAGCAAAGCCGTTCGCAATCGCATCGTCAACGAACATTTGGCGAACGCTTTAAAATCGAAACCGTCACCTATCTATCACCAGAAGTTTGCTAGCCGAATTACAACGGGCAACACCACTGACGATTTACCGCAAATCGGTTCTGTAGACTGGATTATTGAGGTAGTGGTAGAAAGGCTCGATATCAAAAAAAGCGTTTTCGAACAAATTGAAAAATACCGCAAACCGGGTACTTTAATCACTTCAAACACCTCAGGAATTCCTATTCACTTCATGAGCGAAGGCCGTAGCGAAGATTTTCAGCAGCATTTCTGCGGCACGCATTTCTTTAATCCGGCGCGTTACCTGAAATTGTTCGAGATTATTCCTGGGCCAAAAACTTCAAAGGAAGTCCTCGATTTTCTGAACAATTATGGTTCACAATATCTTGGAAAAACTTCTGTCGTAGCGAAAGACACACCTGCATTTATTGGAAACCGAATTGGTATTTTCGGTATTCAGAGTTTGTTTCACTTAGTCAAAGAAATGGGTTTGACCATCGAAGAAGTGGATAAGTTAACCGGTCCGGTTATCGGTAGACCAAAATCTGCTACTTTTAGAACTGTTGACGTAGTTGGTTTAGACACTTTGGTGCATGTCGCCAACGGATTGTATGAAAATGTACCCAATGACGAAGCTCGGGAACTGTTCAAATTACCGGCTTTTATCAACAAAATGATGGAAAACAATTGGCTCGGCAGCAAAACCGGCCAAGGATTTTACAAGAAAGTGGACCGCGAAATCTTGTCGCTAGATTTAGATACTTTAGAATATCGGGCTGCCAAAAAAGCGTCATTTGCCACGTTAGAATTGACCAAAACCATCGACAAACCTATCGATCGCTTCAAAGTTCTGATTACCGGAAAAGACAAAGCCGGAGAATTTTACCGCAAAAACTTCGCAGGAATGTTCGCCTACGTTGCCAACAGAATTCCCGAAATCACCGACGATCTCTACAAAATTGACGATGCAATGAAAGCCGGATTTGGATGGGAAAATGGCCCGTTCGAAATTTGGGACGCCATTGGAGTTTCCACCGGAATTGGCTTGATGAATGCCGAGGGAATCGAAGTAGCTGATTGGGTAAAAGAAATGCTTGATTCAGGAATTTCCAGCTTCTATCATGTTAAAGATGGAGCGACTTACTACTACGATATTCCTTCTAAATCACAAATTAAAGTTCCCGGACAAGATTCATTTATCCTGCTCAATAACATCCGAACCACCAAGAAAGTTTGGAGCAATTCAGGTGCGGTTATAGAAGATTTGGGCGATGGCATTCTGAATTTGGAATTCCAGTCAAAAATGAACACCATTGGCGGCGATGTTTTACAAGGCATCAACAAAGCCATTGACTTAGCTGAAAAAGAACACCAAGGTTTGGTTATCGGGAACCAAGGCGCAAACTTCTCGGTCGGGGCCAACATCGGAATGATTTTCATGATGGCAGTAGAACAAGAATACGACGAACTCAACATGGCCATCAAAATGTTCCAAGATACTATGATGCGCGTTCGTTATTCTTCGATTCCGGTTGTTGTGGCGCCACACGGAATGACTTTAGGCGGCGGTTGCGAAATGAGTATGCATGCCGATAAAATCGTTGCCGCGGCAGAAACTTATATTGGTTTGGTAGAGTTTGGTGTCGGGGTAATTCCCGGCGGTGGTGGTTCGAAGGAAATGGCGTTGCGCGCTGCAGACCAATTCCACAAAAACGATGTCGAACTCAATGTGCTTCAGGAATATTTCTTAGCCGTAGCGATGGCCAAGGTATCGACCTCTGCTTATGAAGCCTTTGACACCGGCATTTTGCAACACGGAAAAGACATCATCGTAGTCAACAAAGACCGTCAAATTGCTGAAGCGAAAAAACACGCCTTACTAATGGCTGAAGCCGGATACACACAACCCATCCGAAGAAAAGACATTAAAGTTCTCGGGAAATCCGCACTCGGAATGTTCTTGGTGGGAACCGATCAAATGATGGCCGGAAACTTCATTTCAGACCACGACAAAAAAATCGCCAATAAACTCGCTTACGTGATGGCTGGCGGCGATTTATCAGAACCAACACTGGTTTCTGAACAATATCTGTTAGACCTAGAACGCGAGGCCTTTTTATCGCTCTGCACGGAAAGGAAAACGCTCGAGAGAATCCAATACATGCTAACCAAAGGGAAACCGTTAAGAAACTAGAAATGAAAACAGCCTATATAGTCAAAGCATACAGAACCGCCGTAGGCAAAGCGCCCAAAGGTGTTTTCCGTTTTAAGCGCCCAGATGAACTAGCGGCAGAAACCATCGAATACATGATGGCTCAATTGCCTGATTTCGACAAAAAACGAATAGATGACGTAATGGTCGGAAACGCAATGCCGGAAGCCGAGCAAGGCTTGAATGTCGGCCGGTTGATCTCGCTCATGGGATTGAATATTGTCGATGTGCCAGGCGTAACGGTAAACCGATATTGTGCATCAGGTCTTGAAACTATCGGAATGGCTACAGCTAAAATCCAATCCGGAATGGCAGATTGCATCATTGCCGGCGGTGCTGAAAGTATGAGTTTTATTCCGATGGGCGGCTACAAACCCACGCCGGATTACCAAATCACTAAAGAAGGCCATGAAGATTACTACTGGGGCATGGGCCTTACGGCGGAAGCTGTGGCCAAACAATACAATATTTCACGTGCTGACCAAGATGAGTTTGCCTTCCAATCGCACCAAAAAGCATTGAAAGCTCAGGCCGAAAACAAGTTTGACCAACAGATTGTACCCATCACGGTAGAACAAACATTCATCAATGAGCAGGGTAAAAAGGAAACCAAAACTTATACTGTAAGCAAAGATGAAGGGCCAAGAGCGGATACGAATTTAGCCGCTTTAGGAAATTTAAAACCGGTTTTTGCCGCCGACGGTAGTGTCACCGCAGGAAATTCTTCGCAAATGAGCGACGGTGCGGCTTTCGTGCTAGTCATGTCGGAAGAAATGGTCAAAGAATTCAACCTCACTCCTATTGCACGTTTGGTCAATTTTGCCTCGGCTGGAGTTGAACCTAGAATCATGGGAATCGGGCCGGTAAAAGCCATTCCGAAAGCACTTAAACAGGCTGGTTTACAGTTAAAAGACATCGACCTGATTGAACTCAACGAAGCTTTTGCCTCACAATCTTTAGCCGTAATTCGCGAGTTGGGCTTGAACCCTGAAATCGTCAACGTTAACGGAGGCGCTATTGCCTTAGGACATCCGCTGGGTTGTACCGGCGCCAAATTGTCGGTGCAATTGTTTGATGAAATGAAACGCCGCAGCAGCAAATACGGCATGGTTTCGATGTGCGTCGGAACCGGGCAAGGAAGCGCAGGAATTTATGAGTTACTTTAATCTACAAATTAAAAAAATAGCAAAATGGAAATCACAAGAGGCGGCCAATTCCTAGTCAAGGAAACCCCATGCGAGAATGTATTTACACCTGAAGATTTTTCAGAAGAACAAAAAATGATGCGCGATTCGGTCAAGGAATTTGTCGATAAGGAAATCTGGCCGAACAAAAACCGGTTCGAAAACAAAGATTACGCTTTTACAGTAGAATGCATGAAAAAAGCAGGCGAAATGGGTTTTTTGAGTGTAGCTGTCCCAGAAGCCTACGGCGGAATGGGAATGGGTTTCGTCGATACTTGTTTGGTTTGCGATTATATCTCGGGAGCCACCGGGTCTTTCTCGACTGCTTTCGGTGCGCACACCGGAATTGGAACCATGCCAATTACACTTTACGGCACTGAAGAACAAAAACAAAAATACGTTCCCAAGCTGGCTTCGGGCGAATGGTTTGGCGCTTATTGTTTGACCGAACCGGGCGCAGGCTCAGACGCAAATTCAGGAAAAACCAAAGCCGTGTTGAGCGAAGACGGCAAATATTACAGTATCACCGGGCAAAAAATGTGGATTTCCAACGCCGGATTCTGCTCGCTTTTTATTGTTTTTGCTCGAATCGAAGACGATAAAAACATCACCGGATTCATCGTTGAGAACGAGCCAAACAATGGTATTTCGATGAACGAAGAAGAACACAAACTAGGCATTCGCGCTTCTTCGACACGCCAGGTTTTCTTTAATGAAACCAAGGTTCCGGTTGAGAATATGCTTTCCGAAAGAGGCAACGGTTTCAAGATTGCGATGAATGCCTTGAACGTAGGAAGAATTAAACTCGCTGCGGCTTGCCTCGATGCACAACGTCGCGTAACCACCAATGCGATTCATTATGCCAACGAACGAGTACAGTTCAACACTGCAATTTCCCAATTCGGGGCGATTCGTTATAAACTTGCTGAAATGGCAACCTCAGCTTATGCAGGTGAAAGTGCTACCTATCGCGCCGCAAAAGATATTGAAACCCGAATTCAATTGCGTGAACAAGAAGGCGCATCCCATCAGGAAGCTGAGCTCAAAGGCGTCGAAGAATTTGCTATTGAGTGTTCTATCTTGAAAGTAGCAGTTTCAGAAGATGTACAGAATTGTGCCGACGAAGGTATTCAAATCCTTGGTGGTATGGGATTCTCGGAAGATACACCGATGGAAAGTGCTTGGCGTGACGCCCGTATCTCTAGAATCTACGAAGGAACCAACGAAATCAACCGCATGTTATCTGTCGGAATGTTAATCAAAAAAGCATTCAAAGGCCACGTGGATTTGCTCGGACCGGCCACAAAAGTGCAGGAAGAATTAATGGGGATTCCTTCATTCGATACGCCGGATTACTCGGAGTTGTTTTCCGAAGAAAAAGAAATGATTGGCAAATTGAAAAAAGCGTTCCTGATGGTAGCCGGTGGAGCCGTACAAAAGTATGGTCCTGATCTCGATGCACATCAGCAATTACTTACCGCGGCGGCCGATATCTTGATTGAAATTTACATGGCCGAGTCGACTATTTTACGCACCGAGAAACTCGCTAAAAAAGAAGGTGAAGAAACCGTAAAAGAACAAATAGCCATGGCCAAATTATACCTTTACAAGGCTGTGGATATCATCACCCAAAAAGGCAAAGAAAGCATTATTTCATTTGCTGAAGGCGACGAACAACGCATGATGCTGATGGGTTTAAGACGGTTTACAAAGTATACCAACATGCCCAATATTGTAGCGTTGCGGGAAGTGATTACCACCAAACTCGTGGCCGAAAACCAATACTGTTTTTAATCTTTATTTAGTTATTTAATTTGTTGAAAGGCCGGTCAATTTCGATCGGCTTTTTGTTTTGATTAATCAGCGAACTAGCGAGATAAAAAGACAATAAGTGTTTCCCTGCATTTTTTTATTTTCAAAAAACCGCTATTTTCGTGGCAGCTAATTACGAAAAATCCATTCACATGAAATTACTAGGCATCGGCTCGAGAATCCAACATCCTGAATACGGAAAAGGTGTTGTTACTAATGTTTCTACAAAAGAATATTGGGTCACTTTTATTGAAAACGGACTAGAAACCATAGCCATTGACAGCGAATTCGAAGTCATTGACGCAGCCGAAAACGAGGTGGATACCGTGAGCTTTTACGACGTTGAACAAAGTCTTTTGTCTATTCTCAAAAAATGGAACGGCCTCGGCGAACCAGTGCCTATTGATGACAAATGGAAAGGCGGTAAAATGATTCTTGAGCCGGGAAGAGCAGGTTTGGCTTCCAAAGATGTTCCAATCGATACGTTTTTCCACAAAATCGTCATGCTGCGCGACCGTTTGCGCGTGATGGAACAAAAAATCAACGCGAGCAATCTCGAGGAAATTGAAAAAGTCGAATTGCAGCAATACATCACCAGAATTTACGGAAGCTTGACTACATTTAACGTGCTTTTCAAATCGCAAAATGATTATTTCGTGGGCGAGAAATCTAAATAATAAATGACCGCAGTTGGTATTGTATTGAAGTTTTCCTACTACACCAGCGTTTGGCAGATACGGTAGCCTAAATTTCACCGTGAATCGCTAGATTTAGTTTTGTCTATGAGAAATTAAATTAAAAACTTGACAAGAGCGATTTTGCTTATCTTTGAAAGAAACACTAACCATGAAAAAAATACTGCTCTTTTGTGCGGTTTGTGCTGCCTTAATTTTCGGTTGTAAAACCAACAGCAATTCGGCTGATACCAAAAAACTCATTCTTACTTTTGAATCTAAAAGCAACAGCCAAGTAACCGGAACAGCTTCATTCGTTGAAAAAAAAGGATCAGTCACTTTTTCGGCCACTGTTTCTGGGCTACAACCCGGACCGCATGCCATTCACATCCACGAGAAATCAGATTGTTCTGCTGCTGATGGTAGTTCTGCCGGCGGCCATTGGAATCCTACTTTCAAAAAACACGGCAAATGGGACATGGGCGAATACCATAAAGGCGATATCGGGAATTTCACTGCTGATGCCAGCGGAAAAGGCACAATTTCATTAACCACTGACCAATGGTGTATTGGCTGCGGCGACCCCGCTAAAGACATCCTCGGAAAAGGGCTAATCGTGCACCAAGGCAGCGACGATTTTACCACGCAACCTACCGGAAATGCAGGCGCAAGATTGGCTTGTTCTGCTATTATTCAATAAATTTTATCGGTTTGGAAAAGGAACTCCATTACTTTAAAAACGCCCAACAATGGCGCGAATGGTTGCATGAAAATCACCATAAATCTAATGGTGTTGAGCTGGTTTTTTATCGTGTAGAAAGTGAATTTGAAAGTATGCGTTGGGAAGAAGCCGTGCAAGTAGCCATTTGTTACGGCTGGATTGATTCGACGGTGCGCAAATTAGATGCACATCGCCGCAAACAAACCTTCACCCCAAGAAAAGACAAAAGTGTCTGGAGTAAACTCAACAAAACTTACATCGAGAAACTCATCGCCGAGAACCTGATGCACGAAAGTGGTTTGCGAAAAATCGAAATCGCAAAGGAAAATGGCTCTTGGGAAACACTCGATCAGGTGGAAGCACTTGTCGTTCCTGAAGATTTGCAAAAAGCCTTCAACGCCAATGCAAAAGCGTCCGAGCATTTTCATCATTTCAGCAAAACCTATCGGAAAAGTTATCTGTATTGGCTCAACCAAGCCAAAAGACCAGAAACCAGAGCCAATAGAATTGCAGAAATCATAAAGTATTGCGAGCAAAATATCAAGTCTAGACCTTAGTGGTTAACTTAATATGAAAAATAAATGGCCTGATATTCTGGTGATTTTGACTTCGTTCATGGTATATTTAGAATGGGGAACCAACCAACATTGCTTTCTATTTCAAGCCGAGAAAGAAATTCTGAATAAGTTGTTTATCAATCCTATGGCTGTTTTGCATCCGCTAACCATTATTCCGATGCTGAGCCAATTATCATTACTTATCAATCTGACGCTAGAAAAAACCAATAAAGTACTAGTAATTATAGGGATTTCTGGTTTAGCTATTTTGATTTACTTTATATTTCTTGTGGGCATTTTGGCTGTTAACATCAAAATCGTTCTCTCGACCCTTCCATTTCTTATCGCTTCAACCATCGCTATTGGCCATTATAAAAGGCGATTTAGAAAGGCGATTTCCATAGAGAAATGATGAATCGTTTGAACGTTAAAATAAATGGTATTTGGGTTCCAAATGTCTAAAAAAGTATAGCTTTGCAGCGTAAAACCAAGCGATGATTAACCCCTCGGCACACGGCTGGATTGAGAAATTTTTTGTAGAGCAAAAGGCTGCAAAACCGTCTGAAACAGATACGGTCGAGCGGTTCTACGAGAAAATTCGGCAAACAGGTTTTATTTACGGACACATTATTTCTTATTCAACGCAAAGCAAAACCAATCATACCGGTTGGCTCAATGATGAAGTTTCTAAAGCCGCTCTGCTCAATGCTTTGTATCAGATTTTTAAAATTACTTCCAGTGATAATACCGCAGATATTTTTTTGAATCGTGCAGTAGCTTTTTACAACGAAATGAATCCGCAAGGTTTTAACTTCTTTAAGAAAGTGTTACCGAGTAGTTCAACAGCATTGAATTTAGAAAACATCATCGACGATCGCGTTCAAACCAACGACAATATCATCAGTAAAAACTTTTCGCATATCGTAACCAATGCGCTGCTGTTTGTAGATGTTTTGGCTTTTCAGCATTATCTACTCGAAGGAAAAATTCCGGAGAAATACCTGAAGAAACTTGAAGAAACAATTGTGAGTATTGTGGCTTTGGCACTGCGAACGAAATCCAATAAATCGCAACACGATGATTTGCTGGTCAAACTTTTTGAAGCTTCGGTGCGCTATAGTAAATTCTCGACGGTGAATATTCGCAACCTCGATACCTTGGAATTACAGTATTTTGAGAATCCGCTCGAACGGTATTATTTAATTGATATGGCCGGACTAGCCATGTGGAGCGATGGAAAAGTTGAAAACGACGAAGCCTATTTCTTGTATTCGCTCGCAGAAAAAATGCGCGTTCCCGATGATTTTGTAAACCAAAGTATCGCCGACACCAATGAATTCATCACCAAATACCAAAAAGAAATTCCATATTTCAACTATTCTAATCCGGTCAAGCATTTCTACGACCAAACCACACAACTGGTCATCACACTAATCAAACGCAACCAAAAAAGGCTGGCCAAAGAAATATCGCAAAGTCGTGAATTGATGGTATTACTGGCCCACTCTACCCAACGCGATTTAGACAAAGAAGAAAAAAAGAAAGTCAAGAAACAGTTGCTCGACATTTGTAAAACAGTGCCGTCTTTGACTATATTTTTAATTCCCGGCGGAAGTTTGCTCTTGCCGATTCTAATTAAGTTTATTCCGCAATTGCTACCTTCTTCATTTAATGAGAATTTGGAAGACCAATAAAAAAGCCACCCGAGAGCGACTATTTTTTTAGAATTTCAATTGGTATACTTCATCCAGATCTTTTTCCGAACTAATATTTACTTCAAGATCGGTAACAAAACCTGAATTCAGACCGTAAGCCCAACCGTGTAAGGTTAAGTCTTGACCGGTTCTCCAGGCGCCTTGAACAATAGAAGTTTTGGCCAAATCGAATACTTGTTCTTTGACATTGATTTCAACGAATTTATTGAAGCGTTCTTCCTCGTTTTGAATCGTATCCAAATAGTCTTGATGCAAACGATAAACATCTTTAATGTGGCGAATCCAGTTGTCAATCAAACCAATAGAATCATTACCCATTGCTGCTTTCACACCACCACAACCATAATGCCCGCAAACAATAACGTGTTTTACTTTGAGTACATTCACCGCATAATCCAGTACGCTGAGCATATTCATATCGGAATGAATCACCATGTTGGCGATATTTCTGTGCACAAAAACCTCACCCGGTTTAGCTCCAATAATTTCGTTGGCCGGAACGCGACTGTCTGAACAACCAATCCAAAGTAATGGCGGAGTTTGCCCTTTGGCTAAATGCTGAAAATAATTCGGATCTTGAGACAACGATTTCTCGACCCATTCTTTATTATTGTCTAGTATTTTTTTATAGAAATCACTGCTCATGCTATAAGTTTTTAGAGTTACTAAATGTAATTAATTAATTCTTGTTTTGTGATGGATTTGAAATCTCATCAGGGAAAATCTCTTTGGTCACCATTTTTCTTTTGGCTACGTCATAAACGTGTTCGATAGTTACTTTGTTCAATGATTCGTCGGTGTTTTGCAACTGATAGGCCTTTTTGAATCCTTTGAGTTTGACTTTGATATTTTCGTCAATGGCACGTGTGGTTTTGAATTCGCGGATCAAATCGAGAATATCATGGGCAATATAAACCGTATCTTGGGCATTGATAATCACTTTAGAATTCTCAGGAATGGCCTTCAAGGTCGATTTAATAGCGGCTTTGTTCAGAAATGAAACTTCTTGCGCTAAATCGATGTGGATAATATCGCCATCAGCATAAGCTTCTTTTCGGAAACTGTAAGCGCGTTTAAGATTCCCTTTCAAAACGAAGATAATACTGATAACAATTCCCAAGGCAACACCTTTTAAAAGATCGGTAAAGACAACACCTACCAATGTAGCGATAAATGGCACAAACTGGTATTTCCCTTTTTCCCAAAAATGCTTGAAAGTAGCGGGTTTAGCGAGCTTATACCCCACCATCAACAACACAGCAGCCAAAGTAGCTAAAGGGATTTTATTTAAGATGGTTGGAATCAAAATCACGCTCAGTAAAAGCAAAAATCCGTGAATTATGGTAGACATTTTAGATTTTGCTCCGGCATTATTATTGGCCGAAGTACGAACCACTACAGAGGTCATGGGCAATCCGCCTAAGAGTGAACTTACCATATTTCCGATGCCTTGCGCTCTGAGTTCGACGTTGGTATCGGTGTAACGCTTCATGGCATCCATCCGGTCGGCCGCTTCAATGCAAAGCAAAGTTTCGATAGAAGCCACAATCGCAATAGTTAGCGCGGTTACCCATACCTTTGGATTGGTTATCGCAGTAAAATCCGGAAAAACCAAAATCGCTTTGAATTCTTCTACTGAAGTAGGCACCGGAAGCGCCACCAAATGCTGTTTTTGAATCTCAAATATACTTCCAGTGGCAATAAAAATTTCATTTAAAATCACACCGAGTATAACTGCAACTAAAGCCCCTGGGACTACTTTGAGTTTTTTGAGTGCTGGTATTTTGTCCCAAGCAATGAGGATAATCAGTGAAATAGCAGTGATTAAAATAGAACCCAATTGAACATGATCGAGCAAAGCAGCCAATGCAGAAAAGGTATTGCTACCATCTTCCTGCATAAAGGATTCGTCTCCTTCGAAGTCACTGTCATAACCAAAAGCATGAGGCAATTGCTTTAAGATAATAATGATGCCAATACCGGCAAGCATTCCTTCAATAACATTGGTCGGGAAATAATTCGAGATACTTCCAGCCTTAATCAAACCTAACAAAAGTTGAATAATTCCTGCGAAAAATACAGCAGTTAAGAAGATGTTGAAAGCACCAAAGTCTGTAATTGCCGTGAGCACAATTGCGGTTAGCCCAGCAGCCGGTCCGCTTACACTGAGTTGTGACTGACTTAGATAACCCACAACGATTCCGCCAATTACACCGGAAATAATGCCTGAAAATAAAGGTGCTCCCGAAGCCATTGCAATACCCAAACACAAAGGAAGCGCCACTAAAAAAACCACCAAACCTGAAGCAAAATCAGATTTAAGGTTCGAGAAAATATTAATTTTTTTTGTCATGATACCTGATTAAGTTGAATACAAGAATTGAATCCTACTGCAAAATAAGACTTCAATTTTACGAGAAAATTCGCGGTATTAAACTTCTTCAGGTGGCGGAATGAAAATGGCAGAAGCAATTTTGTCGTGCCTTGTATTGTGTTCTGCGTGAATTGAGATGGATTTGGTTTCAGGAAATAGAATCAAAGTATAAAAAAAACCATCTTGCAAATCGGCTTTAACTTCTTTGTGCGGCTGCTCTTCTTCGGCTGTGCTGTAAAAGTAGGAAGTATCAGTACTATTTTCGATTAAACTCACAACAGTTGGTGTCGCCAAAAAAGCAACAAAAACCATCAAAAACAATTGAGCAATCCACTTCATGGCGCAAATGTAAAATTATAGGTGAGCCAATTGACAAGCCGAGCCAAATTTAAACAAAAATTAACAACCATAAAAAACCATTCCCTGCTTTTATAGAGAATGGTTGATTTATGTTGAACTTATGTGAATTATTCCTGTAACCAAGCCTGCATCATCCATATCAGTTTTTCTTGTTCGGCTATAAAATCACTCATCATAGCATTAGTGCCTTCATCATTGATTTTGCCAGATTGCTCCAAAATGACACGTTCAATTTTTAACAAACTTGACAGCGAACCAACTATTAAATGAATTGCTTCGGTATCGGTGTGGATGTTTTTACCAACTTGGAGTTGGCTGTTTTTGATGTAATCCTCAAAAGTATGAAGTGGAATTCCGCCTAAAGTAAGTACCCGTTCTGCAATAAGATCAATTTTGAGTTGGCTGTCGTTGTAGAGTTCTTCGAATTTCAGATGCAAATTGAAGAAATTTTTTCCGCGAATGTTCCAATGCAATCCGCGTAGGTTTTGATAATACACTTGAAAATTGGCCAAAAGTAAGTTCAACTCGGCTACCATGATTTCAGTTTCTTTCAATGGAAGCCCTAAAATATTTGTTTTCATTGGATTGGATTTTACTTCAAAAGTAAAGATATTCTTCGAACAAGACTCTGCTGCAAATTGATAGTGTTTATATTTGCATCAAATCAGATTATAAAATGACCATCACCCAACTTCAATATGTTTTGGCTGTGGCTGAACATAAAAATTTCACTCTGGCTGCCGAAAAATGTTTTGTCACCCAACCTACCCTAAGTATGCAAATTCAAAAGGTAGAAGAAGAACTCAATATTTTGATATTTGACCGCAGTAAAAAACCTATCCAACTCACTGAAATTGGGCAGAAAATCGTTAATCAAGCTAAGAATATTGTCAATGAAGCTGACCGGATAAAAGATATCGTCGAGCAGCAGAAAGGATTTATCGGCGGCGAATTTCGTTTGGGAATTATCCCGACTATTATGCCCACTCTACTTCCGATGTTTTTAAACAACTTTATCAAAAAATATCCGAAAGTAAAACTCATTATTGAAGAGCTCAATACTGATGAAATTATTACCAAACTCAACAACGGACATCTTGATGCCGCTATTGCCGCGACCCCGCTTATGGAGGAAAAAATAAAGGAAGTAGTGCTGTATTTTGAACCGTTCATGGCTTATATTCCACAGTCACACCATAATTACAGTAAGTCTGAAATCGAAGTAAGCGATTTGAATCTGGATGAAATTTTATTACTGCAAGACGGGCATTGTTTCCGAGATGGTATTTTAAATTTATGCAAAAATACTGTCAAACCCGAAGGCAATCATTTTCAACTGCAAAGCGGTAGTTTTGAAACTCTTATTAAATTGGCAGATGAAGGTTTAGGAATTACTTTATTGCCTTACTTGCATACGCTAGATTTAAAAGAAGCCGACAAACTCAAACTAAAGCATTTCAAAGAGCCAAAACCGGCTCGTGAAGTCAGTCTAATTTTTCCAAAAACAGAACTCAAAATCCATATTATTGATGCTTTGCGGAGTACCATTTCCGGAGTTGTAAAAGGCGCTATTGTTTTCCACAATGTTGAAATCATTAGTCCGATTACCAAAAAATAAAGGAACCCGAAAGTTCCTTTTTAATGTTTTTGCGTCAAATGGATTTAACCCGCCACGTTGACGATACTTATGTATGGTTGTAATTCTGGTTTTTCACTGGTAAAATTAGTCAACCATTTCTTCAGCTGTTCTAACTCGTAAGGCAATAAATTTTTGATTGCTTTTCTGAGCTCTTTACAAAAAAGAACCGGATCGAAGCTCACTCTTTCGAGCACCGATTTGGTGTAGTCGTAGATCATTCTAGGCATAATGGTAAGATTTAGGGGTTATCTTAATAAGAACGTGGGGTAAAAGTAAAAGAAAAAAACATAAGCTGCAAGACAAACGGTAAAAAAACAACGATTAAATACCTAAAAAATCGACGAAATGCACTTTATCGAAATTTATTAAGGATTAAATCTTACAGAATTCACACTACTATAACGATATCGTTCCATAAAAAAAGAGCCGTTTAAG
This sequence comes from Flavobacterium lotistagni, assembly GCF_011392125.1. Lineage (GTDB taxonomy): Bacteria > Bacteroidota > Bacteroidia > Flavobacteriales > Flavobacteriaceae > Flavobacterium > Flavobacterium lotistagni. The sequence goes on from NZ_JAAJBU010000005.1 coordinate 64,081, forward strand.
CTCTTTTAGTTGTTATCGGTTAACGTAAATCAGACACTGCCTTAACTCAGGCTTCTCGGCGGTGTAGCTCAATAGCCATTCTGTGAGTTGTTCAATCTCGTATGGTAAAAGCACTTTTAAAGCTTTGTCAAGTTCCTTACAGAAAAGTGTTGGGTCGAAACTCACTCTTTCGAGAATGTTTTTGGTGTATACATACATCGATTTTCTCATAACCTGAAGTGCATTGGGTTGGTTGGTGTAATAGATTTATTTGCTCTGTCAGAATCAAATTTAATTAAAAAAAATAAAAGTGTTTTCCCAGAAAAATGTTAATTCACACAAGCAAAATCATAATTTTTTAGTGGCACGCAACATTTCTCTTTTTCCTGGCGGGCCGGGCAGTTTCTCAACCGAAAAACCAACTTCAATCATACTTCTTCTTACCTCGCCCCTAGCGGCATAAGTAACTAAAACACCATTGTTTTTCATGGCTTTGAACATCTTGCAAAAAATTTCAGTGCGCCACAATTCTGGTTGGACACGAAATCCGAAAGCATCAAAATAAATCAAATCGAACGCTAATACATCATCAATCTGATCAATGAATTGTTTTCTTTTGGTCAGCGAAAAAGTATCGGTCAATGACCATTTTTCATTCCAAGGCGATGCGTGCATTTTCTCAAAAACAACCGATTGCTGACTGGCATTCAATTCGTTAACGTAATTCATTGAAGCTATTTCGGCTTCAGAAACCGGATAAGCTTCCACGCCAATATAATCGACTTGGATTTGAAGTTTAGCAGCTTCTAAAAAAGTAATAAAAGCGTTTAGACCAGTACCAAAGCCAATTTCAAGAATACTAATCGGCTTTCCTGCAAATAAAACCAATCCGTTTTGAATGAAAACATGATTGGCTTCTTGAATCGCACCGTGTTTGGAATGGTAATTTTCGTTCCAGTCGGGTAAATATATCGTGGTAGAACCATCGGCTGTCTGGATGATTTCCCGCTTCATGATTATTGAATATACAACTTTTTGATTCTTGCAATAGGCCCACCACATTTGCCTTCATGACAAGTAATGCAAGCTTTTACTCCATCGTTGAAATGCTGCTTCACATTTTCCGAATCGCTGTAAATCAATTGCTGCGCCTTGATATAGGCTTCAGCTTTTTCTTTAAAAAAGTCGTCGTTATCAGCCTCATCAGTCATTTTAGCCGTATGTATTTTCAGAAAATGCTTCGGGAACTTACCGATAGTATCGCTTTTAATGATTCGCTCTTTCAAGCGCTGGTTATCGACATACATTTGTTCCATCAAGGCGGCCATTTCTGACATTTCATACATCTTAAAACGGCTCTTAGGCTTTTCACATGCCGGCTTTACTTTGGGTTCCAGTTTTGGTTCCTTTTTATGACAGCTCAATACCACCAAGCAAATCAATAACAACGAAACTTTTTTCATTATTCTTTAATTAAAACCCCGTCTGCAAGGAACGAATAAGAAGTTTTAGGCTTGGTGATTTTCTCGATTTCGGCTTTGGATTTTCCCGCATCTTGCGCATAATGGCGTAATTCGGCTACACTTTCCACTTCTACAAATGCTTTACCGCTTATAATAACTTCGCTTCCTGCAGCATTCAGTGGCATGAAGAAAGCATAGTCCTTGAATTTAACAAAAGCGGTTTTCCCGTTGCCTAGTTCGAGGTTCATCCAGCAACCTTTTTTCGAACAAACATCGACAATTTTAGAAGTGAATTTCACATTGAGCGAGTCGCCTTTTTTTAGCTTGCCGTATTTGGCTGCCATTTTTTCCTTGGAAATAGCGCCTTCTTTAGAAATTTTTGCTCCGAAAGAAGCATACTGATTGTTAGTCGATTTGTTTTGAGCGTATGCCGTTGAAACTGTAATCAAAAGCAATAAAATGATTTTTTTCATGTATTGAGTTTTTTGGATTTTGCTAGAATTTTCGAAACAAAAATAAACGGATTATTGATAGTATTGAACACTTTAATTTTATTATTTTAGCCAAAATTAAAACCGAGGATTTTATTCTGTAAAATATCGATTTTTATGCGTTCATATCCAATTACTTACCTCAAAAAACAAGCAGTAAATGAGTTCAAATCTTACTCACGAAATCGATATAGTTACCGTTCCTGTTTCTAAAATTGACAGTGTGGATTTTGAAAACCTAGCTTTCGGAAGCGTATTTACCGACCACATGCTAGTTTGCGATTTCCGTGAAGGCCAATGGCACAAACCTCAAATTAAACCTTACGAGCCTTTTATGATTGATCCTTCGGCCAAAGTTTTCCATTACGGACAAGCTATTTTTGAAGGAATGAAAGCTTATAAAACTGAGCAAGATGAAGTTTGGTTGTTTCGTCCGGATCAGAATTTAAATCGTTTGAATAAATCGGCGGTGCGGATGGCAATGCCGGAAATTCCGGAAGATATTTTCATGAGCGGTTTACACCAACTCATCAATTTAGAACGCAATTGGGTCAAAAAAGGAAAAGGCAACACCTTGTATATTCGTCCATTTATGATTGCCATTGGTAGTGGTGTGATTGCAGCGCCTTCTACACAATACCGCTTTATGATTATACTATCACCGGCGAAAAGTTATTATTCTGGCGAAGTGAAAGTACTGATAGCCGACCATTACAGCCGCGCAGCCAACGGTGGAATTGGTGCCGCAAAAGCAGCTGGTAATTATTCGGCGCAGTTTTATCCGACCAAGCTGGCTAATGATAAAGGTTTTCAACAAGTCATCTGGACCGATGATGCCACACATACCAAACTAGAAGAAGCCGGAACAATGAACGTGTTTTTCCGAATCAATGATACTTTGTACACCGCACCGATTAGCGAAAGAATCCTCGATGGCGTGACGCGCAAAAGCTTGATTGCCCTAGCACAACGCGACGGAATCAAAGTGGAAGAACGATCCGTATTAGTTTCTGAACTTATAGAAGCAGCTCAAAACGGTAGCCTCAAAGAAATCTTTGGAGCCGGAACCGCTGCGGTGGTCAACCCGATTTCTGGTTTTTCTTACGAGGAAAAATTTTATGAAGTGCCCAAACAAGAAAATTCAATCGCATTAGAGCTCAAGGAAAAACTAACTAATATTCAGTATAAATTGGCAGAAGATACTTTTGGCTGGACTGTCAAAGTATAAATTTCATACACCTAAATAAAAAACCGAGAACAAAATTCTCGGTTTTTTTATGCAGTAGTTTAAATGATTTTAGAAAAATCGGGTTTGAAATAATTCGGGCCTTTCATCACTTTGCCGTCTTCGCGATAAATAGGTTTGCCGTCTTCGCCGAGTTTGCTCATATTGCTGCGCTGGATTTCATCAAAAACAGCTTCAATCTTGTGTTGCAATCCGTGTTCGATGATGGTGCCGCAGAGAATGTAAAGCATATCGCCCAAAGCGTCGGCAATTTCTACCAAATCGTTATTTTGAACGGCTTCGAGATATTCTTCGTTTTCTTCTTTCATCAAATTGAACCGCAATAGGTTTTTGACTTCGCCCAAATCGGCTCTAGGAATTTCGCTGTGACCTATCTCGAAAGCTGTATGAAATTCGGTAACGGCCTGAAGTTGTTTTTGCATATTTAAAGGAATTAATTCTCTTGCAAAATACCAACTTTAAAGCACCGATTGACTACATTTGTCACAAAAATTATCATCATGTTTTCAACCGGACAATTGGTTTTTGCCGTCTTGTTTTTCATTGCCTTTGTTATAGTAATTACCTTTTCTTACCGAAAAGACGTCGCTATTCACAACCGATTCTACAAAGGAAACTATAAAGTACTAATCGCTTTTCTGCTTTTTGTTGTCTTACTTTTTGTGATTAAAGTAGTGATGAAACGCTAACACTATCCAAAAAAAAACGCCTTCAAGAAGAAAGCGCTTTTTAAAGGAATATGCGGATTAATTCTCGTCGGGCAAGAAATTATAATTTTCGGAATACTGTAGCATTTGATCGGCAAAATACATGGGTTGCTTCACCTTGATATCAATGATATTTCCTTTGATGTCTTTTTGTGGCTCCAAAATCGGATTGACAAAACCATTATAAGGCGGCGTGGTGAATTGCTTGTTTCTTTGTAGCACTTCTGCGTGCAATTGCTGATTGACTTTCACACCATAATTTTCAACTAGGTTTTTTCCGGCCTTGTAATCGCCTTCAGATTTGATGCGCTGCACTTCACGCAATAAATCTCCGAACAAAACATGTAATTTCTCGTAATCGTTGATATTAAAATAGGTTTTCCCGTTGCGCGAAACTTGCTCAATCACGTTGTCTTTTTTGCCTTTTTCGAAAACCCAAGCGCTCACCCATTGGCGGTTTCTCATGTGTGCTTCTTCTAGGTCAGCTCCTAATTCTAAACGAACCAACTGGGTCATCAAACCATTTCTGATGTAACTGTCATAGGCTTCCTTTCCGAGATTTTGCCAATTATCGACCAAGCCCAACTCTTGCAATTTTGGATTGTATAAATAGTAAAGTCCGACCAAATCTGCGCGACCTTCTTCTAAAGTAGAAGCATAACTTTTCAAAGTTTCCTTAGGCGTACCCACACCTGGATTGATTTGCCCTGAAGCGTGACCAACTACTTCATGTAAAGCAGTGTGCAATTTATCGCCAAGTTCACCATACTTCTCTGCTAGTGCAATTTCTTCTGAATCATTGGCGAATTCAAGTAATTTTCCTTTACCTCCTGATTTCGCATAGGAATCGATGATGTTCCCCAATGAAACTGACTTTGAACCATAGGCTGCACGAATCCAATCTGCGTTGGGAAGATTTACACCTATGGGCGTACTTGGAGAAGAATCGCCTGATTCGCCAGCAACGGTAACTGTTTTATAGGAAACACCAACCACATTTTTCTTTTTATGTTGAGGCATCAGCGGAGAATGATCTTCAAACCACTGGGCATTTTTAGATACAACTTCCATCTTGGCCGACATATCGAAATCTTTGATCTGAACAACGCCTTCATAAGAACCACGGTATCCGAGCGGATCGTTATATACTTCGATAAAGCCATTGATGTAATCGATATTGCCCTCAGTGGCTTGCAACCAAGCAATATTGTAATCGTCCCACGTTTTGAGATCGCCAGTTTTGTAATACTGGATGAGTAACCCAAGGGCATCAGCTTGATTTTGATTTTCAGCCACTTCTTTAGCTTTTTCTAGCCAATAAATGATTTTGTCGATGGCAGGCCCATACATACCACCACTTCTCCATACTTTTTCTTCGAGTTGGCCATTCGCATTGCGTACAAGCTTAGAATTCAATCCGAAAGAATAAGGTTGGTCCGGATTCGGACTTTTCTTTTTGGCATAGAAATCTTCAACCTCTTTTACCGAAATACCTTTGTCGTAAAAATTAATCGCCGAACCAGACAACAACCCTTTCGATTCATCTAGGTTGACTTTTTTAGCATCTTCATCATTAAACAAGATATCAACAATTTTTGCATCGAGTGAAGTATTGGTCGCCTTGAGCAAACCTTTAAAATAATCTTTTGAAAAAGTAGGTTTGATTTTATCGCTGGCGTAATGGTGGTGAATCCCGTTGGAAAACCATACGCGCTTGAGGTAAATCTGAAACTCTTTCCATTGGTCGTCTTTTTCACCTTTATAATTGGTGTAGATTTTTTCTAAGGCTTTTCTTATTTTGAGGTTGTGTTTGTAATGCTGATCCCACATGATGTCACGTCCGGAATTGCCTGCCTCGGTAAGATAGTAAACCAAGAGCTTTTCTTTCAGCGTAAGTTTGTCCCAGCCTGGAATCTGGTAACGCAAAACACGGATATCAGCAAATTGCTCAACGATGTAATCAAAATCATCTTGTGAAGTAGATTTTCCTGATTGTGCCTGTGAAAACAGCGAAAAACAAACTGTAGTGGCCCAACAGGTGAAGTGTGATAGTTTCATTATAGTTGTATTTTAGTTTCGATTTAAAAATGCAAAACAAATATAATATAGTTTCACCTACTTGACAGCTAAATAATATCGGCACATTGATAAAATGGTCTTATTTTGAATATTAATTTCTAACTTTACGAAGTTCACCAAACCTAGATTTATGACCATTCTAAAGTATCTTTTCCTGCTTTTATTGCTCGCACTTTTTGCTACAACAGTTTATGTAGCCACACTCGACGGGAATTTTGAAGTCACGACTTCGGCAGTAATAAAATCTCCAAGAGCCACCCTTTTCAATTTCGTGAACGATTATCGCAATTGGGAAACCTTTGTTTCATGGAAGAAAGAAGATCCAAGTGCTCAATTTTTCTATCCGGGAAATACCGTTGGTAAAGGTGGTTCTTATTCTTGGAAAAGTAACGAAGGTGATGGTGATATGACGACTACAGCCATTCAAGATGGCCAATCGATTAGTCAAAAAGTACACTTAAGTGGCGCTGAATCTAGTTCAACTTGGGTGTTTAAAGATACCGTTGGCGGCACCAAAATTATATGGCGTTCAAAAGGAAAGATGAGCTTTAAGTATAAAATGTATGCGTTGTTCAAAGGCGGTGCATCAGAAACTTATGAGAGCAATCAACAAAAAACTTTGGCCCAACTAGAAAAAACTTTGGCCTATGAAATTAACACATACAAAATAAAAGTTAATGGTTTGGTCAAGAAAACAGGAACTTTTTATCTGAAGCAATCTATTAACAGTAAAATTGAAAAAATTGCTTCCAATCTTCGGATTATGATTCCGAGGATGATTCGCTTTACTGAAAAAAACAAAATTACTACCACAGGCCACCCGTTTGTGATATATCACACCTATGATACCGTAAATGGTGTCAGTAATTTGTCGGTTTGTATTCCCGTGAAAGAGGAAATTCATATTAGTGAAGGTAGTGATATGAGTTCGGGATTACTTTATCCGTTTCAAGCGGTAAAAACTACGCTCATAGGCGATTATTCTCATACCCGTGAGGCTTGGAGCAAAACTAGAGATTATCTTAAAAAAAACTACTTAACCGAAAATCTTGGAGGCACTGCATTGGAAATATACAGCACCAATATGGTTCAGGTGGCCAATCCATCGAAATGGGTTACTGAAATTTACGTTCCGATTAAAGCGCAAGCTCCGGCAGCACTTGTTAACACTGCAGCAACATCGGTTCCTCTCCCGACAACCGCACCTGTTGAAACGACAAGCCCGGAAACCAATACGCCTTAAATTTTCTCGCCCGATTAAACCATTGGTGAAAAATCGACTCCAATCGAAAAAATTGACTTGGAAGAACAGGAATTCATAGCACAATTGCTCGATCCGAAAACGCAAAATGCCGCGTTTGCGAAACTCCTGAACGACTATCAGAAGCCATTATACCGTCACATCCGCAATATTGTAATCGATCACGACGATGCTGACGATGTTCTACAAAACACTTTTGTAAAAGTTTTCCGTCACCTTCAAAACTTCAAAGGTGAAAGCAAACTATTTTCTTGGGTATATCGGATTGCAACAAATGAAGCGATTACTTTCATCAACAGGAAAAACAAACAAACCAAAATTACAAGCCAGGATTTGCAAAGCAGATTGGTTGAAAACCTTAAAGCAGATCAGTATTTTGACGGTAACGACATCCAGATCAAATTACAAAAAGCCATAGCCACGCTGCCGCAGAAACAACAACTCGTTTTCAAGATGCGGTATTACGAAGAAATTAAATACGAAGATATGTCGGAGATATTAGGCACTTCTACCGGAGCATTAAAAGCGTCTTACCACCATGCGGTAAAGAAGATTGAAAATTATATAACCGGACATTAAACCCAACTATGCTAAATTTGTCATACGACCATGAAAACATTTAAACTTGATGAGCATCCCAAAATAACCTCGGGTTTTAAAATTCCTGATGGTTACTTTGACGGTCTGCAAGAGAAAATCCAGCAAAAAATTGATCATGAGCCTACTCCGGTGATTGCTTTGCATTCGAACAAAAAAACTTGGATTTGGGCCGCAGCCGCAGTACTGATAATTGCCACCGGGATTCCGTTGGCGAATTACCTCAGTCAACCGAATGTAGAAATCGATTCAACCACCTTAGAAAATTACTTGGTACGCCATACTGAAATTAGTAATGAAGATATCGTCGAGCTCATGGACGATGAAGAAATAGCCAAAATCCGCGTTGATATGAAACTTGAAGACCGCGAACTTGAGGAAGCATTGAGTGGTGTAAATACCATAGAAGATTGTTTAATTAACTAAAGAAACAACCCGATGAAAACCTATAAAATCATATTACCTTTTTTACTTTTAATCAGCACTTTCGGATTTTCGCAAGGGCATATGAAACAACAAAAAGAAAAAATCAAAGCGCTTAAGGTGGCGTATATCACCGAAGAATTACAACTCACTTCAGAAGAAGCTGCTAAATTTTGGCCACTTTACAACGCATTCGACGACAAGCAAAAAGAATTCAAACAAGAAAAAAGACGGGCCTATCTAGACAGAATGGACGGCACGGAAATTAACAAACTAACCGACAAAGAAGCTACCGCCATGTTGAGCCAAATAGAAAATAATGAAGAAGAACTTTACCAGCTCAGAAAAAGATTCGTCGCCAGCCTCAAAGGCGTGATTCCGGCCATTAAAATCATCAAACTCAAAAAAGCTGAAGAAGGCTTTAATCGGAAACTACTGCAACAGTATCGCAACAAATTTAAAGACTAATTAAACTAAAAGACCGCAATCAACAGCGGTTTTTTTTCTGGCTAACGCAAGTATATTCAAGCAATTCTGACTATTAACATAAAATTATAACCTCACAAAAAAAGCGCTGGCACAGTAATTGGAATTCCGAACAAAACAATCATCTCAACTACGATTGTTGCAGTATTAATCAAAACCTCACCGTCATGAAAACCAAAACTATTTTTCTCGCTTGCACTTTGTTTCTGACCTGCGGAATCTTCGCCCAAGATCGCACCACAGTCAATGCCATGAGTTCAGAAATCAGCGATAATCTTGACCTTCGCGCCATTGCCTCTATTTTTGGTCAGGCCAAGAATCTCGAAGATTTTGAAAGACAACTCAACGATCCGCAAACCCAGCTTTCGAATCTCGACCTTAATGATGATAATCAGGTAGATTATCTTAGAGTCATTGAATCTGCTGAAAAAAATACACACCTGATTATTGTTCAAGCGGTTTTAGGAAAAGATCTTTTTCAGGATGTAGCTACCATCGAAGTAGAGAAAGACCGTAACAATAAAGTACGAGTTCAAGTAGTGGGTGATGTTTATATGTACGGAGACAATTATATTTACGAACCCGTTTATGTAACTGTTCCTGTGATATACAATACTTTTTGGGTGCCGCGCTATCGTCCGTATTGTTCGGCTTGGTATTGGGGATATTACCCAACTTATTATTACGCTTGGACTCCGTTTCCGGTTTTTAGATACCGCCACCACATTAATATCCACATCAATTTTCACAACCATTACAATTACGTAACTACACGAAGCTGCACTAGGGCTTATGCCTTACACCGGCCATTAAGAGCCAACTATTGTGAGAGAACTTATCCAACCAGAGCTTTCGCTTACCGCAACAATACTGTCAAGAACAGTTATGAGTTGAATCAGACCAGACAAATTAAGAACGTGCGTTATCCTAACGACGTAGCTTATACCAATACAACGAAAGGAAGAAATCCTGACCCGATCAAACAAAGTACAAGAACTGAGAATCATTCTGGCACAAGAACCAATTCTGCGAATTTTGACCCTATCAGACAAAGTCCTAGAAATGAAGGTTCTTATCAAAATACAAGAACCAACGAGCCTGTAAAACTAAGCACCAGAAATGAGGGTTCTTATCAAAGCACGAGAACCAACGAACCTATAAAACTAAGCACCAGAACAGAAGTATACGGAACTCGAAATCAAGAACCAATCAAACAAAATACAAGATATGAAACTAGTCAAATCGGAAGGCAAAAACCTGATCGCGACACCAGAACCAATAACCAAACTAATAACGGCGAGCGTACCAGAGGAATTTCAACTCCGAAGTTCGAAACAGGAAATTCCACAAGCCACACCTCAAGAGTTTACAACTCTGGAAACATCGGTAGAGAAAATTCACCACGCGGCGAAAGAACTTCAAACAACGAACGAAGAAGCCGTTAGATAATCCAAGATTCTAATTCTAAAACACTGCTCAATGCGGTGTTTTTTTATTTCAGAAAAATACTGTTACTGTGACCTTGCTAAAAATAAATGCCGTTTTGTAAAAAATATGTATTTATAATAGTAAATTTGTCCTCTTTTTTTAAAAGCTTTTTATATGAGCGCGCAACATCACGGTCTTCACAGTAAACTCACCTTTGCAGGTTTATTGATTACACTAGGGATTATTTACGGCGATATTGGTACTTCCCCGCTCTACGTAATGAAGGCCATCATTGGAACACATGCCATTAGTTCCGATGTTGTACTCGGCGGAATTTCCTGTATTTTTTGGACGCTTACTTTACAAACCACCATCAAATACGTACTAATTACCTTAAGTGCTGACAACCACGGCGAAGGCGGAATTTTTGCCTTATATGCACTGGTCAAAAGAACTAAAGTAAGATGGCTCATTATTCCGGCAATTATTGGCGGTAGCGCACTTTTAGCCGATGGAATTATTACACCGCCGATTTCAGTTTCTTCAGCAGTAGAAGGAATTCGTACCTTTTATCCGGATATCAATACAGTACCGATTGTTATCGGAATTTTATTTGCCTTGTTTTACATTCAGCAATTTGGCACCAAACTCGTTGGAAAGTTTTTTGCTCCGTTGATGTTACTTTGGTTTGGCATGTTAGGCGTACTAGGAATACTTCAAATAGCTGATCATCCTGAGGTATTCAAAGCCATCAACCCTTATTATGCTTATCATTTGCTAACAATTCACCCGGAAGGGTTTTATGTGTTGGGTTTTGTCTTTCTCTGTACAACCGGAGCCGAAGCTCTGTACTCAGATATGGGGCATTGCGGTAGAAAAAACATTCGTATCAGTTGGATTTTTGTCAAAACCACGCTCGTTTTGAATTACTTCGGACAAGCCGCTTACCTAATCCAACACGAAGGTCAAACTTTATTAGGGTTGGGTGGCAAGAATGGCAATCCATTTTACCTGATTATGGCTGATTGGTTCCAACCAATTGGAATCGTCATCGCGACTATTGCAGCAATTATAGCATCTCAAGCCCTAATTAGTGGCTCGTTTACTTTAATTAACGAAGCCATGCGATTGAATTTCTGGCCGAAAGTTAAAATCAAATACCCCACTGAATTGAAAGGTCAGCTTTATATTCCGTCAATCAATTGGTTATTATTGGCTGGTTGTATCATGGTTGTTTTACATTTCGAGGAATCAAGCAACATGGAAGCCGCTTATGGCTTAGCTATCGTGCTGTGCATGATTATGACTACTTTGCTGCTGAACTATTACATGATTATCAAAAGGGTTTCTTGGTATTTTATCGCGCCTATTATCCTAGTTTATGTCGTTCTTGAATTTAGCTTTTTGGTCGCCAACTTGAAGAAATTCACCCATGGCGGATATGTCACTTTGTTCATTGCCTGTATCCTTATCGGTATTATGGCTACTTGGTTCCGCGCCAAGAAAATCAGCAAGATGTACACTAAAATCGTCAAAATCGATGACTATAAAAAAGTACTTGCCGAACTTAGCGTCGATTTATCTATCCCAAAATATGCCACCCATTTGGTTTATATGACTAATGCAGGCCGGATTGACGAGATCGAAGAAAAGGTCATGTATTCGATTTTGCAGAAAAGACCCAAACGTGCCGATATTTATTGGTTTGTGCATGTGAATATTCTCAGCGAGCCATACAAAACCGAATATAAAGTCACCGAAATTGTTAAAGACGACGTGTTCCGAATCGATTTCAACTTAGGTTTCCGCGAACCAACGAAAATCAATCTGATGTTCAAAGAAGTCTTGCGCGATATGGTAAAAAAAGGCGAAGTAGATGTAACCAGCCGTTACGAATCGCTCAGTAAAAACAATATCATTGGCGACTTTAAATTTGTGCTTTCCGAAAAATTCCTGTCCAATGACAGTGATATGCGTTGGGACGAGAAAATCATCATGAACACTTACTTCTTCATCAAAAAACTGAGTTTGTCTGAAGAAAAAGCGTTTGGCCTTGACAGCAGTTCGGTGAAAATTGAAAAATTCCCGATGGTACTGCATCCGCCAGAAAAAATGTGCCTCACTCGCATCAATTAAAAAATATGACCCGTTGCGGTTATAAATTCCCATGAGATTACACCGAAATTTAGTTTATACCACGATTGATTCGCTGCATGCGATTTTCAACGAAGGTGAATATGCCGACAAAGTCGTAGCGCGCGCCTTGAAAAAAGACAAACGCTGGGGCAGTTCCGACCGTAAATTCGTAGCTGAAACCATCTATGAAATCGTACGTTGGAAACGACTCTATGCTGAAATTGCTGAAGTTAAAGAACCCTATGACCGCGATGATTTATGGCGGATGTTTGCTGTTTGGGCCGTACTTCGAGGTTACCCGATTCCCGATTGGCGTCAACTTGAAGGCACTCCGCAACGCAAAATTAAAGGTCGTTTTGACGAGTTGTCGAAAATCCGCACATTCCGCGAATCGATTCCGGATTGGATGGACGCTTTGGGAGTAAAAGAACTCGGTGAAGCCGTCTGGACTAAAGAAATTGCGGCCCAGAATCAGCCAGCCAAAGTAATCCTGCGCGTGAATACTTTAAAGACCACCAAAGAAAAACTTCGGGCCATTTTGATGGATTTGAATATTGAAACCGAATTCCTTAAAGAACAACCCGATGCGCTGGTGTTAAAAGAGCGCGCTAACGTGTTTTTAACAGAAGCTTTCAAAGAAGGATTGTTCGAAGTGCAGGATGCGAATTCACAATTGGTGGCGGCTTATCTCGATGTAAAACCTGGCATGCGAGTCGTTGATACTTGCGCCGGAGCAGGCGGAAAAACCTTGCACATTGCCTCGCTCATGCAAAACAAAGGGCAACTTATCGCAATGGATTTGTATGAGAGTAAGCTCAAGCAATTGAAACTTCGGGCGAAAAGAAACGGCGCTTTCAACATCGAATACCGCATTATCGACTCCACCAAAGTCATCAAGAAACTGCATGAAAAAGCAGATCGGGTGCTTATTGACGCACCTTGTAGCGGCCTGGGCGTACTGAAAAGAAACCCTGATGCCAAATGGAAACTGCAGCCTGAGTTTATTGATAACATCCGCAAAGTACAATCAGAAGTGCTGGAAAGCTACTCTAGAATTGTAAAGCCCGGCGGAAAGCTGGTTTACGCCACATGTTCAGTCTTACCTTCTGAAAATCAGGAGCAAATTATGCGTTTCTTAACAACCGAAACCGGCAAAAAATTTACCTTTGTCAAAGATTCTAAAATACTCGCCTCAGACTCTGGATTTGACGGGTTTTACATGGCCCTTCTAGAAAGAAATACCATTTAACATTTACCTACTATGAAAAAAATCTATTTTTTACTGACCCTTTTGTGCGCTACTGTGGCCTTGGCCCAACCTCCAGCAGGTTATTACAATACAGCTACCGGAACTGGTTACACACTAAAAACGCAATTGTTCAACATCATCAATGACCATAACGATCGAGGTTACTCTGGGCTTTATACCACTTATCTGACTTCGGATAAGGATTTTTTCTATGAGAATGACGGAACGATGCTCGATTTATACACTGAAAATCCAACTGGGTCGGAATGCGCTTTTACTTACGGCACCGGTCAAGACGATGGCACGCTCGGCAACAACGAATGCGAAAGATATAACCGCGAACACTTGGTTCCGCAATCTGTTTTCTCTGCTGCCACACCGATGTATTCGGATGCCCATTTCGTATTGCCGTCAGACAAACATGTCAATGCCCAAAGAGGTGATTTGCCTTTCGGTAAAGTGAACAACGCCAACTGGACTTCTGTTAATGGAAGCAAACGCGGTTCAAACCTTAATTCAGGTTATTCTGAAGGATATTCGGCTACGGTTTTTGAACCAATTGATGAATTCAAGGGTGATATCGCCCGTTGCTTATTGTATTTTGCCACACGTTATGAAGACGTGGTTGCCGGCTATTCATACGTAATGTTCAACGGAACAAGCAACCAAGTTTTTTCGCAACCTTTCTTAAATATTTTGCTTACTTGGAACGCGATTGACCCCGTGAGCCAAAGAGAAATTACGCGAAACAATGCAATTTACGCCCGACAAGGCAACCGAAATCCATTTATTGACAACAACACTTATGTAACTCGAATCTGGGGTGCGCCTTTAGCCACCGACAATTTTGAAGCTTTGACTGCAGTAAGTGTTTTCCCTAATCCGACGAACAATCATCAAGTGACCATTAGCGGAGTTTCTGAAATCGAGAACCTTGAATTGTATGCGGTCAGTGGCCAATTGGTTCGCAAAATAGAACATCCAGAATTTCAAAACAATGCCTATACGCTGGAGAATTTGCCCTCTGGTTTCTATTTGTTGAAGATCACTACTGCCAATAAATCGGTTGTGAAAAAGTTGATGGTGAATTAAAAAGACAACCATTTTTATCATAGATGCTTCCCGCAACGGAGGCATTTTTTTTATCTCAAGTTCATGATATCTACTAAACTGACTACTTTTACCAATAAAAGACTGACTATGAAAATAAATTACCTGTTCCTTTTTCTCTTAACGCTAACGTCCGTATTGGCCCAGAATGGTGCTCCTGCAGCTTATTATAACGGCTTTGATTTCAATCTCAACGGAATGGCTCTAAAAGACGCATTGGCCACAAAAATCACACAAACCCATACCCATTTACTAAGTTATCAAGACGCTGAAGACGCCATCAAAATCATCGACGTCGACCCTACAGATTCAGAGAATTTATTTTTGGTATACGGTTTCAGCAACACCATTTGCCCGACCGATGTTTCAGGTCATAAAGACCACCGCAAACGCAACAAAAATGATGACGGCACCGGCGCTTGCCAATGGAACCGCGAACATACATTTGCGAAATCTTTAGGTAATCCTTCATTAGGCGATGACGGTCCGGGTTCAGACGCACACCACATTCGTCCGTCAGATGTAGACCGTAACTCTGACCGAGCCAGTAGAAAATTTACTGCCGGTTCAGGCAATTCAAACTTTGTGGGTTCCTTCTGGTATCCGGGTGATGAATGGAAAGGCGATATCGCGCGCATGATGATGTACATGTATTTGCGCTATGGCGACCAATGTAAGCCGAATTATGTTTGTGTGGGCGCGACCAACAGCGTTGATGCGAATATGATTGACACTTTATTACTATGGAACGCTGAAGATCCGGTAACCGAAATGGAAGATTTCCGCAATACTTATTTGGGTGATGCCAACAACACTTATGGGCAAGGCAATCGCAATCCGTTTATTGACAATCCTTATTTGGCCACAGTGATTTGGGGCGGACCAATAGCCGAAAATCGTTGGCCAACTGTTTTCTTAAGCAATGAGACTTTCGATTGGTCGGGCAGTATTGCCGTTTTTCCAAACCCTACTCGCGACGGCCGAGTCCAGATTATCAGTAATAATATCATCGAAACCATTGAAATCATTAACCTCAACGGGCAATTGATTCAGAAAATTCTAAATCCAACGAGCATTGACAAGACTTATACTGTAGAGAATTTACCCAAAGGCTTTTACTTCCTCAAAGTGGAGGCAAATCAACAAACCACGACAAAGAAAATCGTAGTGAACTAGCAAAAAAAAACTCCAATCAAAAGATCAGAGTTCCTCATTATTAATTATTCCTTATTAATTAATTTCCCTAGTCGTTCATCGAGATCAAGAATTCTTCGTTGTTTCTGGTTTTCTTGAATCGGTCGTTGATGAAATCCATCGCTTCCACCGGATTCATATCTGATAAGTATTTGCGCATGATCC
Source organism: Flavobacterium lotistagni (assembly GCF_011392125.1). GTDB lineage: Bacteria > Bacteroidota > Bacteroidia > Flavobacteriales > Flavobacteriaceae > Flavobacterium > Flavobacterium lotistagni. The sequence goes on from NZ_JAAJBU010000005.1 coordinate 80,095, forward strand.
ACATTCTCTGTAGCGTTGAAGCTTCGAGTAATAAATCGTCGCGCCGGGTACTCGATGAAGTCAAGTCGATCGCAGGGAAAATACGCTTGTTGGCAATCTTACGGTCGAGTTGTAATTCCATATTTCCGGTTCCTTTGAATTCCTCGAAAATCACTTCGTCCATCTTAGAACCAGTTTCAGTAAGCGCTGTGGCGATAATACTGAGCGAACCACCGTTTTCGACATTTCTCGCCGCACCAAAAAAACGTTTCGGCTTCTGCAAGGCGTTGGCATCGACACCACCACTAAGTACTTTTCCGGAAGCGGGTTGCACCGTATTATAGGCTCTAGCCAAACGCGTAATCGAATCGAGCAAAATCACTACATCATGACCACATTCCACCAAACGCTTGGCTTTTTCTAGTACGATATTGGCAATTTTTACGTGTTCTTGCGGTTCGCGGTCAAAAGTCGATGCAATCACTTCACCTCTTACCGAACGTTGCATATCTGTCACCTCTTCGGGGCGTTCGTCGATGAGCAATACCAACAGATAAACTTCCGGATGGTTCGCGGCAATCGCATTGGCAATATCCTTCAACAACATCGTTTTACCGGTCTTGGGCTGCGCGACAATCATTCCGCGTTGGCCTTTACCAATGGGTGAGAACAAATCGATGATTCTAGTAGAAATTGAGCTTCCTTTCTCTGCCATTTTGAATTTTTCCATCGGGAAAATCGGCGTCAAATGCTCGAACGAAACCCGGTCGCGCACAATTTGCGGATCGTGCCCATTAATTTTTAAAACGCGTACCAACGGGAAAAACTTTTCTCCCTCTTTCGGCGGACGCACCACACCTTTCACCGTATCCCCAGTTTTCAAACCAAATAACCTGATTTGTGAGGTCGACAAATAAATATCATCAGGAGAAGCGAGGTAATTGTAATCTGAAGAACGCAAGAAACCATAACCATCAGGCATCATTTCTAGTACACCTTCACTTTCAATAATCCCATCGAATTCGAAATCGGCATCGCGGAAATTAACGTTTTTCTTATTTTTAAAATTAGGATTCTGGTTGGGGTTGTTCCCATTGCCGTTCCCATTACCATTGAAATTTCCGTTACCGTTCTGATTTTGGTTTTGGTGCTTGTGGTGCTGGTTCGGATTCACTTTTTTCTCCTGAACAACTTCTTCTTGTTGTGAAGTTTCTGCCACTACAGGCTGATTTTCTTCTGGAACTACTGGTTCAACGGCTGCCGCTTTTTCAGCTTTGCTTGCCATCTTTTTCTCGTACTCCGCTTTACTGAACTTGCCCTTTTCTTTTTTAGGTCGGCCTCTACCGGGTTTTTCGGTCTCCGTTGGCTTTTCGGTTTCGGCATTAGGCTCAACTGCCGAGAACAATGTAGCTTCAGTAGCTGCCGGCGCAGATTGGTCAGACGAAATTCTCTGCCTTTTTGGCCTTCCGGGGCTTTTGGCTTTCGTTGTCGGCATTTCAGAGGCGGCCTGTTGATCGAGAATCATCTGGATCAAGGTTTCTTTTTTAACGCCGTGGTATTTGATCGATTTGGATAATTTGGCAATTTCCTGTAGCTCAGGAAGCTTCATTTCTTTTAATACAGAAATATCAAACATGTATGTGCTTTGAATTTGAGGTTGATTTGGAATATACTATAAAATGAGAAGTGTGATAGCAGTAGAAAAGCTCGTATAATGAAGTGGTTACGAATTTCTTCTGCAATAATACGAATAAATATTAATCATACAATAGCAATTATAAAAAAGAAAATATATTTTTGTGCCACAATCCAACAAAATGATCCAAAGAATTCAAACGGTTTATTTAGCATTAGCATTTATAGTCACTGGCGTACTTCCGTTCGTTTTCCCGTTATGGACGCTAAGCAACAACCAACCTGAATTTTTCATGGCACACCAAGTGTATTCGGTACTTTTCGGGCTGAGCACTTCTTTATCGCTTTTGAGCATTTTGTTCTATAAAAAAAGACAACATCAATTTGTCTTGGGCAGATTGAACATGATATTAAATTTAATTTTATTAGGCTTATTTGTTTATCGATCGCTAAATTTATCTGGAGAAGCCATCGCGGTTTCTGAGAAGGGTATTGGGATGTTTCTTCCTATAGTTGCTATCGTTTTTCTAGTTTTGGCCAACAAAGCCATTAAAAAGGACGAAGATCTCGTAAAATCAGTCGACCGATTGAGATAAACCTATAAACTTAGTTTATTTAGTGCGAAGAAAAACCTGGATTAGCGTCCGGGTTTTTTTTCTTTAGAGTACCTTAGTGCCTTAGCAGCTGAGGTTAAATTGACAACAAATAAAAATCCTATTTGCACTTTAGGCGCTGGACTCCATACTTTACAATAACGAACTCAGGAACTAAAAAACCTAATAGTCCATCCGACAAACCAATCCTATTGCTGCCTGTAAATGAACTCAGGCACTAAGGAACTAAGGCACTCAGGCACTTAAAAAAACTAATGCCCATCCGACAAACCAAACTTCTTGCTGCCTGTAAATGAACTCAGGCACTCAGCCCTACTTCTTCCCCAACTCCACAATTTCCAAGTCGCGGATATTTTCGCCGTCAATCACAAAGCGCAACATCGTTCTCACCTGATGAAAACCGCTTTTGCCCGCAGCGCCCGGGTTCATATGTAGCAAATTGAGTTTCTTGTCGAACATCACTTTCAGAATATGCGAATGCCCGCAAATGAACAACTTCGGTGGATTGGCATTGATTTCCGCCCTGATTCCTTGAGAATATTTCCCCGGATAACCGCCAATATGCGTGATCCAAACATCTATGCCTTCACAGAAAAAACGGTTGTTTAGCGGAAATTCCATTCGTGCCTTATCATCGTCAATGTTGCCGTAAACCGCGCGCAGAGGTTTGTGTTTTTTCAGGGTGTCGGTCACTTCCAAATTGCCAATATCGCCAGCATGCCAAACCTCATCAGCTTGGGCTACATATTTCAGAATCACATCATCTATATGGCTGTGCGTGTCGGAAAGCAGTAGGATTTTCTTCATTTAAAGATGCATCAAAAAAGGCTTCTGGCAGAAACTATGACCTGTTCCTTACTATTCTTTGACCAGTTTTATGTTGTTAGTTTTCAATTGCTGCTTCAACCATGAATTAATCTTTTCCGAATCAATTTTACGATTGGGCTGGTCAGTTTGGTAGAGCAACACAGTCACGGTTTTTGTTTTCTTTGGATCCGAATTAACGAAATGTTTCCCAATAGAGACATTTTTCAATTCAGGAAACAAAATTGCCATTTCTTTGATTGTTTGCGTATCATCAATCTTGTATTGTTTTAACTCATTTTGAAGATCACTGATTAAAATATCTTTTTCCGAGGCGATTTTGTTTTGATTTCCCAATTCGTTTAAAATTTCTCCTTTTAAATCTTTTGAGTCTTGCTTGATTTCAAGTTTTGTATTTGTGATTCCGTATTGCAATAATTTTTTATTTAACGACTTCACTTCAGCATAAGTAAACTTTTTAGCCAGAAACGCGAGTTGGATTTTCTTAGGGCTTGCATTAAATTTTGTTTGCTTGTAAATTAAGATGTCACCATTACCCGTCAATTCATTTGCAATGAACTGTTCTACATTTTGATGGTACTTTTTCTCTTGAAACAGATTGTACGCCAAGTAAAAACTGGGAACAATCATCACGATTATTAAAACTGTTATTCCGTATCTGATTCGCTTTTCAATTTTTGTATTTAAGGTTTTAATGGGCTTATAGTTTAAATACTTAACGATAAAAAAAGTAGCGATACAAATAAAAAAACAGTTAATTGTGTAGAGATAAAACGCCCCGAAAAAAAAAGAAAAATTAGACGTAGCCAAGCCATATCCCGCCGTACAAAGTGGTGGCATCAACGCCGTTGCAATGGCAACCCCAGGAATTGGATTGCCTTTTTCTGTTCTTGTCAACGCTATAATCCCAACCAAACCTCCAAAAAAAGCAATCAACACATCATAAATATTGGGTGCTGTTCTGGCCAATAATTCGGACTGTGTTTCTTTAAACGGACTAACCAAAAAATAAATCGAGGCTACACTCAAACTCACCACAGTAGCAATGATCAAATTTTTGGCGGATCTTTTTAACAAATCAAAATCGAAAATCGCTAGTGCAAAACCGGCCCCTACAATTGGACCCATCAGGGGTGAAATAAGCATTGCACCAATAATAACTGCGGTCGAGTTTACATTCAATCCGACCGACGCGATGACAATAGCGCAAGCCAAAATCCAAAGATTAGAGCCGCGAAAAGAAATGTTCGATTTAATATTTTCTAAAACCTTTTCTTTTTTCTCTTCGCCCTGATTTAGATTTATAAAATCAAAAAAAACATTTTTCATCTTTTTATTTCGATTAAGTTAAGATTTGTACTAAAGTAACCAATCTAATTTAGAATATGGTTCATTGCAATTATCGAACTAAAAAAAGAGCTTTAGCAATCAACTCCATTCAGAATTTGCTGAACGAATATTTTTTTTCTTTAGATTTGAAATCGAACACAAATACTAAATTCATGAACGAGCAACAAAACGAAGAAATCCGCGAAGAAATCAAGAAAGAATTCCAACTTGAACGCATGGTATTGTTTAGCGATGCGGTTTTTGCGATTGTCATTACGCTCATGGCCATCGAAATTAAAATTCCGGAAGCGGAACTTGAAAGCGGTAAAAATCTAGGCCACGCCTTGATTCACTTGTTGCCGACTATACTGGCCTATATTGTCAGTTTCGGGTTTATCGGCATGATTTGGTATCAGCACTTAAACATGTTTGCGATGCTGAAAGACTATGACAAAGGGCTGATTTTCCGCAATTTGCTGCTGCTTTTTTTCATCGGTTTGTTCCCGTTCAGCGCCACCTTGATTTCGCATTCCAAAGGGCAAATGGTACCGTTCTTTATCTACCTCGGAATTATCTTGCTTTGCACGGTAGCGCAATACCTACTCTATCATTACATCATTTTCAAAAAACCACTGATTCGCTTAAACATTGATACCTCAGTACACGAACTTGAGCTATACAAAAGAAAAGTCTCCTTAATCGGTTTGTCCGTTGGTGGCGTGCTGATTTTCATTACCTACCAACTGATTCCAGATCCGAACATGAAATCCTTATCTACATTGTGGATGGCCGGATTCGCCTTAATCTTTAGTATCATCATGAAACGAAAGAAAGCCAAAAATCAAAAACTGAATGCTAATTAAAGCTGGTCTTTTACAAAATCTTCACAATAGATTTTAATTTGATCTCTTACTTTTCGGAAAGCTTCAAAAATTTCTGAGGCGGTTCCTGTAGCTTTTGCCGGATCGGGAAAATTATAATGGAATCGCTGCGCCTGTCCGGGAATGAATGGGCAATTTTCCTGCGCATGATCGCAAACGGTAATAATGTAATCGAAAGCTATATCTACGTATTCATCCACGTGATTTGAAGTGTGGCCCGAAATATCAATGCCATCTTCAGCCATAATCGAAATCGCCTTCGGATTCACGCCGTGTGTTTGAATACCGGCGCTGTATATTTGAGCTTTGTTTTTAGCGAAGTGCCGCAGATAACCTTCTGCTATTTGGCTGCGGCAACTGTTTCCGGTGCAGAGTACTAGAATTTTTTTCATTGGATCGATTTTAGACAAAAAGCCAAATTAAATTAATGATGCAAAACTTCGGATCGAAACCAAAAATCAATTGCAAAATAATCACCGAAGTCACGATAATCAAAGGCTTTTTGTGTTGGATAATTTTCTCTTTCATCGCTTAACAACAACCGCCGCCCGGAGTGCAGCATGACACTTCTTTTTTAGATTGACTATTCAATTGCTCTTTAGGAATGCCACAATGATCACTCGCCAAACAAGCCGTATTTTTTGAAAGCAGAATAAAACGTTCACCATTAAAGCCTAAATCATATTTGCCAATGGTGTCGGTTTGATACTCTACTTCGATGGCTAAATCTTCCAAAGCCAAAGTTCTCTCTGAAAGATCAATGATTTTTAACAATTTCTGTGGCGCTAAGCGGTGATCCAAGTCATTCGCGTTCCAAAGCTGAAAATTGATTGCTTTCTCAGTTCTAACCGTGCCACCACAATCGATGAAATGTTTGGTAATCGCTCCAATTTCGGTAATGTGGAAATGTTCCGGTACAGGAATTCCGCTTTCTAATTCAAATTTTACGACCTCTAGGGTTTGCAGTATGTTTTTGACTTCTGATAATTTCATGATGTGAATATTTTAGATTAACAACAACTATTTTTCTTTTCAAGATGAGCCGAAACCTGCTCGGAAAAACTTTTAATTTTCTCGAAACCCGATTCGTTAATGCAATAACAAATTGAATTGCCTTCAATACTGCCTTTGATTAAACCGGCACTTTTGAGTTCTTTTAAATGCTGTGAAACCGTAGGCTGCGACAAGGGCAATTCATTAACAATATCGCCGCAAATACAAGCATTCACTTTCAACAAATGCTCGATGATGGCAATACGCGCCGGATGACCTAAGGCTTTGGCCAACATAGAAAGTTCGTTCTGTGTTTCGGTGAAATGATCGGTTTTAGTGGCTCCCATTTTATCGTTATATTTTTATATTGCAATATTACGATAAACATTTTTAAACCACCAAAACTTTTTTGATTTTTTTTAGCGAATACTAATTAAGCTGCTATGGCAGAACTTTGTAACTTTGACGCGCTATTCAAGAGAAACTGAGCTTTGAGATATTTCATCCAATTCGCATACAACGGAACGCATTACCACGGTTGGCAATACCAGCCCAACGCTGTTTCTGTTCAGGAAACTTTAACAAAAGCCCTGCAAACGATTTTGGGTAAAAATCTGGAGCTAATGGGCGCAGGCCGCACTGATACCGGCGTGCACGCTAAAATGATGTATGCGCATTTTGACCTTGAAAAAAATTTTGACGCTGCCAGTATCGTGCACAAGCTCAACTCTTTTTTACCAAAAGACATCGCGGTGTTTGAAATTATTCCCGTAGCTGATACCGCGCACGCCAGATTTGATGCGAAAAAACGAACTTATCAATACCACATTCATACGTTTAAAGACGTGTTTCAAAACGATTTGAGCTGGTACAATCCGCAAAAACTCGATGTCGAATTGATGAATGAAGCAGCGAAGATTTTACTCAAACACACCGATTTTGAATGTTTCTCGAAAGTGCATACCGATGTCAACACGTTCAATTGCAAAGTGTTCGAAGCTTATTGGAGGCAAGAAAACCACCAACTGATTTTCACCATTTCAGCCGACCGTTTTTTAAGGAATATGGTGCGCGCGATTGTCGGAACACTCATCAATGTAGGCACTAAAAAGATTACATTAGTTGATTTTGAAAACATCATTCTCAGCAAAAAACGCAGCGAGGCCGGATTTTCGGTACCCGCCCACGGTTTATATTTAACAGAAATTGAATACGATTATTTAGCAGTAAGTTACCTGCAAGCTTAAAGAAAATGACAAAAAATATCCAACAATTTAAACTGCTTATCATCGCGCTTTTCGTTTCTCATATTTTATGTGGTCAGAAAATTGAAACCGTTTATTTGGACGAGAATGACAAAACAAAAAATATGTTTATCACTGTTTTTCCTGAAAATGGACAAATAAAATCATTCATGGTTTTGCTAGACGGATTCGGAAACAATCCAACAAATGTGTTGTCGCAAACTGAAATTCCTAAAATTGCTTCACAAAACGGAACCTTAACGATTATTCCACTTTTAAAAACCGGCCCTTCGTATTTTGGAAGCGATTTAACTTCTCAGCAATCTTTGAAAGAAATCATCGAATTTGCTATGAACAAGTATCAATTAAAAAACAAAGAATTTTATATCGGTGGGTTTTCTATTGGCGGAACTTGCGCCATAAAATTCTCCGAACTATCTATTCAAGAAAATTACTCAATAAAGCCTAAGGCTGTTTTTGCCATTAATCCACCACTCGACTGGGAACGCTATTATAATGCAGCAAAAAGAGTTGTTAGGTTGTCAAATCCTACTGAGGTAAATCAGGAAGTTTTTTACATGATTGAAAGAATTGAAAAGGAAATGAATGGAACTCCGAAAAATGCTTTGGAAAATTATTATGTTCAATCGCCTTATTCATTTTCTGACATTACACAAAAGGCAGTAAAAAACTTGATAAAAACTCCAATTATGATAATATCGGAACCTGATATTCAGTGGTGGCTTAATGAACGTAATTATGATTGTTCATATAATAACATTACAGATCAGTCAGCCATGATTAATGAATTACAAAGGTTAGGAAACAAAAACGCCGTTTTAGTGACTACAATAGACAAAGGATATCGAAAACCAAATAATATGAAGCATCCAAGTTCCTGGAGTATTGCAGATGCTGGTCAAATAATAAAATGGTTACAATCACAGTAAATAAAAAGCCTGCAGGTAACCCTACCTACGCGAGCACCGCTGGTTTTTCCTAACCTCTCGCCTATTTTTCACGAAGAAATTCTATCTTAGCAGAGAATACTCGGTTCGCTAATTCCGCGCCGTCGCGTAGCTAGCAACCGCTATAAACGGTAAGCTATATGCTGTCAGCTGTTAGAAATAGGAAACATTGCCCAGCAGCCCTAGCCCTGATGATTTGATATTAAGAGGAGGAAGCCCGGTGGGCTTCAGGTATAAGAAAAAGTCAACTTGAAAATAAATATTCAAGATTTTCGAAAAGCCCTAGCCCTGATGGTAGTGTAAATCCTTTTGTTCTGGGGTTCAGAACAAAAGATTGCAACGCACAGCAGGTTCCCGGCTCCTAAAAAACTAAGGCACTCAGCAACTCATGAAAGCAAAAGCATTCGACACCAACGTTTTCAAACGCATCCTGAAATATGCCGCACCTTACCGTTGGCGGTTCAACAGCGTGATTGCCTTTGCCGTTTTCTTGTCGGTATTTGCAGCGTTGCGGCCGTACTTGCTCAAACAAACCGTCGATGATTACCTCAAAGTACACGATGCGCGCGGGCTTTTGTTCTACATTACACTCATGGGCGTGGTGCTGCTGGCTGAAGTGCTCTCACAATTTTATTTCGTGCTTTGGGCGAACTGGCTCGGGCAAGATATTGTGAAAGACATTCGCATCAAACTCTTCCGGCATATGCTGAGTTTTAAGATGCAGTATTACGATCATTCGCCGGTTGGGCAACTGGTAACGCGCACGGTTTCTGACATTGAGCAAATTGCGAAAATCTTCAGCCAAGGTTTGTTTATGATTATCAGCGATTTGATGAAGATGCTTGTGATCTTGGTTTTTATGTTCTACATGAATTGGGAACTGACTTGGATTGTGATTGTTGCGATGCCGATTTTGCTGTTCTTCACCCGGATTTTCCAACGTAAGATGCAAGTGGCTTTTGAGGAAGTACGAACACAAGTAGCAGCCATGAACACTTTCGTGCAAGAACGCGTGACCGGAATGAAAATCGTGCAATTGTTCAACCGCGAGGAAATCGAGGCCGAAAAATTTAGTCAAATTAATGATAAACACCGAAAAGCTTGGATCAAGACGATTCTTTACAACTCGATTTTTTTCCCGATTGCCGATATTATTTCGTCTTTGACTTTAGGCTTTGTAGTACTTTACGGCGGATTCAAGATTCTCGGCGGCCACCATTTCACGACTTTCGGCGATTTGTTTTCCTATACGATGTTCATCGGAATGTTGTTCAACCCGTTACGGCAAATTGCCGATAAGTTCAACGAGATGCAGATGGGCATGATTTCGGCCAATCGCGTGTTCGACATCATTGATACCGAAGACCACATTCAAGACAACGGAACTATTGAAGCACCGAAATTTTCAGGCAATATTGAATTCAACGACGTGCATTTCAGTTATGTCAAAGGCGAGGAAATCATTAAAGGAATCGATCTGAAGGTAAAAGCTGGCGAAACTGTAGCGATTGTTGGGTCAACTGGCGCCGGAAAATCAACGATCATCAATTTGCTGAACCGTTTTTACGAACTCGACAAAGGCTCGATTTATATAGACGGTATCGATTTGAAAGCTTACCAACTGGATTCCATCCGACGACAGATTGCGGTAGTTTTGCAAGATGTTTTCCTGTTTGCCGATACCATTCTGAACAACATTACGCTCAACAATCCGGAGATTTCACGCGAAGCTGTAACGGAAGCTGCAAAGAAGATTGGTGTACACGATTTTATCATGAGCCTGCCGCAAGGTTACGATTACAATGTGAAAGAACGCGGTGTGATGCTTTCCTCGGGCCAGCGCCAATTGATTGCGTTTTTGCGCGCTTACGTGAGCCAGCCGAGTATTTTGATTCTGGATGAAGCGACTTCTTCGGTCGATACGTATTCTGAGGAATTGATTCAAAATGCCACTGCGAAAATTACCGAAGGCCGCACTTCGATTGTAATTGCACACCGTTTGGCTACAATTGTCAACGCCGATAAAATCGTAGTCATGGACAAAGGGCTCATTGTAGAGCAAGGCAATCATATCGAACTACTGAATATTGCCGACGGTTATTATAGAAATCTTTACTACTCGCAATTTTTGGTCGAAACCGATTCGTCAATTGACAATTGATATTGGGTAACGGATAATTAAAAAAATCTGGAAATAATGTTTAATTTCGCACTGGATTTTTTCCGATTAAAAAAAGAAGAAATAAAATACATATTATACGGCACGAGCGTCAGCGACTGCATTTTTTACCTTAATAACAAATAAAACTTTAAAAAATGAAATACGATGTTATTGTTTTAGGAAGTGGCCCGGGCGGTTATGTAACGGCGATTAGGGCTTCCCAACTGGGCTTTAAGACAGCCGTGGTTGAAAAGGAAAACTTAGGCGGTGTTTGTCTCAATTGGGGATGCATCCCGACCAAAGCCTTGCTCAAATCAGCACAGGTTTTTGATTACCTAAAACACGCATCAGACTACGGATTGTCTGTTTCTGCTTATGATAAAGACTTCAACGCTGTCGTGGCCAGAAGCCGCTCGGTTGCCGACGGAATGAGCAAAGGCGTGCAATTCCTGATGAAGAAAAACAAAATCGACGTGATCGAAGGTTTCGGAAAACTCAAGCCAGGAAAAAAACTTGACGTAACTGCCGCCGACGGAAAAGTCACCGAATATTCGGCCGATCATATTATCATTGCCACCGGAGCCCGTTCGCGCGAGTTGCCAAATTTGCCGCAAGACGGTAAAAAAGTAATCGGTTACCGCCAAGCGATGACTTTACCTAATCAGCCAAAATCTATGATTATTGTAGGTTCGGGTGCTATTGGTGTTGAGTTCGCTCATTTCTATAACTCCATGGGAACCGATGTCACGATTGTAGAATTCATGCCGAATATCGTTCCGGTTGAAGACGAAGATATCTCTAAACAAATGGAACGCTCGATGAAAAAAGCCGGCGTAAAAATCATGACGAGTTCGTCGGTCGAAAAAATCGATACGTCGGGTTCAGGTGTGAAAGCAACGGTTAAAACAGCTAAAGGCGAAGAAATTCTTGAAGCCGAAATTTTGCTTTCTGCCGTCGGAATTAAAACCAACATTGAAAACATTGGCCTAGAAGAAGTAGGCATCGCGGTAGACAAAGACAAAATCCTTGTGAACGCCTATAACCAAACAAATATTCCGGGTTATTATGCCATTGGCGATGTTACGCCCGGACAAGCTTTGGCACACGTAGCTTCTGCTGAAGGAATTAACTGTGTAGAAAAAATTGCGGGCATGCACGTGCAACCAATCGATTACGGAAACATTCCGGGTTGTACTTATGCCACGCCAGAAATTGCTTCAGTCGGTCTGACCGAAAAACAAGCCAAAGAAAAAGGTTACGAACTCAAAATCGGTAAATTCCCATTTACTGCTTCCGGAAAAGCCAAAGCTGCTGGAACACCAGACGGTTTCGTGAAAGTAATCTTCGATGCCAAATACGGAGAATGGTTGGGTTGTCACATGATTGGCGCCGGCGTGACCGACATGATTGCCGAAGCTGTGGTAGCCAGAAAATTGGAAACTACTGGACACGATATCCTAAAAGCCGTGCATCCGCACCCAACGATGAGCGAAGCAGTGATGGAAGCTGTGGCCGATGCCTATGGAGAAGTGATTCATTTGTAACACTCACTCCAACATAATATCCAAAATCCGTCTGTTCAACCAAGGCGGATTTTTTTATTCTATATTTGAACCTACAAAACCGACACTATCTTTCATGAAAACCAAGTTAACCGTTCTATTTTTTCTTTTAGTCAGCTCTTTCTCCTACTCACAAACTTTTTCAGGAACAACCGGAACAGTGAGCGACGACGGACAGCCCAATGATTTTATTGCAACGGTTTCAGGGCTCGCAGTCAACCAGTTAGGCAACTCGTTAGGTTTGGTTCAGGTCTGTCTCAATATTACACATACTTACGATTCCGATTTAAATGTATTCCTGATTGCGCCCGACGGAACCACCATTAACCTTTTCTCGGGCATCGGTGGCAGCGATGACAATTTCAACAATACTTGCCTAAATCAAAGTGCCGCCAATTCGATCAATACTGCCAGTGCGCCGTTCACCGGAATTTTCAAACCACAAGAAACGTTGGGCAATTGCAATAACGGTCAAAACGGAAATGGCAACTGGACGCTTCGCATTGTAGATACTTACGCGCAAGACGAAGGTATCGTCAATCATTGGAGTTTAACTTTTGGCGACAATGCAGCCACGCCTTTTGTTTTTACTTCATCGAATTTGCCGATTGTGATTATCAACACCGGTGGCGTTCCTATTGCTGATGAGCCTTCGATTGCCGCCACTATGCAAATCATCGATAACGGTCAGGGAAATACCAATTATGTCACCGATACGCCGAATGATTATAACGGACAAATTGCCATAGAATACCGCGGTGCCTACTCGCAATCTTTGCCTCAAAAGCCTTTTAAGATAGAAACTCAGGATATTGAAGGCGCAGAACTGAATGTTTCACTGCTCGGAATGCCCGAAGAACACGATTGGAATTTGATTGCCAATTACAACGACAAAGTTTTCATGCGCAATAGTTTGGCCTATCAACTTTTTACCGATATGGGCCATTATGCAGCCAGAAACCGCTACTGTGAAGTGGTGGTCAACGGGGTTTATCAAGGAATTTATTTGCTCATGGAAAGCCTCAAAAGAGACAACAATCGCATCGACATTGCCAAACTCGAAGCCACCGAAAATTCAGGCATCGACCTTACCGGCGGCTATATTCTGAAAAACGATTATTGGGATGATTCCAATAGCTGGCAAACGCAATTTCACCCTATTGACCATCCGGAACTCGACGTGCATTTGGTGTATGATTATCCGAAGCCCGATAATATCACCATAGAACAAAAAACCTACATCCAAGATTTCATCAACGATTTCGAAACAGCGCTATATAGCACCAACTTTGCCGATCCGGTGACTGGTTACGCGAAATATATCGACACAGATTCTTTCATTGATTACTTGATTTTAAACGAACTCACCCGCAATAACGACGGTTTCAAGAAAAGCAGTTATTTCCACAAAGACAAGGATGCTGCATCGGAAATGGCAAAACTTAAAGCCGGCCCGGTTTGGGATTTCGATTGGGCGTGGAAAAACATCAACGAATGCCCAATACTTTCCGTTACCGACGGCTCGGGTTGGGCGCATCACATTAACGATTGCCAGCCCGATATCAATTCGCCAGGTTGGTATGTGAGATTGCTACAAGATCCGCATTTTCAGGATTTATTTCGCTGCCGTTGGGAAAACCTGCGCACCACAATTTTAAGTATACCGGCGTTAAACACAGCCATCGATGCCCGCGCCAATTACCTAGATCAAGCCCAAGTACGGCACTTTGAAAAATGGGGCAATTTGGGGGTAAATTCCGGAGCACCTGAACTTGATAACGATCCGGCTACTTTTGCCGGGCAAATCACGAAGTTCAAAAACTGGATTGCCACCAGAATTGCTTGGCTTGACAACAACATTCCGGGGAATTCGGACAGTTGTAACCTCAGCACGAATGTTCCTCTAAATCCGGATTTTCAGATTTATCCTAATCCCGCCAAAGACCAACTTCATTTGATTAATAAAACCAGCGCGAGTGTCACGGTAGAGATTTTTGATCTTTGGGGGAAATTGGTGCTGAAAACGATTGTCGATTCGCACAATCAAATACTCAATGTATCACAACTAATCGACGGGATTTACTGCTGCAAAATAGCGCACGATAACAACAATAGCTCGGTGCTGAAACTGGCGATACTGCATTAAACAAAGCGGCAAAAACAAAATTATCTGTTTAAAAAACAGCTTGTTATACAAATTTGATTAAATTTACTTGAATTGAATCTTAACAAACTAATATTGAACAAGATGAAAAAAACTGCATTTCTTATCGTATTGACCACGTTGGGTTTACTTTTAAATACAAGTTGTAAAAAGAAAGACCTCATGTTATCAGACAGTGAAACCTTTGATTTAGCTGCTGCCAAAGCTGCTGTTGAAGATGTTTACACCGATTTCGAAACGGCTTTCAACGCCAAAGACGCCATGTCATTGGCGAATTGTTATACCATCGATGGAAAATTTATGGGACCGAACATGAAAGCGGTTCAAGGCCGGGCCAATATCTCGCAAACTTTTAAAGAATGGTTCAAAGAAGACACTTCCAGAATCGATTTGACTTTGGTAGATATTTGGGGCAATGAAAACAACTTAACGGTAGAGAACACTTGGAAAATTTCAGACAAAGACGGCAAAGTACTCGATGAAGGCAAATCCATTGAAGTCTACAAAATGGAAGACGATAAATGGAAAATGGTTCGCGATTGCTACAATTCGGATATGCCACCCATGCCGATGGGCAAATAACCCGCACACAAGAATTCAAAGAAAATCCGCCTGCCGAACTGACAAGCGGATTTTTTTATTGCTTAAAATAATCGCAAACGGACTTTGCCATTAATGGAGTAAGTCGCCCAAGCCAAAAGCGGATACAAACTTCTGATAATCGCCCGCTGCCTTATCGTTGGTCTCTTTTACGAAATTTCCGGTAAGCGAATCAACAACGGTGCGAAGTGGCCGCTTGCTTTGCGGAAGTGAAACCAGATGCAGTACGGCATCGGCTACATCCTGTGGGTTTGGCTTAGCATTTTCAAACAACTGTGAAATGCCGTGCCCGATTTGCTCCGGTAGGCCTGCAAGATTTCCATATTCAGCTGCCAGAGTAGTATCGGAACCGTAGCTTGATTTGGAGAATATTTCTGTAGGATACGCGCCAGGCTCAATGATCGCCACATCAATACCCAACGGCCTAACTTCATAATGCAGTCCTTCGCTGATGCCTTCAACAGCAAATTTCGCTGCATTGTAAAAGGCCATGAACGGTGAAGAAAAGCGTCCCAAAACACTCGAGGTGTTGATAATGAGGCCATCCTTTTGTTTTCTCATCTGTGGCA
This sequence comes from Flavobacterium lotistagni, assembly GCF_011392125.1. Classification (GTDB taxonomy): domain Bacteria; phylum Bacteroidota; class Bacteroidia; order Flavobacteriales; family Flavobacteriaceae; genus Flavobacterium; species Flavobacterium lotistagni. Next base: position 95,619 of record NZ_JAAJBU010000005.1, read on the forward strand.
ATACCGCTTTGATGGTACGCCAGGTTGCTTTGACGTGAATGTTGAAGAGTGCGTCGATGTCTTCATCAGAAAAAGTTTCGGCAATACCACTGATAAAATTCCCGGCATTATTGACTAAGACGTCGAGTCGGCCCTCTTTTTTGATAATCTGGTTGACTGTAGCAGCGACCGATTCGTGGCTCGAAAGATCGGTTTCGATAACCGTTACGTTGGGAAGCTTGGAGAGTTGCTCCGCACTTTCTCTGTTACTGGTCGTACTGTTGCGCATCGTAGCATATACGATATGACCCGCTTTTGAAAGTGTATGGGTGTGCAAATAGCCAAAGCCGCTGTTGGTTCCTGTGATCAGAATTACTTTTTTCATTTTGTTTTTTAGTTTACTGTTACAATTGATGAAAGGATTATTAAAAAAATATTGGTTTATAAAAGTGTATTAGTTACTTTTAGCGACCGTAAAATAACAGCAATTAAAATTACCCTACAAGAAGGCACTAAGCCGAAACCCAGTTACCAAATGGAAACGATTACAGCAATTGCAGCACAAGAGAACCAAAAAAAAATTTCAGTTTTTTTCGAATCACAGCAAAAAACCTGCGGCAGTCTATGCCCAGTAAAAGATATACTACATGCGGTATCCGACAAATGGTCGATTCTGATTATGGTGCAGTTGGGCTATCATAAAACCATGCGGTTCAACACGCTGAAGAAGTCTATTGGCAGTGTATCACAAAAAATGCTTACCGTAAAGGTGCGGCAACTGGAATCTTTTGGTTTGGTCAATAGACAGATTTTTCCTGAGATACCACCCAAAGTAGAATATACCATTACGCCGTTGGGTGAGGAATTCTTGAGTCATCTGATGCAGTTGCTCGATTGGACCTGCAGCAATATCGAGCAGATCAAGCGCGCCAAAAACAACTGATGATTGCCTATTGACAGCGGTGTACCGATGGAAATGACCAAGGCTATGGTTTCAATGACACCACAAAAAAAATCCGCCTGTAGAACTGACAAGCGGATTTTTTGTTTAATGAAATACATCGTACAATCCCCAATAAAAGAACAGTACTATCAGCATGAGATAAAACAAATTATTTAAAACTAAAAAACTCCTTGAAATTTTGGTCCATACTTGTTCCCTAAACAGCTTTCTACAAAAAACCAGTAGCGGAACTATCAAAATCAGCAGCAAAAACGGAAGATAAGATGCAATATCAATCAACCCAAACTTGTAATGCTGATAAGGTGCCGGAAAATAATAAATCCCGATTTCAGTCGATAGTGCAAACATATAATACATCAGGCTAAAATCCAACACCGAAAGCCCAAGTTTAAACAGTCTGTAAGGCGATTTTACTCTGATAAAACCAATCAAGAAATACAAGCCCGAGCCAAAGAAAAATACCAAGCAAAACTTCAAAAGTAAATCCATGGTAGCATTATTCAGCGGCGTTTTGAAATCCTGAAGTTTCTGGAATTCGGCATTCGGCGGAAATAACTTCGTCACATCTATAATGTGGTCGCCTTTGGCCAGTTCTTCCTTTAAGTTGAAAATCTGCTGCTTTGTATAATCGTGGTAAAAATACAAACGCACAAACCCGTCGTTCAAATCCCAGATGGTTGTAAGCAGCGTACCATCGCCGATTTTCTCGCGACAAACATGCATCGTATCAGACAGCGCGCGACAGAAATCAATGTCAGTACCGATTTTATCTTTCAGGAAAGCCACTCCGTTCACATAACGTTCCTGCTTGATTTCGCTGAAATCCTCAATCTGCGACGGACAAAAATTAGCCAGTACATATTTCGGATCATTGCCAATGGTAGTGCTGTAAGGTTCGACGACCAAATATTTCCCACTTCGGTCAATGTAAATCAGGACATCTTTGTTGAAAATACTATGATCGAACTGATCGATGTAAGCTTTGGCCTCATCTACCGTTTTACAGCTATGCAGCACGGTTTTGAGAAACACGGTTTGGCTTTCGATGGCTTTGACTCCTAAGGATGCTTTGCCCACCACACCGGGCGCGGCCAATCTGGAAAATGCAAGCCCGAATTCATTCATCCCCGACTGCGGCGCGAAACCGTGCGAACCATCAAAACGAGCCCCAGTGAAACAGCAACCTAAACCTTGGGTCTCAAACCAAATCCTTGGCGTGAAAAGCCAGGTGTCGTGGTTGCAACCTACCATGGTTTTGCCATTCGCAGTGACTTTGTACATACTGCAAGCCTTGGCCGAGTCATAAAAAAAGAGCATCAGTATAGTGGCCAATATGACTACCAGCAATCTTAAAAATGATATCATGTTTTTTGATTTTGGTTGAAAAGTGTTTACTCCAACAGTATTTTCTGATTTTGCAACACCAGCATCTGCACCTGCACCAAATTGTTCAAAGCGTCTTTCACTTTAGCTTGACTCCAAAAATCTACGGCATTTTCCGGAATTGGCTCAAAACCGGATTTTGAACCATTGGCCTGATTGAACGCCAGTATTTTCTGTTGCAATTCTTTGAGATTTTTCTCTGTGCCACCAGAAAGGTAGGCATTCACCCAAGTCTCGCCAATTAGAGCTTCTTTGGTTTCAAAATCTGCGGTGATTGCTTTTTGTCCGGTTTCTTTCATCAGCAATTGTGATTTGATGCTCTCGCACAAAGTGTAGATTTCCTTTGCATTTAAATCTTGCGGTTCAACTGAAAGTAGTTGCTGCTCGTTCTTCAAGATTTGCTCATTCCTGAAAAAATAAGCCGTATCTTCTAGACGCTGAAAATGCGTTGTTTGCGGAATCCTGACCAAAGTCAAAATCAATCCGCAACCACAAAGCAACAAAATCGAGGAAACGGTAGTGTTCACCTTAGTCTGCGGATTCCTGATTCCAGTAAAAAAATACACCGGCAAAAACACAAACAGCATAATCATCAGCGAAGCCGTAGTCATCATATTCGCCAAAGGCCAATGCATGATTTTGAACAACACGCCAACAGAAATCAAAACTGCTGAGATAGCGCCAACCACCAAAATCGCTTTGTCTGTATTTTGCTGCTTTTCCTTGATCTTCAAAGTAAACAGCAAAGGCAGGAAAATAAAACTCAGGGCAAACAAGCCCAGTACGATGCAAACCGCCGCTCCGGGCCAATGCATGAATTTCAAAATGATACCGAAACTTAAAACTGCTGCAGCAAAAGTGCCACTGTATAACATGATTTTTTTCATCACATAATAATTTTTGTGGGTTAATAAATGCTGGGTCTCTACTTCTATCTCGCGCAATTCGGATTTGTAAAAACTACCGACCGTTGCCAAATAAAAGCGCTCAAAGTCCCCATTTTCTTCAAGCTCATGCTCGATGATACAACAAATATGATCCAACAGGTCTTGCTGCAGGCTAACCGACTCAATGCCACGTGCACTAATGTCATTGAGGATGAAATCAATTTGCGAATCGCTCAGGCAATACATTCTATATCGTTTGGGGTTGTATGTCTAACAAGAATTTCATCGTGTTCATGAAATCGGCCAATTCGCTGATTTTCTCATCAATCGTCGATTTTCCTTTCGGGCTCAGGCTATAGTATTTGCGCACGCGTTTGCCGATATACTCAGTTTCAGTCGTGACTAGTCCGTCGGCTTCGAGCGCATGCAAAGTCGGGTACAGCGCGCCTTCAGTAATCTGGATTTTGTCCGAAGTGAGCTCTTTCACCTTTTGGGTAATCTCGTAACCGTACATGCGTTTGTTATTTTCGAGCTGCTTCAAAACAATCGTTTTCAAAGTGCCTTTAATGAGTTCAGAAGAATAAATCATTTGGTTTTTATTTTTTGGGCGTTGCCGCGCATTGCACATCATCTTGTCTGTTCCGCTAATTCGCGCGGCCGGGCTGTCCGCAGTACGCGGTACTGCTTCCCATCCCTAACGCAGGCCATCCGGAAACAACAACGCAAAAATACATAAGAATATTATGCATACAACAATTGGGCATCTATTTTTTTTCAATTCAATCAAAAAAAGCCTATTTTTAGAAACTGCTTTTAAACCCGTAGCTTTATGAAAACCCTTTACTGTCAAGCCTTAGCATTGGTTTCCACTTTGTGTATCGTGAGTTGTAATTCGCCTAAAAAAAATGAGAGCGATTCGGCAAAAAACCGCTACCAACCCCACGAATATGTCGAACTCAAACATCCGGATTGGGCCAAAAACGCCACAATCTACGAAGTCAATGTGCGGCAATTTACCCCTGAAGGCACTTTCAAAGCATTCGAAAAACACTTGCCCAGAATTAAAGCGATGGGCATCGACATTATCTGGCTCATGCCGATCCACCCGATTGGGGTTGAAAAAAGAAAAGGCACTCTAGGCAGTTATTATTCGGTCAAGGATTATTATGGCGTCAACCCTGAATTCGGCACCAAAGAAGATTTCAAAGCACTCGTCGATAAAATCCACAGCATGGGCATGCACGTAATCATTGATTGGGTCGCGAACCATTCTTCCTGGGACAATGCGCTCGCCAAAGAACATCCGGATTGGTATTCCAAAACACCAGAAGGCCATTTCCAGCCAACACCTTGGTACGATTGGGACGATGTGATTGATTTCGATTACGAAAAACCCGGATTGCGCCAATACATGACCAAAGCTTTGGTGTATTGGGTAAAAGAACTCGACATCGACGGTTACCGTTGCGACACGGCTGGTTTCGTCCCGACCGATTTCTGGGACAACGCCCGCGCCGAAATGGATGCCGTAAAACCAGTTTTTATGCTTGGCGAATGGGAATCGCGCGACTTGCACAAGAAAGCTTTCGACATGACTTATTCTTGGACGCTTTTTGAAAAAATGACTGCAGTAACCAAAGACCACAAACCGCTGGGCGGCCTGATTGAATATATGGCGCACGACGTCAGCACTTTTCCGCGCAATGGTTATCGCATGGTGTTCACAGACAATCACGACATGAATTCCTGGAATGGCAATCAGTTCGCGAACTTCGGCGAAGGTTTGGAAGCTTCAATGGTTTTGTGTGGCACCATCAACGGAATGCCGCTGGTGTATGGCGGACAAGAAGCCGGACTGGATCGTTCGCTTAAATTTTTCGACAAAGACCAAATTGATTGGAGCAAGCTGCCTTACGAAAGTTTGTTCAAGAAGCTCTTCGAACTCAAACACCAAAACCAGGCTTTATGGAATGGAAATGCCGGTGGCGAAATGATCCGCATTTACAATGACAAACCTTTGCAAGTGATTTCTTTTTCCAGAGCAAAAGCCAGCCAACAAGTTATTTCCATCATCAATTACAGCGAGCAAGCAGCCGAAGTAACCTTGAATTCAAAATACCAAAAAGGAAATTATACCGAATGGTTCTCCGGCGCTAAAATCGAACTCAAAGGCGACGATAAATTTAAACTAGAACCTTGGAAATATCTGGTGTTGGTGAAGTAATTATTTCATCAGGAAATTCACCCCAAAATTGAAACTGGAACGCACATTTCGGGTGGCGGAATACGCTTCTTTAAAAACTTCCGAAAAGCCATAATTTTCTTCGTATTCAAAGAATATTTTTAGTTTATTGCTCACCGGAATTTTAACTCCAACGCCTAATGCAACTCCAAAGTCTGTGGTGTTGAAACCTTCTTTGACGTCGGTTGAGAAACGGGTTTCTTCTGCATTCAATAAAAATCCAGCATAAGGACCAAAGTTCAGGTACCAGTTCTTAGTGCGTCCGAAATGCCAGTTGGCCATCACGGGAATGGTCAGGTAATTCAAGTTAAAATCTGTTTTATAGCTGCTGTCTATTACATTTGGGTCAAAACTGTAAAACTCAATAAAGCCATTGTCCCAACCTTTCTGATCATAAATCAATTTGGTTTTGATACTCCAGGTGCGCGAAAAATAATAATCGGCTGAAACCCCAATATTAAAACCTGATCCAGCATCTGTGCTACCTTCAGAGGAATTTATGGCCGATCTGTTGAATCCGATATTCGAACCAAACTCGACAGTACCTTTTTGTTGGGCATTAATGACTACTGAAAACAAGACAACCAGAACAAATAATGATTTTTTCATGAGACGATTTAAATTTCGATAAACGTATTACATTTTTTTGATTGAGCCAATAAAATCTTCTAAATCGATTGGAGTTGTTCCACTAGATAATCAATATCTTCATTCGCATTGAAATGGCTAAAAGAAATTCTCAGCGATGGCTTTTGAGCTGCGGCTTCATCAAGGATTTCAGCCAATACATGCGAAGGTTTAGCACTACCCGATTGGCAGGCACTACCACGGGAAACCGCAATACCTTTCATGTCAAGATGGAACAACAACATCGCAGTCTTGTCTTGAGAAAAAGGAAGTTGAACATTCAGAATATTATAAAACCCGTCTGGATTTCCATTGATTTTGTAACCAGGAAAATGTTGTTCAAACTGAGAAACTGCATAGGCTTTGAGTGAAGAAATGTATTCTTGATGCACTTCGAGCTGGCTCATACTCAGTTCCAAAGCTTTGGTTAATCCGGCAATATTGTGCAAAGATTCAGTGCCCGGGCGCAGTCCTTTTTCTTGTTCACCGCCGTAAAGCATCGGCTGCATTTCTATGCCTTTTCGAACAAATAGCAACCCAACTCCTTTCGGACCGTGAAATTTGTGCGCGCTGGCGACGATAAAATCAACCGGTAATTCTTGTAAATTAAGTAGTGTTTTACCCACTGATTGTACGGTATCGGAATGAAAATACGCGCCATGTTGTTTACAAATCCTACCGACCAAAGCCAAATCAAGCACGGTTCCTATTTCGTTATTGACGTGCATCAACGATACTAGTGTTTTCTTGTTTTCTGAAAGCAACTGCACCAAATGATTCACGTCGATTTCGCCATTAGGCTGAACCTTTACATAATCCACTTTGATTTTAAATTCGGCTTGCAAAGCTTCAAGTACATGCAACACAGCATGGTGCTCAATTCGGCTCGAAATAATCCGTTCTACTTTTAACTGAACGACCACGTTTCGGAGCACCCAATTGTTAGATTCTGTTCCGCCCGAAGTAAAAATAATTTCTTGCGACAGCGCTCCAATGGCTTTAGCTACAGACTTTCTGGCAAGTTCCAAAACGCCTTTGCCTTGTCGTCCGAAACTGTGTGTCGATGAAGGATTTCCGAAATCTTCTTGCATTACACGAGTCATTTCAGCAATGACTTCCGGAGCAATGGGCGTAGTGGCTGCGTTGTCTAAATACACCTTTTTCATGCCGCCAAAGGTAATGATTTTGACCGTCGCATCGTATTGAATTTAGATTGTCTGTTCTTAATTCATCTCTCTTGATACAATTCGTATTTTAAAACTTGTTCGGGCGAATTAAAATCCTACTTTTGCGATAATAAAATAGCTTAGGCATGAAAAAAATTCTCGGATTACTGGCCCTGATTCTCGTTTTCAGCAATTGCGATGACGGCGATATGACAATTGAAACTATCGATTTTCAAGATGTACAGGCTGCTAGTTGTGGAGAAATTATTTACAAACTCAATGGTAACGAAGCTTTGTACATGAAAATTCCAACCGCTGCCAATGCATTTGCCAATGAAATCACACCCACTGACGAACCAAGAATAATTACAATTGGAAGTTCTGTAAACGTGACTTATCGTGCTTACAACGGAAATGTTACTGCCGCCAATTTGTGCAATTCTCCTGCTCCGATTTCACCAACGGCTACTACTGAATGGACAGCTAGTGCTGGAACTATCGAAATCTCAACTATTGCCGTTTACTCAACACCTGATGCAGTTACCGGAGCTACTAAAATTCTGAAGTATTTGCACAATATCGTGTTTAAAAATATAGTGTTTAACAAACCCGAAGGCACACAGGTATACGAAACTTTCCCGTTTGGCGAATATGCCACCACAGCCACAACTTTGCCTTTGACTTTTAATCCGGACAACGTAGCCGTTTGCCCATCGAACCAATTACTTTACAACGCTGGCAGCAACGACATCGAAGCGATTTACATTCAGAATTTTGATTCGAATCTGTTGAACACTTCTAATTTGGGAACGCCAAAAACAGCACTGATTTCAGCTACCAGCAACAAATTGGTTTATCGCTTATTTGAAACCGCTTTAACCACCACTAATCAAGAATATTTCTGCGGTAGTTCATTACCGAGCACACCAACAGTAACCCAAGAGTGGACAGCCCAAAATGGTGTCGCCGATACAAGCGGTATTATTGAAGTAGTCACTACGACAAACGGTTCTGGATTTTTGCACACCATTACCCTAAAAGCGGTAACCTTCCAAAAAGGCAACAGCACCTTTTATTTAGGCAATTCGATTGTCATAGGAAACTTGTTGACCACAAATTAGATTCTAACAAACAAAAAATTCAACTAAGTTTTGAATTCTGTTTAAAATAAACTTCAGTCGCGCCCATACCGTATTTCTGATAATTAGCATCGCGGAACGAAATGTTCTCGTAGCGACCCAACATAAAGTCGAGTTCGGCTTTCAAAATTCCTTCTCCTACACCGTGTATAAAAATGATTTTTGGAATGCGGTTTCTGATCGCGAATTCTATATGCCGTTTTGCCGTTTCTGATTGCAAAGTGAGAATTTCGTGATGGCTCATCGACCGGAAATTTTTGACGAGCTTTTCGATATGAAGATCAAATTCTGGCGGCGGAATTTCACCTTTTACTTTAAGTTCAGGCACGGGATTCTTCCTTTTAGCAGTTTCTTTTTCTAGTTTAATTTTTTCTGAATTGAAACTTTCGATATTTTTACTTAAACTGCTGGTTTTAAAATTTTTAATCAACTGATTGACAAAATACGTCATCGTAAAACCTTCATCGGTTTCAATGGTAATTTCGTTATTTTTGATTGAAATCACTGTGCCATCGATAGCATCGTCAAGCACTGAAACTTGGTCGCCAATTTTAAACATCGCCTTCCTCCTTTTCTTGATTTTTGCTAGGCGTTTTCGCGCTGAGTTTCATCATCCCAAACATAAAAACCACCACCGCTAAAATGACAATATAAATGTTTTTTTTAGGCTGCCCTACTTCATAAAAAGCAACAATTATTGCCACAATCATTATCGGAATTAGTAATTTTTTCATCTGGAATTGATTTAAGAATCGGTTCAAAAATAGCAACTTTAAATTTGCACTACTGATTTTACAATCATATTTTTTCGTAAAATTGTAAAGATGAAAACGCTGATTTTAGACTTACAAAGGTATATGATTCCGTGCCTGAACAAAAAACTTTTTGGAATCGATTGTCCGGGTTGTGGCACACAAAGAGCCATATTGCAATTGATCAACGGCAATTTCTCGGCTGCATTTCATCAATTTCCGGCCATATATACTACCATTTTACTGTTCGGTTTTCTTGCCTTGCATTATATCGACAAAAGCCGCAATTACCACAAAATTATTATTAGTCTTGCAGTGATTAATGCTATGATTATGATAGTTGCCTATATTTACAAAATGACGCTTTAAAACAAACATCATGGAAAAACAAAAATTACCCAATTCCACAGTCGTTCTTATTTTAGGAATTTTATCAATTTTAACTTGTTGCTGTTGGGGCATCATCGGTTTAGTACTCGGAATCGTTGCCCTGAATTTAGCCAAAAAAGACATTGCTCTTTACACAGAAAACCCCGAGCACTATGATGGCTACTCAAATGTGATTACCGGCCGCGTTTTAGCAATTATCGGAATTGTATTGAGTTCGATTTACTTGCTCATCAATATATATATGTATACGGTTCTCGGTGAAGAAGGCATCAAGGATTTCCAACAAAACCTCATCGAAAAAATCAAACACCAACAAGAAATGGAATAAAACAAAAATCCTCCTGAATCGGAGGATTTTTTTTATGCTTCAAACTGTTTCAGGGTTCGGATTATAATCGATACGCAATCGAGCAGTTGTTCTTCGTTCATGACCAATGGCGGTGCAAATCGGATGATGTTGCCGTGCGTTGGCTTGGCTAATAAGCCGTTGTCGCGTAAAGCCATGCAAATATTCCAGGCTGTATCGCTTTCTTCGGTATCGTTGATGACAATCGCATTGAGCAAACCTTTCCCTCGAACTATGGTTGCGATATTTGAGGTTTGAATGTACTTGCCAAGTTCCTGACGGAAAATTTTACCTAATCGTTCTGCATTTTCAGCCAGATGTTCTTCTTTAACAACTTCTAGTGCCGCAACCGCAACCGCAGCAGCAATTGGGTTTCCTCCAAAAGTTGAACCATGTTGCCCGGGTTTAATGACATTCATGATCGGATTATTGGCCAATACAGCTGAAACCGGATAAACTCCGCCTGACAATGCTTTACCCAAAATCAAAATATCCGGCTGCACGTTTTCGTGGTGAACTGCCAACAATTTTCCGGTTCGTGCAATTCCGGTTTGTACTTCATCTGCAATGAATAGCACGTTATATTTTTCGCAAAGTGCTTTTGCTTGGGCAAGATATCCTTCGTGCGGCACATAAACACCGGCTTCACCTTGAATGGGTTCTACCAGAAAACCAGCGATATTTGCCGAAGATTGTAATGCCTGCTCTAAAGCTTCAATTGAATCATAAGGCACTTTAATAAATCCTTCGGTATAAGGTCCAAAACTTTTGCGCGCGTTTTCGTCGTTAGAGAACGAAATAATGGTGGTCGTTCTTCCGTGAAAATTGCCTTCACAAACAATGATCTGTGCTTGCTGCGGCGCCACTCCTTTGACTTCATAAGCCCATTTCCGGCAAATTTTCAAAGCCGTTTCAACAGCTTCAGCACCAGTGTTCATCGGTAATACTTTATCAAACCCGAAGTAATTTGTAAGGTACTGCTCGTAAGGCCCTAGTTGGTCGTTGTAAAAAGCTCGTGAAGTAAGGGTAAGTGTTTGTGCCTGACGCATCATGGCGCCAACAATCTTCGGATGGCAATGCCCTTGGTTGACTGCGGAATAAGCCGATAAGAAATCGTAGTATTGTTTTCCTTCAACATCCCAAACATAAACGCCGTCGCCTTTGCTGAGTACCACCGGAAGCGGATGGTAATTGTGAGCACCGTATTGGTTCTCGAGCTCCATTAATGCAGCAGAACTTGTTTTTTCTAAAACTGACATGGATAGTATTTTTTAAATAAATGATAACAATTCCTACTTATGGAGAGAAATCATCCAATGCTGTTACAAATCTAGGCAAAAAACTGAGCTTTTGACAATTTTCAGCTATAAATTACTCTTAAGCCAATCAGAAACGAATCGTAAAAGTTGCGCCTTTGTTCGCGCCTTCGCTCGCGGCCATCAATCGGCCTTTGTATCTTTCTACAATGGTTTTACACAAATACAAACCAATCCCTGTGGAAGGTTCGTTGGCCGTACCTTTCTTTTTGTGACTGGTAAATTTTTGAAACAGCGCATCGCTTTGTTCTAAATCGAAGCCCATGCCTTGGTCGTTAATTGTGATAACCAACCGTTCTTTCTTCAGATAATACCGCACCATAATCTCGCTGTCTGGGAAAGAGAATTTAATGGCATTGTCTATTAGGTTGACCAAAACCCGAACGAGAAGTTCCGGGCTAATCAACAACTGCTTTTCGATCACTTCCACCTCAGAAACTAAGCTGATATTTTTTAAAACCAACTGTTGTTTCACCTGCTGTTCCACACTGGCTTGGATGTTTTGAAAATTAATCGAATGCCATTCCGGAACTCCTTTGGTAATCTCATCTTGCGCTTTGAGTAATCGGATAAAATTCTCAATGAAATGCAACTGTTGCGAAGTCGATTGGTAAATGAGTTCAGCAAACTGCTTGATACTCGGAGAAGCGTCTTCTTTTAAGATAAGTTCTGCCAACGATTTTGAATTGCCCGTAAAGGTTCTCAAATCGTGCGACAACAAATAAGTCAAATCTTGTTTTTCGTTGATGTATTTCTCGTTGTCTTGAATCGTTTCCAGAATGTTGCGCATGAGCAAGCCAGCTTCATCTTTATATTCTATCGGAAGCAGCGGCATGGTGCGGTAATTTCTGTAATTATTGAGTGCATCTGATGCCAACTCGATTGGTGTAATCAAACGTTTCAATACCAACAGCGTAATTCCCGTTGCTACCAAGGTCATCAGCAAAGTGAAAATTAACATCGTGACCGGCGAAGTCGAATGGGGCGCAAACAGCACAAAAAACAAAATCCCGATTAGCGGTATATGAATACCCAAAAAGGCAATGAAAAGAAATTTAAAGGCGTAACTATTTTGAAGAAACCCTACTCGGGACAATCTTTTGTATAACTGCATCAGCGTTAATTTGGTTAAGAAATCATACTCACCGCTCCAATTGGGGTGGTTAAAACTACAAAAGATTTTTTTTCAAATCGCAGTCAATCAACAAAATATCGACGTAATGCATGAAAAAAGCCACAACTACCCAAAAGCAATTGTGGCTCGAAACGATTTATAGCTAAGCTTGCGTTATTTCGCCATTCTGTTTTCAAGGATTTTCTTGAACGATCGGCCTCGGATTTCTTCCAGTGTCAAACCGGTAGCCAAAACTTCTTCTTCGGTAATTGCCCCACTATTCAGTGCTCGCAAGAAGTAATTCAACAAACCTTGTCCGGTCGCCGCATCGTCAAACACATCGCCAATCAAAGTCGCACGTGCTGCCTTGTCTACAAAAGTTTTCAAACGCTCTACCGCATCATCGTAGCTTTCTAAAAAGAACGCGTAAACGGCCGCATAACGCATCGGGAACTGCGCCGGGTTCAAATCCCAACCTTGGTAATAACCGTTCCAGAGCGAATGGCGGATATGATCATAACCTTTCTTCCACGCGCGGTGCACCACTTGGCGGTTTTCTTCTTCTTGCTCCGGAGTCAAATCGCCTCGATGCGGGCCAATCGGCATCGTGTTAGTCGCTCCGTCGCTGAGCCAAATTCCGGTATGCGCCAAAGCCACTTTGGTCATGTGGTGCGCAAAATCGCAAACCGGATGGTCCATTTCCTGATATTTGGCTGTAATGCTGCAACTCGCGGTATAGTCATAAGTTCCGAAATGCATCGCCACACACCTGCCCTGCGCCGCCTTGATAAAACGGTATAACGGATTGGTGCCGTTGATGTCCATGATAGCCTGTGTCGTTTCGACCATCATTTCCATTTTCAGGATTCCTTTAGTAAGTTTTAGTTCTTCTTCCAAGATTGTAAAGAAATTCGCCAAAGCTTCCGGTTGCTCGGGAATCGTGACTTTGGGCAACATCACCACAAAATTATCGGGCAACTTTCCACCGGTTTCGCCCACCAAAGTTGTCAGGAAAATATCCAACGTGCGCAAACCGCGCTCTTTCATTTCTTCAGTAAAAGGCTTGATGCGGATGCCGATAAAAGGCGAAAGTGTCTTATCCTGCATGCCTTTAGCAACTTCTTTGGCCGCCGTGACTGCCGTGGCATCTTCTTCCTCGTTGCTGCGGTTGCCGTAACCGTCTTCAAAATCGATCCGGAAATCCTCAATCGCCTCCGATTTCAATTTCGCCACGACCTTATCGTAAATGCGCTTGCTGAAATCATTACCGCCAGTGAGCCCGAATGCTTTCCCAAAAACCTCATGGTTGGGCGCATAAGTTTCCAGAATTTCTAAGGCACGCTGGCCCAAAGCAATCGGCGCATCCGATTTGAAAAGGTTCGCCCCGCCATATAAAGTATGTACAGGCTGGCGCTCGCTGCGGTCTCCGGGATAAATCTCGTTAAAAGCCGTATTGGCGGCACGCAAATTCCCGAAAAGCTGTTCTTTTTTATTTTGTGGAATGGTCATTTTTTTATGTTGAATGTTAAATGTTGAATTTTAAATGTATTAAGAAGCTGGAACCTGCTTTCCACTGTATCTTTTCCCGTCTGAAAAGCCGGAAAAAGGATGCCGTTCCAATCAGGGCTAGGGCATCCGGGTCGTGATTAACTTCCGCGGTAAGTGCTGTAACCGAATGGGTTCACCAATAACGGAACATGGTAATGCGTCTGATCGAAAGTCGTGAACTGGATTTCTACTTCGGGGTAAAACGTTTGCGTGTGTGTTTTGCCGTAGTACATACCTGTATCGAAAACCATTCGATACACATCCGGTTTCAGGTTTCTGTTCTGTGGCAACAAATCCGGAATTCTGCCGTCGGCGTTGGTAATGCCTTGCGCAATGGTTTGCCAATGGTGCCCCACTTTTTTCTGCAAACGAATGGAAATGTCTTTTCCAGGTTTTCCAACTGCTGTATCTAAAACGTGCGTCGTAATCTGGCTTACTTTCAAAAACGAAAAATCCGCTTCGGTCAGCAACTTTTTAAAACGGATAATTGTAATCTTAGCCTGCTCGCCCATCGCAATCTCGCGTTCTTCCTCGGGTGAATTCTTCAAACGATCGTGCAGCAATTGCAACATCTCCGTAGCCGATTTACCGGTCGCGCAAACAATAAAGATAAACCCAAATTTCGTCTCGTAATGCATATTCGCCTCGGCCAAAGCTTCGATAGTTTCGGTAGTCGCCACAGCCACGCTGGCCTGCTCTTTTCCGGCGAACTTTTCTGCTAGGCTTTTCACATCGCCAATTTTCGGATGGTGCGTAAACGATTCTAGCCAATCTTCCTTATCGCACTGGTTATACCAGATTTCGGTTGCGGTTTCCACCAATTGCTTCTCATCAGCAAAAGGAAAATGCTGCATCATCGAATCTGCCCATCGTGTCGAACCACAACAAGCAAACAAATGCTCTCGTGCCGTCGTTTTATCTAAAGTATTAAATGCTGCTAATGTCATATTTATTTGGTACTGGCGCCTTGTTCAATCCAACAACGGATCAGTTGGCGCTCTTCTTCAGTCATATTGGTTTTGTTGTTCTGAGGCATCGTTTTGGTCACGACCACTCGCTGCATAATCAAGTCCTTTTTCTTCAAAATGTCTTCGGGCGTGTCATACATGACGCCGTTCGGAGCTACTTTGTATACGTCATCCGTCGGATTAGACGAGTGGCATTGCACGCATCTTTTCTGGATAATTTCATTTACTTCACTGAAAGATACTTCTTTTTTGCAAGCATAAGGATCGGTGCTCGGAGCCGAAATAAAACAAGCCGCCAACAAAATCACCACCGACACCGGCAGGATCCAAACATTCAACTGTCTTTTTTCTTTTAAGTTCAGATAATGCTTCACGCCGGCTGTTCCGAGCGAAATGATTCCGAGCATCAACCAAGGATATTCATAACCGAAAGTAGACGGAAAGTGGTTGCTGACCATCACAAACAAAACCGGCAAAGTGAAATAATTGTTGTGCAGCGACCGCGCCAAGGCATTTTTCCCCAAAGTCGGATCAAGCGGCAAGCCTTTCTTAGCAGCTGCAACCATCGCTTTTTGTGACGGAATGATCACGAAAAATACATTGGCCACCATAATACCACCAATCATCGCCCCAAAATGGATGTATGCCGCGCGCGCGCTGAACACATGGCAGTAAAAAATCGCAAACAAAATCAGTAAGGCAAACCCTATCAAAGCAAACAATTGTTGGTTTTTGATCAGCCTTGATTTGCACATTTGGTCATAAATCAGCCAAGCCACCACAAACGAACCTACGCCGATAGAAATGCCTTGAGCCGCCGAAATATCGAGTACGTTTTTATCGATCAGCAAAGCCGAGGCGTTGAAATAATACACCACGAACAACAGGCAGAATCCGGTCAGCCAAGTAAAATAAGCTTCATATTTGAACCAATGTAAATGTTTCGGAATTTCTTTCGGGGCCACTTTGTACTTTTCCAAATAATAAAATCCGCCGCCGTGCACCGCCCATAGGTTTCCGGCCAATTCATCGCGCACATTCTCAGTTCGGTTAAGCGCATTTTCCAGAAATACGAAATAGAACGAAGCGCCAATCCACGCTATTCCAAAAGTAATATGCATTAATCGAATCACGATATTGAGCCATTCCATCATGTGGCTTTCGAGCGCTGTGTCTTGCACCAAAAGATAAGTATTTACGAGTATTCCGAGAATGGCCAGCAGCATTCCGGTGTACATATAATTCAAACTCGTGGTTTGAATCGGCTCGCCGTCTTCGTTTTCTTTGCCCTTCCCGAAAATGAAATTCGGCATTTTATACGAAAGGTAGCCCAGCGTAATCAGTACGCCAAAATACACTACGTATAAAACCAGCAATATGAAAATATTGACCTTCACTATCGAACGATTTTACCAAAAATTCTAAGTCGGCTCACGCCACCATCGGGAAAAATATTCAATCTAACGTGCGTAATCACTTGACCTTTCTGCACTTCATTGCCAAACTCGTGGATGAAATCGGCATTGAGTTTTTGCTGCGGTAGTAAGATTTGCCAATTGGCATTTTCCAAATTATCAGTATCAGAACAGCACGCTTCAATCGAACAACTATCAGGATAATTCCCTTTGAAATGGCAAGTATCTACAATGATTCGGTCGACGATTCCTTTATGCGCCAATCTCAAAATTACCCAATCGCGGTTGTTTGGCGTACGGTTGCGCTTGGTTTCCCAGCCATCGCCCATGTTTACGCCACGGCCGGGCATGATTAAATTGCCCATCGCGCTGAAAAACATATCGTTGCAGGCCATGGCTTGTCCGCCGTTGATGGCTGCTGCCAAATCGATTTCTTCTGTGGTCGAAACGCTGTTCCAATCTTTGAAAACTTCGCCGTAAACGCGGAACCTCGCCACACCCCCATCAGGATAAATATGCAATCTGAGATGCGTATAAATTTCGTCACTGCTACACTCATAAAAGTTCTGCGAACCCGGATCTAAGTGCGATTTCGGCAAAATCTCTTTCCAAGCTACAGTTTCCCAATTTGTATCTTCGGGCGCATCGGGTAAATAAGCGGCTTCTACAGAGGCATGTGGCGGATGGTTGCCCAAAAAGAAATTCGTATCGATGTCAAAACCGATAATTTTTCCTGAAGTCGCCAATTGGATAATGGCCCAATCGTGACCGGGCGTGCGTTTGCGACGGCTTTCCCAACCGTCCATCCATTTGCCGCGGTCGGTGTATTTGTCGGCTATGAAAATGCCTCGCGTCGGGGCAATCAGGTTTTCTTTTTCTGCGAAGAAATCGTCGGTAGCATACAATACTTTTCCGCCCAATCTGGCTGCTGCCAAGTCAGTAAGCTGTGCAAATGCCGGTGATTCCTTAATGATTTCGGTTACTTTTGTAAAAGCCATTGTCCTTTATTTTTATTTTTTATCAATTGATTCTGATAGACGGTTTCGCCATTCACGATGGTTTGCAACACCACGCCGCTCAAGCTTTCTGCAATATAGGGACTTATTTTATGCCGGAAAAAGATATCGCTTTCCACAATAACCTGACTTTCCTCTGGATTCCAGATCACTAAATCAGCGTCGTTGCCGATAACAATGGTTCCTTTTTTATCGGTTTTAAGAAACTCAGCCGGTTTTGAGGTCAATAGCGGAATAAACTTTTCCAAAGCCATCGTTCCTTTCAAAGCCGTCCAGGAAGCGCTCAGCAAAAACTGAATTCCGGCAATACCACCCCAAGCTTTTTTGAGATTACCTATAGTGATTTCCTTAATATCGGCAGGCGCTGGCGAATGATCGGTGGTGATGAAATCGAGCACTCCGGTTTGAAAAGCTGCTTTCAGATGTTCGTTATTGGCTCGTTCCCGAATCGGTGGTGCACATTTATAAATGGTTTTCCCATCGGGAATTTCTTCAGCGTTGAAGTAAATGTATTGGGAACAAGTTTCAGCAGTAATAGGCAATCCTTCTTTTTTAGCAGCTTCAATCAATGCCAAAGCTTCATCCGAGGCCACGTGAACAATATGCACCGGACAATGATACTTTCTACACATTCGAATCATCAAATCGACCGCATCGTTTTCCCATTTTTTCGGACGGCTGGCCAGATAATGCTGATAACTCGTAGGATGATTTTCGAAATTAGAATCTACTTCAGTGTCGTATAATTCGCAATGCGCCAATAACGGCAAATTGTATTTCGCGATAATCGGCATTGCTTCGTCTAAGTCTTTTTCGGTAACGTTCGGAAACTCATCAATCCCGGAATGTGTCAAAAAACACTTCACGCCTACAACTCCGGCTTTGATTAATGATTCCAAATGGCTTGCATTTCCGGGAATCAGTCCGGCGTAAAAACCTACGTTTACATTGAGTTTACCTTTGGAAGCTTCCAGTTTTTCCTCAAAAGCCGCTAAGGTTGTGGTAACTGGGCTCGCATTGAGTGGCATATCGACAATGGTGGTGGTTCCGCCGGCTGCTGCGGCTTGGGTAGCGGTTTCGAATCCTTCCCACTCGGTGCGCCCAGGCTCATTGATATGCACGTGAACATCAATCACACCAGGCATAATCACAGAATTGAAAAAATCTTCCGCCTCTGGCGATTGTTCAAAAAGGATGTTTGTAATGGTTCCGTTAGCAAAAATTACAGTGGCGGGCTGCAGTTTCCCATCAACCCAAACCCGTCGGCTATAAATGCTTCGTTGCTGCAAAGTGTTCGTTTTAAAAATTCCAACCTACAAATATAGATTTTAATCGAAATAATGCAACTAGACCAGAAATTTTGTTATCAAAATAGTATTGCTCGAACGGCTATCCACCAATGGCAATCATGCTTCGGTTTTGGGAAAATAATTCGGGATTCTGGAACTGCGCGTCGTCTTCCATGCCGCCTCGAACCGGTTTTTTTGAGCGTAGGTTTTGTTGGATTAAAGGAAGAATGGATTCGCCGCGGCGTAAAGTTTCCAGCAAAGGCGTTTCAGAATTTGAGAAAAGACAATTCTTGAGCTTACCATCAGCGGTCAATCGAATGCGGTTACAAGTGCTGCAAAACGGATTGGTGACCGAAGAGATAATCGCAAAACTACCTAAGTAAGAAGCGATTTTGAAATTTTTAGCCGTATCGTTCGGCGCATCTTCAAGGCGTTGGATTTCGTTTACTGCAAACTCAGTTTCCATTTGATGAAGGATTTCCGCATAGGTAACCAATTTTGATTTGTCCCAATCGTTGCCGTTGAAAGGCATGAATTCGATGAAACGAACCTGCACTTTTTTGAATTCCGTCAAAGCGATGAAGTCTAGGATTTCGTTGTCATTAAAATGCTTCATCAAAACCACGTTCAGTTTCACTTGAAAACCTTCGCCAAGCAACAAATTGATGTTTTCAAAGACGGCTTCGAAATAATCCCGGCGCGTGATGCGGTTGAATTTGGCTTTGTCTAGGCTGTCGATGCTGATGTTGACCGTTTTGATTCCGGCTGCTTTAAAAGTATCTATGAAATTCGGAACGAGAATTCCGTTGGTGGTTATGGTTAAATTCACACCTAGTTTCCCCAAACGCAATAAAATATCTTTCGCGTCTTTCCTAACCAAAGGTTCGCCACCGGTGACGCGGATTTTCTTCACACCCAATTGCACGAAAGTTTCAGCTATTTGGAGGATTTCATCGGCGGTCATCAATTGCGGTTTGGGCGTTAAATGAATTCCGTCTTCCGGCATACAATAAGTACAGCGCAAGTTGCAATGTTCCGAGATGGAAATGCGCAGATAATCGTGACCGCGCCCAAAAGCATCCTGCAACGCCGCTTTATTTTCCATGCTGCGAACCGTTGATAATGTCGAACAAATGCAACACCGAAGGAAAAACCGCATCCATCGATTCTGCCGCGCCAGAGGTTGAACCCGGCAAAGCCATCACCAGCATATCGCCTTTGAACCCAACAACTGAGCGTGACAACATTGCATAAGGTGTGCGCTCTTGCCCATAAGAACGAATGGCTTCCTCGATGCCCGGAATGCGTCGGTCGATTAATGGCATTAAGGCTTCGGGTGTGACATCTTTTTTAGATAAACCGGTGCCGCCAGTGAAAATAAGCAAATCGGTTTTTGTGCTCTGAAACTGTTGTACTTGCGCTTGAATCGCTTCGATTTGGTCGGGAATAATCTGATAATACGCAGTTTTTACACCGAACTTCTCCAACTTTTTGAGGATGGTTTTACCGGAAGCATCTGTTTTCGTTCCCACTGAAACGCTATCAGAACAAACGACCACTGCTGCCGAAAGCCGCGAGTAATCTTTACCGGCGAAATCTGATTTTCCACCTTTTTTATGTAGCAGTTTGATAGTGGAAATTTCGACGTTTTTATCTATCGGTTTGAGCATGTCATAAATCGTTAGCGCTACAATCGACGCGCCGTGCATGGCTTCCACTTCAACTCCGGTTTTGTAAATGGTCTTGACTTCAACCTCGATTACAATTGAATCTTGCAAGCATTCGAACTCGATACCTGTGAATTCAATCGGCAAAGGATGACAATCAGGAATTGCGCTCGAGGTATTTTTCACCGCGAACAAACCGGCTGCTTTTGCTGTGGCCAAAACATCGCCTTTGGGAACGGTTTTCTCTACTACCGCGCGAATAGTTTGCGGCGAACCGACTTTGACAATCGCTTGGGCAACGGCCGTTCTGAGCGTGCTGATTTTATGCGTAATATCGACCATTTAAGTATTTTTTTTCCAAGTGTAACTTTCGTCTTCAAAAATCTCTTTGCCAAAAACCGGGGCCTTTTCCTTAATGGCTTCGACCAGAAATTTGAGGGCTTCAAAAGTGGCTTTTCTTCTCGGCGCAGACACAAAAACAAACAAGCAGATTTCTCCTGTTTTCACGTAACCCAAACTATGGTAAATATGCAAACAAGTCAACTCAAAAGTTTCGAACGCAGCTTCACGAATTTCGTGCAACACCGCTTCAGCCATACTTTCATAAGCCGAATATTCAATGCCCGCGACTATTTTCCCATCTATCTCGTCCGCGCGGACTTGACCGAGGAAAATGTTGTGCGCTCCAATGCTGGTTTTGCTTTGGTGTTTGGCAATCGAATCGCCGATGAACGCAGCCGAAATGGCACCGGTAACAAACGAAGATTTTTTTGGTTTTGCTGTTTCCATATCACTTTTGAATCAAAGTTGCGACGCCATTTTCGAGGTGAAATACCGAAGTATATCCTTTTTTATTGAGGTAATTCGCCGCTTGAAAACTCTGGTTTCCGAACCGACAAAATAAGATAATTTTTTGGTCTTTGCGGTATTTTTCCAAATAGTTTTCGAGTTGGTCAATCGGCACATTGACGATATTCTCTGCTTGAATTGCAGCTTCTTCATAAGTTTCCTTGAGGTCGATAATTATCGTCGAATCATCATGGAGAAACCTCATAAAATCAATCTTAGAAACACTTTTAACGGCCTGAGAATTTCGTTGGTGAATATCGATTCCACGCAACAATCCGTGTTGCACCGCAAGCGCATTTTTCGGGATTTCGATGGTTTGTATTTGGGCCGACAATCCGTCGTAAATGAGTAACTTTCCGCTTAAAACACTACCGATGCCGAGAATGATTTTCAGTACTTCGGTGGCTTGTAAAATTCCTATCGTGTTGGGCAAAACGCCGAGCACGCCCGAATCGTCACAATTCAGAGCATTCAGATTTTCATTTTCCGGAAACAAACAGCGGTAAGTGGGGCCGAGCTCATAATTGAACACCGAAAGCTGGCCTTCAAACCGATGCACCGAAGCGTAAACCATCGGGATTTTCAGCACCAAAGCCACGTCGTTAATCAAGTAGCGAGCGATTAAATTATCGGTACAATCAATAATGATATCATAACCATCGGCAATTCCGAAAGCATTTTCTTCGGTAAAATTGCATTGATAAACGGCCAATTTGATTTCAGGATTCTGCTTCAAAATAGCTTCGGATGCAACCATTACCTTTGGTTTGCCTATGTCGTTTACGGTATATAAAACCTGCCGGTTCAAGTTGCTTTCCTGCACCAAATCTGCATCGACGATACCGATACAGCCTAAACCCGCTGCTGCCAAATGTTGTAAAACCGGACAGCCCAAACCACCGGCACCGATAACTAATACTTTAGCCTCAGCGAGTTTTTGCTGGCCGTGAGTTCCGATTTCGGATAAGGCGATTTGTTTTTCGTAGCGTTTCATGATTTATCCGCCGGCAAATGGTGGCAATAAGGCTATTTCGTCGCCATCAATTAGCGCTTCATTTTTACTAATCAGTTTCTCGTTCAAAGCAATCGAAAACGTAACATTCTTGATCTCAGGATATAACTCTTGAAGATAACAAAGTAACTTTTCAATAGTATCGATGGATGCATCTAAAGGTAAAAACGTTTCCTTTTTCTGGGTGAAATCGGCAATGATACCGAAATATTTTACCGTTAGCTGCATCGTTAAGTCGTGTATAATTTTAAAATCGCAATGCCTAAAACAAAAGCCAAAACATTGCGCAACGTGGCTGTATTGAACTTTCGGCTTCCGTAATAACTTCCGAGAATACCGCCAACCAGCACAACACTAATGACCGCTGCTGATGACAATGGCAAACTTCCGCCTTGGGAAACAAAACCAAAAAGCCCGGCGAGCGAATTCACGAAAATAAACAAAGCGGAAACGGCCGCAGTAGGCTTCATATTGGCCCAACCCAAAAACAAAATCACCGGGCTCAGGATAATGCCGCCGCCAATTCCGATCAAACCAGACAAAAACCCGATAGTGGCTCCAATAAGTAAAGCCAACGGAAAATTGACGGGTTTCAAAACGGCTTGTTCCTTACCGAAAACGCCGAGCAACCGCAAAACTGCAATAATCAAAACCGACGCTAGGATTACTTTATAATAATGGGTTTCAACCGTTAGCAATCCGCCCAAAAAAGAAAACGGAATTGAAGTCAAGGCAAACGGATAGAACAACTTCCAATCGAACTGTTTTTCGCGGTAATAAAAATAGAACGAAATTCCTGAGACCAAAATATTCAAGACTAAAGCCGTAGGTTTCATCACCGAAACGGGAAATGCAAAAAGGCTCATCACAGCAATATAACCGCTGGCACCGCCGTGGCCGACACTCGCGTACAGGAAAGCGACAATCGGCAAAAGCAACAGCAATAATGGCGTGTGTAAAAGTTCGCTGAACAACATCCTAAAATTTTATAGCCTACAAAGATAGCACTATAATAAATACAGCGCGACAGGTTCATTCGCGGGCAAACGGTAATTTCCACCGGGCACGTAAACCAGTGCATTTGCCAGCGCAAAAGTATCGAGCATTGATGAATCCTGATGGTCGAGAACTGTCACTTTTTCGCCGGAAACTATTGCTTTGAGAAACTGGTCGCGCGGATTGTTTACTTCCAAATCATGAGCGAGTTTACTTCGGGTTTTGGTTCCGTAGTTTGTTTGGTGACCCGACATTTTTTGAAGCGTCGGCCACACATAAACGTAAAAGCAAGTCAAACTCGCCGCAGGATTTCCAGGAAGAGCAAAAATCATTTTATTGTGATACTTTCCCGCGAACAAAGGCTTTCCGGGCTTTTGGTTGACTTTGTAAAATAAGGTTTCGACATTTAACTGCTGCAATGCTTTTCCAACGAAATCATAATCGCCAACAGAAATTCCGCCTGAAATCATCAGCAAATCGTTTTCTTCTATAGCAGATTTTATCGCGGATTGGGTGTTTTCAAAATCGTCATCTACTTGATACAAACTGATTTGATTGAAAAGCTTAGATTGTAAAGCAGCCTGTAACATGATTGCATTGCTTTCATAAACTTGCCCGTGTTGCAACGGATTTCCGGGCGCAGCCAACTCGTTTCCGGTGACGATAATCCCAACTTTAGGCTGATTGAAAACCTTGATCGAAGTCAAGCCCAAACCAGCAAGAAATCCAATTGCAGCCGGACTTAAAAAAGTACCTTTTTCAAGCGCAACGGCAGTTTTCCGGATTTGAGAACCCAAAGGCCGAACATTGGTTCCGGGCAAAATGGCTTCGTCTAGCAAAAGCTGGTGGCCGTTAGTGGAAACTTTTTCAATTTGAATCACTGCTTGAGCCGAATCAGGAACAGGCGCTCCGGTAAAAATCTTCGCCGCTTGGCCAGGTTTTAGTTGCACCGTTTGCGAATCTCCGGCTTTAACTTCACCCACAATCTCATAAGTCAATTTCTCGTGTAAGGCCAGCGCAAAACCATCCATGTTCGATTGTCTGAAAGGCGGCATGTTGATGGGCGAACAAATGGTCTCGGCAAGAATATATTGGTGCGCTTGAACCAGTGGAACTTCGATTTCTTTCAATCGAAAATCCAATTTTTCCAATATCGAAAAGGCTTCGGCAACGGAAATCATGTGGCTTTGTTTTTAACGCTGATGAGTTCTGCCGCAACACTGATGGCAATTTCCTGTGCCGATTCGCTTTTGATGTCAATCCCAATCGGCCAACACACGGCATCGAGTTGATTCTGGCTAAATCCGTCTTGAAGCAAATGATTTTTTAAAGTGGCGATTTTTTCCTGACTGCCCATCATTCCGATATATTTGAAACGACGACCGAGCAAACGCCTGATAATGATATCGTCGGTGCGATAACCAAACGACATAATCACTACATAAACATTGTTGCCTTCAGGAATTTCTTTGTCGATGTGTTCAAACTCGACGGTTTTCTGGAAATGCGCAAACGTATTGGCCTGCATCGTATTGAGGTTTTCGCGGTGATCGAGCACGTAAATCTCAAAATCGAGCCTTGCTAAAACTTCGCTCAAAGCCAAACCTACATGGCCGCCGCCGACAATATAAACGCGGTTGGGCAAGGTTACCGATTCGACAAATTCCCAATCGTGGTTAATCATTGGATGCAAATTGAGGTCAAGCCCTTTTTCAGTGTAACGGATATGCAGATTTTTCTTTTGGATAATAGCATCGATGGTGGCCAGATGGCTCAAATTCAAATCATAGAAAGCGATGGTTTGCTCACCGGAACAAATCATGCCTGACTGATCAGTTGGTGCTGTTTTGTCGTGAATCTGATGTTTAATAAACGGAAGAAAATGCTGCGTTTTAAGCAAACTGCGCGCGTATTCGACGAGTTTGTGTTCCATGATGCCGCCGCCGATGGTGCCGAACATTTGTTTCTCAGACACAGCCATCTTAAAACCTTTGCGACCCGGACTACTGCCTTCGTTGAAAATTACGACCATCAAAACAAGGCGGCGTTCTGCAAGCAAACATTCACGGACTTGTTTGTAAAAATTGATCACCACGGCTTGCGTTCTTTATTTCTTATACAAATCCATCAATACCTTCTCAGGCGTATAAGGCGCATTCACAGCTAGGTCTGCATTTGGATTGAATGCACGAACGGCATCGCGAATCGCAAAATAAGCTCCTAATCCGTACATCAACGGAGGTTCGCCCACCGCTTTGGATTTTTTAATCGCGAGTTCGTGGCCTTCAGTTTCCAGGTGTTTGATATTGATTTGTTTCGGCACCGAATAAATATCAGGCACTTTATAAGTAGACAAAGCATTGGAAAGTAACCTGCCTTGGTCGTTGTAGACAATTTCTTCGAGTGTCATCCAGCCGATGCCCTGCACGAGTCCGCCTTCGATTTGGCCATTGTCGATATCGGTGTTCATGCTTTTCCCGAAATCGTGCACCACATTGACCGCATCGAATTCGTAAGTACCTTTTAAGCAATCTACGGTTACTTCAACAATTGCGGTTCCATATACGTGATAGGCAAACGGATGGCCTTTTTCTTTGGTTTTATCATAATGGATGGTTGGCGTAGCGTAGTGTGCGTTTTCAGTCAAGGCAACCCGCAACACATGGGCTTTCATCACCAAATCGGGCCAACTGATTTCAGTAGCTTTATCGTTAGCGAAAACAAACTCGTCGTTGATTTGGATTTTATCAGTATTGAGTTCTTTTTGAGCGACCGTAATCAATCTTTCCAAAAGCGCGTTACAAGCCAGTTGCAAAGCCTTTCCGTTCAAATCCGCTCCGGCACTCGCAGCAGTAGGCGACGTGTTGGCCACCCGCAAAGTATTGGTCGATTCGATGCGCACCCTTTTCGCGCTGATGCCGAAAGTTTCGGTCACGATCTGGAGCATTTTCGTATTGACGCCTTGCCCCATTTCGACTGCTCCGGTGCTCACCACAATACTACCATCGTGATAAATATGTACCAAGGCGCGCGCGTGGTTCATCATGGTGTTGGTGAACGAAATTCCGAAACAAATCGGTTGCACGGCAAGTCCTTTTTTGTATCTGGAATTGGTAGCATTGAAATCGGCTACTCGCTTTTTCTGTTGTTCGTATTGGTAAGTCGCGGTACAATCGTCCCAGGAAGCATGCGCATTGGTTTGCTGTAAAATCTGTCCGTAAGACAATTCGTTGCCATCGACCACTAAATTCTTTTTCTGGATTTCCGCCGGGCTGACGCCTAAAGTTTCCGCTGCTTTGACAATCGCTGCCTCAATTGCAAATTTCCCTTGCGGACCGCCAAAACCACGAAAAGCGGTATTCGGAGGCAAATTGGTTTTACAACTATAAGCTTTCGCGTTGACATTCGGAATGTAATAAGCATTGGTCGAATGGAACAAAGTGCGCTCCATCACGGCCGGCGACAAATCGGCTGCGGCACCTGCGTTTTGGTAATGCGTCACTTCGTAAGCTAATATTTTCAAATCTTTGGTCAAACCGATTTTGAAATCAGCCGAATACGGATGGCGTTTTCCGGTCATGCGCATATCGTCCATGCGGTGCATCGACATTTTCACGGGTTTGTGTAAAACTTGCGTTGCCAAAGCCACCATGACAGCCCACGGAGTAGCTTGGTCTTCTTTTCCACCGAAACCGCCACCGAGACGAACCGTATCGATTTCTACTTTGTGCATCGGAATATTTAGCACGCGCGCGACCATTCTTTGTACCGCTGTTGGGCCTTGTGTGGAAGAAGAAATCACGATGCTGCCATCTTCTTTCGGACGAGCATAAGCACCTTGGGTTTCAATGTATAAATGCTCCTGGCCGTTGACATCCGAGCGTCCTTCGATGATGTGCTCACACTCTGACCAAGCCTCTTCGGTATTGCCCAGTTTAAAATTGCGCGGCGGCATGATGAGTTTGCCATGCGCTTGGGCTTCCCTAGGATTAACAATCACAGGAAGTTCTTCGTAAACTACCTTAATTAATCTAGCTGCTTGGCGGCAATGGTGTTCAGAATCGCCTACAATCAAAGCAATCACTTGGCCTCTGAAATGAACTTCACCGTCAGCAAACAAGGGTTCATCTGGAATGATGCCGCCAATTTGGTTTTCGCCGGGAATGTCTTTCGCGGTAAGGATGGCCACGATACCTTTTGCTTTCGAAGCGGCTTCTAAATCTAGACTTTTGATTTTGGCGTGGGCAACGGTAGCATCAAATGGCAAAGCATATAAAGTGCCTTGTAATTCCTGAATGTCGTCGAGGTAAATCGATTTTCCCCGAACGTGGTTTTGTGCATCTATATTAATCATACGAGATCATTGATGTTAATCGTATCGGGAAATAACTCGATGAAATGCGCGAAGAACAATTGTCGCCCGAGCAATCGTTTGTAGGATTCGGTACCGCGCGCATCACTGATGGGTGAGATTTCGGTTTGCAAGATAACTTCAGCACTTTTGAGAGTTTCTGTTGCAATTGATTTGCCTTTCAAGAACTCGCTGGTTTTGGCGAGATATTTCGGAATCGGACCAACGCCACCCATTGATACATTGGCTTCGGTAATTATTTGATTTTCGGTTTTGAGATACATTGCAGTATTCACACTGGCGATATCCAAATATTGGCGTTTGCAAACTTTTTCGAAATGGAATCGAGCCGTGTTACTTGGTATTTCGAAAGTGATTTCGGTGATAATTTCATCCGCTTTTTTATCGAGCGTTTTGTAACCAAGGTAGAAATCTTTGAGCGGCAATTTCCGACGTACGCCATTTTTATCGGCCAAAGTCAGTTCGGCTTTCAAGGCCAAAAGAATGATTGTGAAATCACCAATAGGCGATCCGTTGGCAATGTTTCCGGCAATCGTTGCAATATTTCGAATCGGTGTCGAGGACAACAATTTCATGTACTGATACCAATTCGGAATTGCCCCAAGTAAAGTGTCATTTTGCATCAAATCAGTAACCGTTACGGAAGATTTGATTTTGCATTTAGAACCATCAATGATAATTCCGTTGAGTTCGTTCCTGTCGAACAAATATTCCAAATCCATGGCGTGCATTTCCTCGTGTTTCTGAACGTAAAGATCGGTTCCGCCACCAATAGGCACGGCGCCGCTACTCGCATAAGCCTCTACTTGGATTGCTTTTAACCTAGATTCAATTTCTGTAAAATAACTTGGGATAAAGTCGTTTTCAGCCAACCATTTCAGAGGATTTTTGTCGTCTTTCTGTTGCAATTGCGAACTGAATTTTGCCGTGGCGCGTTCAATCGATTTATAACCGGTGCAACGACAAATGTTGCCGTCAATCGCGCTGATGGCATTCTCATACGTTGGCTCAGCACTCGTGAGCGCAAAGCCGCACATCGAATTCACAAAGCCCGGCGTGCAGAAACCACATTGCGTTCCCGAGCTTTCGACCATGGCTGCTTGTGCGCGGTTGAGTTTGTCGGGCAAATTCATTCCTTCGACCGTCACCACGTGTTTGCCATGAACATTCGGCAGTGGTGTTAAACAAGAAGTGGCGCTGATATAATCGAGTTTTCCGTTTTTGAGAGAACCAATTAGAATCGTGCACGCACCGCAATCGCCTTCACGGCAGCCAATTTTGGTTCCGCGCAGGTTTTCATCATAACGAATGAAATCAAGCAAGGTAGTGCTGGCCGCTTTTTCGGTCTCGATGAGCCGGTCATTTAATATAAATTGAATCATGGAATCGTTTGGAATCAGTATTCTATTTTCTTGGTACTTTCACTCCAAAGGCGGAAGGCTTCTAGGGCTTCGTCGCGCATCATTTGGACGGTTTCAAGTTTTCTGTTGGTGTAAGGAATTTCAATTTCCTCGTAAATGAATTGGTCGTCGAACTGGATATCAGCCGCATCTTTTTTGGTATTGGCGAAGTACATTTTATCAGGTCGCGCCCAATAAATAGCACCTAAGCACATTGGGCAAGGTTCGCAACTAGTATAAATTTCACAGCCGTCGAGCTGAAAACTCCCGAGTTCTTTACAAGCATTTCTTATCGCCACTACTTCAGCATGCGCCGTTGGGTCATTGGTTGATGTTACTGAATTGGCTCCGCGCGCGATGATTTTTCCGTCTTTGACAATCACGGCTCCAAATGGGCCGCCTTGTCCGCTGGTTACATTTTCAATCGACAGGCGAATGGCCTCCTGCATAAATTCATTCTTGTTGGTTGTAGCACACATATTATTTATTTTCGGTAAATATAGTAAAAGTTGTAAATTTGCCTTAAAGTGTCGGTTGACACAAAAAAACAGCGACTTATAACAGCCGCTGCTTTTACGAATATTTAAATTGGTTAGGCTTTAAGTGATGCCATATCGATCACAAAACGATACCGCACATCGCTCTTGAGCATTCTTTCGTAGGCGTGGTTGATGTCTTGGATTTTAATCAGTTCGATTTCCGATACGATGTTGTGCTCGCCACAGAAGTCCAGCATTTCCTGAGTTTCAGCAATGCCGCCAATCAGCGAAGCCGCCACTGCCTTTCGGCCCATAATCAACGGAACGGTATTGAGAATCGGATCTAAACCGCCGAGATAACCTACCAACACCAAAGTACCATTAATGTTCAAAGTACCTACGTAAGGGTTAACATCATGAACGTAAGGAACCGTATCAATAATGAGGTCGAACTTGCCTTTGACAGCTTCCATTTGAACATCGTCAGTTGAGATAACTACCGCGTCGGCACCCAAATCGAACGCATCTTTTTCTTTGCCCGGGCTTCTAGAGAACAAAGTAACATCGGCGCCCAAACCTTTAGCCAATTTAATAGCCATATGCCCTAATCCGCCCAAACCGACTACAGCTACTCTGGTTCCTTTACCAACTTTCCAGTGGCGCAAGGGCGACCAAGTAGTAATTCCGGCACACAACAAAGGCGCAGTGGCTGCGAGGTCAAGATTCTCGGGAACTTTCAAGACAAAATGCTCTTCAACAACAATTTTCTCCGAGTAACCACCGTAAGTCATACCGCCCAAATATTTGTCGGTGCTGTTATATGTACCGACCCAGCCGTTAAGGCAATATTGCTCTAAATCCTGTTGGCAACTGCTGCAAGTTCCGCAAGAGCCGACCAAACAACCTACAGCAGCGAAATCGCCTACTTTGAGTTTGCTTACTTCATTTCCCACACGAGTGACTTTCCCTACAATTTCATGACCCGGAACGGCCGGATAAGTCGTGAAACCCCAATCGTTGCGCGCAGTATGCAAATCGGAATGACAAACGCCACAATACATAATTTCGATTTCGATGTCTTTCGCCTGCACTTCGCGACGGTCGATGTTCATTTGGGCCAAATCATTTTCGGGAGCCGAAGTCCCGTAGGCTTTAACAGCGTTTGTTTTCATAGCTTGATGGATGAGATTAAAAATTTTCAAAAAACCTAAAGGTAAGGATAAATTCTATTCAACAAACCATAAAAAAGGCAACCCGATTAGGATTGCCTTCTATTTTAAAATGAATAGATTAGTATTTCATGACCCTTCTGGTGAACGTGCTTTCGCTAGTCTCGAATTTCAACAGATACATGCCTTGTGGCAAAGTTTTCAAGGAAACGCTATACTGCTCGGCAGACTGTTGATAGCTTTCGCTTTGAATCAATTGTCCTGAAATAGAATAAACGCTTACCGAACGAATGTTTAGGTTATTTCCTTGCAAGTAGACTTGATCTGAAGTCGGGTTCGGGAATAACGTTAAGGTTACCGATTCGTTTTGGTCGACACCTAAAGCACTACAAAAATCGCTCGGATCAGTTACCGTTACTGTTACCGTTTGTTGGGTCACATTTCCGTGAATATCCAAAATAGTAACCGTGACCACATGATCGCCTAATTCGGTACAGTTGAAAGTATTCGGAAATACTGAAATTCCTGCAATACCACAATTATCAGTAGCGGTTCCGTTTTCGAGTTGTGCTGCAGCAACAGTTACATTTCCGGTTACGTCTACTGATACGGTAGTGTCTGTTAGCGTTGCCGTTGGTGGTGTGTTATCGCCAATTAAAACATCTTGGGTTTGCGTCGTGGCGTTTCCGCTGGCATCGGTATAAGTCCAGGTGATTGTAGTAACGCCTTGGGCCACAATCGGGAAAATGGCATCGTTGGTTACAGTAACCACAGAGCAATTATCGGTGGCTGTTGGCGCGGTAACATCGGTAATATCTACTTGACACTGTGCTGTAATGTCGGCTAAAACTGCAATATCAGGCGTTGGCGCTGTCGTATCGTTGATCACAATATGCTGTTCTTGGGTTGACGTATTTCCGTTGGCATCGGTGTAAGTCCAAGTAATCGTAGTCGAAGCGGTAATCGGGAAAATTCCGTCATTGGCTACCGAAGCTACAGAGCAATTGTCGGTCGCGGTCGGCACGACTAAATCAGCTTCCAGCAGTTGACATTCGGTAGTAACATCAGGCAATACAGCTACATCGGGAGTTGGTGCTACAGTATCGGTAATGACGATATTCTGATCTTGGGTTGATGTATTTCCATTGGCATCAGTGTAAGTCCAAGTAATTGTTGTCGATACCGTAATAGGGAAAACCGCATTGCTAGACACGGTCACCGCCGAACAATTATCGGTTGCTGAAGGAACAGTCAAATCAACTTCTACAACTTGGCATTCTCCACTCACATCAGCCAGCGAAGCCGCATCAGGATTTGGCACTGTCGTGTCATTAATTACAATATTTTGGGTTTGCGTCGATGTGTTGCCGTCGCCATCAGTGTATGTCCAAGAGATTGTTGTTGAAACAGTAATTGGGAATATTCCGTCATTGGTGATACTAGCCACACCCGAACAATTGTCTGTCGCCGAAGGAACAACCAAATCGGTTTCAAGCACTTCACATTCGGCTGTAAAGTCTGCCAAAACTGCATTGTCAGGCGTTGGCCCTAAAGTATCGTCGATAATGATGTTTTGGGGTTGCGTAGTGCTGTTTCCGTTGGCATCAGTATATTTCCAGATGATGGTTGTGGAAGCCGTAATTGGGAAAATCCCATCGTTGCTCACGGTCACCAATCCTGAACAATTATCGGTAGCTGTTGGCTGCACTAAATCTGTGTCAAGAATTTCGCATTGACCGTTAACATCTGCTAAATCAGCAAGGTCAGGCGTTGGCGCGGTAGTATCGTTGATGACAAAGATATTCTGGGTTTGACTATTGCTGTTTCCGCTCGTATCGGTGTAAGTCCAGGTTATAATGGTCGAAGCGGTAATTGGGAAAACACCATTATTGGTTACAGTTACCGCAGCGCAATTATCGGTAGCCGACGGCACGACCAAATCTGCTTCCAGTACTGCACATTGCGAAACTACATCGTCTAAAACTGCGGCATCCGGAGTCGGCGCTGTAGTATCGTTGATGATGACATTCTGGGTTTGCGTTGAGGCATTTCCGTTGGCATCGGTAAAAGTCCACGTAATTATTGTAGATGTTGCAATCGGGAATATGGTATTGTGCGTTACCAATACAACCGAACAATTATCGGTTGCAGTTGGCGCTGTTATGTCAGACTCAAAAACCTGACATTCGGCGGTAATATCAGCTAGGGTAATCGCGTCGGGTGTTGGCGCTGTAGTATCATTGATAACAATATTCTGCTCTTGAGTCGAGGCGTTTCCGTTGGCATCTGTGAAAGTCCAAGTAATCGTCGTTGTCGTATAAATCGGGAAAGTCGCGTTGTGGGCAACCGTCACACTTGAGCAATTATCGGTCGCAGTCGGTGTGGTTAAATTGGCCTCTACCACTTGGCAAAGTGCTACCACATCATCTAATATAGTATTGTCTGGCGTTGGTGCAGTTGTATCATCAATTACGATATTTTGGGTTTGGGTAGCGGTATTTCCGTTAGCATCTGCAAATGTCCAAGTAATCGTGGTTGACGCCGTGATAGGGAAAATGCCATCGTTGGTTACAGTAACTACAGAGCAATTATCGGTAGCGGTGGGCGCAGTCAAATCGGTTTCGACTACTTCGCATTGGCCGTTTACATCTGGTAATATTGCAGCATCAGGAACAGGCGCAGTAGTATCGCTGATGATGATATTCTGTGTTTGGGAAGACGTGTTTCCGCCGGCATCTGCATAGGTCCAAGTAATGGTCGTTGCGGTAGTGACCGGAAAAACTCCGTCATGGGAAACAGTAACAATACCTGAGCAATTGTCTGTCGCGGTAGGCACAACCAAATCAGACTCGCGTACTTCACAGTCAGCAACAATATCAGCCAATGCAATCGTGTCGGGTGTTGGCGGAGTCGTATCGTTGATTACTATGTTTTGGGTTTGTGTTGAAGAGTTTCCATCGCCGTCGGTATAAGTCCAGGTAATCGTAGTCGAGGCAATAATTGGGAAAACACCATCATTGGTAATGCCTGCCACGCCAGAGCAGTTGTCAGTCGCCGAAGGAACAACCAAATCAGTTTCAAGCAATGCACACTCTGCCGTGAGGTCGGTCAATACAGCCAAATCCGGTGTTGGGCCTAGCGTATCGTCGATGATGATATTTTGGATTTGCGAAGTACTGTTTCCATTGCCATCGCTGTAAGTCCAATTAATGGTTGTAGAAGCTGTAATCGGGAAAACACCGTCGTTGGTTACGGTCACAATTCCCGAGCAATTGTCAGTAGCCGTTGGCGGCACAAGGTCGGTTTCTAGCAATTCACACTGAGCCAAGACATCGGATAAAACAACGGTATCTGGCGTCGGTGCTGTGGTATCGTTGATGATGATATTCTGCAATTGACTTACCGAATTTCCGCTCGGGTCGGCAAAAGTCCAGGTAATGGTTCTCGAGGCTGTAATTGGGAAAACACCGTCATTGGTTATGCTGGCAATCGAGCAATTGTCGGTAGCGGTGGGTATCACTAAATCTGTGGCAGACAAAGCGCACTGTGAAACCACATCAGGCAACACGGCTGCATCAGGAACCGGATTGGTCACATCATCAATAATAATTCGTTGGGTTTGAGTAACTGTATTACCACTCGGATCGGCAAAAGTCCAAGTAATGATTGTAGAGGCCAAAATCGGGAAAATTCCGTCGTTGGTTACCGATGCAACAGAGCAATTATCCGTTGCTGTTGGAGCAATCAAATCGGCTTCACTGACTTGGCAAAGCGCGTGAAAATCTGGTAAAGAAGCTGTATCAGGCACTGGCGCATCAAAATCATCGATGTAAATATCTTGGTCTTGATAGCTCACATTTCCGTTTTCATCGGTGTAATACCAAGTAATCAAAGTTGAACGTAAAATCGGGAAAGTTGCATTATTAGTAACCGTAACCAAACCGCCACAATTGTCGGTAGCTGTTGGTGGTACCAAATCGGTTTCGGCGACTTGACAGAGCGCGTGCACGTTGGGCAAAATCGCTACATCAGCAACCGGTTCGGTAAAATCATTGATGTAAATATCTTGGTCTTGGTAAGAGAAATTTCCTGTCGCATCGGTATAAGTCCAGGTAATTAAAGTGGAAACTGTAATCGGGAATACCGCGTTGTTGGTCACTGTTACCGCAGAGCAATTATCGGTCGCGGTCGGCACAGGTAAATCTGTAGCTTGCACTGCACATTGTGAAAAGAAATTTGGCAAGATCGCCACATCGGGAACCGGAAGTATAAAATCGAGAATGTTGATGTTTTGGTTGGCGGTTTCAATACCACCGAGTTCGTTGATGAATTCCCAAACAATAGTTGTAGTTCCGGTAGCTGTAATTGGGAAAATACTCAAATCAGTCGTGGGCGTTACTGTATTGCCGCAACTGTCTACAATTTCAGGAATAGTCAAATCAGTAAATTCGACCGCGCATTGCGAATTATAACTCGGAAAAAGCAACGGCAAGTTCA
This sequence comes from Flavobacterium lotistagni, assembly GCF_011392125.1. GTDB lineage: Bacteria > Bacteroidota > Bacteroidia > Flavobacteriales > Flavobacteriaceae > Flavobacterium > Flavobacterium lotistagni. The sequence continues at coordinate 130,601 of NZ_JAAJBU010000005.1, forward strand.
AATCGCAAGCTGTAGTAGCCATTTGATTTTTAGGATTTGGCCCTGAAGCCTGTGCCCAAGAAGACACAGTAAACACTACCGTAAGTACGGCAGAAAACAGTAATCGTTTTTTCATAAGGATGTTGTTTAGTTAAGGTAAAAATAGCAAACGCCATGAGCTGATTTTAAGAAAAACTTAGAGGATATGAACAAATCTATCCACAGAAAACCATCAGTTTTAGATTACATTTCTACGAATTGTTTTTTGAATTAATTTTCTAACTTCGTGATGAAATGTTCTTTTCTTTTCTTTACTTACCAACAAAACTAACGATTATGAAAAACAAAATCCTTTTTGTCGCCTCGCTGCTCTTCGGGTTGATGTTCATCAATGCCGGACTCAACAAATTTTTTGAGTATATGCCGATGCCGGAAAATCTGTCTGAAAAAATGATGAAAACCATGCAAGCCTTCATGGAAATCGGCTGGTTGATGCCGCTGGTTGGCGCCGCTGAAGTTGTGGGCGGATTGTTGGTGATTTTTCCAAAAACCAGAGCTTTGGGCGCGCTGATTATTGTTCCTATTATGTTCGGCATCATGCTCACTAATACTGTGACCGACAGCAGCGGATTGCCGATAGCACTGGTTTTCTTAGCGATGCTGCTTTGGATGCTGTATGAAAATAGGGCCAAGTACGCACCGTTACTAGAAAAATAAATTCATAAAAAAGCCGCAAACTCAAATCCAGTCTGCGGCTTTTTTATGTCTTACAGAGAAGCGGTCCTTTCTATTAAAAACGATTGTCACCGTCGAGCAAATTGCCCAATCCGCCGAGCAGGCTACCTTCTTCACGAGAGCTTCCACCATTTTTTGGTGCCGATGCTATAATTCGATCGGCCAATCTGCTGAAAGGTAAGGATTGTACGTAAACCGTTCCGGGACCACGCAAGGTAGCGTAGAACATTCCTTCGCCACCGAATAAAGTATTTTTGATGCCTCCGATGAATTCAATATCATAATCGACATCCTTTGTAAAACCGACAATACATCCTGTATCCACTTTCAGCACTTCACCAGCAGCCAATTCTCTTTTGGCTAAAGTACCTCCAGAATGCACGAACGCCATGCCGTCGCCTTCAAGTTTTTGCATGATGAAACCTTCGCCTCCGAAAAGACCGCGGCCCAATTTTTTAGAGAATTCTATTCCGACCGAAACACCTTTAGCGGCACACAGGAACGAATCTTTCTGACAAATAAAACGTCCGCCAAATTGCATCAAATCAATGGCGATGATTTTTCCTGGGTAAGGCGACGCAAAACAAACCTGACTTTTGCCTTGATTCTGATTCTGATAGGCTGTCATGAACAAACTCTCGCCAGTTAAGACTCGTTTACCGGCTGAGAGCAATTTGCCGAACAAACCACTTTGCTGCTCTTGCGATCCGTCGCCAAAAATGGTTTGCATCGTAATCCCGCTGTCCATCATCATAAAACTGCCGGCTTCTGCAACAACTACTTCCTGAGGATCAAGTTCGATTTCAACATATTGCATTTCTTCACCAAAAATGCGGTAATCTATTTCGTGTGCTTGCATAATATTAGTTTTTAAATTTAACGGCATTAGTTGAAAATGCATTCCGCTTGTTACAAAGTTAAACGGTTCCTCCTATTTTTAAATGGAAACCTTTTCTAAAATATCCTGCAGCATTCTCTACTTGATTTTAAGATTGATGATTTGTAGAACATATTCTACAGCGGTTGACAAAATGTATTACACTTTTATCGCTAGGCGTGGTTTATTTTTGTCCGTAAATAATTAAAATTTATTTTTGCCGCCCCAACTCTTTAACGTTTGTTGAAACCTGCGAAAGCAACCAACCGTGAAAAGTCTCAAATTGAATTTCATCCATTCCCGATTACTGAAAATCCGTGGGCGCAAACCCCTGCATTATACTTTATTGACCAGCATTGTGCTGCTGCAACTTTTGGCTTTGCTGCTATGGTACAACGAAACCATCCATCAGAAACAAATCGAAAATGCTTTTGATGAAGCCCAAAAAGCGCGAAAAATTCATTTGCTGCCCAATCAAATCAACGGCGCACTGATGCAATCTCAGCAATATTTCGACGATTACATCCAGAATAAAAACCCAGAATCGCTGCAACGTTATCAGTTGTTGCTTCAACAAACTACTGTGATGATTGATGGTTTGAGGCTTTCGGCAAAAAACAGCGAGGCTTTCAGAGAATTATTGGGCAAGAAAAATCAGACGCAAACCGAAATTTCTGAATTAAAAAATCTCATCGATTCAATTTTAAAAAACCCCATTCCTAAAGTCAATTCGAGTATCAGCCCCTACAAATTTGATGGCGTTAATTATCAAAAAATACTCGACAGCGTAAAAACCAACACTTATATTAAAGTTGATAATATCGCACAGAAAGGCTTGATCCGCCGACTCATTGCGGCCTTTGCGGGAAAAGTTGATATTCGGAAAGAGCAACTCAATACGGTGGTCACAATGAAATACAAAGACAAAATCATCACCGGAACCATCGAAGATTTACTCAAGAGCGTCATCATCAACACCAATAAACACTATGCTTTGGAAGTGCGCAAATTGCAATCGTCGTTTATGAAACTCCATCAGAAAGATTTGCAACTCATCAGTTTGAACAACCAGCTTTTACTTTTAGCCAACCAACTGCTACCCGAATACGAAGCTGCTGCACGAAAATTAGAGCACCGTAATCAGCAAAAAGCACTGAGCCAACTTCAAACCAGCAAGTACATCCGCAGTTACGGGATTGCGATTTTGATATTGCTGATGTTTGTGATTTCGATTGTTTTGTTCCGCTTTACGCAGATGGCGTTCCGTTATGAGAAACGACTCGCCGATGCCCGCGATAAAATCAGCCGCAACTTGAGTTTCAAGAATCGGATTGTTGGAATGATCAGCCACGAGATTCGATCGCCTTTGCAAATTCTTTCCATCTACAGCCGTAAAATCGGAATCACTTCACAAGACGAAGCACTCAAGGAAACCTTCAAATCAGTCGAATTTACAACCGGTTCGCTGCTGTTGTTGGCCAATCAAATTCTCGAATATTACAAAGACGAACCGATGCAGCTCAAAAACTCCAAATGCAACTTGAGCAACGAAATTAACCAAATTATTACTGCTCTAACTTCGTTTGTAGAAAGCCATGGCAACAAAATCGTAGTGCATTCGCAACTAAAAAACCAAGAAATGGTATATGCCGATGTAGCGAAAATTCATCAACTATTTTATAACTTGATTGGCAATGCAAACAAATTCACGCAAAATGGTTTGATTGCTATCAATATCAACCTTGAAGATCTTTCGGATTATGAATATAAATTGCACGTAACCATTCAGGATAACGGCGCTGGGATTGCCGCCCAAGAACTAGAACATCTTTTCGAGCCGCATTATCAAGGTGCCACTTCTGGGCAACATCATTCCGGGATTGGTTTGGGGCTGAGTCTTTGTAAAGAAATCGTCACGCTTTTCGATGGCGAAATTCAGATAGAAAGCCAAGAAAATAAAGGTACTGTAGTTACTTTTTATTTAACTTTAAGCAAAATCTGACCAACAAAACTTAACTTCACCTAAAACCGTGCAGCTATGAATCCGAAGCCAACGCATACTTTTCTAATTGCCGATGACCACAGTGTAGTACGACAAGGCGTTTCACTACTCATTCGCGAATTGTTTTTCAACGCTCAGATTCTGCAAGCCGGTTCTTTCAAAGAAATTCTAGCCACACTCAAACTGCATCCAATCGATTTACTGATACTTGACATCAGTTTTCCGGACGGCAATAGTTTGAACCTCATCAGTCAAGCCAAGGCACTACAACCTGAAATTAAAATATTGATTTTTTCAGCTTACGATGAAAACCTTTATGCCTTGCGCTATCTCAATGCAGGTGCGTCGGGTTATCTTAATAAAGGATGTAACGAAGAAGAAATGAAACAAGCCTTACGCGGCATGATGGTCTCTGGAAAATACATTACCCAAAACATCAAAGACCAAATTTTGGATTCGTACATCTCCAAAAAACCGCTAAACCCACTTGAACTATTATCTGACCGCGAAGTGGAAGTAGCGCGTTTGCTTATTAAAGGTTTTGGCAATATGGAGATTTCTGAAACGCTCAAAATCAAGAAATCGACCGTGAGTACTTTCAAGAACCGCATTTTCGAAAAACTTTCCATCGACAATTTGGCAGATCTGATCGATTTGTTTCAATTGTACAGTTAAAGCCTATTTTTTGTCGAAATCATTCTACAAACATCACTGGTGCGTTCTACAAAACTTCGCACTCGGCCGAGTTAGCTTTGTCTTGTCTGATTCTGATTGATAAAGTCCATAATCAAAGAATGAGTGTTTGTTATTAGTTGTGTTAACCCGATGCTGTAACCGCTCACAGTCCCAGGTTTTATTAGGATACAGCACTCGGAGCCACATCAGAATTCAGACTAATCTGCAAAGAATAGCGCCTCCGATGGTTTGGGGATAAATAAATTCGGAGGCCGCTATTTCTTTAAAAACTACAAAACAACAACAAAGAAAATGATGACCCGAAAAAAGGTTTCGACCCTGAGTTACCTCACTGCCATCGGCTGGCTTTTGGCTTATCGTTGTTATAAAAAAGGCGCGCGTACTTCGCTGGCCAAATACCATCTGGAACAATCCCTTGGCATGGGAATTATTGTCTTTGTTATGAATTTGTTGCTAGTTCCTTTGGTTTTAATCAATACCGTTTTTGCCCCAATACTATTTTTTAGCAATTTGGGATTGGTGATACTATGGATGATCGGACTGATAAGCGCTTATCATGGTGTGAGACTGCCATTGCCGTTTATTGGATTTTATTTTAGGGATAAATTCCGATTCATCCCATAGTAGCCAATCTTAACCTGTCTGAAACCACTTTATGATTGCGCAAATCAACACCTTGATCGATAGCAAACTTCATTTACTTTTCCACGCTGAAAATCAAATTTTACCCTTGCTTGAATTTAAAAAATCGGGGAAAAGCAAACTTCAAGACGCGAAAATTCTAGCCGAAATGATGCAATTCAAAGGGTTGATTTCGCCGTATCCTGAAAAAGAAAACCACTACCAACTCACAGACTTCGGAAGGCAAATTTGTGAACAAGGCGGTTGGTGTTTGTATTTGGAGCAACTTCAAAACAAAAACTCCGGAACTGAAATCGCGGCTGTCGCTTTATCCGTTGAAAAAACTTCTTGGAAACAATCCGTTAAATCTTTCCTACAATCATTGATGAAAGATTAATGCTTAAATCCAGAGATGCATTAAAAAACCACCTTCTTTTTCAAAAAGCCGCACGCGGAATCTGGAAACTTTCGCTACTTTTGCCGCATGTCAAAAAAGAAAAACGATAAGATTATTTTCGAGCACATTACCGTTCTGGATGCTGGAGCCAAAGGCGTTTCGGTAGCCAAAGCGCCCGACGGAAAAGTGATTTTCATACCGAATGTTGTGCCAGGCGATGTGGTCGATATTCAGACTTTCAAAAAAAGAAAAGCCTATTACGAAGGCAAAGCCATCCGTTTCCATGCGTATTCTGAGCATCGAATTGAGCCAGTTTGCCAGCATTTCGGCGTTTGTGGCGGTTGCAAATGGCAGAATATGAATTATCCACAGCAGTTGTTCTATAAGCAGAATGAAGTCAAGAACCACTTGCAACGCATCGGCAAAATTGAACTTCCTGAATTTGAACCGATATTGGGCTCGGAAAAACAATTCTTCTATCGCAATAAAATGGAGTTCGGTTTCTCCAATTCGCGCTGGCTCACCGAAAACGAAATCAAAAGCGATGACGATTTGGGCAACCGCAACGCGCTCGGCTTCCATATTCCGAAAATGTGGGACAAAATCCTCGACATTACCAAATGCCATCTGCAGGAAGATCCGTCCAACGCGATTCGAAACGAAATCCGCGATTTTGCCAATGCCAATCATTTAGAATTTTTCGATCCAAGAAATCATGAAGGTTTGCTCAGAACTTTGATGATCCGAACCGTTTCTACCGGAGAAATCATGGTTTTAATCCAGTTTTTCAAAGACGACAAAACCAAGCGCGAGTTGCTGCTCGACCATCTGCTGGAAAAATTCCCGAACATTACCTCGTTACAATACGTTATCAATAGCAAGCCGAACGATACGATTTACGACCAAAATATCATCTTATACCAAGGCCGCGATTATATTCTAGAAGAAATGGAAGGTTTGCAGTTCAGCATCAATGCCAAATCGTTTTACCAGACCAATTCAGACCAAGCTTACGAACTGTATAAAATTACCCGCGAATTTGCCGGATTGACCGGACAGGAAACCGTTTACGACCTCTACACCGGAACCGGAACCATCGCACAATTCGTGTCTAAAAATGCCAAAAAAGTCATCGGCGTGGAAAGCGTACCAGAAGCCATTGCCGACGCTAAAGAAAATGCCAAACGCAACAATATCAGCAATTGCGAGTTTTTCGTAGGCGATATGAAAGTGGTATTCAACGATGCCTTTATTGCCCAACACGGACAGCCCGATGTCATTATTACCGATCCGCCACGCGACGGCATGCACAAAGATGTTGTGGAGCAAATTCTAAAAATTGCACCCGAAAAAGTGGTGTATGTGAGTTGTAATTCCGCTACACAAGCTAGAGATTTAGCGTTAATGGACGAAAAATACCAAGTTACCCGCGTTCACCCGGTGGATATGTTCCCGCAAACGCACCACGTAGAAAATGTCGTACTTTTGGAAAAACGAAAATAAGTTCCCGAATACTTCAGCGCTTCAATACTAAGGCACTAATACACTCAGGAAATCAGGCACTTACATATGAAACAAATACTTTTAATATTAACCTTAGCCATGGTTTTTTCGGGTTGCGAAAAAGACGATGTTTGTAGTGAAAGCACCGAAACTACACCACGGCTCATCATCGATTTTTACGATTTCACCAATCCGACACTCACCAAAAGCGTGACCAACTTGGCTATAATCAAAACTGGCGACACCACGCCTTATGCGGTTTACAATGGCGTGAGTAAAATTCAAGTACCGCTCGATATCGCTAACGATGTTTCACAATATCAGTTCATTTTGAATTACGGCAATACCAACACGGCACTGGTTGACCCTGACAATTTGCAATTCACTTATACGCGAGAAAATGTTTATGTATCGCGGGCTTGCGGTTATAAAACCGTTTTTACTTTAGATGCCACAACGCCTTTTGTACATACCGACGCTCCAGGTGACGACGCCCTTTGGATGCGCAATATTACCCTACTCCAACCCAACATCAATACTGAAAATGAAACGCACCTCAAAATTTCTTTGTAGCCTATTGGTGTTGGTGCTGAGTTCGTTTTCTATCGAGGCACAAACCACCAAAACCGACACTATTGCCGGCAAAACCAACCGTTATGGCCTGCGAGTAGGAGTCGATTTGTTTAAACTTACTCGTGGCTTTTACGAAGACGACTACAAAGGTTTGGAAATTGTCGGAGATTACCGCCTGACCAAAAAATACTATCTCGCTGGTGAAATCGGCAACGAAGACAAAACCGTCGATGATGACCAACTCAACTTTACCTCCAAAGGCACTTATTTCCGCGCAGGAATCGATTACAACCTATACGAAAACTGGCTCGACATGGAAAACATGGTGTATATCGGAGCGCGTTACGGCGTGAGTTCGTTCAGCCAAACGCTTAATTCCTACACAATTTATAACCGTTATCCGTATTTTGGGGCTTCTCAGGAAATTGTCTCGGGCGAAAAATTCAGCGGTTTATCGGCGCAATGGATCGAAGTTTTGATGGGCGTCAAGGCCAAAGTAATCAACAACTTTTACGTAGGTTTCAGTTTGCGCGTGAACAAACTACTTTCAAACAAAAAACCGGACAACTTCGACAACCTATACATTCCGGGCTTCAACCGCACTTATGATGGTACTTTCGGAGCAGGTTTTAATTATACGGTTTCTTATTTCATTCCGATTTATAAGAAGAAAGTTCCGGTAGCTGCCAAAAAATAATTCGCGATTACTTAATGACGCGTGTTCCTTTAAGGAAAATCCATCGCATAAACAACTTTTCGCCATCCTTGGTTTTCACCGCTTGAAATTGAGGCGACAAAATCGTTCCGACGACAAAAGCTGTGAAAGAAACCCATAATCCGGTGAGGTTAGAATATTCTTTTATCAAGAATTGCAATCCGATGAATAAGAAAGCGAAACAGGCGAGTTGGTATAGCAGGGCGCGAACTTGGAGTTTGGTCATGATAAAAATTAATCTGATGTTTTAAATTTTTACTACTTTTTTGGTCATCATTCCTGCCGATGTGCCGATTTTGACAAAGTAAATTCCAGCCGGTAAATCAGTCATATCTATACTGTCTCCTTCTATTGTAACAGGAAATAATCTGGATTGCATATCATACAAAGCAATACTTGTAATATTGAGTTTCGTATCGAGGTATAATCGATTTACTACCGGATTGGGATACATTATAACATCATTCTCGTTGGCCGATGCAAAACTTTCAGCGCTCAAAAGTTCCTCAAATGAAGTCACGTAAATATCTGAATCATAATGAAGCCCTATTACCTTTCCCGGTTGAAAATAAACCGCATTGAAATCACTGGTAAGTGAAAGTTCATCATCGTTTACCGGCAACCAAGTCAAACCGCCGTCAAGAGTTCTGTGTACTACTTTTGCACCGGTCAAACCATAACCAACTGCTGCATTGAAGAAATGGAATTCTCGAATGAAACTGGTTTGAAATTGATGCAATTGCCATGTCGCTCCGCCATCGGTAGAACGGTATTCATCGGCATAAATCAAATTAGGATTGACCATCTGAAGGTGTTTGATATTGGGAACACCACCCGGAAAATCAGAACCCGGTAAACCGATGTTGGTCCAGGTGGTTCCGCCATCTGTGGTTTTAAAAATTCTGCCGCTGTAACCACCAATAACGCCATTATTATCGTCAGAAAAACTGATGGCACTCACCAAACCCAATGTCGTGTTGTTTTGACTCCATCCTCCAGCAGCTTTCCACGACAACAAACCCTGCGCAGTAATCAAGTTGTAAGTACCGATGAAGAAATCACGATTTGACTTGATGAAACTCGAAGTAAAAGCACCGGTCACTGGAATATTTGACGGCCCAGGATTCCAGGTATCGCCGTAATCATTGCTAATCCAGACCGGTGTATTTAACTCTCCGGCGGTTATCCCTGCACCAGAACTATTGAAATGTACGGTTTTGTATTTGTTCTGTTGGCCTTGTTGAAGCAATTCACGCTTCCAGGTCATTCCGCCATCGGCTGTTCGGTAGAGCACACTGGAATAATTCCCATCACCGATGACCACTCCTCTATCGGCATCTGAAAATGAAATGTCCATCAGGTTTGAACGGTAAATACCATCCAGATAGATACTCCACGAGATTCCGTCATTGGTTACATACAAACGACCTTCTTGACTCGCTACCAATCTGTTACTTTGATCAACAGCCACCGTGTAATAATTCCCCGTTGGATTCGGTGTATTGATTTCCTGCCAAGTTAAACCCAAGTCATTGGAAGTATACATATTGCCAAAACTGGCGGAAATAACCAACTGATTGTTCCATGACTTCAAGTCAAAACCTCCGGCTGGCACACTTAAAACCGACCAGGTATTTCCGCCATCGGTAGTTTTCTTCAACACATTGCCTAAAGCAAAACCAAGTTGCTCATTCAAAAACAAGAAACGGTTCATATTGGCAGTACTTGTGCTCTCAACCAAGCTCCAAGTCGCGCCTTGATCTGTAGTTTTTAATATTTTCCCATTCGTGCTGCAAGCAAAACCCACTTCACTGTTGACGAAATAAATATCCTCGAGCAAATCGGTAATTCCGCTAGGCATAGCAGCCCAGGTGTCGCCTCCATTGAGGGTTTTAATGATTCTTCCATTAGCTCCACAACAAAAACCAATATTCGAATCGATGAAGAAAACCTCATTCATGTTGGAAAAACCGAGCGGCCTAACAACAAAATTCGCAAATCTATCGGTGGTTTTAAGAATAGTGCTCCCGTTGGTCAGTACAAATCCGCTGTTGTCATCGAGCATGAAAAGATCTTTGAGAATACCCACATTTTTTCTTTCCCAAGTATTTCCGACGTTGTTGCTGATATATAACCCACCAACAAAACTGGTAGAATAAGTGGTATCGAGCAAAAGGACACCGTTGTCTGAAGTAAAATAGATGGTGGTTACTTGTGAGATTTCTTTCAAAGGTGTGGTCAAAATCCATTGGGCCTGAGCTACCAAACCAATCAAATGCATTGAAACAATAAAAAATAGCTTTCTCATAATTCCAGATAAATTGATTACTCCTTTATAATTTGAAACTTGGCCCGCTTGCTGCCTTCGTACATTTCATACTTCACCAATCGCGCTTCCAAACTTCCGTTGTATAATTTGATTTTTCGCGACGGTTTGAGCCCGACGAACTTCAAAGCTTCTAAATTCGCCGTGATAAACCAAGCATTCGTTCCCGGATAATTTTGTTTTAAAGTATCGCCAATTTCTCGATAGAAACGCTCCATTTGAATATCCAGACGCTCACCATAAGGTGGATTGAACAAGATATGCAACGGGCCTTGGGTTTCTTTTTCAGTGTCGAAGAAATTGCGCTCGCTGATGGTGACATACTCATCGAGATTGGCATTCTTGATATTGTCTTTGGCTTTCTGCACGGCGCTCGGGGCTTTATCGTAGCCTTTAATCGTGTAGTGGAATTCCCGCACTTTTTTCAATAGCGAATCCATCACGATGTCGAAAAGTTCGTTGTCCCAGTCGTTCCATTTCTCGAACGCGAATTCCTTGCGGTTGATGTTTGCCGGAATGTTACAAGCTATCATCGCTGCTTCGGCACAAATGGTTCCGCTGCCGCACATCGGATCTAAAAAATCACCTTGTCCGTTCCAGCCCGAAAGCAAAATCATTCCTGCAGCCAAAACTTCATTAATCGGGGCGATATTCGTTGCGGTGCGATAACCTCTGTGGTGCAACGATGCGCCTGAAGTATCTAGCGAAACTGAAACTTGATCACGGTCGATGTGAATATTGATGCGCAAATCCGGATAATCTTTATCGATGCTTGGTCTTTGCCCGGTTTTAGAACGAAACTGATCGACAATCGCATCTTTGCATTTTTGCGATACGAATTGCGAATGTTTGAAATAATCGGAATGTACCGTGGTATCGATCACGAAAGTCTGATTCGAATTCATATACTGCGACCAGTTCATCCCGGAAATGCCTTTGTACAAGCCTGCTTCGTTGTTGGCCCTAAAGTGGTAAATCGGCTTGAGGATTTTCAGCGCCGTTCTCAAAGACAGATTCGCTTTATACATGAAACCTTTATCTCCGCGGAAACTCACCATCCGTGTACCGAGTTGCACGTCTTGCGCACCGAGTTGGCGAAGTTCCTGGGCCAGTATTTCTTCAAAACCGAAAAAGGTCTTGGCGATCATCTTAAAATTATTTTCCATAGCAAAATCAAGTATCGGTGCAAAAATACACTAAATTTGCACGCTCGATATTCAATGTGAAAGATTAATGTCAAATTCCCAAAATCCGGATTCCCACAAAGAAAATAAGACTTGCCCGAACTGGTTTGCCTCGTGGTTCGATTCGCCTTACTACCATATTTTGTACAAGGAACGCAATTACCGCGAAGCCCAGATTTTCATGGACAATCTCACGCATTATTTGAATTTGCCCGAACACGCCAAAGTGCTTGACTTGGCTTGCGGAAAAGGCCGGCACTCGATTTACCTGAACCAACTCGGCTTCGATGTACTCGGCGTAGATTTATCTGAAAATAGCATCGCTACCGCCAACAAAAACGCCAACGATACTTTACACTTCAAGGTGCACGATATGCGCGAACCGTTCGAGGAAAAATTCGACGCGATTTTTAACTTGTTTACCAGTTTCGGCTATTTCGAATCCGACGACGACCATCTCAAAACACTCATCGCCATCAAAGAAAGCCTTTCCGAATACGGTTTCGGCGTGATTGATTTTATGAATGTTCCGAACGTACTAGAAAATCTGGTTCCTGAAGAAACTAAAACCGTTGACGGCATCGACTTCCATATCAAGCGTTTCCACATCGACGGGCATATTTACAAAGAAATCGACTTTGAAAACCAAGGTTGCACCTACCATTTCACCGAAAAAGTCCGCGCGTTTACCTTACAAGATTTTCAGGATTTGATGAACCAAGCCGGTATTTACCTGCTGGATATCTTCGGCGATTACAAACTCAAGAAATTCCACAAAACCGACAGCGAACGCCTGATCATGATTTTCAAGTAATGAATTACCTTCTGCCACTTTTATCGGTGCTTCTGGGCTATGGCATCGCGCTGTTTCTGCAACCCAAAAACAAAAAGAACCTCAAGTTGCTCTTGGCCTTTAGCGGTTCGTTTCTACTTTCGCTCACGGTGGTACATTTGCTGCCAGAAGTGTACGAGAGCCACTCCAATTCCATCGGTATTTTCATCATGATCGGAATCCTATTTCAAATCATATTAGAATTTTTCTCCAAAGGTGCCGAACACGGACACGTTCATGGCCACGAAACCATGGTGCAAATTCCGTGGTTGTTGTTTATCAGTTTGTGTATTCATGCGTTTTTAGAAGGTTTGCCCGTGAGCCACCACCACCATTTGGCGCTCGGAATTGGCATTCATCATTTGCCGATTGCGGTAATCTTAACCACATTTTTCATCAAAAGCCAACTCAACAAAAAAGCCATTTTCGCCTTCATGCTGACCTTTGCACTGATGACGCCGTTGGGCACTTTCCTAGCCGATGCCTTGCCCATGGTAAATACTTACTACACCGAAATCACGGCCATTGTGATCGGAATTCTATTCCACATTTCCTCCACGATCATTTTCGAGAGCAGCGAAGGCCACAAGTTCAATATCGCCAAGATCTCGATGATTATACTCGGGGTCGCTTTGGCTTATTTTATTTAGGGCGTGACCACAAGGGTCGGGCTATTCACTGCAAGTCCTCGCAGGCTGCGGGCTTTCCGTTGCTATCCCTCACGCACAACAGTTGTCGGTTGTGGGTAACTTCCCCAAAGATGAACGTCTTAAACTTGTAAAAATCTTTGCGGCTCTGCGCCTTTGCGAGCAAATTTCATTACTTGATTAGCAGTCAGCTTTTAGCGTTCAGCACTTTTTGCGAATCACTTAGTTGTAGACTTGTTTGTTGGCAACAAAAATCTTTGCGGCTCTGCGCCTTTGCGAGCAAATTCCCCTACTTGATTAGCAGTCAGCTTTTAGCGTTCAGCACTTTTTGCGAATCACTTAGTTGTAGACTTGTTTGTTGGCAACAAAAATCTTTGCGGCTCTGCGCCTTTGCGAACAAATTTCATTACTTGATTAGCAGTCAGCTTTTAGCGTTCAGCACTTTTTGCGAATCACTTAGTTTTAGCCTTGTTTGTTAGCAACAAAATCTTTGCGTCTCTGCGCCTTTGCGAGCAAATTTCATTACTTGATTAGCAGTCAGCTTTTAGCGTTCAGCAGTTAGCACTTTTTTAGCGAATCATTTTAGTTTTAGACTTATTTGTTGGCAATAAAAATCTTGGCGTCTCTGCGTCTTTGCGAGCAAATTTCCTTACTTGACTAGCAGTCAGCTTATAGCGTTCAGTAGTTAGCACTTTTTTAGCGAATCATTTTAGTTTTAGACTTATTTGTTGGCAATAAAAATCTTGGCGTCTCTGCGTCTTTGCGAGCAAATTTCCCTATTTTTGAAGCTCTAGAGGCTTTCCAACAATCAACAATCAACAACCAACAACCAAAATGTCCTTCACCAAAACCACCGAACAATCCTCCAAATACGAATCGCTCGAGAAAATGCCCCTCACCGATTTGCTCGCCAACATCAACCGCGAAGACCAAACCGTGCCATTGGCGGTAGAAAAAGCGTTGCCGCAAATTGAGAAACTCGTCGAGGCCGTGGTTGTGAAAATGAAACTCGGTGGCCGGTTGTTCTACATCGGCGCCGGAACTTCAGGCCGTTTGGGAATTGTTGACGCTTCCGAATGTCCGCCAACTTTTGGTGTTCCATTCGATTTAGTAAATGGAATCATTGCCGGTGGCGATCAAGCCATCCGCCGCGCTGTTGAAAATGCCGAAGACAATACCACACAAGCCTGGCTCGATTTACAAGAACACCAGATCACAAGTAAAGACGTTGTCATCGGAATTGCGGCTTCAGGAACCACGCCTTACGTCATCGGCGGATTGGAAAAATGCAACAAAAACGGAATAATCACCGGCGGTATTACTTGCAATGCAGGAAGCCCATTAGCACTTACGGCAAAATTCCCAATTGAAGTAGTCGTCGGGCCGGAATTCGTTACCGGAAGTTCGCGCATGAAAGCCGGCACCGCGCAGAAACTCGTACTCAACATGATTTCTACCGCCACGATGATCCAACTCGGGCGTGTGAAAGGCAACAAAATGGTCGATATGCAACTCAGCAACAACAAACTCGTCGACCGCGGCGTGAAAATGATTATGGGCGAAATTGCCATTTCCTATGAAGAAGCTTCGAGCTTATTGCAACAACACGGCAGCGTGCGTAAAGCAGTAGATGCTTATCTCAAGAATTCCTGATGTTTTGGTTCTATAGCTTGCTGGCACTAATTCCGGTGATGTTTATTTGGAGCGGCTACTCGTTGCGCAAACAAAATTGGTTTCGCCTTTACTTACTTGTTAATACCGCTTTTTTCGCCCTTTATTTTTTGGGCATTTTCTTTACCCCTTTGGAATTTTTCGAGCAAGATCCGTATGGCTTGAAAAAAATATTTTTATTCTTGTACATTCTGCTGGTTCATGCCTTAGGATGTTTTACTTTTGCGTTATACCACCACTACAAATCAAAAAATGGCAGTCGACAAAGAAGTTCTCAATAAAGCAATCCGAAATCTGGCTTGGGCTTTACCGCTCATGTTCATTGGGCCGTCGGTGATTTATAACGCCTTCATCAACAAGCAGAATGTGTGGCATTATTTGGTACTTGCCATCGGAATTGTAATCAGTCTGGGCGCTGTATTCTTGCTTTTTAAAGGCGTACAACTCATTGTAAAAAGTTTATTTGACGGCAACGACGATTAATGATGGACGAATTGATTCACATCCACAAAACTTTTGATAAAGTGGTGCTCATGGGCAGCGAACTCCGCCATCGCGAGTTTGAAGGCTGCGTGTTCAATCAATGTGATTTTTCCAACAGCGATTTTTCTGGCAATACTTTCTCTGAGTGCGAATTCATCGATTGTAACCTTTCGATGCTATTGCTTGGCCAAACCAGCTTGCAAGATGTGAGTTTTAGGAATTGCAAGTTGCTCGGCATACAATTCCAGCATTGCAATGATTTTCTGTTTGAAGTGAGCTTTGAGCAATGTGCGCTCGACTACGCTTCGTTTGCCCACAAGAAAATGCCCAAAACCAAATTCATTAATTGTTCGATGAAAGAAACGGTGTTCGTAGGAACGAATTTAACACAAGCCTTTTTCGACCAATGTAATCTGGAAAACGCAGTGTTCAACGAAACCCAGCTCGCCGAAGCAGATTTCACCACGGCGATAAACTACAAAATCGATCCGCAGTACAACCCGATGAAAAAAGCAAAATTTTCAACTTCGGGCATTTTGGGATTGCTGAGCCAATACGATATTAAAATAGAATAACATGGAAACTACTGCCGCTTATCTGGAAAGTGTTAAGAAACAATTCCGGTATTACAAAATGCTTGGCGAAAAAGCCATGACACAACTCGAACCGGAGCAATTGTTTGTGATGACCAACGAAGACACCAACAGCATCGCCACCATTGTAAAACACCTCTCGGGCAATATGCTTTCGCGCTGGACCGACTTTTTAAACACCGACGGAGAAAAAGAATGGCGCCACCGCGACGGGGAATTCGAGAACGATTTACAGACCAAAGAGCAGGTTATTGAATGCTGGGAAAAAGGCTGGACTTGTTTTTTAGCCGCGCTCGATAGTTTGCAACCGGAACAGCTTTCGCAGATTATTTACATCCGCAACGAAGGCCATACAGTGATTGAGGCGATTAATCGACAATTGGCACATTATCCATATCATATTGGGCAAATGGTGTTTTATGCCAAGCAGCTCAAAGCCGAACCTTGGAATAGTTTGTCGATTCCGAGGAATGCTTCTAATAGCTACAATGCCGATAAATTTGCCAAAGACAAAAGCATCAAGAATTTCACCGACGACGAGTTGAACCGTTTGAAATGACAGTTTTTCTTTGCGACTCTGCGTCTTTGCGAGCTATTCTTTTCTCACGCGAAGACGCAGAGGCGCGAAGGTAGAAGACGAAATATGAATTGATAAAAAAATGCCTAGCCCGGATAGCAGCGACATCCTTTTGCAGAGCACAGCGGCGCAAAAGATATAGCGGATAGCCGGAAAAAGCTTCAAAAAAATGAACAAAATACTATTACTTTCTTTACTTACATTGGTTTCGTGCTACAACCCGCAGCGCAATTGCAAGGATTTCAAAACCGGAACATTCCGCTCTGAGATTGAGATTAACGGCGTGAAACATACCACCATTTCAGTGCGTACTGATTCGTTAGTGATTGAAACTTATAAAGGCAAAACCGACACCGCGACCATCCGCTGGGTGAACGATTGCGAATACGTGCTGCGCAAACTGCACCCAAAAACCATGGCCGAAGAAAAGGCGATTTCGATAAAAATTTTGACTACCTCGGAAAAATCGTATACTTTTGAATTCGGTGCCGTAGGAAATGACGAGAAACAACGCGGCACCGCTTATTTAATGAATAATTAATAGTTAATAATGAATAATTATGTTTGAGATATTGGCCAACCCGGATGCTTGGATTGCTTTACTAACGCTGACTTTTTTGGAGATTATTCTCGGGATTGACAATATTGTTTTTCTATCAATCGTTTCAGGCAAACTCGCTGCGGAAGACCAACCCAAAGCCCGAAGAATAGGACTTTCGCTCGCTATGGCTTTCCGGATTATTTTGCTGTTCGGGATTACTTGGGTTTTAGGATTACAAGATACTATTGCCAGTGTGGATTGGGGTTGGTTCTCGGCACATATTACCGGACAGAGCATTATTATTTTCGCCGGCGGTTTGTTCTTGTTGTATAAAAGCGTCACGGAAATCCATCATAAATTAGAAGGTGAAGAAGAAGGCACCAATGCCAAAGCCGGAAATACACTATCGAGTGCGATTATTCAGATTGCTTTGTTGAATTTGGTGTTTTCATTCGATAGTATTTTGACGGCGGTCGGGTTGATTTCGATGAAAGAAGCTCCGGAAGGTTTTGGCTATGCCGGTGCTCTAGAGATTATGATTCTTTCGGTGGTGATTTCGATTTTGATTATGATGGCTTTTGCCGGGCCGGTGAGCAAATTTGTAAACCAACACCCGACGATCCAAATTTTAGGGTTGTCTTTCCTAATTTTGATTGGCGTAATGCTCGTAGTAGAAGGTTCGCATTTGGCGCATTTCTCATTTGGCGGAAGCGAAGTGACCAGTATTCCGAAAGGGTATTTGTACTTCACGATTTTCTTCTCGCTGTTTGTGGAGTTCCTGAACCTGAAGATGCGCAAAACCAAGAATCCGGTCAAGTTGCACAACAATAAGATTCGCGACAAGAAATTGGAAGACGGTGATTTATTGGATTAAAAAAGAGCTAATTGAAAACAAAAGCGTTGGATAATTTTCAGCGCTTTTTTGTATAAAATGGTGAGCCGTCAAGTGAAGAAAAAGCTGTTCAACCGTAAATCAATTGTTGCTACTTTACAATAAAATCAGCACCAATAAAAAAGGCGCAGGGATTCATTTCTCTGCGCCTTTTTTATTGATATGGGTTGTTATTAGAATAAAGTGATTTGCCCGTCGTCGTCGAGTTGGATGTTTGGGTCAATCGGTTCTGGGTCGGCTTCTGATGCTGTTACAACGGGTTCAGGAACTTCTTCTGCCGGCGGCTCATAAGGCAACGGTTCTAGTAAGTTGACTTGTTTGAGTTTGTCGGTGGTGAGTTGGTTGCCGAGCGCCTTGAAACCTTTCACTGCAATGAACGCCTCGAGGTCGACCACCTGATTTTCTTTCTGTACGCCTTTGGATTTGGCAAAGACTAGTTCAGCTACCGGACGATAATCGGTCGCGACGATTTCGAGTTGTGAATTCGGATGGTCGGTGATGAAACTTTCTTCCTTGCCTTCGTTCTCGACTAGAAAACGCTTCACATAATAACGCTCCTTTTCGCCATCGTAATAAATGGCCGAGATCGGTTTGTTCGGAATCCATTTTTCTAAAACCACCATATCTTCGTCAAAGTGCGTCGTGAGTTCAGGAATAATGACTTTGAGTTTTCCGGTTTGGGAAATAACTAAAATTTTATCGCTCGGACGGAATTCGCCCAGTAGTTCGCCACGCGCGTCAGTATTGAGTTTCTGCACCGTGTCATCGAACCAGATTTTCCTTGGCAGCAAAGTCGAGATTCCTTTTTCCTTGATTTCGATTTTCTTGATTGGATATTTGGTCACGAGATTGCCTTTGGAAGCGCGGCCTTTGATGGCGATGTTGGCGAAATCCAAATCCCATTTGAGTTTTTTGATACTGCCGACTTGACGAAGCAAAACGGTAATCACTTCCGCTTCTCCGTTCGGATTGGCCGTAAAGTAAAGCACTTGAGAACCTTTGGTTTCATTGGTCAGATCGTAAAGTTTATCGCGCGTCACACCCGAAACATTGAACCGTTTAATGTAAGCCGGCCCGGATTTTCCATCCCGATAAATCATGTTGTAAATCGTGCGTTTGTCGCTTTTGTCGAATACCGCTACGTGAATGATGTCTTTGCCGACGAACTTCTTGTCATCTACTTTGGAAATCATCATGTTACCGTCGCGCAGGAACACGATAATGTCGTCAATGTCGGAACAATCGGTTACGTATTCGTCTTTTTTGAGGCCGGTGCCGATGAAACCTTCTTCGCGGTTGACGTAGAGTTTGGTATTTCTCAACACTACTTTGGTCGCTTCGATATCGTCGAAAATCCGCAGTTCGGTTTGGCGTTCGCGGCCTTTGCCGTACTTTTCTTTGAGTTTGGTAAAGTAAGCAATCGCGAAATCGGTTAAATGCTCCAAATCGTGTTTGACTTGGGCTATATCGCCTTCGAGCGCGTCGATTTTGTCTTGGGCTTTGTTGCTGTCATACCTTGAAATCCGCATGATTTTGATTTCGGTCAGGCGCAAAATATCTTCTTCGGTAACGGCCCGTTTGAGCGGTTTGATAAATGGTTGCAAGCCTTTGTCGATGGCAGCAATAACGCCTTCTTTGGTGGTTTCTTCTTCTATCAGACGATAGATTCTGTTCTCGATGAAAATACGTTCGAGTGAAAGAAAATGCCACTGTTCTTCGAGTTCCGAAAGTTGGATTTCGAGTTCGCTTTTGAGCAAGCCGACGGTTCTTTCGGTAGAAATTTTAAGCATCTCCGAAACGCCGATGAAACGCGGTTTGTTGTCTTCGATGACGCAACCCAGCGGTGCTACCGAAGTTTCGCAAGCCGTGAAGGCAAACAGCGCATCGATGGTTTTATCAGGTGAAACTCCCGGATACAAATGGATTAAGATTTCAACTTCTGCCGCGGTATTGTCTTCGATTTTCTTGATTTTGATTTTGCCTTTTTCGTTGGCTTTCAAAATACTGTCGATCAGTGTAGTGGTATTGGTCGAAAACGGGATTTGCGTAATCGCTAAAGTGCTTTTGTCGATCTGGTTGATTTTGGCCCGAACCCGAACGCGTCCGCCGCGCATACCGTCGTTGTAATTTGAGACATCGGCAATTCCGGCGGTTTGGAAATCCGGAAAAATTTGGAACGATTTGCCTTTTAAGATTTTAATCGACGCATCAATCAGTTCGTTGAAATTGTGCGGCAACACTTTGGTCGATAAACCTACCGCAATCCCTTCGGCGCCTTGTGCCAAAAGCAGTGGAAACTTCACCGGAAGATTGATCGGTTCGGCTTTACGTCCGTCGTAGGAAACGCCCCAATCGGTAATTTTCGGGCTGTAGATGACCTCGAGTGCAAACTTGGACAAACGCGCTTCAATATAACGCGAAGCCGCAGCGCCATCACCAGTGAGGATATTTCCCCAGTTTCCTTGGCAGTCGATGAGCAGTTCTTTCTGGCCAATTTGCACCATCGCATCGGCAATACTTTGGTCTCCGTGCGGATGGTATTGCATCGTGTGCCCAACGACATTCGCGACTTTGTTGTAACGCCCGTCGTCGAGTTCTTTCAGCGAGTGCATGATACGGCGCTGTACGGGTTTGAAACCGTCTTCGATCGCCGGAACCGCGCGTTCTAGAATAACATACGAAGCGTAATCAAGGAACCAATCCTTGTACATCCCGGTGACTTTGGTAATCGTATCGTCGGGGTTCACCTCGTCGTGCTCATAGAAGTGCTCGCCTTCGGAAGGTTTGCCGTCTTCGGGTAAAATGATATCTTCTTCTTCGTCCATTTTATTCAAAGTCTGGAAGCTAATACTTCAGACGTTATTTCTTGTTTAACAGATTTGCAGCCCGGATCGCAGCGGCATCCTTTTTCGCGCAATGCAATGGAGCGAAAAAGATATAGCGGAGAGCCGGAAATGTCTGCCCAAACCCCAATTATTCATTATTAATTCTCCTCAAGTACATCAATCTCGACCTTGAGATTGTTGATGATGAAATCCTGGCGGTCGGGTGTGTTCTTGCCCATGTAAAACGACAGCAACTGCTCAATCGACGCGGCTTTGTCGAGCATCACCGGATCTAGGCGGATGTCTTCTCCGATGAAATGCTTGAACTCGTCGGGCGAAATTTCACCCAAACCTTTGAATCGCGTGATTTCTGGCTTTGGCTTGAGTTTTTCGATCGCATTGACACGCTCTTCCTCGGAATAGCAGTAAATCGTTTCTTTTTTATTTCTGACGCGGAACAGCGGCGTTTGCAGGATGTACAAATGCCCTTCTTTGATGAGTTCCGGGAAAAATTGCAGGAAAAACGTGATCAGCAGCAAGCGGATGTGCATTCCGTCAACGTCGGCATCGGTCGCGATTACGATGTTGTTGTAGCGCAGGTTTTCCATGTCGTCTTCGATGTCGAGCGCGGCTTGCAATAAGTTGAATTCCTCGTTCTCGTATACGATTTTCTTGCTCATACCGTAAGAATTCAGCGGCTTTCCACGCAAACTAAAAACAGCTTGGGTATTCACATCGCGCGATTTGGTAATGGAACCCGAAGCGGAATCTCCCTCGGTGATAAATAAAGTACTTTCGAGGTAACGCGGGTTTTTGATATCCGACAAATGCACGCGGCAATCGCGCAGTTTTTTATTGTGCAGGCTCGCTTTCTTGGCGCGGTCTTTTGCCAGTTTTCTAATTCCGGAAAGTTCTTTTCTTTCGCGCTCGGCTTGCAAAATCTTGCGCAGAAGCAAATCCGCGGTTTCAGGGTTTTTATGCAGGAAATTGTCGAGCTTGTTCTTGATGAAATCATTGATGAACGTTCTGACCGACGGCAAACCGACTTCCGAGCCCATTTCGGTCGAACCGAGTTTGGTCTTGGTCTGCGATTCGAAAACCGGCTCCATGACTTTGATGCTGATCGCACTTACGATGGATTTGCGGATATCGGAAGGCTCAAAGCCTTTGTTGTAGAATTCGCGGATGGTTTTCACGATGGCTTCGCGGAAAGCCACCAAATGCGTTCCTCCTTGCGTGGTATTCTGGCCGTTCACGAACGAATGGTATTCCTCACTGTATTGAGATTTACTGTGCGTGATGGCCACTTCGATATCGTCACCGGAAAGATGGATGATCGGATAAACCATGTCTTCAATCGCGATATTCTCGTCGAGCAAATCTTTGAGTCCGTTGTCTGAAAAATACTTCTCGCCGTTGTAAATAATCGTGAGCCCAGTGTTGAGATAGCAATAATTCTTGAGCATTTTCACTACATACTCATTGCGGAATTTGTAGTTTTTGAAAATCGCTTCGTCGGGCGTAAAAATGACTTTGGTTCCTTTGCGCTTGGTGGTTTCGACAACATCTTCTTCGAGCACCAGGTTTCCGGCGTTGAATTCTGCGGCTTTCTGTTTTTCGTCGCGAACGGATTCCACGCGGAAATAATTCGACAAAGCATTGACCGCCTTGGTACCGACACCATTCAAACCGACCGATTTCTTAAACGCAAGTGAATCGTATTTACCGCCGGTATTCATTTTCGAAACCACATCGACGACTTTCCCCAGCGGAATCCCACGGCCGTAATCGCGCACCGAAACCGTCTTGTCTTTGATGGTCACTTCGATGGTTTTGCCGCTGCCCATGACGAACTCGTCGATACAGTTGTCTATCACTTCCTTGAGCAGGATGTAAATACCGTCATCAGGCGAAGAACCATCACCGAGTTTTCCGATGTACATACCGGGCCGCATCCGGATGTGTTCTTTCCAGTCGAGCGAGCGTATGTTGTCTTCGGTATATTGATTCTGTTCTGCCATGGCGATTTTTAACAAGTGGTGCTAATATAAGGCATTCGAGCAGATTTTTAAAGCCGGAAATGGAGAAGTTATTAATAGGATATTGACAAAATAGTTGCTGGTTGATGGTTGTTGGTTGATGGTTTTTTTACGGAAATCAAGGCACGATTTTATAAGCCGCGACCGACTGGTTATTGATAAAAATGGTGAGAAAACCACGATTCCTTTTGGTAATCGGAATGTCGAAATTGGTGAGCTCGCCTTCGCGTTTGACTTCGACCAAATGGCCTTGACCTTCGTTGCTAAAAACGTAGGCTACTTGTTGGTTTTCAGGCAAATTGGCGATACTAAAATGGATGTTGTCGGTTTCTTTGATCGAGAAAATGCCTTGCTCGGGCGAAAGGAATTCGTAACCCGATTTGAGATAACTGCCATAATACAAAGGCAAAGCAGCAAAATCTTCAGCGGTTTTATCGGTCATCAATTGACGTTTGTCGTCGGGGAAATGGTTCAGGAAGAAAAGACTTGGCGGTGTGAAAAAATAAGCATCGTTGAATTCCTGCAGCATTTTGCCCGATTCGAGATTCATCATGCCCGAAGCCCAAGTGACATCGATGAAGCGCCACTTCTCGCCTACCCGAACGGCGTTCCAAGCGTGGTCTTTGGCCAGAGGCATTTTCCCGATATGGTTCAGGCTGGTTTTGGAAGTGCCTAAAATCGTCATGCACTTAATGCCGCAAAGTTCGCTGACTGTATGAAACAAAGCCGTGTAATCCTGGCAAACGCCTTTCTTAGTTTTGAGCAATTGGGCCGCACCATCACGACGGAATTGCATTTCTTTTTGCAATCGTTCTTGCTCAGAGGAAAACGAAAAAGCGACTTTAGGGTTCCGAGACTGCGATTGAAAAGCCTTCAAATCATAGCGTATGTTGAGCGCAATCCAGGTGAAAATGGCGCGGGCTTTTTCTTCGTCGGTAGTGAAATCGGCTTTAATTTTTTCTGCAAATTTCTCTGGCGAAGAGAATGATTTGGGGTAATTCTTTATCGCGTCGTCAATGGCTGCGTAATTTTGGGCGTAAGTGTTGGAGGCCAGCAAAAAGCAGCACACCCCAAGTAAATTCAGGAATTGTTTTTTCATGTTTTTTGGATGGAATGTCGAGGCAATCATGCCGTTTGAAAACGTTGCGAAAGACTTATTATTGCTTGATAATTTGCAGGTGGTAATTGATGGCTATTAACGCTTGCCCCGGATGGCAGCGGAAAGCATTTTTTTGACAAAGGTATTTTTTGTTGGTGTGAAAACGCGACCAACGGAAGCGCTTTTGACGGCATTCAAAAAAAGCTTTGGCGGAAAAATCTTGTAGTGTACAGCCGGATTGGGCCCTGAAAAAACTACGGATGATAATACTTGCGCAGCTTCATATTGAGCTCTTTCGGGTTGAACGGCTTGATGATGTATTCGTTGATACCAATTTGCAGCGCGCGGTCGAGATAACCAAAAGAAGCAGAAGCCGTAAGGGCTATAATCGGGATGAGTTTGTCGTCTTGACGAATGGTCGTGGTGGCTTCGTAACCGTCCATGACCGGCATAGACAAATCCATCAGGATAACGTCGTATTTATTGGCGCGGTATTTCTCTACGCCGATTAGGCCATTTTCTGCCAAATCGACTTCGACTTCCCATTGGCCCATAATTTTCTGGGCAATTTTGATGTTGATCAGGTTATCTTCAACGAGCAAAACCTTGAGACCTCTGAGGTTCTGTTCTTTGTAATCTTCTTGCAAATCGTGGGTGTTGACGGCATTTTGCTTGAGGTCGATGGGCAAGTGCATCGTGAAATAGAAGTTCGAACCGACGCCAATTTCGCTCTCGAATTTGATTTCCGAACCTAGCAGTGCGAGCAATTTTTTGGTAATTACCAAACCCAGTCCGGTGCCGCCGTATAAGCGCGATGTTTTGGTTTCGGCTTGGGTGAATTTCTCGAAAATGGATTGGAATTTGTCTTTCTCGATACCAATACCGTTGTCGACAACCTCTACTTTAAAAGTAGAAAATTTGTTCTGCACCGCGATTTGTTTGAGCCGTATTTGAATATTGCCGTCGTAGGTGAATTTGACCGCATTAGACACCAAGTTGGTAATGATTTGGTTGATGCGCAACGGATCAGAAATCAGGTTGGGCACAAAATCAGCATCGACGACCACTTGGATTTTATTGAGATTTTCTGAAGCGCGCGCTTCCATCGATTTGGCGATTTGCTCGGCGAGTTGCACCAAATCAAAAGGGATTTTCTCGATATCGACTTTGCCGGCTTCGATTTTACTGAAGTCGAGAATGTCGTTGATGAGTAAGAATAAGTTCTGCGCCGAGTTTTTGAGGACTTCGATGTTTTCGTGGAAACTTTGCAGCGAGTTTTCTTTTTCCATGATGTAAATCAGTCCGATGATGGCGTTGAGCGGCGTGCGGATTTCGTGGCTCATGATCGAGAGGAAATCAGACTTGGCATCGTTTGCCTTTTTGGCATCGGCTATGGAATCGAAGAGTTTTCGCTGGATATCGGCCTTGATTTCGATTTCTTTCTGAAGAATATGGATCAAATCTAGTAGGTTTTCATCGTCTAGCTCATGACCTTCCACGTCGAGTTGTTTGATGGCTTCAACGAGTTTTTGCTGAAAATAAACTCTTTTTTCGAGTTCGCCTTTGAGCTTGGCATTCATTTCAGCATATTCCTTGTCGTTGAGCTTAGCCGATTGCTCAAACAATTCCGCATCTTTCTCGTAATTCAAATAGGTTTGATTGACCGTTTTGAGAAAGGCAAGCAAGTCTGGGTTTTGCGCTACTAAATCCTCCGGGAGAAATTTATCAATTTGCCGTTTGAGGTTTTTGTGAAACATCGATTTGTCCATGGTTATGTTTCGTATAAAGTAGTAATCGTCATGGTTTGATTGTGCAGTTCGCAAGCCACTTTATCTAAGGTTGGCGAAATTTCCCCGTAAGAATAAAAGCCGCACAGTAAAGTATTGGTACCGAATGTTTCTCTGACTACTTCTAGTTCTTCTTCGATTCGGTCGTCTAAAACAATTCTTCGCCCGACACAACTGACCAACAGTGCTAACTGTCGGGTTTGCGAAGGCTCTTTCGCGATAGCTGCTGCAGCTTTGGCCGAGGCGTCAATGAGTTTATCGGTGTTTCCTTTCATGAATCGCACGAAGGAACCTTGGGGAATATTGCCCGCAAAGGTCATGGATTTGTTTTGTTCATCAATCGATAAAATGGTTCGCACCACTGAAGTATTGCTCTCTTTTTCTTTCATTGAAAGCGGAAAATAAAGTGAAGAACCCGGCAATTCATTGGCATATTTACCCAAATATTCTTTATATAAATCTAAGGCGTAGCGATCACCTATTTTATATAAGACATTTTTATCTGACTCGGTAACTTCACGCTCTGGACCAAAATCGCCCCAACCGCCTTCGCAACCAAAACCAAAACGAATGGCATCTCCGTAAAATCCGACGGCTACAATTTTACCTGAACTGGCATCTTGATTCAAACCTACTATGGTTTTCTCGAAAGCGTATTCGTCGCCGGCCAAACCTCCGAAAATGGGAATTCGCCTTTGGGTTTTCTCGATAAGTTCATTAATAAGTTCGGTGCCATTGACGTGACTGCCTTCGGATAAAATTAATATAGATTGAAGGTCGTCGGCATATAAATCTTTTTGGATTAAATCTCCAAAATCATTCAGATTTGGATGCAAATTCACGTCGGTAACTACCGTTTTTATTTTGGTATTTTCGAACTGAATAGCCGTAGCTACTATCTCTTTTGCAATTTGACAATCATTGGAAATTTGCCCAGAAGAAGAACAAATCACGATTTGCGCTTGCGGAAAGGCTTCTTTCAAAACCCCATAAGGCTGAACCGCTTCAAGCAATGTTCTTTGTCCGAAGACTAAAACCAAATTGGCCTTGTTGGCTTCAAAGCCATCGATTTGGTATACTGGAGAGAATGCTTTAGAAGCGCTAACAAGGATTTGCTTAAAGTACATGGGCAATAAAAAAAGTTTTGTTTATTGATACTAATCTGCATTATAAAGTAAAACATTGTAGTTGGAATAAACAAAAAAACCCGTAAAATAATTTACAGGTTTGCATGATTCATTTTCACATGTGATTTTTCTCAAACGTTGAACCTGAAATGCATCACATCGCCGTCTTTAACGATGTATTCTTTGCCTTCTACTCTGAGTTTTCCTGCTTCTTTAACTTTAGCTTCAGAGCCGTAAGCGACATAATCTTCGTAAGCGATGACTTCGGCGCGGATAAAACCTTTTTCAAAATCGGTATGAATTACACCGGCTGCTTGCGGCGCTGTGGCTCCGATGTTGATGGTCCAGGCACGGACTTCTTTAACGCCAGCTGTAAAGTAAGTTTGTTGTTTCAATAATTTATAGGCCGCGCGGATTAATACTGAGGAGCCCGGCTCGGAAAGCCCCATGTCTTCGAGAAAAACTTGGCGTTCTTCGTAGCTTTCAAGTTCGGTAATATCGGCTTCGGCGCCTACAGACAATACGATTACTTCAGCGTCTTCGTCTTTGACAAGTTCGCGCACTTGGTCTACATATTTATTGCCTTTCACAGCAGATGCTTCATCGACGTTGCATACATACAAAACCGGTTTTGAAGTAATCAGTTGGAAACTTTCCATCAATTCTTCTTCGTCGTTGTTTTGCGGCGCAACCGTTCTAGCTGATTTCGCTTGCAATAAAGCTTCACGAATTCTATCAAGAAACGCTTTTTCAACTTGGGCTTCTTTGTTTCCTGTTTTGGCAGCGCGGTTTACTTTTTCTAGGCGCTTATCGACAGTTTCCAAATCTTTGAGCTGGAGTTCGATATCGATGGTTTCCTTGTCGCGGATTGGATTGACATTGCCATCGACGTGAACAATATTGTCATTATCGAAACAACGCAACACATGAATAATCGCATTACATTCGCGGATGTTGCCTAAAAACTGGTTGCCCAACCCTTCACCTTTGCTGGCGCCTTTAACTAGTCCGGCGATATCGACAATATCAACGGTTGCCATTTGAACACGTTCGGGTTTAACGAGTTCTTCCAGCTTGTTGATGCGCGGATCCGGCACGTTTACTACACCAATATTCGGCTCAATAGTACAAAACGGAAAGTTTGCACTTTGGGCTTTGGCATTCGACAAACAATTAAATAAAGTTGATTTTCCTACGTTGGGCAATCCGACAATTCCTGCTTTCATTTTCTTGGGTTAAAAAAGTGCGCAAATATACGTTTTAAAATGGTTTATGAAACACAGATTTCACAGATTTACACAGATTGAAATGGGCCGTTTGAAGCGTGAAAGTAATTGTTTTCAAAAAAGCCGAGCTTAGGTTATTATTTTAATGGAGCGGTCATCGCCCTAATTGTTAAGTTCCTCAAGGCTACTGATGACCTGTTGTTCTTCTTCGGTAGCCGTGAGCCCTGATTCGTTCCAGTAATCGCTCAAAATAGTATCCTTTTTATTGTAGAGCGTTTTGTCTTTGTAAACTTCGCTGTCTTTGTAGGCGTAATTTTGCGTACTGAAATTCATCGTCAGGAAATAATTGCGTACCTGAATGTCTTTGTTGCGTTCTTTACAAACTTTCTCAAAGCCGATTTCTTCCTTAGAGCCAAGCAGATAATAATTGCCGTTCTGAATCTTATAGATGGTTTTGAATTCAGATTGGTTGATATTACGCGAACCCAGACTTAGTTTGTCTTTCATTCTCGAGATTACCATCGGCGAAACTACTGAACTAACTTCGATAATGAGTTTTTTGTGCGGATCGTAAATCACCGAAAAATCGTCAAGCAAACCTTTCGCATTTTCTGTCGGAATTGCACTAATCACATATAAATCCTTATTTTTCGAATACACTTTAATCACAAATTCATATTCTCGTTTGGCTTGGGCTTCCAGCAGCGGATTGAGGTATTTGAAATTGTAATAATTCTCCATGATGTCGTTCAAATTATACCCGAGCAAATCATCAATAACATCTTCTGTAGTGAGGCTTCTAGATCGATTCTGTTCGACCAGCAACACCGCATTGATTTTTTTGGATTTGTCTAAAAGCTGGAAGTTCATCAGCCCATCGTTGTAATAGGCGTACTTGCCGTTGAGTTTGAAAAATTCGCGCGAATAGACTTTCAATCGTCCGGGAATGGTCAGCTTCTCTTTAGAATTTTCAATCAGCGATGCTAGAATTTTCTGAGGATGCTTTTTGGTGACGATGATTTCCTCGAGATCGTTTACGTTGCTTTTGAGATAAATTACCGTGGAAGCTTCTTTCAAAACCACCGAACGGATATTAACGCCAAGATATGACGAATGCCGGATTTGAATGCTGGAATTGCCGCTGAGCTCGAAAGTCACTACACCATTGGCATTGCTGAGCAAATTTTGTTTGGTTTTCAGAATAGTGACCGTAGCGTCTTCAATCGGCGCATCGGTGTCTTTGTCTTTTAAGATGATAGTTTTCTCGACCGCTTGCGCAAAGGCCAGAAGATTCAAAAACAAAAAAAACAGCAGCAGTACTTTTCGCAGCATACTATGTATTATTTTAACAATCTTGATGCAAATCTGATTAAGAAAATCGACGAACTACACGCAATATGAAAGCTAAAAGTAAAAATATAAAGGAATTTTGCAAAAAAAATCCTGAAATAAATTCAGGACTTGATATTAAGTATTGTGCAGAAAAGCCTGCCGATTGAGTAAAGTTTCTTCACTTTCTACATGGTTTTCGTCTGGAATACAACAATCTACCGGACAAACCGCAGCACATTGTGGCTCATCGTGAAAACCTTTACACTCGGTACATTTGCTCGGAACAATGTAGTAAATATCGTCGGATACCGGTGTTTGGGCAGCATCGGCATCGACTTCTGTGCCGTCGGGCAAAACAATTTTTCCGCGCAAGGCCGTTCCGTCTTTATAGCGCCAGTCGTCGGCACCTTCGTAAATTGCGGTGTTCGGGCATTCGGGTTCGCACGCGCCGCAATTGATACATTCGTCAGTAATGATTATAGCCATTTTTTTTGCATTAGGTTCTAGGCTTTCGCTTTGGTCAGCTTGCTTACTGCTTAAAGCTCATTGCTTATAGCCATTAATAGTTTATTTTTGCGGCAAAATTACAATCAAAAGTGTTCTAAAACAAGTAACGAATGTCACAAAACGAGAAAAAGAAAAGTTTTATTGAGTTGGGAAAATTCTTGAGTCAGTTTTCTGCAAAAGGTGTCGAAAGAAATGCCGCAGTACTGCACAACGATTTGTTTTTTGAGCCTTTTTTGCAATTAGTGGAAATTTCGCAATCGCATAATGGTTGGTTTACGCCCGAGCAAGTTTATTTTTCGATCCAATCTTGGGCTGAAGCCTTGACTGAAGAAAACCTAAATCAATGGCTTTCGGCTTATGATTTCTCCGAAGTAAAACCCAAAACCGTTGGGCTGATTCTTGCGGGAAATATACCGCTGGTGGGCTTTCACGATTTTCTTTCGGTTTTGATTTCGGCCCATAAAGTGCTGATTAAAACCTCATCGAATGACCAACAGTTATTGCCTTTTTTAGCTAAATACCTAATCGCTGTTGACCCGGAGTTACAAAACCACATCACTTTCACTGAAGGCAAACTCGAGCATTTCGATGCCGTAATCGCCACCGGAAGCAATAATACTGCGCGTTATTTCGAATACTATTTTAAAGACAAACCCAGCATTATCCGCAAGTCGCGCAATTCAATTGCTGTTTTGAACGGACAAGAAACCAAAGAACAATTGATTGCCTTGGGCGAAGATATTTTCCGGTATTTTGGGCTCGGTTGCCGCAACGTTTCGAAATTATTCGTCCCGAAAGATTATGATTTTACAGCTTTTTTTGAAGCGATGTTTAGGTATCAGGATGTGATTCATTATGAAAAATACGCCAACAACTACGACTACAACAAAGCGGTTTTTTTGATGAGCAATTTCAAAATCCTCGACAATGGTTTTTTGACTATTAAAGAAGATATAAGCCATGCCTCGCCAATTTCGAGCGTGTTTTACGAATATTATGGAAATCTTGACGAAGTCGAAAAACGATTAGTTGCCGATCTCGAAAACATTCAGTGTATTGTTTCAAACAATTTGGTGACTCACAGCATTCCATTTGGCACGACGCAGAAACCGAAACTTTGGGATTATGCGGACAATGTGGATACGATTGCTTTTTTAACTCAAATATAAAACCGGACTACATCGTTTTTGTTGATAAATCCCACGAATAATTTGCAAATATTGTGGATTATTACAACCCTATTCCCGAAATTTGCGGCTGAATTTTTAATTTGACCCAATTTCTAATGAAAAAGCACAATTATAGCGCAGGTCCTTGCATCTTGCCACAGGAAGTTTTCGAAAAATCAGCGGCAGCAGTTTTAGATTTTAACCAATCGGGATTATCGATTTTGGAAATCTCGCACCGCAGCAAAGATTTTGTAGCCGTGATGGAGGAAGCCCGAGCTTTGGCATTGGAACTTTTGGGACTTACCGGAAAAGGTTATCAGGCTTTGTTTCTGAGCAGTGGTGCTAGTTTAGAATTTTTGATGGTGCCTTACAACTTGATGAAAACCGGCGGAAAAGCAGCTTATCTCGACACCGGAACTTGGGCCAACAACGCCATCACCGAAGCAAAAGCCTTTGGTGAAACTGTGGTTGTGGCTTCCTCAAAAGCCGATAATTATACTTATATTCCTAAAGATTATACGATTCCGGTCGATGCGGATTATTTCCACTGCACGAGCAACAACACGATTTTCGGGACGCAGATGAAAACTTTCCCGAAGACCAACGTGCCGATGGTGTGCGATATGAGTTCGGATATTTTCTCACGCGTGATGGATTTCTCGCAATTCGATTTGATTTATGCAGGTGCTCAGAAAAATATGGGGCCAGCCGGAACTACACTCGTGGTGGTGAAAGAAGAAATCTTAGGCAAAACCGGACGCGCGATTCCAGCGATGCTCGATTACCAAAAACACATCAAGGCGGAAAGTATGTACAACACGCCAGCCGTTTTCCCTATATATGTTTCCCTGTTGACGATGCAATGGCTCAAAAACAAAGGCGGAATTGCAGCGATGGAAAAAGAGAATGAAGCCAAAGCCGCTTTACTGTACAACGAAATCGACCGCAACCCATTGTTCAGAGGAACTGTGGCCAAAGAAGACCGCAGCCCAATGAACGCTGTATTTTTGCTCGAAGACGAAAGCCACACAGCCGAATTCGACGCGATGTGGAAAGCCGCCGGAATCTCAGGAATTACCGGCCATCGTTCCGTGGGCGGATACCGCGCGTCAATGTATAACGCCCTGCCAATCGAAAGCGTGCAGGTTCTGGTAGATGTAATGAAAGAATTCGAAAAAAAACACAATTATTAATTATTAACTATTAATTATTAATTGCAAAAAAGCCCTAGCCCCGATAATTTGATATTAAGAGGAGGAAGTCCAGTGGACTTCAGGTATATCAAATTTGGTTTTGAAAACGAAATTTAAACATTTAGTAAAAAGCCCTAGCCCCGATAGTAGTGAAAAGCCCACAGCGCAGCGAGGACTTGCAACGAATAGCGGGAATAGCTTCTAATAAAAACAAATATAATTAAGCCGAAAGCGGTCGTGACGCCGAGAAAACTCAGGCACTCAGGCACTCAGGCACTCAGTAACTCAAAAAAATGAAAGTACTAGCCAACGACGGAATTTCTAAAAGCGGTATCGCCGCACTCGAACAAGGCGGATTTGAAGTAATCACGACCAAAGTGGCACAGGAACAAGTGGCCAACTATATCAACAACAACGACGTGAAAGTATTGCTGGTTCGCTCGGCGACTAAGGTTCGCAAAGACATTATTGATGCTTGCCCAGAGTTAAAAATCATTGGCCGTGGCGGTGTCGGAATGGACAACATTGATGTAGAATATGCGCGCGAGAAAGGCATCCATGTGATCAATACTCCGGCTTCTTCTTCGGAAAGCGTGGCTGAATTGGTATTTGCACATTTGTTCAGCGGCGTGCGTTTCTTGCAGGATTCTAACCGTCAGATGCCACTCGAAGGCGATTCGAATTTTGAAGGTTTGAAAAAAGCTTATGCCAACGGAATCGAATTGCGTGGCAAAACCATCGGTATTATTGGTTTTGGGCGTATCGGGCAAGCTACAGCTAAAATCGCTTTAGGTCTGGGCATGCGAGTAATTGCCGTAGATAAATATGTAGACAATGCCGAAATCCGGGTGGATTTTTACAACAACCAATTCATCAACGTGGATATCGTGACCGAGCCAATTGAGGATTTGTTTAAACATTCAGATTTTATTACGCTGCACGTTCCGGCACAGAAAGAATATGTAATTGGCGCGGAAGAAATCGCCCAAATGAAAGACGGAGTCGGAATTATCAATTGCTCGCGCGGTGGTGTGATTGATGAAGTGGCGCTGATTGACGCTTTGGATAAAAATAAAGTTTCGTTCGCCGGCTTGGATGTTTTTGAAAACGAACCCAACCCTGAAGTGAGAATCTTGATGCATCCGAAAATTTCGTTGACACCGCACATTGGAGCCGCGACTTTGGAAGCCCAAGACCGAATTGGAACGGAATTGGCGGAGCAGATTATTGGGTTGATGAAGTCGGAAAAAGTGTAGGGCAAACACGAATTGCACGAATTTTCACGAATTAAATTAGTATAGTTTAAAAGCTGGGTTAACGCCTGGCTTTTTTTGACGAACACTAATTACACGAATTTTCACGAATTGAATTTTTAAAGATTTATAGCTGGGTTTGCGCCTGGCTTTTTTAAACACGAATTACACGAATTTTCACGAATTAAACTCATGCAGAATATGAAACCGGTGTTCAGAAAAATTAGTGCTAATTCGTGTAATTCGTGTTTCCATAAAATACTCATCGTGTTAAAAGCCAAAATCTCTTTTTATAACCCGAACGCTTTGAGTAACTTTAGGCAAAGTTTTCTCGATGAAAAAAATACTGTTGGCCTTTGCTGTAATTTTCCTGATTTGTTGCTGTTCACAAACCAAGCAGCTTGCTGCAAGTCCGGATGTGGAAACGGTTCTAAAGAACGACACCATCCGCATTGCCAATGATTCTCTACAATATGAAGTAATCATCATAGAACCGGGTTTTGAAAGTTGGCTCGCTACCCAAAAACCGAGAAATTATTATTCCTTATTATATCTCGAGAACCACAACATTCGTTTCGTGACCGAATACAACAACCGCGTGGCACAGCCTTACCGATATGATCCGAACCTTTATGAAATGCGCATCGATTATTCGTCGACAATCAATTATGGTTATGAAGTGAATTATTTGTTGTATCATTATTTTATGTATTTTCAATTCCGTTACAAACAGCGATTATGAGGCAATTCTACTTTATATTTGCAGTCAATCTTTAACCTATGGCGAATTTCAGGCAGCGCTGGGAAATCCGTTCGAATTTCCAACTGGTCATTATCTTTATCGTATTTGCCATTACCGGCTCGGCTTCGGCTTGGCTTTCTAAGCCTTTCTGCACTTGGCTCGGCATTACGGCTAGCGATTTGGGTTTTTGGTATACACCGGTTCGGTTGCTGATGATTTTCCCGATTTACCAAGTACTGCTGGTGGCCATTGGGGCTATTTTTGGGCAATTCCGTTTCTTCTGGGCTTTTGAAAAAAAGATGCTGCGCGGAATGCGGTTGGGTTTTTTGTTGCCCAAGGAAAACGACAAGCCGCCTACTAATTCTTAAATTTCCCGAAATGATTTCAGCCAAAAATATTTTCAAATCATACGATCACTTACAAGTTCTGAAAGGCGTCGATTTGCACATCAAAGCCGGAGAAATTGTCTCGATTGTAGGTGCTTCTGGCGCGGGCAAAACCACTTTATTGCAGCTATTGGGCACACTCGACCGACCTACTTTAAGAGCCGATACTGAACTAGTGATTGATGGCGAAGATGTGTTGAAAATGAACGACAAAAATCTGTCGCGTTTTCGAAATTTGCATTTGGGTTTTATTTTTCAATTCCACCAACTTTTGCCCGAATTCACTGCGCTGGAAAATGTTTGCATTCCGGGGTTGATTGCCCAGAGAAGCAAATCTGAAACAGAAACCAAAGCCAAAGAAATTTTGGATTATTTGGGTTTATCCGACCGTTTCGACCACAAACCCAGCGCACTTTCCGGTGGAGAACAACAAAGAGTAGCTGTGGCGCGGGCGTTAATTAACCAACCCGCAGTGATTTTTGCCGACGAGCCTTCGGGAAACCTTGATACTGCCGCCGCCGAAAACCTGCACCAATTGTTTTTCGATCTGCGCGATAAATTCGGGCAAACCTTCGTGATCGTTACCCACAATGACAATCTCGCCCACATGGCTGATCGCAAATTAACGATGGTCGACGGGCAAATCCAACACTAACCGATGCTACTGCTGCTACTCTATTGGAGCTTTTTGGGCATTGCTTTGCTGAACGTAGGTTTCGGTTTTCAAAAAATGGTGCGGCTTAAAATACAAATGCCTTTATTGACGATGGTTCTGGGCATGTTTGCCGTCACTGTGCTGGCGAGTATTTGGGCTATCTTTTATCGGATCAATTTCGAATTCCAGCTTTTTCTTTTGGCCTTGCAAGGTTTGATTGTGGTTAGATACAAGAGCGAACTTGCTGTTGCCTACGCAAATTTGGGCAGGCAACTAAGCAGCTTGAGCAAACAACTGAAAGCCTTTCTGTTGCTGACGATACTCTTATTGTTGCTCTATGTGCAATCCAACGAAGGATTTGTAGACAATGAAACTTACTATGTTCAAACCATCAAATGGCTCAACGAATACGGTTTGGTAAAAGGTTTGGCAAACCTCCATATCTTCTTCGGACAAACTTGCGGCTGGCACATTTTGCAAAGTGCGTTCTCGTTCTCTTTTGTATCGAACCATTTCAACCAACTCAACGGATTTTGTTTCTTGCTCGGTAACGTTTTCGCCGTGTTTCAGCTCGACGAATATTTCAAAAACAACAGGTCAACACTCCTTTGGATTGGATTGTTACCTATAGCCAATGTCTTGCTTTTTGCCTACTGTGCGGTGCCCTCGGCAGGTTTGGCTTTGGTTGTTATTTCGCTGATTTTGTTTGGAATTTTCGTGAAAAATTTCAATACTTATGACTCCGGCACTTTACTGATTTCGTGGTTACTGGCAGTTTTTCTGGTGTATCTTAAAATTTCGATTTTACCTATTGTGTTGGTTCCGATAGTATACACCGTCAAGCATTTTAAAAATTCGATTCAAAATTTAGCATTGCCTTTGGTGTTGGGCATCGCGGTACTGGGTTTGTTCATCACTAAAAACTATATCTTAACGGGTTATCCATTGTATCCTTCCGTGCTTTTTAAAAATTGGTTTCAGACCGATTATACGCTTCCGGAAACCGTATATAATTTCTGGTTCAATCGTGCGAAATGTTATGATTTTTTTATTTCAAGCGAAGCGTATGCACAGTTGGGCTCAATAGGAATATTTGTAAAATGGTTGCTTTATGCTGCCGATAGTTTGATGCATGCCGGCATCGTTGTATTAGTGTTGATTTTACCTTTTTTTATAATGCGCTATTGCAATCAAAAAGCCTATTGGATGCTCTATATGGTGTTGGGTTTGCAGTTGGGTTATATGGCGGTTACCTCGCCGCAATTCCGGTTCATCATTCCGTTTGCTTTGTTTTTCACATTGCTTTTACTGTCGATTGTAGTTCAAAGTAAAAATCTAATCTACAAAGTTCTTTGGAGCACCTGGATTTTGGCTTTTTTGCTGTGGTTTTCCCCGATTCAAATGAGAACGCGACACGAGAAATTAGTCGGATTTTCGGAAGGTTTCTCAATTCAAAAACTAGCTTTGCCTAACGAAAATTCGAGCCTTAAAACAAATTACTCACTACAAGAATGGGGCAACCTGCGGTACTTTTCGCCCGATGCTACGGTTTTCATTTGGGCAAACGGCGATGGCGCACTGCCCTGCGTGAACAAGAAACAATTGCAATACCTCAACGAGAAATTGCATTACGTTCCGCAGTTGCGCACTGGTGAACTCAAGGACGGATTTTACAGCCAAAAAACCAACTAGCCATGAACCCTGCGGAATTACATTCTTTTTTAGAGGAAAAAGTCGATTTGTATAATCACCCGAATTTCATCGAAACCGATCCCATTCAGATTCCGCATTTGTTCACGTCAAAAGAAGACATTGAAATCGCCGGTTTTTTAACTGCCACCATTGCTTGGGGCAACCGCAAAATGATTATTCAAAACGCCAAGAAAATGATGGCGCTTATGGGCAATGCGCCGCACGATTTTGTGATGTCGCATTCGCCTTCAGATTTGGAAAAACCTTCAGGATTTGTACATCGTACCTTCAATAGCGACGATTTCTCGACCTTTATCCGAGCCTTGCAACATATCTACAAAAACCATCATGGCTTGGAAAATGTTTTTGCCCAACACCAAGACGAACATTACTTGCAAACCAGCATTCACAAATTTAAAAAAGTGTTTTTTGAAATCAGCCACCAGCCGCGCACCCAAAAACACCTGTCTGACCCGATGAACCAATCGGCCGCCAAACGCATCAATATGTTCTTGCGTTGGATGGTACGCCACGACAACAAAGGCGTAGACCTTGGCATTTGGAAAAACATCAACCCTTCCAAGCTATCGTGTCCGCTCGATGTACATTCAGGCAATGTTGCCCGAAAATTAGGATTGCTCACCAGAAAACAAAACGATGCTAAAGCACTGGCCGAACTAGATAGCCAACTTCGTTTGCTCGACAAGAAAGACCCTGTAAAATATGATTTTGCCTTATTTGGCTTAGGCGCATTTGAAGGTTTTTAAAATCATTAAAGCGGCGATTTACTTACTTGAAAAACCTCAGGAACTTTTTAGGGTAAAGTAAATGTTAATTGTTTAAAAGAGTGGTGCTTTTTATTAAAACATCTCTTAAATTCGCAGCGCCTTTATAGAATTTATTAAAAATCTTAACTTACAATGAATATTCTTAACAGTAAAAAATCGTTGGGCATCTTGATTTTTTCAATGATAGCTACCAACTGCATCACTTACTATTACACGACCAAAAAGAACGCTACAGACACCGAACAAACTGAAAATGCAGCTACAGCTACAAGTGATGGTTGTATGTATGACATCAAACGAATGGATGGGTTCGATTTTATTAAACCGATTTTGTTTGTAGACCAGAAATGCGAAGCGAGCAATCTGAATTCGTTGAAACAGCAAGTAGGTGAAGTTGTCGAGAATTACAAAAAGGTTGGTGCGCTTAATTCGGCCTCTGTATATATTAAGGAGTACAACACCAATGGCTGGACCGGAATTAATACAGACGAAAAGTTCATGCCCGGTTCGCTAATGAAAGTACCCGAGCTGATTACCATCTTAAAAATGGAAGAACTGCATCCGGGTTTTTTAAACAAAGAATTACTGCACAATAAAAATTATGTTGCCGACAAACACCCGAACTACGAATCCAAATCGATTGTGCTCGGACAGCGTTATACGGTTCGTGAATTGTTGAAATACATGATTGCCTATTCAGACAACAACGCTACGGCATTGCTTTTTGAAAACATGGATACCAATCTGTTCAAAAAAGTGTTCACCGATCTTGGATTGCCTAGCCCGGATATCAAATCGAGCAATTACCCTATATCAGCAAAAGAATATTCCTATTTTATGCGAGCGCTTTACAACGGCTCTTACCTGAGCAATAAAAACTCTGAGCTGGCTACCGAAATACTCGGACAGTGCAACTTCAACCAAGGGATCGTGTCAAGTTTGCCCAAAAACACCAAAGTATCGCACAAATTTGGCGAATCAGGAAATTTGAGCGAACAACAACTGAGCGAATCGGCGATTGTTTATCTAGACAACAACCCATACGTAATTACCGTGATGACTCGCGGTAAAGATTTCAAACAGTTACCGGCGGTGCTCAAAGAAATCTCGGCGGTAACTTATCAATATTTTTCGCAAAACACTTCCAGCGACGGCATCTGATAAACCGCAAAACCTTGCACGGTTGCAGCCATAAAAAATGTACCTTTGCCCACCAATTGGCTAAAAACTGGCCTACATATTTAAAGCAATGAGTACTTTCGAATCGTTTAGTTTGCCCAAATCGGTGCAAAAAGCTTTGGATGAGCTAGGTTTTACAACGCCAACGCCCATTCAGCAAAAGTCGTTTCCTGTGATTTTATCGGGCCGCGACATGATGGGAATTGCCCAAACCGGAACCGGAAAAACCTTAGCCTATTTGTTGCCTTTACTTAAGCTTTACAAGTTTACGCCGACGCACACCCCAAAAATTGTGATTCTCGTTCCCACGCGCGAATTGGTGGTTCAAGTGGTGGAAGAAGTTGAAAAACTCACCAAGTATATGTCGGTGCGCGCTCTCGGGATTTACGGCGGAGTGAATATCAATACCCAAAAAACTTCGGTGTATCAAGGCATCGATATTTTGGTAGGAACTCCGGGCCGAGTCATGGATTTGGCTTTAGACAATGTACTTCGGTTCGATGAAACTTCAAAGCTTGTCATTGACGAATTCGACGAAATGCTCAACTTGGGTTTCCGCTCGCAACTCACTTCGATTCTGGCGATGATGAAACCCAAACGTCAGAACATTTTATTCTCGGCTACGATGACCGATGAAGTCGATGCGTTGCTCAACGATTATTTCGATTTTCCGCAGGAAGTGAGCCTCGCCGCCTCGGGAACGCCGCTGGAGAATATCGCTCAAAAAATTTACGCCGTACCTAATTTCCACACGAAAGTCAACTTGCTCAAAAATTTGTTGCAAACCGATGCTGCGATGAGTCGCGTACTGATTTTTGTGAACAATAAGAAAATTGCCGATTTGCTTCACGAACAATTGGAAACCGACTTTGAAGGCGAATTTGGTGTCATCCATTCGAACAAATCGCAGAATTACAGGTTGAACACGATGGCAACTTTTCAAGAAGGTCATTTGCGAGGCATTATTACCACCGATATCATGGCCCGCGGACTCGACATTTCAGATATTACACACGTTGTGAATTTTGAGATGCCCGAATTTCCTGAGTTGTATATGCACCGCATTGGTAGAACCGGTCGTGCCGATGCCAACGGAACGGCGCTTAGTTTTTATTCGCCGCGTGAAGAAGAAGCCAAACTCGAAGCCGAAGTGTTGATGAATCTCGAAATCGAAACAGTCGCTATTCCGGAAAACGTGCCGATTTCAACCCAACTCATCGGTCCGGAAAAAGAAAGGCAACCGGTAAAATTCCTGCTCAAGAAACCGAAACTCGAGGGCCAAGGCGCTTTTCATGAAAAAGCAAAAAAGAACCAAAAAGTCAATCTCGGCGGGCCTTCTAAAACCAAGAAAAAAACGTCAGGTTCGGTGAATCGGAACATGTTAAAATCGCGCGACAAGAAACGAAAAGACAAGAAATAATTCTGCTCAAGCAATGGATATCTCGCAATTGATTGCTATTTTTGACCACCGCGAAACGCACACCGAACGCCGCTAAAACCATCTTTTCAAAATGCAATTCAAACATCCGGAAATTCTTTACTTTCTGTTTTTATTGATTGTTCCGATATTGGTGCATTTGTTTCAGTTGCGGCGCTTCAAAAAAGAATACTTCACCAACGTTCGGTTTTTGAAAGAAATTTCGATTGAAACCAGAAAAAGCTCCAAAATCAAGAAATGGTTGTTGCTCGCCACACGTTTGCTATTGTTGGCTTGTTTGATTTTCGCGTTCGCCCAACCCTATTTTTTATCCAAAGACAGTAAAAACAGCCAGAACGACCTTTATTTGGTGCTCGACAATTCGTTCAGTATGCAAGCCAAAGGAAAAAAAGGCCCGTTGTTGCAAAGAGCTAT
The DNA here is from genome assembly GCF_011392125.1 of Flavobacterium lotistagni. Taxonomy (GTDB): domain Bacteria; phylum Bacteroidota; class Bacteroidia; order Flavobacteriales; family Flavobacteriaceae; genus Flavobacterium; species Flavobacterium lotistagni. Next base: position 171,296 of record NZ_JAAJBU010000005.1, read on the forward strand.
CGAAGACATACTCGAACATTTGCCCGAGAACCAAACCTTTTCGTTGCTTACCAACAACGAAGCCTTCTGGAATACCGATATCAAATCGATTCGCAAAGAGTTGCAGCAACTTAAGTTCAGTGCGCAACCATTCGAACTCGAAAGTGCGATGGCGAAAATCAAATCGCACCAAATGGCCCACCATAAAGATGTCGTTATTATTACCGACGCTATGGGTTTGCAGCCCAAACAACTCAGAAGTATCGATGCGAATTGGAACACGGTTTTCATCACACCGGAAGCCGAACAAAAAAACAACGTTTCTATTGACAGCGTGTTTATCGAACAAACCTTAGATGAATTCTACGAAATTGGAGTGAAATTGCGCGCTTATGGCTCGGAAAACAAAAATCTTCCGATTGCGCTGTACAACCAAGAAAAGCTGATTGCCAAAACGATTATCAATTGGGAAGGTGCTGAAAAAATCATGAATTTTACGATTCCGAAAGCGGATTTCCATGGCTATGTGACCATTACCGACAATAGCTTGGCTTATGACAATACCTTTTATTTTAGTATTTCAAAACCTCAGAAAATTAATGTATTGAGTGTCGGAGATTCGGATAAAAGCGGTTTTCTCTCGCGGATTTATACTTCGGATGAATTCAACTACAGCAACTTCAACCTCAGCGGCCTGGATTACAACAGCCTTGAAAAACAAGACGCGATTGTGCTAAACGAATTGCCCGAGGTGCCGCAAGCGCTGCAAACCACTTTGAAAGCTTTTGCGGAAAAAGGCGGCAACGTGATTTTTATTCCGTCGGCACAAAGTAGTGTGGCTAACAGCAACAGTTTCTTGGCGAATTTCGGCAAATTACAACTGACGAATTTACAGGCATCCGAAAAACTAATTACCAAGATTTCGTTCAACAATCCGGTGTTTAAATCGGTTTTTGAGAAACAAGTGGCGAATTTCCAGTATCCGAAAACGCAAAGCAATTTTGGCATCAACACCAATAATCCGGCGATTTTGAGTTATCAAGACCAAAGTATTTTTCTTACGGCGATGCCCCAACCGCTATCGTCAGTTTATGTTTTTGCTGCCGCAATTAACAAGCAAAATTCGAACTTTCAAAACTCGCCACTGATTGTCCCGACGTTCTACAACATGGCGCAAAGCATACAGAAAACTGGCATTTCGGCTAATAATATTGGGGAAAATAATCCAATCATGATCGATGCGCTGTTGGGCAAAGACGAAATTTTGAGTATCCGAAACAAAGACGAGCAATTTATTCCGGTGCAGCAAATCCTGAGCAATAAAGTCAAACTGAATTGCGCCGATTATCCCGAACAAGCCGGAAATTTCAAGGTATACAAACAAGACGAGCCGCTCGAAAACGTGAGCTTCAACTATAACCGAACCGAAAGCAATCTCGAAGTTGACCCATCAAGCGTACTGGCAGACTTTACCGTCAAACCATCGATTGAAAACTTTTTCGACACCTTACAAACTGACCGCCGCGACCGCCAGCTTTGGAAATGGTTTGTTATTTTTGCCTTATTGTTTTTGGCCCTCGAAGTACTCATTCAAAAATTAGTCAAATGAACCTAATTCTCAGAGCAGCAAAGATCATCGACGAGAGTAGTCCGTTTCACCTTCAAACCGTTGACTTGCGCATTGAGCACGGAATGATTCAGAAAATCGGCCATCAAATTCCCAATCCAGAGCAGTTTCGTGAAATTGAATTAGACAACCTGCACCTTTCTTCAGGTTGGTTTGATTCGAGCGTTTCTTTGGGCGAACCGGGTTATGAAGACCGAGAAACAATTGCCAACGGATTGCGCGTTGCAGCCTGTAGCGGATTTACCGGAATTGCCTTACAACCCAATACATTTCCGATTGTTGACAACCAATCCCAAGTGCGGTTTGTAAAATCAAAATCGGATACCACAGCGACAGAAATTTTCCCGATTGGTGCATTGACTAAGGAAAGTGAAGGAAAAGACCTCGCGGAAATTTATGATATGAAAAAAGCCGGAGCGGTAGCTTTCGGAGATTACAACAAAAACATAGACAACGCGAACCTGCTTAAAATTGCTTTGCAGTATGCCCAAGATTTCGACGCCTTGGTGATTGCTTTTTCTCAAGACAACGATGTCAAAGGAAAAGGCGTGGTAAACGAAGGCGTGTCTGCTACTCGATTGGGTTTAAAAGGAATTCCTTCCTTGGCAGAGGAATTGCAAATCGCCCGAAATTTATTTCTGCTGGAATACACCGGAGGAAAATTGCACATCCCGACGATTTCTTCAGCTAAATCTGTGGCGCTGATTAAAGAAGCAAAAGCAAAAGGTTTGCAGGTAGCATGTAGTGTCACAGTACATCATTTGGTGCTTACCGACGAGACATTGGCCGGATTTGACACCCGATTTAAAGTCGCGCCGCCGTTGCGCACAGAAACAGACAGAAAGGCTTTAATTGACAGCGTTCTTGACGGAACAATTGACATGATTACCTCAGACCACAACCCGATTGACATCGAACACAAAAAAATGGAATTTGACCTAGCCAAAAATGGAACTATTGGACTCGAAAGTGCGTTTGGAGCTTTGTTGACGGTGCTTCCGCTAGAAGTTGTGGTGAAGAAACTAACTGCCGGACGAACTATCTTCGGTCAGGAAAAAGTAGTAATACAAGAAGGAAATCAGGCCAACATTTCACTTTTTAATCCCGAAGCCAGTGGCCATTTTAGCTTGAATAATATCTTTTCAAAATCAAAAAATGCCGCACTTTTAGATCATGCAACCCAAGGAAAAGTGTACGGCATTTACAACCGTGGAAAATTAGTTTTAAACGATGAATAATACAGTCAGCGAAGGAAAAACCGCAGCCATTACGAGCTACATTTTAATTATTGGCGTATTGATTGCCATTTCAATGAACTCCGAAACCAAAAATCCGTTTGCTTCATTTCATATTCGGCAAGCACTTGGGCTTACCGTTACTTTCCTTTCTTTGGGATTAATTGTGAGCAATTTTGACAGTCTGATGATTTCGGCGGCCATGTGGGTTTTCGTTTCCGTTTTATGGACTTACGGTTTCATCACAGCAATTAAAGGCGAAACCAAACCGCTTCCCTTGCTTGGAGATTGGTTTCAGAAAGTATTTCAGTTTATCTAATCAGCGCGGGGTTTAATGCTCGTTGTTGATGTAAATCCAGCCGGTTTTCGCGGCACCATCTTCAAAATCAATCACATAATAATAAGTAGCATCGGGCAAAATGCCATTGTCGTCTGACTGTCCGTGCCACTGGTCTTTGTAGCCGTTCTTGCTATAAACCTTGGTGCCGTATCGGTTATAAATACTGAGCTTTGCCACATCGAGATAGCGCAAATCAAAAAACTCATTCAGACCATCGTTGTTCGGAGAAATACCTTTCTGGATGCTGCAATAAATGCTTTCTACCGCGATAGATTTTGTCTTGGGGCAACCATCGGCCGAAGTGACGGTTATCGAAAATTCAAGCGGTAAAACTTCGGTCACTGAGGTACTTTTTATATACGAAGACACGTCGAAAACCGATGCATTACCAACACTAAGGTTGTTCATCTGCCAATCAAATTGTGCCGTTTGGATATCAAACCCATCAAAATTAGAATAGGCTTCGAGCATTAAATTTCCGCTTTGGCAATATTTGGTAAGCGCGAAATCGAAGTCGTCAAAAACCGCTACTTGCTTCGAGGTACCAAAGGCACATTCTTGCGGATTGGGCGTAAATAAATAAACCTTGGTTTGCGTATTACTGAAAGCCGGTGACCAAGTTCCCGAGATTCCATTATTGGAAATTGTGGGCAAACTGAAAGTGGTATCGCCAAAACAAATCGGCGGTATGTTGGTAAAATCAGGAGTTGCTTTTAAGTTCACATTAACAGTCATCTGAACCGGAATCGCGCACAAATCGGAAGTTGGTGAAAAAGTATAAGTTGTGGCTTGTGCATTGTTCGTCGCTGGCGACCAAACTCCAGTGATTCCATTAGTTGAGATAGTAGGAAGTAATAGCGGGCTGCCTTCGCAAATCGGGGCAATCGGAACAAAAACCGGTGTTGGTGTCGGTTTGACTACCACTTGCGTAGTGACCAAATCAATACACGAACCTTCGGTGGGCGTGAACGAATAAGTAGTGGTTTGCTGGTTGTTGAATGCCGGCGACCAAGTACCGTTGATACCATTCAGTGAAGTCGTAGGCAAAGGGCTTTGTGAAATGCCCGCACAAACCGGCGCAATCGGGTTAAAGGAAGGTACCGTGGTGGACGGAACATTAATGGTCATGGTAGCCGTTGTGATGCAGCTTCCTTGAACACTCGGCGTAAAAGTATAAGTGGTTGTTAGCTGGTTGTTGACCGGCGGAGACCAAGTTCCGGTAATTCCATTGTTTGACGTAGTAGGCAACGGGTCTAAAGTGGCGCCCGAACAAATCGGTGGCACTTGAGTAAAGGTAGGTGTAACATTGTTACTGATGCCGATGGTTGCTTGCATCGATAGAAAGTTTGAACAATCGCCGGTGCCGCCCAAAATAAAACTCAAATTGATATTCTGATTGACGATTGCGGCAGGAACCGTTACGTTTACTGAGCCATTAGCGCCAATAGATACCGTTTGTGAAGCAGCACCATTGAGCGAATAAGTTACAATATCGCCAGGTGTTCCGCTGATAGTGAAAATGGCGTCGGTACCCGAGCAAATCGTCGGACTGTTGGTGGTTAAGGTCGGTTGTTCGCATAAAGTTCCGCAGACCGCTACAATGGGCGGCGTAATGAAATCGAAAGATTGTTGTAGCATGTCTGCTGAACTACCATCGCCCATTGAACCATCAATCCTATGCCCTACGTAGCCATAACGAACGCTACCCAATTTAACTACAGCGGTAGAATGCCCTCCAGATTCGGCATGAGTAATAACATCTGTGCTTTGTATTCCGCTTGGGAAGTCAAAATGATTAATTCCGTTTTGCCGTCCTATCATATAATAACTATTCGATCCAGCTGTGTATAAAAGGCCACCCGTTTTAATCACCGCAATGCTTGGATAATTGACATCATGCTCATTAGCTGAAATCCAAACAGCATCTGTCATTACTGAGTTGTCCGGATTTTTCGCATTCACCCAAACAGTTCTCTCTGTAGTTGTCCGATCCCCCAACTGTCCTAAATCATTATTACCCAAAGAATATATTTTTTTATTTGTTCCTAAAACGTAATATGACCCATTGGTTGATTGTATCATTTTTACAGCGGGAATATCTGGAGGCAAAGTCATTTGGGTAGCATAGTTTCTAGTAGTCGAATTAGAGCCATCTCCTAAGTAGGTAAAATGCCCCCAAGTCCACAGAGTACCATCGGACTTTAAAGCAAAACCTACATTAGTATTTCCGCGGGCGACAATGACGCCGGACAATGGCGTGGTTGGGTCTTGCATTACTTTGTACCATCGTGTTTCAAGCCCAGAAATATTTCCATTTCCACGGATAGCATTATTATCAATCGAGAGTACATAAACTTCACCTATACAAGTAGTCAAGATGATGGTAAAAGTCGTCACAAACAACATTTTGATTTGGTCCGTACTAACACCGATAGGCAAACCGTCTGCCTTTCCGTCAACTGTTATCCTATTGAAACTTGAACTGTTTGTAATGGCATTACTGATAACTGCACCTTCATAACCACCCACAAACAGTCCGTCTGATGTAAGTACCACAATTTGGGAGACTCCACCCCAAGAACCAAGAGCAATTTTATATATTGTTCCTGTGAGCGTCGTATAATTTGTTGTATTAATCAACATTGGAGATAAAGCTGGTGAAGAACCGTTTTCTCTCATATTCGCGCCCCAAGTTCTCCATTGCGAATTGGGCTCTTTGATATAAGTAGAATGATAGCCCGAACCAATATTATCGTAAGCGATGTTGGCCGCGTCATCGTTGGAATAAAGCCCAGTGTTTCCGTTGCAAAACTCCGAACCTCCGCATTGTGCTGAAACCGACATTGAAACGACAACTAAAAATATAAGTGAAAATAAGGCGCGCATGGGTTAGTTTTTTACTGGCGTTACTAATGAAATACTTTGGATTTTCCCGTTGGCATCGACAAAATCAAACATCAGATAAGCGTTTTCGGTTGCTATACCATTTAGGGAATATTCGAGAAAATGAGTTCCTTCGGATAAAGAGGTCGCTTCTGTTTTGAGTTGTGCCACGATGTTGGAGCCGATACCCGCTGATGCTACTGGCGCACGATTAAGCACCGCCGGACTATGGTCATAGGTTTGAATAACAACCGGAACTTTTAAAGTGATTCCGCGCGTCTCTTTATTCTTGACAATGGGTGACGAAAATTCAAGTGGTTGGCCAAAAGTCATTTTTACCGGGCTCACCTCTACCACTATTTCGCTGGGCAAATGCAGTCGGGCGCAATCGGCTTCTGGGTGTTTTTTTTCGTCGACTTTTAGGGTGTAAATTCCGGGTTTGTCGAAATGGAACTGATTGATTTTGTTTCCCTTGAGCCACAACGACTTCGGACCGTGGATTTCAAATCGGGTATCTTCGGGTACATTTCCTAAATGAATTTGATCGCCATAAGCGATGACAATTTTGTTTTGGGCTTGAAGGATGATAAAGGAAAAAAACAGAAAAACACTAAGACAGTTTCGCTTTTTTTGTTTGGATTTAAGGAGTACTTTTGGCATGTTTTGTATTTGAAAGAATTCAAATATATAAGATTTTGACTATCAATTAGAAAATAAATCGAAATCTTAAAATTTCATCAATTAAAATTACCTGTTATGAGCTTATACCATCTGGTTCGTGAACCGAAGATAAAGTCGGAAAGTAAAAACCCTTTGCTATTACTGTTGCATGGTTACGGTAGCAACGAAGAAGATCTTTTCTCGTTTGCGAGCGAACTTCCCGATCAGTACTACGTAATTTCGGTGCGCGCGCCTTATGATTTAATGTACGGAAGCTATGCTTGGTATGCGATTAATTTCGACGCAAATGAAAACAAATTCTCAGACTTCAACCAAGGACGACAATCGCGGGATTTGATTGCCGGTTTTATTGATAAAATCATCACAGATTATCCGATAGATGGCAATAATGTTACTCTAATTGGTTTTAGCCAAGGCGCAATTTTGAGTTATGCAGTGGCGCTTTCTTATCCCGAAAAAGTGAAGCGCGTAGTAGCGATGAGCGGCTATTTGACCACGGAGATGGCAACTGAAAATTACACCAAAAACGACTTCTCGAACTTGCGCATTTTCGCATCACACGGAACCGTAGACCAAGTAATTCCGGTAGATTGGGCGCGCAAAGCCAAACCAGAATTGGAGGCTTTAGGCATCGACATCGTTTATAAAGAATACCCGATTGGGCATGGCGTTTCGCCCCAGAATTTCTTTGATTTCAGAGACTGGCTCGAGCAATAATTATTTTTGGTACAGCACCGATTGAATCACTTCAAATGATATCGAATTGTCTTCATTGACAAAATACTTCAGAAGCACTTCGCCCCAGTAATTGCCGTCGCTGTAATCAGCAATTACCCAGCGGTGGTTGAGCACTTTGGCTTTATTGATAATAAACTTCTGCGCTCCCAATTGGGCTTGTCCGGTGTAGGGGTTTCCTTCAGGGTTTTCGTTGAAATCCATCAGTTTTTCTTTCACCCGCGGAATCAAATCTTCGTATGAGACGACCTTCTCAGCGGATACTTGGACGAAATAATCTTGTGCATTTTGATTGTGCTCCAGTGAAAAATAATTGGCATCATCAACCTGATTAACGACTAACGCTAAGCTGTCCTTGAGTTTGGCGTTTGTAGCGGCAAAATGGGCTTGGTCAAAGGTGTCTTTTTTGCTGTAATACATGTAAGTAAAGATATTCATCAGCACCGAAAGGATAAACAGATAAAGGAATAACGATCTTTTCATAGGTTAAATAGTGATTTCTAAATTATCGTAAGCCACAAAAACGTTTGGCGGTAATTTTTTTTGAATGTCTTGATGCAAGCCGAAATGGTGGCTGATGTGCGTCAGGTAAGTGCGCTCCGGATTCACGAGTTTGATAAAAGCCAATGCTTCCTGCAAATTGAAATGAGAGTGATGCGGCTCTTCACGAAGGGCGTTAATGACTAAAATTTTGACCCCTTTGAGCTTTTCTACTTCTTCGGCATCGATAGTTTTAACATCGGTTAAGTAAGCGAAATCATCGATTCGGTAGCCGAAAACCTGCAAATCTGCATGAAATACGTTAATCGGCACAATGGTCTTATCGTAAAGCTGAAAAGGCTCCGACGCTTTCACCTTCACAGGAACAACTGACGGTGCACCCGGATAACGGTTCTCGGTTTCAAAAACATACTCAAAACGCTTTTTCAGATTTCCCAAAACCCTTTCGTGTGCGTAGATCGGAATCGGGCCTTGTTTGAAATTGAAAGGTCGAATATCATCCAGACCAGCTGTGTGATCGGCATGTTCGTGTGTGTAGAGAATGGCGTCGATGCGCTGGCAGTTTGAAGTGAGCATTTGCTGGCGGAAATCGGGTCCGCAATCAATTACCACAGAGCCATTTTCCCAGTGAATCCAGACTGATACGCGGAGTCTTTTGTCTTTGTTATCAACACTTTGACAAACCGGATGATCGCTCCCAATCACAGGAATGCCCTGCGAGGTTCCAGTACCTAAAAAATAGACTTTCAAACTGTTATTTTTTTTACAAAATTAGCATTAATTCTCACTTGGTAAAGGGCTATTTTAATTAACTTTGCGCGAAGTATTACTACCCTAATAATGGACAAACAGATCAAACTCAAGGGCGATAAGATCATCGAACAAGTTCCGTCGCTCAAAGACAAAGCGCTGCGCATCAATTTGAATGAAAACATCTACGGTACTTTTGCCGAGATTGGCGCCGGTCAGGAAACCGTAAGGCATTTCTTTAGATCAGGCGGTTCTTCCGGAACGATTGCCAAGGCGATGAGTGCCTACGACAAAGATTTTTCCGATGCCATTTACGGCGTAGAAGAAGACGGCCGTTACGTCACAGAAAGCCGTTTGAAGAAAATGCTAACCCACGAAGTCAACTTGATTGAGCGCCGACTCAGCCGTGAGAAACACCCTAACAAACTATTTTTCAGCTACGCGAATACTGTAGCTACCATTGATTTTGCCAAGCAATTCAAAGGGCATGGTTGGGTTGGTATCCGTTTTCAGATTGATCCAGAGGAAGACTACAACGAAATCATCATCCACATCCGATTCAAAGAAACCGACGCGCGTTTGCAACAAGAAACCTTAGGTGTTTTGGGCGTGAACCTGATTTATGGTGCGTTCTACAAATATACCGACCCAAAAAAATTGTTGCGTTATCTGTACGATCACCTTGACAAAGACCAGTTGGAAATCGATACGATCAACTTCTCAGGGCCGCGTTTTTCAGAAGTTGACAACCGTTTGATGAGTTTACAATTGGTCAAAAATGGCATGACCGATGCGGTAATGTTCAATCCTGACGGAAAAAATATCTTGCCTGCCGCTATTTTATACAAGAAAAACATTTTGGCTTTGCGCGGTAGTTTCCGTCCGGTGACGAGTGTGAATATGGACATGTACGAGAAATCGCTGAAAATGTTCTTAGAGGAAAGCAAGGTTGACAAAGAAAATACACTGGTAATTTTTGAAATCACGCTTTCGAATTTGCGCTCAGAAGGCGAAATCGACGAAAGAGACTTCATGGATCGCGCCGAATTGCTTTGTGCCTTGGGCCAAACGGTAATGATTTCCAACTTCCAAGAATACTATAAAGTAGTCGAATATTTCTCGGCATACAGTAAAGCCAGAATGGGATTGGCCATGGGCGTGAACAACTTGATTGACATTTTTGACGAAAAGTACTATCGCCATTTGAGTGGTGGAATTCTCGAGGCTTTCGGGAAATTGTTCTACCGCGATTTAAAAGTGTTCCTCTACCCGATGCTGGGCGAAGACGGAGAAATCATTACTTCGGAAAACTTGAAAGTACATCCGAGAATGAAGGAACTTTACAAATTTTTCAAATTCAACGGAAAAGTGGTCGATATCGACAACTTCGATCCGAACAATTTACAGGTATTCTCGCGCGAAGTACTCAAGATGATCAACCGCGGAAAAACCGGCTGGGAAGAAATGCTGCCCAAAGGTATTGCAGAGCTCATCAAGCAACACCAACTCTTCGGTTACGACCCGAACAAAGTTTTAGAGGAAACGAAATAGATTGTTTTTAGATAAAACAAACCAAGAGCCAAGAAACAAGAGATTGTCTACTTGGCTCTTTTTTTCATAGAAACGTTCTTGGTTCTTGGCTCTTGCTTCTTGACTCTTGGTTCTTGGTTCTTTCTGCGCAGCGGTCAATATACTACTTTAAAATCTGCGCGCTGTGTTCTTTACTCTTCACGTTGGTAATTACCTCATCAATAATTCCTTCTTCATCGATGATGAACGTAGTGCGGTGAATGCCATCGAACTCGCGGCCCATAAACTTTTTTGGTCCCCAAACCCCAAATGCTTTGATGACGCTGTGGTCTTCATCTGCCAACAATGGAAAAGGCAAATCGTATTTGGTTTTGAACTTGGCCTGTTTTTTTGCGGTGTCTGCGCTCACGCCAAGCAATTCGTATTTGTGGGCTTGGAAACTCTGGTAATTGTCGCGCAAGTTGCAGGCTTCTGTAGTGCAAGTAGGCGTATCTGCAGCCGGATAAAAAAATACTACGAGCTTTTTGCCTTTGTAATCGGCTAAAGTATGAAGGTTTCCGTCTTGGTCATGGGCTGAAAAGTTGGGCGCTTTGTCTCCTTTTTGTAATGTCGTCATATCTTGTGGGTTGTTGAATTCCAGCAGAAAACCCTGCCCCGGGTTGCAGTGAAAACCCCGGGCGGTTTCAGGCTTGCTTTTTCTGGTAATGGCTCAGTGACCCAAGGAAGCTGAAGCGATTGCCTAGAAAAACTGGCTGAAAGCGACCGGCGTTGCAACGGAAAACCGGAACTAGGCCCTACTGAAAAAATTACACTATTTTTACGCTCCTAAAATACTTCGTATGAACCAAGCTGAGCGTGTGACATTTGTTATAAATACGTTAAAAGAACTATACCCGAGTGTGCCTGTGCCGCTCGATCATAAAGACGCTTATACGCTGCTGGTGGCGGTGCTGCTTTCGGCCCAATGTACCGATGTGCGCGTGAACCAGATTACGCCGTTGCTGTTTGCTAAAGCCGATAATCCGTATGACATGGTAAAATTGTCGGTGGAAGAAATTCAGGAAATTATTCGCCCATGCGGGCTTTCGCCAATGAAATCGAAGGGCATTTATGGGCTGTCGCAAATATTGATTGAAAAATACAACGGACAAGTGCCGCAAAGTTTTGAAGCATTGGAAGCCTTGCCCGCCGTGGGCCACAAAACGGCCAGTGTCGTGATGAGTCAAGCCTTTGGTGTGCCTGCATTTCCCGTCGATACACACATTCATCGGTTGATGTACCGCTGGAATTTGTCTAACGGAAAAAATGTGGTACAGACGGAAAAAGATGCCAAACGGCTATTCCCGAAAGCGCTCTGGAACGATTTGCATTTGCAGATTATTTGGTATGGACGCGAATATTCGCCGGCGCGCGGTATGAACTTGGAAAAAGATATCATTACCAGAACCATCGGCAGAAAAAGTGTGATTGAGGAATTTACAAATCCTAAAAAGCCGAAAAAATAAAAGTAAATTCAAAAAAAATCCCGGCCAAAAACCGGGATATTTCTTAATTAGCGATGACTTCGAGTTTTAGGTTACCCACTTTTAGAAAGCTCAAAGCTTTAGAGTAATTCAGCAAAAAAGAAACAGTTTCTTTTTTTGGTTTCATAGAAGGCGTAACTAATGTTTCTTTAGAGTAAATTTTTGCCATATATTGTTGTTTGAGGTGTTATTTGTACCACAACGCAACAATATTTCTATTATTGTTAATTGGTTAAAATAATTTGGTGCTTATCGATTACTTTTCGCAAGTTCATCAGCGCGTAACGCATTCTACCTAAGGCGGTATTGATACTCACGCCGGTGATTTCAGAAATTTCTTTGAAACTCAAATCTTGATAAATGCGCATCACCAATACTTGCTTTTGGTCTTCGGGCAATTCCTCGATAAGTTTCTTTAGGTCTTTTTCGACTTGCTCGGTAATCATTTGGTTTTCGATGGTGTGCGAACCGTCTGACATGATTGAGAAAATCGAAAACTCTTCTGTTTCGCGAAACATCGGCATCTTTTTGTTTTTACGAAAATGGTCGATGATCAAGTTGTGTGCAATACGCATCACCCAAGGAAGAAACTTTCCTTCTTCGTTATAGGAATTAGACTTTAAGGTTTTGATTACCTTAATAAAAGTGTCTTGAAAAATATCGTCGGTGAGATCACGGTCGGCTATCTTAGAGAAGATAAAACCGTAAATCTTAGATTGGTGTCTGTTGATTAATGTAGCCAAAGCGCTTTCATCACCTGCCACATAATTTTTTACCAATAATGCATCTGGGGTTTGAACATTAGCCATAAAATTACCTTTTAGTTTGAAATAATAAATGTTGAGAACAAGCTCTAAAAAGTAGTTTTGCGCTATAGGCTATATGTTAATGTGGGATTAATATGAAGCCAAATGTAGTACTATTCTTTTTTAAAAAACAAATAAAACCGGAAATTTTAACAATTTTGGCACAATAAACTGTAAAACACTGTCGAATTTTCAAGCTTTTCAGCAATCGACTGTTTTTCTTTCTGAAATATTTATGAAATGGTATTATTTACCGCAAGGGCTTATTTAATTATCTTTGCGCTCTCTATTTACTGCTATGAAAACAACGGATTTTGCCACACTCGAACCCAAGAAAAATATTATCATAAAAGGCGCTCAGGTACACAACCTGAAAAACCTCGATGTCGCCATTCCAAGAAACCAACTGGTGGTCATTACCGGGCTTTCGGGTTCCGGAAAATCGTCATTGGCCTTTGATACTTTATATGCCGAAGGCCAACGCCGTTATGTGGAGAGTTTGTCTTCGTATGCGCGTCAGTTTTTGGGCCGTTTAGACAAACCGAAAGTAGAATATATTAAAGGTATTGCCCCGGCGATTGCCATTGAGCAAAAAGTGAACACCACCAATGCGCGTTCTACAGTCGGTACGTCGACCGAAATTTACGATTACCTCAAATTGCTCTTTGCCCGAATCGGGAAAACCTATTCGCCCGTTTCGGGTCGCGAAGTCAAAAAAGATTCGGTAACCGATGTGATTGATACCGTCAAAACGTTTACCCTAGACAGTAAATGGTTGCTGCTCGCTCCGATTTATTTGGAGGCCGGAAGAAAACTCGAAGAAAAACTCAATACTTTGTTGCAACAAGGTTTTTCCCGGATTTGGGCTGATGGCGAAACGATTCGTTTGGATGATCTTGGCAGTTTAAACCCAAAAGCAAAAGAAGTGTTGCTGATTGTCGACCGAATTGTGGTTAAAGACGAAGAAGCATTCTACAACCGTCTGTCTGATGCGGTTCAGGCCGCTTTTTTCGAAGGCAAAGGTGAATGCTATTTGCAAGCGCTCGAAGGCAAAGAGCGGTTTTCGTTCAGCAACAATTTCGAGCTTGACGGGATTACCTTTTTGGAACCCAACGTGCATTTGTTCAGTTTCAACAATCCGTACGGCGCTTGCCCGGTTTGCGAAGGCTATGGCAATATCATCGGCATCGATGCGGAACTGGTCATTCCCAATACCGCTTTGTCTGTTTATGAAAATGCGATTTTCCCTTGGCGTGGCGAAAGCATGGGCTGGTACCGCGACGAACTGGTCAAGCATGCGTATAAATTCGATTTTCCTATCCACAAACCTTATTACCAGTTAACCGAACAACAAAAGGATTTGCTCTGGACCGGAAACGAATATTTCCAAGGTTTGAACGATTTCTTTAAAGAACTCGAAGAAAAAAACTATAAAATCCAAAACCGTGTAATGCTCTCGCGTTATCGGGGCAAAACCAAATGCTATTCGTGTAAAGGCAAACGGTTGCGCGTTGAGGCTTCCTACGTGAAAATCGGTGGTCAAACCATTTCAGATTTGGTCGATTTACCAATCCGAAAATTAGCGGCTTTTTTCAAAGAACTAACCTTAAACGAATTCGATCAAAAAGTAGCCAAACGTTTGTTAACGGAAATCAACAACCGACTGGGTTTCTTGGTCGATGTCGGTTTGGATTATCTCACGCTCAATCGAAATTCGGCTTCACTTTCCGGCGGTGAATCACAGCGCATCAATTTAGCCACATCGCTCGGCAGCAGTCTGGTCGGGTCGATGTATATTCTGGACGAACCGAGTATTGGCCTGCATCCGAAAGATACCGAACGCTTGATTAAAGTATTGGTTTCCCTTCGCGATTTAGGCAACACAGTCATTGTGGTCGAGCATGACGAAGACATCATGAAAGCCGCCGACATGATTATCGACATTGGCCCAGAAGCCGGAACATTTGGTGGTAATCTCGTAGCCCAAGGCACTTACAAAGAAATTGCAAAATCCGGTTCTTTGACGGCGCAATACCTCAACGGTACGATGGAAATTGCGGTGCCTAAAGCCAGACGAAAATGGAGTAACTATATTGAAATTCTCGGTGCACGCGAAAATAATTTGCAGAATGTCGATGTTCGTTTTCCGCTTGAAGTACTTACCGTAATCACTGGTGTATCGGGTAGTGGAAAAAGTACACTCGTGAAAAAAATCCTTTTCCCGGCGATGCAAAAAAAACTTGAAGGCATTGGCGAGAAAGCCGGACAATTTACCGAATTGCGCGGTTATTACCACAAAATCCAACATATAGAATACGTAGACCAAAACCCGATTGGCCGCAGTTCGCGTTCAAACCCAGTGACTTACATTAAAGCTTATGACGACATTCGCGAGGTATTTGCCAAAGAGAAACTCTCGAAAATTCGCGGGTATCAGCCCAAGCATTTTTCGTTCAATGTAGACGGCGGACGATGCGAAACCTGTAGCGGTGAAGGCTCGATTAATGTAGAAATGGTGTTTATGGCTGATGTCCATTTACCTTGTGACACTTGTGGCGGCAAACGTTTTAAAAAGGAAATTCTCGAAGTGTATTTCGAAGGCAAAAACATCGACGACATTCTCACGATGACCATCGACGATTCTATTGCATTTTTTAGTGCAGCCAAACAAACCAAAATTATTCAGAAACTACAGCCATTGCAAGATGTAGGTTTGGGTTATGTGCAATTAGGGCAATCTTCGTCAACACTTTCCGGTGGCGAGGCACAACGCATCAAACTCGCTTCTTTTTTAGTGAAAGGAAGCACCAAAGACAAAGCCCTTTTCGTATTTGACGAACCAACGACGGGTTTGCATTTTCACGACATCAAAAAACTCTTGAAATCTTTCGACGCACTCATTGACAAAGGCCATTCGATCATTGTTATTGAGCACAATCTCGATCTGATTAAATGCGCCGATCATATTATTGATCTTGGCCCTGAAGGCGGCGAAAACGGCGGGCAGCTTCTCGCCATCGGCACACCTGAAGAAATAGCCAAGAACAAACAATCGGTAACCGGAAAATACCTCAAAGACAAACTATAAAAAATTGCGCCTTGACAAGAACAACTCATCAAGGCGCCTATTTAATACTGAACAACTTACTCGCTCTGTTCGCTCGGGTTTTCGTCACCGGCAAAGAATAAATTGAACACAAAAATCTTCACATAACGCGTTTCATTGCTTTCAAAAGAATAGGTGATTTTCTTTTTCTTCGGGTCGAGCGCTACTTTGCCTCGCGCACTTTTCGAACGCAGGATCCAAGTTGCTACGCCTTCGTCATCTATAGAATAGTTTACAATCGAGCCATGGTACAAACGCGTTTTGCCGTCGTCTGTCAAACTAATTACTATATAACCATTGCTCTTGGTGTTGATCTCGCGGATGTCAATCACCGAACTTTCATACTCGGTATCTTTCAAATCATAAGCATCACGCTCCGGATTCCATACATAAAACAGTCGGCTGTCAGAGTTGAAACGGCGCTGCTCGTTGACCTTCGCTGGAGTGGTTTGCGCCACTGTATTCAAACCGAAAAAAAGTAATAAACTGAAAATGAAATACTTCATTGCTTTGGGGAATTTTCGCCAAAAGTAAAAAATTTAATCAAAGCTAAAGGCGCTCAAAGTTATTTTTTTAACGAAATCAATTTTAGTTTGGTATAATAATTGAAAACTTAAAGCGTTCATAAATTATAAAAATTGGGTTTTATAATTAATTGGTTAAAAGTCCCGCTGGCTGTAGCAATATGGTAAGCGGGATTTTTTTTTGGAGCCGGGAACCTGCTGTGCGCTATAGTCCTCGCAAGCTGCGGGCTGCCGCTTCCATCAGGGCTAGGGCTTTAGTAAAAATCAAGAACATTGTTTCTTAATTGAAAATCAGGCCTAATACCTGAAGTCCACTGGACTTCCTCCTCTTAATATCAAATCTGAAGTCCACTGGACTTTTATTCCGCTATCGCTCCATACAATTCGACCTATGGTCTCGGGTCTCCTCTTAATATCTACCCGAGGCTTTAGCCGAACTGAGCGAAGCTAAATATCAGGGCTAGGGCTTCAGCTTATGCAAGAACCCATCGATGACTTCATTCACTTCGGCAGAAATTTTCCAACGGTAATTCCAGAAAACATAAACTGCGGTAATCAAACCCGATTTCAGCATGATGCTCGGAATTGGGTGAAACGGAAAATCCCAAAAATAAAACAATAGAAACACTATGGCAATAATCGCAAAAGAGCGCAAAGTCTGTTGGGTGAACGGAAACAAATTCATCTTACTGACCACAAACCAAAGTTTGACCGAATTGTAAATGATTACCGAAATCAGCGTCGCCAACGCAGCACCGACGATACCGTAGAGCGGAATAAAAATCATGTTCAACCCAATAATCAGCACCACGAGCATCACGCCAAAAAACAAAACCCAACGGTAATATTTCGTATTGAGAATAATAGCGTTGTTATTGCCCAAAATGACATCGTAAAACTTCGAAAGGCCGATTAAAAAAACCACCCAAATCCCGCCGCTGTATTCCGGCGGAACCAACAGATAAATTTGTTTGATGTTCAGAAAAATTCCTAACATAATC
The DNA here is from genome assembly GCF_011392125.1 of Flavobacterium lotistagni. Taxonomy (GTDB): domain Bacteria; phylum Bacteroidota; class Bacteroidia; order Flavobacteriales; family Flavobacteriaceae; genus Flavobacterium; species Flavobacterium lotistagni. The sequence goes on from NZ_JAAJBU010000005.1 coordinate 188,517, forward strand.
AAACCTCCAAAAACTTGCAGGTTGATGGCACTTTTCTGATATAAATCTTGCAATTCACCAAGCTTGTTTTCGCTCATGAGTTTGGCCGTAATCGGATAAATAATTTGCAACATCGCGCGGCTCGGCACTGCAATAACCGTCGCAATGAAAATCGCTACCGAATACAAGGCATTGCTCGAAATATTCTCGTAAGCCGGAATCATGACTTTGTCGAAATCCATGAGCAAAACCGCTACGCTGCCTGAAAGGATAATAAAGAACGAGTAACCGAAAATCTCTTTGCTGTTGTGCGGAATTTTGAATTGCAAAACGGGCATTTTCACATACATCGCATAGCTTTTCATCATCACAAATTGCAGCAAATAAGCCAAAGCCAACCCGTAAATAAAATCGTCTTTGCTGAGCCAATCCCAATGCACGGCAAAAAGCATCAGCATCACTACTGAGCGCACCAATACTTCGCTAATGAAGTTGCCAAAAACCGATTGCATGTGCACTTTTACCCAAGCGTAATACACTTCAAAGTAGCCCATAAAAATCCCGATGAGGGGAATCAGCCACAAGAACGGCCTTACCGTCGGGTTTTCCTTTAAAATATAAAAGGCGATTTCATCATAGAAAAAGAAAGTAATCGACGTAATGGGTATAATTAGCAAAAGTGGCATCCAAAGCATAAAACTCAGGAATTGCTCGCGCTGGGTTTCGTTTTGGCAACGCGAATAAAATCGGATTAGCGTATTGTGCACGCCAAAAGCCATTAGTGGCATCATGATGTTGGCCGCCGAAAGCAAAAAAGCCACCATGCCGTAATGGGTTTTTCCTAAAAAATGAGTGTACAAAAACAAGGCATTGACCGCACCAATAGCAAAACCAAAATAGGTAATCAAGGTGTTTTTAATCGATTGGTTCAGCACAATTCCCATGATCTAGGACGGATTTTGTTGCAAGATTAATTCCGCCAATCGTTCGGTGAGTTTTTTTCTGGAATAAGCTTCCAAGCCCACGGCATTCACTTTTAAAGTACCGTTGAGATAAGATTCGTAGAGCGCCAGAATAGTTTTTTTCAAACCTTCTTTGTCAGAATAATCGAAGAAACTTCCGGTGTTGGTGCTTTGGATAATCTCGGCAAAATCAGAGCTTCGCGGGCCAATAGCCACTATCGGACGACCTGAAACCATATATTCGAAAAGCTTGCCCGGAATGATACTAATGGTATTTCGCGAGTTAATTTCGATGAGCAACAAGACTTGTGATTTGCGCTGGTGCACCAAAGCTTCCTGATGCGAAACATAACCCAAATCGTTCACATACTCAGCTAGGTTATAACTGTGCATGGTTTCGTGAATTTCCTTGCTGATGGTTCCGATGAGTTTCAATTCTAAATGGCTGGAAAAACCCGGAACCTCTTTGACCAAATCAGACAAAGCTTGCCAAAGAATCACCGGATTGCGTTCAGACAAAAACGAACCGATATGTGCCAAAGAAAATTTTGCATCCAAGTTTTGTTTGCCTACATTTTCTGAATCGTAACCATTGGTAATGACTGTGATGGGTTGGTTGGTTTTCTTCTGAAACTCCAACTTGGTACTTTTGCTGGTCACAATAATCGAATCGGCGGTATGAAGGACTTGACGTTCTAAATTTTTGTGTTCGTTCTCGGCATAATCAGACAGTCGGAGTTTGTCATGATAGCCGATGGTGGTCCAAGGGTCGCGAAAATCGGCAATCCAACGAATGGGCAATTGTGCTTTTAGTTTCATCCCGATAAGGTGCAAACTGTGCGGCGGGCCAGTAGTGATTACGGTATCAATTTGATTTTCTTGAAGGTATTTTTTTAGGTAAGCGACTGAAGGTTTCACCCAAAAAACACGGGCATCAGGTATAAAAAAATTGCCGCGAATCCAAAGCAGGAACTTATCAACGGTAGTCATTTTGCGCTCGTTGGGAATAATGCCTGCACTGATTTTCTTGGTTTTATTTTTTGAGAAAACTGAAGCTAAACCATAGGGTTCAAAAATTGGTCTTTTGATAATAATTGCCTGTGCCGAAATATCTTCCTGTAAACCTTCATCCAATATCGGATAGGAAGGATTCTCGGGAACGTACACCACGGGCTGAATCTGGTAATCCGGCAAATATTTTACGAATTTAAGCCACCGCTGTACCCCTGGTCCGCCGGCTGGAGGAAAATAATAGGTAACAATCAGTACTTTTTTCATTGGCTTTATTCGTTATTGGCTGAGGGCTTTCCGAACCAAAGCTTTCTTCTTTCTGCATACAAACCGCCCACAATAACCACCAGCATCAGCACCGAACTGGCTAAAGAAATGGTACTTCCGGTTTTCACTACTTGCGGTTCAAACTTGAATTCAATTTCATGCTTACCGGACGGAATGGGTAAGGCACGCAAAGCGTAATCGACTCTCAGGTGTGGTACTTTTTTCCCATCGATGTAGGCATTCCATCCGTCTTTGTAATACATTTCGGAGAATACAGCCAAACCATCATGGCTATTATTAGAACGGTATTTTAAATGATTGGGTTCGTAGGATTTCAAACTGATGTAGGCCAAACTGTCTTTCTGGAAATTCTGGTGCACGAGCATCGAGCCGAACTCTTTCTGGTTGACCACGGCGATATTTTTAGTGTCGAGGCTGTCGAGATCTTTCATTTCTTGATCTGCGTTTTGAGCGAATTTCACGCGCTGCACAAACCAAGCATTGCCATTGGCATATTGGTTCAATCTTGGGTAAACTGTGCCCGAAGTATCGGCTTGCAAAACGTAACGCACATTGAGCATATCGAGTACATTCATATTGTTCTTGGCAATCTGATAATCGAACAACTGCTGCATTCTTCGTGGCTTAGCGGCATGATATCCACCGATAGATTTATGAAAATACGACGACCGAGCACTCGACAAATTGCCATCAATTTCAAAAACCCTGTAGTTTGCCGTATCACGCTGGATCATCAAATCGGCTTGCGTGGCTTCAAACGGAACGTCTACTTGTGCAGCACTCACAAAATCCTTGCTGCTGAGGTAATTTTTATCTACAAAAAACAGATCTGAAACCATCAGCAAACCCAACAAAATAATGGCCGTATTTCTCGCCACACGCTCTTTATAGAACAGCCAAAGAATCAACGAAACCAAAGCAATGAAAAATCCGCTGCGCAATAAATCGGCTGAATACAAACTCTTTCGATCCGACTTCAAAGCGTCAACGAACTCCGGCCCGTAAGATTGCAAATAATAAGCATCCGATGGCCCAGCAAACTCGAAAGATCCTTTCGCAAAAAACAATAAGCCTAAAATTCCTAAACCTATCGCGCCAGATTGCCACAAGGCTTTCCATTGCTGTGATTTTTCGGCTTTCAAAAAGGCTTGTAAACCAAGAATAGCCAGCACCGGAGCGCACAACTCCAGAATGACCTGTATCGACGAAACTGCGCGGAACTTGTTGTACATCGGTAAATATTCGATACAGAAATCGGTGAGTGCAGAGAAGTTTTTTCCCCATGAAAGCATCAAGGAAATGATAGCTGCGGTTAAAAAAGCATATCGAATTCGACGTTTGGACACAAAAAATGCCAATATGCAAAGAAAGAAAATTACCGCGCCAATATAGGCCGGAGCCGCCACGATAGGCTGATCGCCCCAATAAGTGGGCATGGCTGAAACGAAATCTTTGGCTTGGGCTTCGGGAACATTCTGGCTAACAATGAACTCGTACATGGCGCTATCGGTGCCGACGTTCTCTGCATTAGAACCTCCGAAAAGTCTGGGCGCAAATACATTCATACTTTCGGCAATACCATAACTGTATTCGGTGATATAGTCATTGCTCATCGCATTTTTAGTGGTGTTGGGCGTGCCATCAGGGTTGTAGGTGAGCTCGCTTTTGTCACGCGTACTAAACTTAGCGTATTCTGCCGTTGCCATGAGGTTGGTCGCATTTACACCAATGGCTAAAATTCCAGCCAAAACAAAAACACCTACCGCCGTTGCTAGGGTTTTAAATTGTTTTTCCTTTATGAAATTCCAGATGAAAAACCCCGAAATTATCAGCAACAGCAGCAACAAATAATAAGTCATCTGAAAGTGGTTCGCATTGATTTCAAGTGCTGCGGCAATCATCGTTAAAATTCCGCCGACGACAAATCGCTTTTTGTAAACCAATAAAACACCAGCCACCACCAACGGCATATAGGCAATGGCGTGCGCTTTAGCATTGTGCCCGACCCCGAGAATGACAATCAAATAAGTGGAAAGACCGAAAGCCAAAGCTCCAAAAAAAGCGGTCAATGGCTCGGTTCGCAATACCAATAACAACACGTAGAAGCCCACAAAATAAAGGAAAAGATAATCGGCCGGACGTGGTAGAAATCTTAAAACATGGTCTAATTTACTAATGTATTCGTGTGGATAATTGGCGCCCAACTGATAAGTAGGCATACCGCCAAAAGCAGCGTTGGTCCAGTATGGTTCGGCGTGATGTGTTGCGCGAAAATCGTTCTGCTCTTTGGCCATTCCAGTGTATTGCACAATATCGGATTGGAATATCTTCTTGCCCTGAAGTACCGGATAGAAATAAATACAGGAAACCAAAACAAAGCCAAGTATAAACAAGGCGTGAGCATAATACTTTTTGAGAAAATCCATAGCTGAAAGGCAGTGCTAACGCGTAGCATCGATTAGATTAATACCTGCCAAAAATAGTCAAAAACTACGAAGAATCGAATCTAGGATTTGATTTTAATTGAGCTCCTCGTAATCCACGTACTCGCCTACTTTTTTAGTTTCGCGAGGTTTGGTTGCCTTGGTCGCATCGTAGATAATTTCGTCTTGTTGGCTTGAATAGGCCTGTTGTTGCTGGTATTGCGATTGGTATTGCTGCTGAAAATTACCGGCGGCTTTCTCGACAACTTTCTTTACCAATACCGGAAGGAATAATCGCGCGAGAAACTTCACGATATAGTAAAACAAGATGATATAGCAGATGGTTTTGATAAAACCCGCGAATGAAGCTGTTTGCATCGTCTGTAAAAAATTTCAACAAATTTATGAAATCAAAAGTTCCGTGCTCTTAAATAAATAATAAATTAATAGTACTTTTGAGCGAGTTGACCCGGCACTTATTTAAACCTGCTTCTATGTTAAAAATCAAGCCTTTTGTTTCGTTGTTTTTGCTTTGCGGCACCAGCATTTCCTTTGCACAATTCACCGATGTAATCAATTCCAATCGTCCAGGACAATCGATGGCTGCTTTTTCAGTGGGAAAAACTGTTTTTCAAACCGAATTAGGCATCAACCGCATCCAAGAAAAGTACGATGATGCCAATTATGAAGCGGAAACTTGGGCCAGCGATTTGACTTTACGTTATGGTGTTTTTTTCGAACAACTCGAAGCCATTGCTACTTTTGACTATGCAAATGAAACCTATAGCACACCAACTACAGACATTCACAATACAGGTTTCAGAAGGGTTTTGCTTGGGGCGAAATTCTTGATTTATGATCCGGAAAGAAACTACGACCCGAAACCCAATTTATACAGTTGGAAAGCCAACCACAAATTCAACTGGAGGCAATTCATTCCGGCGGTTGCACTTTACGGCGGCATTAACATCAACACCAACAAAGACAAATTCCTACGCAAAGGCCAACCCAAGGATGAAGATTTCAGCACCAAAGGCATGATTCTTACACAAAACCAGTTCGGTCGTTATACCTTTTTGACCAATATCATTCTGGATAAATTCCCATCACAGAGAAGATCAATTGATTATGTGCTGACCATGACCCGCGGTTTTAATGCCAGATTATCGGGTTTTGTAGAAATTCAGGGCTTCAACGGTGAATTTTACAAAGACCATTATTTCCGTACCGGCGCGGCATATTTGCTTTGGCAGAACCTTCAGGTAGATGCTTCCATTGCCAGTAATTTTCAGGCAGAACCCAATTTAGTTTTTGGCGGAATCGGCGTTTCTTGGCGTTTTGATGACAATTATACTGAAGTCATGTTGCGCTCGCCGAAAGAAGAAAAGAACGACGGCAAATCGAAAAAGCAGAAAAAAGACGAAGAAAAAAAGAAACAGGAAAACAAAAAGCGCAAAGATGCCATCGAAAGCACGCCTGTAAATTAAATGCGCACACCGATTAATATCCAACACGAAAAAATTTTGTAAACGCCAAAATCCCACACTATGATTACCATTGAAAAAGTTTCCAGCAAAAAGCAACTCAAGTCGTTTGTAATGTTTCCGTTTTCGCTCTATGAGAACCATCCGTATTGGGTGCCGCCGCTCATAGGCGAAGAAATGGAAACCTTCGACAACAACAAAAATCCCGCACTACAAACCGCCGAAGCCCATTTATACTTAGCCTATAAAAACGGTGAAATTGTCGGACGAATTGCAGCCATCATCAACTGGAATGAAGTCAATCTGCAAGGCAAAAAGAAGGTCCGTTTTGGTTGGTGGGATGTGATTGATGAAGTTGAAGTGACCCAAGCCCTGCTCGAAAAAGTATTTGAACTCGGCAAACAACACCAACTCGAACATGCCGAAGGCCCAATGGGATTTTCCAACTTAGACAAAGTTGGCGTGCTCAGTCAAGGTTTTGATTTTATCGGTTCGATGATTACATGGTACAACTATCCTTACTATGTTTCCCATTTGGAGCAATTGGGTTTTGTGAAAGAAAAAGAATATTTCGAAAGCAACTTTTCGTTCGATTTGGTCGACCCGTCGTTTTTTGTGAAAGTCAACGATTTGGTAAAGAAACGCTACCAACTCACTCCACTGAATTTCACGCGAACCAAAGACATCATGCCCTATGTTGACAAAATGTTCGATTTGTTCAACACGACCTACGCGAATCTGGCTTCGTTTGTGGCCATTACCGATGTACAGCGCGAATATTTCAAGAAGAAATACATTCCATTTATCAACCCGGAATATATTAAATTCATTGTCGATAAAAATGACACCTTGATTGCCTTCAGTATTGTGATGCCTTCATTTTCAGAGGCTTTGCAAAAATCGAAAGGCAAGTTGTTTCCCTTTGGTTGGTATCATTTACTACAAGCCCGAAAGCACAGCAAGGAAGTATTGTTCTATTTGATAGGTGTAGCACCTGAGTACCAAAGCAAAGGCATCACGGCGATTATTTTCGACGAATATTACAAAACTTTCAAAGCCAAAGGAATTACCAATTGTATCCGAACACCGGAACTTGAAGAAAATCACGCCATCCACAACCTCTGGAAACACGTCGATCCGCGGGTGACTAGAAGAAGAAGAACGTACATGAAGTTAATTAATAATGAATAGTTAATAATTAATAATTCATGTTGGAGTAAAAAAAAGCGCCCCGTTTCCGAAGCGCCATTATTAATTATTCAATATTAATTATTGCTAACTGACATCAACTGTCGTTTTCTCGGCTATCGCTTTGTAAGTTCCGTTGGTCAATTTCTCACGAATGGCTTCGAACGCTGTCAAGGTTTCGTCGATATCGGCCAAAGTGTGTGAAGCCGTCGGAATCATACGCAACAAAATAATGCCTTTCGGGATTACCGGATAAACTACAATCGACAAGAAAATTCCGTAATTCTCGCGCAAATCGTTGACCATCACCATTGCTTCGGGAATACTTCCGTGCAAATAAACCGGCGTGACACAAGTATTGGTATCGCCAATGTCAAAACCTCTGGCTTTCAAACCGTTTTGCAACGCGTTCACATTTTCCCACAACTTGTCTTTGAGTTCCGGATGGCTTCTAAGCAATTCCAAACGCTTCAAAGCACCAACGGTTTGAATCATCGGCAAAGCCTTGGCAAACATTTGCGAGCGCAAGTTGTATTTCAAATAATCAATGATGTCTTTATCTGCGGCGATGAATGCCCCGATGCTCGCCATCGATTTGGCAAAAGTCGAGAAATACACATCAATTCCGTCTTGGCAACCTTGCTCCTCACCTGCACCGGCGCCAGTTTTTCCTAGCGTTCCGAAACCGTGCGCATCGTCTACTAATAAACGGAAATTGTATTTCTTTTTCATTTCCACGATTTCTTTCAGCTTACCTTGTTGGCCGCGCATTCCGAAAACACCCTCGGTAATGAATAGAATTCCGCCTCCGGTTTCCAAAGCCATTTTGGTGGCGCGCTGCAGGTTTTTCTCCATGCTATCCAGGTCGTTGTGCTTGTAGGTAAAACGTTTGCCCATGTGCAAGCGAACGCCATCGATAATACAGGCATGCGCATCTACGTCGTAGACAATAATGTCATTTTTTGTCACTAGCGCATCAATGGTCGACATGATTCCTTGGTAACCAAAATTGAGCAAATAAGCGGATTCTTTCATCACGAAAGCCGCCAATTCCTGCTCTAATTGTTCGTGTAAGGTGGTGTGTCCAGACATCATTCTGGCACCCATCGGATAAGCCGCGCCGTATTGGATGGCCGCATCGGTATCTGCTTTTCTAACTTCCGGATGGTTGGCCAACCCTAAATAATCGTTCAAGCTCCAGTTCAAAATCGGTTTGCCGTGAAATTGCATTCTCGGGCCAAGTTCGCCATCGAGTTTCGGAAATACATAATATCCTTCGGCCTGCGACGCCCATCTGCCCAGCGGCCCTTTATTGTTTTGGATTCTCTCGAATAAATCTTTTACCATGACAATCAGTATAAATTTCGATATTTTTTGATGCCGCAAAAGTAAGGATTTTAACGTCAAATTGAGGCTTAATGCTATTTATTTTTAGAAGCTTCTTCCCGCTATTCACTACAATCTTTTACTGCGAACACCGCAGCAAAAGGATTTTCGTTTCTATCGGGGCTAGGACACTACACAAACCAAGAAACTACTGATTTGAAATAAGCAAAAAATCACTGTGACAATTCTTCTAAACAAAAAAGCCCTTCCGTTTCCGAAAGGGCTTTCTGTTATAATGTGTCCATTTTTAGAATGGATAGTTCGCGAAAATAGAATTCTCGATATTGATAAAGACATTATCCAAATCCGCGTTATCCACAACACCATCTCCGTTCAAATCCGTAGCTAAAACCCCGAAGTTTGAATTCTCGATATCCGGGAAAATCGAATCCAAATCAGCGTTATCGATTACCTGATCTAGGTTCAAATCTCCTGTATACATAGCAAAAACTCCAGTTTCAATCTCTCTCATATTATCACCATAAGCTTGTGAAGCACCTGATGAGAAGTCATAAGAAAGTGGCGTAGTACCCACTGCCTGAGCAGTAGCTGACCATGTCTCGATGATGTTCGAACCTTTTACTACGATGTAGTAGGAACCTGCTGCTGCAGTATTGAACGTACAAGTTAAAGTACCATCGGTTTTCAAAGTACCAATCGCAGTATCAACCAAAGCATAACTTGTAGCATCATGCAACTCGATAGTCAAATCTTCTACTTCGTCTGCTGGTGATACATAATCTTGGTTCAACTTCACTGAGTTCATCGTGCTGCCTCCAATGTAGTAGCCTTCAATAAACAAAGTCAAGTTTACTACTGAACCTGCTGAACATGGGTTCGTTGGGTTAAGTGCTGGGTTTGTATCATCACAATCCAAATCATTGGTTGAATATCCGGCTGGCGTATTCACCCCTGAACAAACTGAAGCGGTAGCTGTACTTCCGTAAGTATCACCGTCAGCATCTACATAGAAGGTAGCGAATTGGTAGATAGCAGAGTTTGTATCGTCGCAATCAGTGTTGTTAACTGAATAGCCTGCTGTTGGAGGTGTATTGGCATCTACAGCACACAAAGAAGTAGTGGTTGCACCTGTGCCATATCCATCGTTATCGCCATCAGTATAGAAAGCAAAAGTTTCGTGTTTATTGACATCTTCATCATCGCAATCTGTATCATCAGTTACATAACCTGAAGGCTGTCCTGTACAACTCAACTGACTAACGGCGGGATTCCCGAAACCATCAGTATCGTTATCTTGATAGTAAGTGATATTTTCAGCGATTCCGGTAATGAAAACCACATTATTAGAATCTACTACAATCGAAGACGAACCATCTGCGCGCTCCACAGCAGTAATAGTCAGCAATTGGAAATTTGCAGACAATGGTAACGGAATTTCAAAAGTAGCCGCTCCACTAGCATCAGCAACACTTGTCAACACACTTTGCGTTGGTCCTTCATTGATGTTATAATAAATTCTAGATGCCAAATTCGGTGTCAATCCGTTCACGTCAAAAGTTCCGTTGGCTCCTTCACAAACGGTAGCACCGCTGTAGGAAACAGAATCAAAAGTTGGTGGCGCAGCAGTAGTAGTAACTTGAATCACGTTGGAATAATCAGACGTGCTATTAGGGCTATAGGCTCTTACTCGGTAGTAGTAATCGGTAAGTTCAGCCAAACCACTAACTGCTTGAGACAATCCATTGACTGATAAATTCTCATAAATCGAGAAGCTTGGAGGGTTTCCTGTTACAACAATAGAATCTATTGCGCTTGTTCCACCAGCAGCTACAGTTCCGGAGACTGCATTATTGCTGGTCATGATCCATCTGAGCATTACCGATGCTTGATTATCACATGTTGCTGGTAAAGCAATATCGCTTAAAACTCCTGAAGTCCAGTTGTTTCCTACTGTTACAATCGCTCCGCTTACATCAGCCCAAGAACCACCAGCATTGATACTGTACTGCACTTTGAAGTCTTTCGGACCTGTATTAGAAGAACGTTGGGCCGAAGACAATTTAATTGACGAATATCCAACAGTAGAAATATCAATTTGCCAATATTTAGTTCCATTTCCTGAGTTCCAACTAGCACCTGAAGCAGCACTAGTGGTACTAGATTGAACTGAATTAAATGACAAAGTACCGACACCTCCAACCGCAGTCAAGGTTTTTCCGTCATTGGCAGTAATACCACCATCAATTGTAGCATTGTCATTTGTCAACGGGAAATTCCAGTCTGCAATAGTAGTGATAGCACCAATAAAGTTTGGATCGGTACTAACATCTAATAAATAAGATTCCGCACCGGTGACAGCTTCCCAATTGGCTACAAAACTACCACTTGAAACAGAAGTTCCAGCCGTAGCTACAGGCCCAGTAGTCAAACCTAAAGTAGTAAAGGTTTCAACATCTCCATAAGAAATACCTAAAGCAGAAGAATCTGTGGCATAAGCTCTTACGTAATACAAAGTATTTGGTGTCAAAGTAGTTAAAGTTACTGGGAATCCTGAAACTTGAACAGCTCCGGCAAAATCACTAAACAAGCTGTACTGGATTCCTGAATCAGTTATAGCCGAACAACCCGCTTCGGTCAGACCGTCTATGGTAGCTCCAATAACAGTAATCGCAGTAGGAGTTCCGGTAACAACCGTAGCTGGCGTATTGATTCCGGATCCGGTTACTGAAACAAAAATAGTTGGCGCTCCACCACCACTTACCGGAATGTTGCCATCGTAAGATTGCGCAAGTGTTGGCGTAAATTTCACCGAAATGATTTCAAGCAAGTCTCCATTCACGTCTGGCGACAAAGTAATCGATGCATCGTAAGTGTTTGTTCCGGAATTGAAGAAAGTGTATCCATCCAACGGTCCGACAGTGATATCGCTTTCAAGCAATTCACCGAGTAATCCGAATGTGTTGGCAGAAGAAGTGGTGTTGATACAAATGCTTCCAAAACCACTCAATGGATCAGCCGTTAGTGTCGGTGTAGTAACTGGCAAAGTACTTACTGAAGCCGACGGACCAAAAGCGGTTTCTACATTGGCTCCGTTTCTGGCTTTTACCGAATAAGTATATGAAGTATTAGGATTCAATCCGGTTACCGAAATTAAATGCGGCGAAGGCAAAAGCAACCAATCAAAGGCAGATTGCCAAACTGCAGTTGCTCCAAGAGTTCCATTAGCCTGCAAGTATTGGCTATTGATTTGAATCGCATATTGCGTAGTGTTTGGGTTGTTGCTAATATCAAAATCAAAATCAAAAGATGTTGTGGTGATATTAGTAGCCGCGTTGGGTTGTACTGGCACGTTGGCTAAAGTGTAAAAACTTTGAGGAGCTCCGTAACCATATCCTTGCGCACTATTGGCGTAGGCTGTGTAGAAATATTCAGTATCTGAAAATAGTACATTACCGGTTCCTAGTGAAAAAGTACCCGTACCAATACTTGGCGATGGATTCTGTAATTGAATCACTCCTGGTTCTCCTAGGGTAGGTGTAAAGTCTGTGATAGAATAAAAGATACCATTTCCTAAAACATCAGAACCTCCAGTTGAAGTAACATCACCTGTTAAAGTAGCGGACTCAATGGTAATATCAGTAGCCGGCGTAACGGTAACCACAGTAGGTGGCGGCAAAACTACAGCTCCGTAAATTGTCAAATCATCTACTCTGAAAGTTCCTGAAGATGCTGCGGCACCACCAGCCAAATCAGAACGCTGTGTTCCATAAGGATAAATACGGAAAGTAACTGTTCCAGAGATTGGTGTATTGAAATCTGCAAAATCCCAAGACAATTGCGTTGCCGTTGTAGTGGTAAGTGCCGTATTGTTCATTGAAGTTGAAGTGGCAAAACCATCAGTACTATAACGAACTTCAAGCTGGTTTGGTGCTGTTCCACTACCGGAACGCAGGAATGATACTTTGGTTAAATTCAATCGATAACCTGAAGCAGCTGTTGCTCCAAATTCAACATAAGAATTGTTATTAATACTCGAAGTAACATTCAAACCTGTTGAACTAAATGAGTTATTAAGGTTAGAACAAGTCATCGTGCCACGAGTAGCAATTGCACCAATAACGTTAGGCTCTACTACTGGAACATTTCCTTGGGTTGGGCAAGCAGAAGTTCCTGTGAATTGGTTGAGGTATAAAGCCGCTTCTACGGTTCTGGTTTGAGTTAAATCCGGAGCTGCCGCATAGTTGGTATTACCGGCCTGCTTGGCAGTAATGGTTACCAAACCTGTACCTAGAATAGTTAAAGTGTTGCCCGAAATCGAAGCCACACTAGGATTTGAACTCTCAAAAGTGACTGCCAATCCTGAAGATGCTGTACCATTTAGAGTAATAGGAGCCGTTAAGGTAGTCAACTCTGGCAATGTTCCAAAGAAAGTAATGGTTTGCGAAAGTTGTGTAATGGTCGCGTCAGCAACTGTGGGCTGAGTTAAAGCATAATTTCCTGCTTGTGCGCCAGTAATGGTATAACCCGTAACTGTTACAGCTTGCGTTCCAGCATTAGCCGTCGCAAATTGAGCGACTGGTGTACCTGCGATAGTCACTACATCGCTGCCAATTGGAGCTGGGGATAAAACCGCCGTTCCAGTTAAAGTTGCCGTAGTATTTCCGTCATAAGGTTTATCTAAAGCAGAGATTCCTGTGATAGTAATTCCAAGTGGTGTTACTGTAAGAGTTTGAAGTTGATCAATGGCTGGATTGTGCGTGGCATCTCCAGCTTGAGAAGCGGTAATAGTAGTAGTTCCAGCTCCAACAATCACCGCAGTGTTTCCAGAAATAGTAGCTACCGCAGTATTTGAGCTAGTATAGGTAATAGGATTTCCACCCGGATTGTCCGACGTAGCTAACAAATCAACACTAGCTGTTCCGTATACTACGCTTCCAAGAGCAGGAAAAGTAATTACCTGATCATCTAAGGAAGAAGGGTTAATAGTCGCATTAGCAACTGTGGGCTGACTCAAAGAATAATTCGCCGCTTTAGTTCCTGTAATGGTATAACCTGTTACTGTAACTGGCCATGTTCCTACCGCAGCAGATGAAAAATTCGCAACCGGCGTGCCTCCAAGAACCACATCATCAGAAAAAAGCACTCCGTTTAGTACCGCGGTTCCGGTTAAAGTCGCCGTAGTATTTCCATCAAAATCTTTGTCTTGTGCACTCAGTCCGGTGATTGTAAGTCCTAATTGGGAAACGGTATTTCCTGAACTCGATGTCACAATATTAGCACTTGGCGCTGGGCTACTAGAAAGCACCACCGCATTTTGACTATTATAATTTCCTGCCGAAGCATTGTCTTTCAATCGAACTAAGAATGCCACACCACCTGCGTTGGCTTCAGCAGCAGTATAAGAAGCAGTGGCTCCATAGGAAACCACATCATTTCTTGACACTTCAAAACCCGTTTGGGCCGTAGCTACTAGCGGATTTGACAACAAACTTCCTGAAACCGCAAAAGACTGTGAAGCTGAAGCCGTTCCATAAGTAGTAGAAAATGCAGTAGATGAAGTAGTACCACCATTAATTAATGACGCAGATGGAGCTACGTCTGCCCATGAAGTTCCTACACGAATGGCGTCAATAGTGGCCGTTGGAGAATTTCCTTGTCTGATAGCCACCGCACTTAAAGAGGCTGCATCTGCACCGGAAGTTACGGTTTGCAATGGCGCTCCAGCCGCACTTTCAGTAGCCGCAAATGTGGGTAAAATCCATAAATCTACTTGGTCGTTAGTTGCACCGGCAATGAAAGTATACTTGGCTACAAGCATGTAGGTCGTCCCTAAAGTAAAGTTGGTAGTTGCGGCTGTTCCGTTGGCCGATTTACCTACTCCAAATCTGAGGTTTCCACTATTTGTATTGGCGTGAATCCTTACGTTAAAAGTACTCGGAGCCGTGTAATAGTGTAAAAAATAATCACCACTTGTACCTACCGCTGTTATATTCACAAGACAACTCATGTAAACCGTTCCTGAGTTCTGCGAAGTAAAACTTCTGTTGTGATCACCGACACCAGAGCTTGAAGTTGTGGCGGCACCACCAACACCAGAATCTGCATGACCTGCGAAAGTAAGACCAGTATTGGTATACTGAACATAATTGCTAGAACCACTATGGGAGACCCAATTCGGGCTCGCGGCCGTTTGTAGGTTTCCCGGTGTAGAATAGCTGAAATTTTCTGTCAACAACTGCGCAAAACCTTGAATAGGTAGACACAGCAACAGGAAAGCGAAACACCAGAACATAAAAGTGTTTACTTTCTTAGAAAGTAGCATATTTTTCATAAATAATTAAAATTGAGTTGACGCAAAAATATAGATAATTTCCCTGAGCAGCGGCAATTTAGATGAAGTAATTGTTAATTTTTGTCAACAGTTTGAATTGACCCTGATTTTATGGCGTTTTGTCGATGATAACGATAATTTAACACAAGAAAATAATGACAGATTTTTCACAAAAACCAACAAAATCAATAATTTAACCATCCGAATTTTATCAAAAAATAGAAAATTTGTAGGAAACAAAACCATTCTTCAACTTCGTAATTAAGTTATTCATACTAATTCTTTTGCATTACATCGAAAATAAAATCTCATTCCATATTTATTGGTAATTTAGCCGAAAATTTAAAAGACAAAATATGAAGACAAATTACACTGTATTTAAAATGCTTGCCCTAACATTATTGTTTACTTGTAATTCTTGGGCACAAGCAACAATAGCACAATGGAGATTTAATGGCGCAGATGCAAACTCAATTCCTGGAGGCGGTAGTGCTCCTTTAGTTTCCCTTGGAGCTGGTACGGCAGAATTGATTGGAGGTACTACTGGTGCGTTCGCTGCCGGAAATGCATCAGCAGAAACTACAGAAACTGAACCTACTGCCACAAACTTCGGATGGCAAACTACTGGTTATGCTCCGGCCGGAACAGATAACAAAGTCAGAGGTGTTCAGTATAACGTCAGCTCTGTTGGACAAGCTGGCATCGTTTTTAAATTTGAACAACGCCTAAGTAATAGTGCAAGCAATACTTATGTAGTGCTTTACACTGCCGATAGAACCGCTGCGAGCCCTGTTTGGGTTGAAGCGCAAACTTTTACTTTTACACCTGCCGCTACTGGAACTGGAGACACTTGGTATAATGGAAGAACTGTTGATGTTTCTTCAGTTACTGCCTTGGACAACAACCCTAATATTGCTTTCAAAATTGTGAGCGCATTCGATCCAATCGTTGGAGATTATGTGGCGGCTAGATCTACAAACGTCTATTCTGCCGGAACCGGAGGAACTGTTCGTTATGATATGGTAACCGTTACCAGTAATGTAACTTTAGGTGTTTCCCAATTCGAAGCCAACGACAAAAGTTTAAGAGTATATCCCAATCCATCCAACAAAGAAATTGTAACTCTAAGCCAAACTGAAGATATTACGGTTTCAGATGTTACTGGAAAAGTGATTCTTACCGCTAAGAACACTTCAACAATTGATACGCGTTCGTTCAACAGAGGTGTTTATTTCATCAAAACTGCTTCAGGCGCTACGGCAAAATTGATGGTGAACTAAATCTCATCTTCAAATAACACAAAAGGCGTCAATTACTGGCGCCTTTTTTATTGCTATTATTTTTTTAGAATCAGATTGGATATCACTTCAAACAACGAATCGTTTTTCAAAGGTTTGGAAATATAGTAATCCATCCCGATTTCCTTCACGCGTCTTTTGGTTTCTTCCATGACATCTGCGGTAACAGCGATAATTGGAATGTTTCGATTGTGCTCACCTGCTTCTCCGTTTCGAATGGCAATTGTTGCTTCGTAGCCGTCCATCACGGGCATTTGCAAATCCATCAAGATGATATCGAAAGACTGACTTTGCAAAGCATCCAAGCCTTCTTGACCATTGTTGGCATAAACCACAGTAGTGTTGAGCCATTTCTTGGTAATCATTTTAATCACCATTTGGTTAATCGCATTGTCTTCGACTACCAAAATCGATTTCCCTTTCAAGTCAAACACGGCATCAGCGGCCACTTCAACAGGTTTTTTCTCGACGGCGACCACTTCGTAATCAATAGTAATACGGCAAGTCGTCCCGATGCTTTCCACGCTGTCGATCTGGATCGAACCTTTGTGCATATCAACCAAGGTTTTCACGATGTAAAGACCGAGGCCCAAACCGCCAAATTTGCGTTTGTTATCAATTGAATTCTGAGAAAACGAATCAAAAATACTGTGCAGTTTCTCTTTGGGAATACCAATCCCGGAATCTGAAATAGTCAGCACCAAACTCGCGCGATTATTGGGCAAAGTTTTAGAATCGATATGGAATTTCACTTGACCTTGCGCGGTAAATTTAATCGCGTTACTCAGTACATTGTTGACGATTTGCACCAAACGCGTGACATCGCCCAGCAGCATCTCCGGAATGCCTTCCGCTTTAGAAAATTCAAATTCAAGGCCTTGGTCTTTGGCCCGGTTGACCGCATTGTTCTTTAAATGTTCCAGCACTTTGACCGGTTCGAACTGAACGCTTTCGAGTTGAAGCTCGCCTTTTTCAATCTTCGAGAAATCTAGAATATCATTCACCGAACTCAGCAAACTATGCGAGGAATACTTAATCACTTGACAATTCTGGCGCACTTTCTCATCGGAAACTTCTTTAGAAATGGCATCGGTAAGGTTTAAAATCGCATTCAACGGCGTGCGCAATTCGTGGCTGATGTTCGAGAGAAAATAAGACTTGAGTTCGTTCATTTCCTCTAGCCGAATTAAGGCCAAACGATTGAGCTCTTCTTTTTCGTTCTTGAGGTTGCGAATCAAATTCCCCATCGAAAGTGAAAGGAAAATAATCTCCAATCCGGTGCCGAACTTCGAGCTGTTTTGTGTAAAAAACGAATTGGGCACTTGTCCGAAATTGTTCAAAATAAAAATCCCGAAGCCCAATATCAGGAATAAAATACCGATGCTGAAAAACACATCAATCGGTTTGCGTTTCACATACAAGTAGATAACCGAAGCAATGATAAGCAACAAAATCAGCAAGCCCAAAACATTAGCTAGCGGATAACAAATCGCGAACAACGCCGGCACGAAAATAATCAGCAACAAAACGATAAAAGCCAGCACATAAAGCACATTGAACAACAAATAAATTGTGGCGTTGTACTGCTTAATTCTAAGAAAAACTTCGCTGTATTTACCGAGTAAGATTCCGGCAATCATCGCAAATAATAAAACAGCGTGCATCGAAAGCCAACCGCTTTGGGGTGTAATCCACTCGTAAAAATAACCGTCGAGCGAGAATTGCAGCAAACCGATAAAAACCACATACAAACTATAATACAGAAATGTTCTTTCCCTAAGGCCAAAGAAAAAGAACAAGTATAGAATGGCCGCCGTAGTAAGAATACCGTAGAAAATCCCGAAGACCAATTGTTCCATCGAGACTTCATTGAGATAGCTTTCAGCGTCGCGAAGCATCATCGGCATTTTGATGACTTCTCCATCGCTTTTCAAATGCAGGAAATAAGTGATTTTCTGATTCGGTTGCAACTCGATTGAAAAAATGGTTTTGCGGTCTTTGAAGCTTCTTTGCGCAAATGGAATCTGATCACCACTAACGGATTTACTGATTTTACCCAAGGAATCAATCGCATACAATTCAACCAAATCAGTAATCGGCCGAGCGGTTTCCAGATAATAGCTCAAAGATGTTGAAGCTTGATTTTCCAACTCAAACTTGGCCCAAAAATGATGGTCGGTGAAACCCAAATCGTCATTTTCGGTTTTTAATTTCCAAAAATTCAGCTTGCTGTATTGGTGGATGATAAAATCAATGTTGAACTCTTGTTGGCCCACATCGGCTATAGTAGTATATGGATGCAACGAAATAGCATCCGGAACCGGCTCATGAAAAACATATTGAGATTGAGATATCTGAAAACAGAAAAGCGATAAAATTGCACAAACAAACCTAAAGGAAGAATTTCGCATGCTTTATTTTTTTAGAAATATAGGTCAAAAAAAAACTAATGGAATTGGCTTTAACGACTGTTCAATACAAACTGTTTATTGCACCACTAGCTTTTGACGATTGATTTGACCTTCACTAGTTACTAATTCAACAATATAAGTTCCCGATTGAAGCTCGGAAATGTCGATTCGTGTCTCATTTTGGACAGCAATCTGCTTTAACATTCTGCCTTGCAAGTCGTAAAATTGTACTCGATTCAAGTTAATTTTTGAACTAAACTGGATAAAATCACGGGCTGGATTGGGAAACAAATTCACCAATTCAGTTGCAAAACTGTCAGAGTGTAAAGTAGCCGAACGCAAACTTCCTTGCAAAAGAAACATCGCCGAGTCGTAAAGATTATCGCTCACATTCCCAATGACAAACTTCAAATGGTAAGTCGAACCTGCCACTACTGCTTCACTTGCTGTTAAAATTGTAGTACGCCCGTCATATTGCATCGAGGCGTTGGCCAATGGCGTAGTACCGGTTCCATTACTAACATAAAAAGAACAATTCTCACAAGGACCAAAATTCGAGTTCCCATTATTGATGGTATTGATGCTCACCGGTTGCGAATTTCCGGGAATTATAGCGATATTTCTAGCGTTGTTGCTGAAAGGCCCAGAAATGCCCGGACCGCTCAACAACAAGGCAAAAGTGTCATTGAAGGAAGAATTGGCAAACTCGGGATATTCTTCCGAAGCAAAAACATACTCGAAAAGTACCGTGTCGCCGTTGGGTATAAAATCAAATTCGAGGTTGCACACATTGCGAACAGTAGTGCCTGAGATTAACGCCAAATCGGCATCTCCAGCAAAAGGTGTCGCAGCAACTGAACTCATTGAACCAGAATTATTCGGACCCGAAGCCACCGATACCTTGCCCGTTGTAAGTAACAAACCTTGTTCGCTACCTAGAGCAGTAGCGCCATTGGAATACTTCCCGACTTGATCGCCAATGGTTTGTGCCGCTGTTGTAGAGCCATTGAATTTCACATTACTCACGGCAATATTTTCACCTAAAAAGGTATTCAAAACCAATTGTGCCGGAGTTTGCGTATTGTCTATTTGCAATTGCGCCGAGCCTGAAAGAAAGCTTAAACCGAAAATTAAGGAAAGTAGCAGTCGCTTCATAGTGATATTTTTCGGCAAGATAATTAATTTTCAAACCCATCGCTTGAGAAATTTCATCCACAGAAAAACTACCTTTGCGCACATTAAATCTTGAATCATGCAAATTGTTTTCGCTACCAACAACATCAATAAAATCAAAGAAATTCAAGCTTTGCTTCCGGCAGATATCCAACTGATTTCTCTAAATTCTATAGGCTGCCATGAAGATATTCCTGAAACCGCCGACACGATTGAAGGCAACGCTATTCTCAAAGCCAATTACGTCACCCAAAAATACGGCTATGATTGTTTTGCCGATGACACAGGCTTGGAAGTGGAAGCTTTGAACGGTGAACCCGGAGTTTATTCTGCGCGGTATGCCGGCGAGCAAAAAAATGCCAACGACAACATGGATTTGCTGCTCAGCAAATTACAAAACGAAAACAACCGAAATGCGCAATTCAAGACAGTGATTGCTTTAAATCTGAATGGAATGCAACATCTTTTTACAGGAATTGCCCAAGGAACCATCACCAAAGAGAAATCTGGAAATCAAGGTTTTGGTTACGATCCGATTTTCCAACCCGAAGGTTACGATAAAACTTTCGCCGAAATCCCGCTCGAAGAAAAAGGGCGCATCAGCCACCGCGGAAAAGCCACGCAAAAACTGATTTCTTTTTTGCAAAAAACTAAATAAAAAATAAGTAACGACTTACTTTTTCCTACCGTTTTTATTCAACTAAAACCACTTCTTAGCACTCTATCAACCTACAACTTACAACCCACAACGCACAACATTTTCTATCTTTCTGATTTTCAAATAATAATAAAACAATAAAACCCTTCAAGCCATTAGATTATTCGGTTTATTCGCCCTACTTTTGCACGCGAATCGAGACCGGGGGTCCGATCGAATAATTTAAAAACAAAGAATGAACAAATTTGAACAATTAGGATTGAAAGAATCGCTACAGCGTGCGATTATCGATCTAGGATTTGAGAATCCGACCGAAGTACAGCAGAAAGCGATTCCAATGTTGTTGGAACAAGAAACAGATTTAGTAGCCTTAGCCCAGACCGGAACAGGGAAAACAGCCGCCTTTGGCTTTCCGCTGATCCAGAAAATTGACGCGGAGAACCGCAATACACAGGCACTAATTTTATCGCCAACGCGCGAATTGTGTTTGCAGATTACCAATGAAATTAAGTTGTACTCCAAATACGAAAAAGGCATCAATGTCGTGGCCATCTACGGAGGCGCGAGCATTACCGAGCAAGCCCGTGAAATCAAACGCGGCGCACAGATTATTGTAGCCACTCCGGGCAGAATGCAAGACATGATCAATCGCGGATTGGTCAACATCAAACAAATCGACTATTGCGTGCTTGATGAAGCCGACGAAATGCTCAACATGGGATTCTATGAAGACATCGTATCGATTTTATCAGACACGCCAGAAACCAAGACCACTTGGTTATTTTCTGCGACCATGCCTGCCGAGGTAGCGCGTATCGCCAAGAAATTCATGGAAAACCCTATCGAAATTACCGTAGGAACCAAGAATTCAGGTTCAGCTACTGTTTCGCACGAATTCTATCTAGTGAACGCCCGCGACCGTTACGAAGCCTTGAAAAGATTGGCCGATGCAAACCCAGATATTTTCTCGGTGGTTTTCTGCCGAACTAAAAAAGACACACAACACGTAGCGGAAAAACTCATTGAAGATGGCTACAACGCCGCAGCTTTGCACGGAGATTTATCGCAAGCCCAACGTGACTCAGTGATGAAATCGTTCCGTGGCAGACAAATTCAGATGCTTGTTGCTACTGATGTAGCTGCTCGTGGAATTGACGTTGATAACGTGACGCACGTAGTAAACTATCAGTTGCCCGACGAAATCGAAACCTACAACCACCGCTCAGGAAGAACCGGACGTGCTGGAAAATTAGGAACTTCGATCGTCATTGTAACCAAAAGTGAGTTGCGTAAAATCTCGGCGATTGAGCGCATTATCAAACAAAAATTCGAAGAGAAAACCATTCCGTCAGGCATCGAAATCTGCGAAATCCAATTATTGCACTTAGCTAATAAAATTAAAGATACCGAAGTAGACCACGAAATCGACAACTATCTTCCGGCAATCAACAACGTGCTAGAAGGTTTGTCTAAAGAAGAACTCATCAAGAAAATGGTGTCGGTGGAATTTAACCGTTTCATCAATTACTACAAGAAAACCCGCGATCTTTCTTCACAAGTGGCTGGAGGCGATCGTGAAAAAGGCGCTCGTGAGCCGAGAGAATTCAACAATGGCGGTGCGGTGCGTTATTTCGTCAACATTGGTTCGCGCGATGAATTCGATTGGATGTCACTTAAAGATTTCCTACGCGACACGCTCGAACTGGGCCGTGACGATGTTTATAAAGTGGATGTAAAAGAAGGCTTCTCGTTCTTCAACACCGACCCCGAACACACCGACAAAGTGATGGAAACCCTTAACAATATTACGCTCGAAGGCCGACGCATCAACGTTGAGATTTCTAAAAATGATGGCGGTGGCAGACGCGACCACAACGGCAGAAATTCCGGTGGTTTTGGCGGGCGCGGCGAAAAAAGAAGCAGCGGTGGTTTCAGAAGCGACAGAAGTACAGCTCCAAGAAGCGGCGGATTCGGCTCTAGAAGCGAAACCAGAAGCGCCTCACCAAGACGCTCAGAAGGATCGGCACCGGAGCGCGGCACCAGAGGTTCAGAACGTTATGCAGACCGCGCACCCAGACGTTCGGCTTCATCCGATATGCCAAAAGAGAGAAGAAACAGAAGAGGTTAAGCCTACTTTGTTAATTTTCTTATAATTATACCGAAGACTATTCAATATCAGGAGTGTTTTATTACTTTTAAACTTTCAAAACACCCTATGCGATATTTAATAGTCTTCGTTTTTTTATGGCTTTCCCAGGCCGCATTTTCCCAAGCCATCACAGAAAACCAGACTGTTTCGGGCGTCATCACCAACGACAACACCAAGCTCCCGATTTCCAATGTCAACATCATCAACCTGAATAAAGTTATCGGTACGGTTTCCGATGCCAAGGGCCGTTTTGAAATTAATGTCAGTGTAAGCGATACCTTATTATTATCGTATATCGGTTTCCAGTCACTAAAAATCCGCGTCACCAATGACTGGATCAAAAACAAAACGACGCAAATCCAAATGACCGAAAAGGCTATCGCGCTCGAAGAAATCATCATCCAACCTTATTATTTAACAGGTTATCTCGAGGTCGATTCCAAACTCATTCCCTCGCCCAACAATTACCGCTACAGCATTTCAGGTTTATCGCAAGGATACGAAGCCGGTGAATATTCGCCCGGTGCTTTCGGGAACATTTTAGGCTCTATGTTCAATCCGGCCGATGCGTTGTACAACTTCTTCGGCAAAAAAGGCAACGAACTCAAACGCCTGAAGAAAATCAAGAAAGACGAAACCGTACGCAATTTGCTCGAATCCAAGTTCGACCGCGAAACCCTAGCCACACTTTTGGGAATCGACAAAAAAGAAATCGCCGAAATCCTCGACCGCTGCAATTATTCGGAAGCCTTCATCAAAACCGCCAACGATTTACAGATCATGGATGCCATCAGCGGTTGTTATGAAGAATATAAAGTTCTGAAGAAGAAGTAAAAAGTGACTGAGTGCCTGAGCTGCTTAGTGCCTTAGGTTTTTTTAGGAGCCGGGAACCTGCTGTGCGCTCCCAAACTTTGCCACCGAACCCCGGCGCCAAAGGTTTTCCACTTCCATCAGGGCTAGGGCTTTTGTGGAAATTAAAAACATTTGTTTTGAAATCTTATACAAGCCTTTACCTGAAGTCCACTGGACTTTTATTCCGCTGTCGCTCCATACAATTCGACCTTTCGGTCTCGGGTCTCCTCTTAATATCTACCCGAGGCTTTAGCCGAACTGAGCGAAGCTAAATCATCAGGGCTAGGGCTAACGTAAACATTCCACAACTCTTTCAAAATTTGCGACTGTCTTTACAGTTTGAAAACAAAATTCCCCACTACAACTAAACGAACTAAGGCACCAACGGATTAAGGCATTCATGCACTTCACAACTATTTCCCAACCTGAAAACAAAATTACCCACTACAAATAAACGAACTAAGGCACTCAGCTACTCAGGCACTCGATCCGCAAAATATCTCGCTTCGATCCGCTTGATATCTTTAATAGAATGCCGCGCCCAATCGAGGCGTTTTTCCAGAATTTCTTCGTCGGTGAGTTGCCAGGCAATGTCTGATTTGTGCAACCTGCCCATGAGATTCTGGATGATGATGGCTGCCGATACCGAGATGTTCAAACTTTCTGTGAAACCCACCATCGGGATTTTGAGGAAGCCGTCTGCTTGTTCTAAAACTTCTTCGGACAATCCGTGGCGCTCGGTGCCGAAAAACAACGCACTCGGTTTTGAAATATCGAAATCGTCGAGCAAACAATCGTTCTGGTGCGGCGTGGTCGCGATAATCTGATAGCCTTTACCTTTTAGGCTTTCAATACAAGAAGAAATACTTTCAAACCGGTTCACATCGACCCACTTTTGGGCGCCCATCGCGATTTCCTTGTCGATGCGCTTGCCGAATTTTTCCTCAATCACATTGAGTTGTTGGATGCCGAACACCTCGCAACTGCGCATCACGGCGCTGGTGTTGTGCAATTGGTAAACGTCTTCCATTGCTACGGTGAAATGATTGGTTCGGGTAGCGAGCACTTTCAAAAACTTGGCTTTGCGGGCGTCGGTCAGGAAACCTTCGAGGTACTCTAAATAAGCAAGATCGGTCATGCAGAAAAATTTTTCCAAAAATAGTAAAAGAGAGGTTTTTACTTTTAGTAGTACCAATGAAATTAAACACGAATTTCACGAATTAGCACGAATTCTACTGCGCATTTTTTTAAATTCGTGTCCATTAATGTAATTCGTGTTAGCTTTCTTAATCATGAAAAAGAAAATTGTTATTCTCTCCGGTGCCGGAATTTCGGCCGAAAGCGGTATCAAAACTTTTCGCGATGCGGATGGTTTGTGGGAAGGCCATGATGTTATGGAAGTGGCTTCGCTTGAAGGTTTTCGCAAAAACCCGGAATTGGTTTTAGATTTTTACAACCAAAGGCGCCGGCAGTTGCAACAAGTAAAACCCAATGCGGGTCATGTGTTGATTGCCGAATTGGAAAAAAATTTCGACGTACAAGTAATCACCCAAAACGTCGATAATCTGCACGAACAAGCCGGAAGCACGAATGTTTTGCATTTGCATGGCGAATTACTTAAAGTGCGTTCTGTGCGAAATGAAAACCTGGTTTTAGATTGGTCACACGATTTGGTGCTCGGTGATTTTGGCCCCGACGGCAATCAGTTGCGCCCGCATATTGTTTGGTTTGGCGAGGCTGTTCCCGCTTTGGAAGAAGCCATTTACCTAACCCAAAAAGCAGCCGTTTTGATTGTCATTGGCACCTCGTTACAAGTGTATCCGGCTGCGGGATTGCTGCATTATGCTCCAGCGAATATTCCGATGTATTACATAGATCCGAAACCGGCCACCATTTCGAACGCACCGCGAAATCTGAAAGTGATTGCTGCAACTGGTTCTGAAGGCATGTCTATCGTTATGAAAGACTTAGCAACTGACAACAAGTAACCGACAACTGACCACAGAAGCCCTAGCCCTGATAGCAGCGGCATCCTTTTTAAACCGTCTAGGTTTTAGAAACCTAGACGGTTTAAAAAGATATAGCGGATAGCAGGTTCCCGGCTTCTAAAAAATAAAAAAACGCCAATCTGTTTCCCGATATTTCTGGTTATCTTTGGGCCTTCAAAACAACACACTACACCATGGATTCGCTGAACTCACTCAACGCTGTATCGCCTATTGACGGGCGTTACCGAAGCAAAACCGCACCACTTTCCGCCTATTTTTCTGAAGAAGCTTTAATTCGTTACCGCGTTTTGGTGGAAGTGGAATATTTTATTGCGCTTTGCGAATTGCCTTTGCCACAACTTCAAGGAATCGATGCTTCGGTTTTTGGAAAACTTCGGGCTTTGTACGAACAATTTTCGAGTGATGATGCCTTGCAAATCAAGAAAACCGAGAAGACGACCAACCACGACGTAAAGGCCGTAGAGTATTTTCTGAAAGACCAATTTGATACTTTGGGATTGGGTGCTTACAAAGAATTTATTCATTTTGGATTGACCTCGCAAGACGTTAACAATACGGCGATTCCGCTTTCGACCAAAGACGCTTTTCAGCAGGTTTACTTGAAATCACTCATCGCATTAGTGGGCAAACTCAAAAGCTTGGCTGAAGAATGGCGCGACGTACCGATGCTCGCCAGAACCCACGGACAACCTGCTTCGCCAACGCGTTTGGGAAAAGAGATTGAGGTTTTCGTAGAGCGGTTGGAAGAACAGATGCGGTTGCTTTTCAACGTGCCTTTTGCGGCTAAATTTGGTGGTGCGACTGGCAATTTCAATGCGCATTTGGTGGCCTATCCTAAAATCGATTGGCGCCAATTCGGAAATAAATTTGTCGAACAACAATTGGGCTTGCACCACTCGTTCCCGACGACGCAAATTGAACATTACGACCATTTTGCGGCTTTCTTCGACGCGCTGAAACGCATCAACACAATCATCATCGATTTGAACCGCGACATTTGGACTTATGTGTCGATGGATTATTTCAAACAGAAAATCAAAGCGGGCGAAATCGGGTCTTCAGCCATGCCGCACAAAGTCAATCCGATTGATTTTGAAAACTCCGAAGGCAACTTGGGCATCGCCAATGCTATTTTTGAACACCTGTCGGCCAAATTGCCTATTTCGAGATTACAACGCGATTTGACTGATAGCACGGTGTTGCGCAATATTGGCGTTCCGTTCGGGCATACGTTGATTGCTTTTGAATCGACCTTGAAAGGTTTAGACAAATTGCTACTGAACCAAGCCAAGTTCGAAGAAGATCTGGAGAAAAACTGGGCCGTGGTCGCCGAAGCCATTCAAACGATTTTGCGCCGCGAAGGTTACCCGAATCCTTACGAAGCTTTAAAAGGTTTGACGCGCACCAATAAAGCCATCGACAAAAAAGCGATTCACGATTTTATTGATACTTTGGAAGTTTCTAAAACGGTGAAAAAGGAATTGTTAGCCATTACGCCTAGTAATTATTTGGGGATTTAAGAAATTTTCTCGCAAAGGTGCCAAGACGCGAAGATTCAATTATAACAATTTCTTGTTAATATTGCGATCAAAGCTTCATAAACTTAGCACTAGAACTACCTTTATC
Source organism: Flavobacterium lotistagni (assembly GCF_011392125.1). Lineage (GTDB taxonomy): Bacteria > Bacteroidota > Bacteroidia > Flavobacteriales > Flavobacteriaceae > Flavobacterium > Flavobacterium lotistagni. The sequence goes on from NZ_JAAJBU010000005.1 coordinate 215,706, forward strand.
TGAATTCACTTTCACCAAGTAATTGCCACTTTTCATACCCGAAACGTCGACACTTTTTGTTTGCTGCGCGTTGGGAATGACTAAAACCATCTGTCCTAAAGTGTTATAGATACTGATTGAAGTATTCGGCGCTGAGTCTTTCGAATCGATATTCAAAACCGAAGCAACCGGATTGGGAAACAAAACCAAATCCTGAGCTTGTGTCGGTGCATTCAAACCCAAAATTCCTTGTCCTTCGACAATAGTGAGGAATTGATTTCCTGATATATTCAAGTAAGATTCTTCTACATTCGAAAGCCACTGCACTCGAATTTCTTCAATAATGGCAGTATCGCCCAAACCAAAATGTGCCCTTAAATCATTCTGTCCGCAGTAAGAAGATTGGGCCGAAATTTCGCGCAGTTGCCAAACTGTTTGCCCATTGATGGTAGCTTTTATGCGAATTTTTGTTCCTATCGCCGATTTGTTGGTCGAAGTTCCAACGAGTTTAATAGTAATCCAATGGTTGCTATTGCCGTTGTTATGGTATAAGAAATCGGGCGTATCAACCCCATTGAATGCTACTGTGGCTACTGCTAAATCCTGAAATCCGTCGTTGTCGTAATCGCCGAACGCACAGCCATAAGACCAAGATTCATCCGTAGCCGGAACTTCGGTTAGATTTTGCGTGAAAGTGCCGTCGCCGTTGTTGATGTAAAGGAAATTTCTAAGCAAATCTGTTGTGCTATTGTAACTGTTGGTCACGAACAAATCCAGATCGCCGTCGTTGTCGATATCGCTCCAAGCCGAACTGAACGAATGAGAATTCGTGTTGGAAACCGGATCGGTAGCCATTTTGGTAAAAACAAGATTGCCGTCGTTGCGGAACAAGGCGTTGTTGGAACCGTCATTGGCCAGATATACATCCAAATCGCCGTCGTTGTCGTAATCGGCCCAACTGCTGCTCATGGTTTTGCCGCCATCATTGAGCAAATCGCCGGTTGTAATTCTGGTGAAATTACCGCCGCCGTCATTGCGATATAAGTTTTCGTTGGTGTTTGAATTGCCTTCATTGGTCACGAAAATGTCGAGCAGCCCATCATCGTCAATATCAATCCAGTTAACACTTCTGGAGGTAAACGCGTTCGTTACAGCATCGCCCGTCAGGATTTTAGTAAACGTATTGGCTGTGTCGTTGTGATACAACTGATTTCTTTTGGTAGCCGTTGTTGGACCACTTCGGGTAACATATAAATCGAGCCAACCATCTTGGTCATAATCGCCCCAAGCCGCGGTTTCGCTGTAACCGTTTGAATCGGATATTGGATTTGCAACTTGGGTAAAATTTCCCAAACCGTCGTTCGTGTAGAACAGATTGTCTTCGTTGTACCAATTCACCACATACGCATCTGGGTCGCCATCGTTGTCACAATCGGCAAAAGTAGCCCCGTCGCTGGGCTTTCCGTCGAGTACTAGAGGATCCGCGGTTATTGCGGTAAAATTACCGTTGCCCTGATTCATGTAGAGCATATTGTTCTGCCCGCCAGCTTTTCCATTGGATATAAACAAATCAATCAATTGGTCATTGTTGACATCTACCCAATTAACGCTTCTGGAATCGCCGGGCGTATTGACTATAGCACCGCTAGTCATTTTCGTGAAGATTTGTGCCGACAGATCGCTTTGAAAAATCAACAGTGTCATGAGTGACAACAATACATGCAGAAAGTGGTTTGTTTTTTTCATGTTCTTATTTTTTTAAGATTAGAGTTTATCGACATTTAAAATTAACCGGATTTTGTTTGGGAATGTGTTGCCGACTACATACAACACTTTGTACTGGCGTTAAAACCGTAAAATGCAGACTTATGCCATTCATGCGCCGCAAACGGTTGTTGATAGGGCGCAAAAAGCTGTTGGTGTTTTTGACGACCGTGCCAATAATTAATTGTCTATTTTTGAAATATGAGCAAGAGACTACTTTATCATGCCGCTTTCTGGATGGTTTATGTACTTTACAAAAGTTACCTGAATTTTGATTCGGTCGGGTTTAGCGTGGGCAAAAAATCAGGTGTTGCTTTGTTTTTGATGGCGGTTTTGATTCAGTTGGTGTTGCTGGTGGTTAAAATTCCGTTGGTGTATGGCTTATTTTTTATGGCCAATCAATATTTGTCTAAACAGTGGTCGTTGGTTAAAACTATTGGAGCAGTTGCGGTCGTTTTTGTTGTTTCATTATTGGGAATCGCTGGGCTAAACCAAATCGTGGTTAACGGTTGGATTTATCGCGAACCCACTAACGATTTCTGGAACAATTTCCTTTCGCTTGGCAGCCTTCTTTATTGGCTTTTTATTCTGGCTTTTGTTAGTGGAATAGCCATTTCGATTAAACTCATCAGGCTCAATATTCGGCAGAAATTAACCCAACAGGAATTGCTTCAAAAGAAACTAGAACTGGAACTACAGTTTTTAAAATCGCAATCCAACCCGCATTTTTTATTCAATACGCTCAATAACATCTACAGCTTAGCGAGAAAAAACTCAGACAAAACTGCTGAAGTCGTGCTAAAACTTTCTAGCCTAATGCGTTATATGCTCTATGAAAGCACCCGAAAATCAATAGAAATTGATAAGGAAATTCAAATCATCCGCGATTATATCGAACTCGAAAAATTGCGTTATGACCAAAGGCTTGAAGTAACTTTCAATAGTTCAATCGATCAGAATAGTGAAAAAATTGCGCCATTAATTTTGCTTCCGTTTGTAGAAAATGCCTTTAAACATGGCGCCAGCGAATCGAGGTTTCAAAGCTATATTCGAATTCAACTGCTATTGAAAAAACAACAGCTTTTCTTCGAGGTCAAAAATTCGAAAGAAATCAATGATGAGACCCAGCATACCGTCAAAATTGGATTGAACAACATTCGCCGGCAACTCGAATTGCTTTATCCCGAACACCAATTGACCATTGAAGACCAACCTAAGGAATTTAGCGTACAACTCAAAATCAATCTCAGCGATGGAAATTTATAACTGCTTAATAGTAGAAGACGAGCCATTAGCGGCTGATATCTTGAAAGACTATATCGGCATGGTGCCATTTTTAAACCTAATCACGGTTTGCCCGGATGCCATAGACGCGCTCGAGGTCTTGAAAAAAGAAAAAGTCGATTTGATTTTTCTCGACTTGCACCTGCCAAAAATAAAAGGGTTTGATTTCATTAAAACTTTGCAACATCCGCCGAGTATTATCATTACCACAGCCTATCACGAATATGCGTTGCAAGGTTACGAATACAACGTATTGGATTATTTGATGAAACCGATTGCGTTTCAACGTTTCCTGTTGGCTGTCAATAAACTGAAACCCGCAGTCAACACGGCACCTACGCTGGTTCAGGAAGTCGGAAGAAGCCATCTTTTTCTAAACGTCGCCAAGAAGAAAGTGAAGATTTACCTCGATGAAATTCTGTATATCGAAAGCCTCAAGGAATACCTGCAGTTTTTTACTGCGAACAAAACCATCAAAGTGAAATTTCAGTTGGCACAAATGGAAGATTTATTGCCCAAATCACAATTCATCAGAATTCATCGTTCGTTCATTGTGGCCAAAAATAAAATCGATGCCTTTTCAGCTACCGATGTTGAAATTAACAAGAAGCTGATTCCCATTGGCAGAAGCTACAAAGAATTGGTATTGTCGGTAATAGAGAAATAAAAAAGCCCCGAACTATTTCGAGGCACCTTCTGTTTTATTCTATTCGATTACAACTTCACAAATTTCGCGCTCGAACTGCCTCTACTTGAATTCACTTTCACGAAATAATTCCCACTTTTCAAACTCGAAACCTCAACGCTTTTAGTCTGCTGAGCGTTGGGAATGACCATCAAAATCTGACCTAAAGTGTTGTAGATACTGATAGATTTGACTTCGATGTTGCGGGTCGATTCAATGTTAACAATGTCTTTAGCCGGATTCGGATAAATTTTGAAATAATCGCCAAATTCAAAATCTTGATTGGCGAGCAAAGCTACTGTTGTGGTCGCGGTATTGGTCACAATCGGAAAATTGTAATCGAAATAGATACTTGCAGTGTTGCTGAAAGTATCGCCTAGAACAAGATTCGGTTTGGTTTTGATTTTAAAAGCGACATAACCATCGTTGTTGGCATCATCAAATGGCAGATTGATGTTTTCAAAGATAAACTCCACTTTGTTGCCTTGAAAACGAGTGATCATCTCATGGCTGCTCTGCAATGGAACCAATGAACTTAAATCAAACTTTGTCGTATCGATGATATCCTTTACTACGATATTGTGCGCTTCTGCTGTACCTGAATTTTCAAAACGGATTAGATAGTGAATATACTTACCTATCATTTCCGGCGTAACAGTATTTCCTTCTAAGCAAGTTTTATCATTCGGGTCGAACGAATTCACGACGGTTTGGTTCAATGTGAAATTATTATCAGCAGGAGTTTCGTCAATTTGTGGACTATTGGCTGTAGCGGATAAAGTTACAATATCACCACTGTTAACCGGCGGCGTGTCAGTGGGTGTATTAGTATGAAGCACCACATTAAAATAAGCTTTTTGAAATGGCTCTAAACCGGTAAAATTCCATGTCAGGGTATTCATTGACTGCGAATCTGCTACCGGATTAGAACTAATAAAATCTTGTACGGCATCGTCGAAGGCTAAGGTAATGCTCCCTGATTGAGTTGTGGTACCTTTATTCTTAACTTGTAAGGAATAATTCACATCGCCCCCCGGTCTGATAGTATTAGTCCCGAACAAAAATAATTCAATATCGGGATGGCTTCCATTGGGAGTAATGCAGAAATCCTGGGTGAAAGGACTTACTTGCGAAGGAAAGTTAACCGTATAAGAGGCCGGGGTAATGGTATAATAAGAAGCATTCTCCAAAATAGGTGTGACAGTATGGGTTCCGCCTATAATGGTAGTTGAGTATATTCCGTTTGACATCGGAATGGTTCCGGAAATGTTTCCATTAGTGATACCTAGCCTCAAGTTGGGAAATGGTTGATCGGCAGCATCACAACCGTTGCCGTCCCTATCTAATTTGTTGCTTCCTTGTATAGTGTAGAAAGGCATCCCAGCGTCGAAATTACAGTAAGAATTCAACGCACAATTGCTGTAACCATAGGTATTGAGTTTAGCCTGCGCCTGAGATAGCCTACTTTCGCTTACGCATAAATATTGCAGATTGGGATTGCCAGAAAAATCAAAAGAATACCACTGATCGCCCATGTCCGCATCGATATCTACCGCATCTTTAATCATTAGGGCCGTGAGTAAATTGTTATTATGACAACTGAGTGACTCGCATTGGTAATTCCCAGATATATCAAGGGTCGTCAAGAGAGTATTGGAGCAGTTCAAACCTTCAAGTTTTGTAAAGTTACCAAACTCGAGACTGGTAAGCGGATTATCGCTGCAGCTCAGTATCAAACCATCATTAAAATTCGAAAAATCGAGTGTAGACAACATATTATTATAGCAATAAATAAATAGCGGCCCAACAAAACCCGTCGTATCAATCGAAGTCAGTTGGTTATGGTGACAATAAACCCACAATTGCCTTGTTTCTAAAGCCCCTGTTGTGCCTAAAGCAAGGTTGATTATTTGATTGTAGCTACAATCTACCGAACTAAGTTCCGTAAAATATTCGATGCCCTGCATAGAAACAATATTGGAATTAGATACATTCAACGCATGAATTGCTGCTGCTTCATCTACCTCAATTTCGCCATTGTTGTTGGTGTCAATCTTTACACTCATAGAATTCTGTCCATTCACAGGCGGAAAAAAATAGACTTTAGCAATGGTATTCGAAGGGCTAGCCTGCAACAGTTTAGCCTTAAAATTCGGATCCGGAAAATTAATAATCTGACCAAACGAATGCGCAGCCATCAAAAAGATCAAAAATGAGTAGAACTTTTTCATAAAGAAGAATTTAACTATCGCAAAACTAAATAAATATTCTGGCAGAATATGCTCAACACTTAGAATTCGACGTGTTTGGTTTAGAATTCGCAAATAAAAAAAGCCCCGAATCACTTCGAGGCTTTCTTACTATTTAGGAAGAAAAATTATTTCTTTTCTTTCTTTTCCATTTCAGCTTTCAAACCAGCCAAAATATCATTGTTATCTCCTAAAGTGGCAGCAGGTGCGTTGTTAGTCGAAACTGTTTCAGTAGCCGCTTTCACGTTTTTCTCTTCTTCTTCACGGAAGATCGCCGTGTGAGAAGCCACTACTCTTTTGAATTCTTTGTTGAACTCGATTACTTTGAAATCAGCTTCTTCGCCTTTTTTCAACTTCTTACCGTCTTCTTTTTCCAAGTGACGCGTTGGGATGAAAGCTACGATATCGTCACCGAATTCTACAGTAGCGCCTTTGTCTACGATCTCAGCGATAGTTCCTTTGTGGATAGTTCCCACTGCGAAAGAATCCTCGTACTGATCCCAAGGGTTAGCCGTAGTTTGTTTGTGTCCGAGTGACAATTTGCGTCCTTCTACATCCAACTCAAGAACTACAACATCCAATTTCTCACCTACGTTGATGAATTCAGATGGGTGCTTGATTTTCTTAGTCCATGACAAGTCAGAGATGTAGATCAATCCGTCGATACCTTCTTCCAATTCAACGAAGATTCCGAAGTTGGTAAAGTTGCGAACGATTCCTGTATGCTTAGAACCTACTGGGTATTTCGCTGTGATATCAGTCCATGGATCTTGACTCAATTGCTTGATACCCAATGACATTTTTCTGTCTTCTCTATCTAAAGTAAGGATTACAGCTTCAACAGTATCACCCACTTTTACGAAATCCTGAGCGCTGCGCAAGTGCGTAGACCATGACATTTCAGATACGTGGATCAAGCCTTCAACACCTTCAGCCACTTCGATAAATGCACCGTAATCAGCGATTACCACTACTTTACCTTTCACTTTGTCACCTACTTTCAAGTTAGCATCCAAAGCATCCCATGGGTGTGCGTTCAATTGTTTCAAACCGAGTTGGATTCTTGTTTTCTCATCATCGAAATCAAGGATCACCACGTTCAATTTCTGATCTAATTCAAGTACTTCACTCGGGTGGTTGATACGTGACCAAGAAAGGTCTGTAATGTGGATCAAACCGTCAACACCACCAAGGTCGATGAATACTCCGTAAGAAGTGATGTTTTTCACAACACCTTCAAGTACCTGACCTTTTTGCAATTGTCCGATGATTTCTTTCTTCTGTACTTCGATATCCGCCTCGATAAGCGCTTTGTGAGAAACTACAACGTTTTTGAATTCGTGGTTGATTTTCACCACTTTGAATTCCATCATTTTATTTACGTAAACATCGTAATCACGGATAGGCTTCACATCGATTTGTGAACCTGGTAAGAACGCCTCGATTCCGAAAACGTCTACGATCATACCGCCTTTAGTTCTGCATTTCACGAAACCATTAACGATTTCACCTGTTTCATTAGCAGCGATAACACGATCCCATGACTTGATAGTTCTTGCTTTTCTGTGTGAAAGTACCAATTGTCCGGTTTTGTCTTCGCGAACGTCGATAAGTACTTCTACTTTGTCCCCAACTTTTAGGTTAGGATTGTAACGGAACTCGTTCAAAGAGATCACCCCTTCAGACTTCGCGTTGATATCAACGATAACGTCGCGGTCAGTGATTCTTACTACTACACCTTCTACTACTTCTTCTTGGTCGGTGTCGATGAAAGTTTTCGATACCAAAGCTTCAAATTCCTGAAGGTTTTTCTCGTCTACCGCGTCGATTCCCTCTTGGAAATTGTGCCAGTTGAAGTTCTCTAAAAATTCCGTTTGTGATTTTAATAATTCAGACATGCTGATAAAAAATTTGTATCCTGTTTTCACCGGGCTTCTAACGTGACAAAAAACAGAAGTTGTTTTTTAAAATTGTTTCGTTCAACCTCTAATGGAAACCCTTCACCAAAAGAGTGCGCAAAAGTAAGGCTATTTTTTTGAAATGCAAACTTTTAGGATTAGAAATTTAAGTTGAAGCAAACTAGGTTTTCGAGTATTCTTTTTTTGATTGGGAGCCGGGAACCTGCTGTACGCTATATCTTTTGCTCCGCTGCGCTGCACAAAAGGATGCCGCTGCCATCAGGGCTAGGGCGTTTCGTTTTCTTTGCGGCTTTGCGTCTTCGCGAGAAATTCTATTTATCCCTCGCAAAGACGCGGAGCCACAAAGGTTTTTAACTGAAACAGAAAGCTCGGTATAAACACCGGGCTTTATAAATCTATCGCGTAAAGAATTACTTCGGCATCTCGTCGAAATTCACCATCCAGTGAACCCCGAATTTATCCGCAAACATTCCAAAGTACGCGCCCCAGAACGTTTTCTGCATCGGCATAAATATGTTCCCTCCGTCCGAAAGCCCGTTAAAAATGTGGTCGGCTTCTGCCGTACTGTCGGCATTGACCGAAACCGAGAAATTCCCTCCAAATGGCGGAACATCGCCGCTTTGGCTCGTACTGTCGCTGCCCATTAACACTGTGTTGCCAATAGGTAAGCAAACGTGCATCACGCGATTGCCTTCTTCCTCAGAAGGTGGCAGACAATTTGGATCATCTGAAGGCGGCATATCTTTGAATTTGCCCATGTAAGGAAATTCGCCACCGAAAACCGATTGATAAAACAGAAAAGCTTCCTCGCAATTCCCGTTGAAAATTAAATAAGGGTTAATGGTTGTCATGCTATTTTTAGTTGTATATAGTTGCTCTAAAATTGTTAATGTGTCACATTTTCCACCTCATCCGGATTGTGCTTGTGCTTGAACATCACCGCAAACAAAACTGCAATCACGAGTGCATAGGCCGCAAAAGTAAGCCAGATGTTGTGCCAGTCGCGTTGCCCGTTGTGTGTAAAAAAAGTATCGATGACAATACCACTAACCAATCCGCCGAAGAAAGCACCGAACCCATTAGACATCATCATGAACAAACCTTGCGCAGACGAACGAATTTTAGAATCGGTGGAAGTTTCCACAAACAGCGAACCTGAAATATTAAAGAAATCGAACGCCATTCCGTAAACGATGCACGAAAGAATAATCATCCACAAGCCATCCACCGGATTTCCGTAGGCGAACAAGCCGAATCGCAATACCCAAGCAAGCATCGAAATCAGCATGACTTGTTTGATTCCGAACTTTTTCAAGAAAAAGGGTATCGCTAAGATGAACAAGGTTTCAGAAATCTGCGAGATAGACATGATGATAGTAGAATATTTTACCACAAATGAATCGGCATATTCGGGAACGCTCGCGAATTCCGACAGATACACATCGCCGTACATATTGGTGAGTTGCAAAGCCGCGCCCAAAAACATCGAGAACAAAAAGAACAAAGCCATTTTATAAGTACCGAAAAGCTTGAAAGCATTCAACCCGAGTTTTTCCACAATCGATGCCTTTTCAGAAATGAGCTTTTGCGGTGGGCATTTCGGTAAAGTGAACGAGTAAACCCCTAACACAAAAGCTGCAATCGCCGAGAAATAAAACATATTCGCCGAGGCTTTATTGCCCGAGAGATTGGTAATCCACATCGCGACGATAAAACCGATGGTGCCCCAAACGCGAATCGGCGGGAACACTTTTACGACGTCGAAATTGTTGTTTTTAAGAATATTGTAAGCCACGGAATTCGACAACGAAATCGTCGGCATATAGCAAAGCATCGCGGCAAAAATCACCCAATAAAAAGTAACCGGATCGTTGACTTGCGGAATATAAAGTAAGGCAAGACCACTCAGGATATGAAGTATTCCATAGAGTTTCTCGGCGTTGATCCATTTATCGGCAATGATTCCCGTGAGCGCAGGCATTACAATAGAAGACAATCCCAAAGTCGAAAAAATAGCGCCGAATTCAGCGCCGCTCCATTGCTTGGTTCCGAACCAATAATTGGCTACGGTAATCAACCATGCGCCCCAAACAAAGAACTGAAGGAAACTCATGATCGTGAGCTTGAACTTGATATTCATAAATAATAGTTTTGGTTAAAGATAGTGAGGTAAAACTACTATTTTAATTGAGATATACAAAAATTTACAACGATTTCGTGGCAATAGGTTGGAGCAGTCAGCGACAGGATTTCGACGAAGTAAAAGCTTTAATTGATTCTGTGATTCACCAAATCCAAAACAAGTTCAAATTGTTCTTCGCGGGTTAGGTGCGAATTGTCTATTTCTATGGCATTTTCAGCTTTAACCAACGGCGAATCTGCACGGTTGGTATCAATATAATCACGCTCTTGAACATTTTTTAAAACGTCTTCGTAAGACACATTTTGACCTTTGGATTGGAGTTCATCAAAGCGGCGTTGGGCTCGGGTTTCAGGGCTGGCGGTCATAAAGATTTTGAGTTCGGCATCCGGAAAAACCACCGTTCCGATATCGCGGCCGTCCATCACGATGCCTTTGCCTTGACCCATTTGCTGTTGTTGCTCGACGAGTTTGGCGCGCACTTGGGAAACTTCAGCGATTTTACTGACAAAATTAGACACTTCGATGGTGCGGATTTCTGTCTCGACGTTCACGCCATTGAGGTACATTTCAGCAAAGCCCAAACTGGGGTTAAAATGAAATTCGAGTTTTATCGAGGGCAAAGCCAAAATCAAATTTTCCTTGTCGAACAATTCCGCCGTGATGTAGCCGTGTTGCATCGCAAAGTAAGTAACGGCGCGGTACATCGCTCCAGTATCCACATAAACATAACCCAAGTGATTGGCGATTTGCTTGGCTAATGTACTTTTCCCGGTAGAAGAAAATCCGTCAATGGCAATCGTAATTTTTTTCATATGCAGTGCCGCAATTGGCTGTTTCTTAGTTTATTCTTCGTTGAAATTAATAGTCAAGCCAAACAAACTGGTATTGGCCGCCAAAGTATATCGCGAATAAGAGTAGTCAAATTTGAGTCGACCCATTTTAAGTCCGAAGCCGAGTGAAATCCCGGAAAAATTTCTTTGCTCAAGCAAACGCAACTCTTCGCCTCTTCTGAAATTGTAACCCAATCTAAGGTTGAAACCGCGCTCAGGAAATAATTCTGCCCCAAAAATCACGTGGCGCAAAGCATTGTTGAAAAAAGAGGTTTTCTCTGGCGTGGAAGTGCCGTCAATAGAATTCTCTGCACGTGCCGGATTGGAAAAACTTACATTCCACTGCTGCAGGTTTTCTAAAGTTAAATGCCAACGAATCGGCACATTTTCAATTTGTTGTGAAATACCGGCCATCACTTCTAAAGGCAACGATTCGCGGGTTCCGGCATAGGTAGAAATTTGTGTTCCGATATTGCGCACCACAAACGCGTAGTTAAGCCCGTTGGTTTCATCAATGTAGATCATTCCGAGGTCGATCGCACCGCCAAAAGAATTATAGCTTTCTAAAGTGGAGTTGATTAGTTTAGCATTCGCCCCGACGTGAATATCGGTATGAGGAACATTATAAGCATAACCCACAGACAAAGAAATATCGCTTCCGGTAAAACTCGAAGTGGGCGTTCCGTTTTCATCATAGCCGTCGAACTTGCCATAATTCACATAGTTCACTCCGGCATGAAGGGTTTGCACATGTCGGTCGTAAGTGTAGGCGTAAGCTGCTGTTCCGTAGGTAATCTCTCCGTAATAATTGCCGTAATTGACTGACATTCGATTGTCCATTTCCGGATTGATGGTGGCCGGATTGAAATGGCCTTGGTTCACATCATGATCATAAATAGTCAGCGTTTTTCCGCCCAGTGCCGACTGTCTGGGCGAAGTCACCATATTCAAAAACTGATAGACCGACTGCCCTCCTACTTGACTGTATGCGAATACATTGAAGAAAATAAAAAGCAATACTAGGAATGGTCGGATCATTTTGGCACGCGTTATAGGTGAATGGATAACGCAAATGCGAAGATATTATTTTTAATAAAAAAACGACCCATGTATTGAGCCGTTTTTTGTTTATAGTTTTTTAGCGTTTTTGACGTCTTGGGTAGTCAGTGCGAACTTGAGTACCTCGCTCATTTCCTTCACATAGTGGAAAGTAAGCCCCTCAATGTATTCGGGTTTGATTTCATCTACATCTTGTTTATTTTCATGGCACATGATGATTTCCTTGATGTTCGCTCTTTTGGCTGCCAAGATTTTCTCTTTGATGCCGCCAACGGGAAGTACTTTCCCTCGAAGGGTAATCTCTCCGGTCATTGCAATACCTTTTTTGACACGCTTTTGAGTAAATAAAGAAACTAGCGATGTCAGCATGGCAATTCCCGCGCTCGGACCATCTTTGGGCGTGGCTCCTTCAGGTACGTGTAAATGGATGTTGTATTTTCCTAAAGTTTCAGAATCTAGACCTAATAATTTTGCGTTGGCTTTGATGTATTCTAGTGCAATAGTTGCCGATTCTTTCATGACGTTGCCCAAGTTTCCGGTGATAGTCATGGTGCCTTTTCCGGGCGAAAGCAAAGATTCAATAAACAAGATATCGCCCCCAACAGCCGTCCAAGCCAAACCGGTAACTACTCCGGCTACTTCATTGCTCTCCGACTTGTCTCGCTCCATTCTCGGCACTCCAAGAATTTTAACGATATCTTCATCTGTGATTTTTTTGTTGTAGTCTTCTTCCATGGCTACTGACTTGGCGATGTTTCTAACTACTTGTGCGATTTTGGTTTCCAGCCCACGAACCCCGGATTCGCGCGTGTAACCTTCTACTATTTTCTCCAATTGCTTCTTGCCGATGCTTACGTCTTTTGCGGTCAAGCCATGTTCTTTAAGCTGCTTTGGAAATAGGTGCTGACGGGCAATCTCTACTTTTTCTTCGATAGTATAACCGGTCATTTTAATCACTTCCATTCGGTCTTTCAAAGCCGGCTGGATGGCCTGCATATTGTTCGAAGTGGCGATGAACATCACCTTAGACAAATCGTAACCTAACTCAAGGAAATTATCGTAAAAAGCGTTGTTTTGTTCCGGATCTAAAACCTCTAATAAAGCCGATGACGGATCGCCATGGTTGCTGTTCGAGAGTTTGTCAATTTCATCCAGCACAAAAACCGGATTAGACGTTCCTGCCTTTTTCAGGCTTTGGATAATTCTTCCGGGCATCGCACCGATATAGGTTTTACGGTGGCCGCGAATTTCAGCTTCATCGCGCAAACCGCCCAAAGAAATCCGAACATATTCACGTCCTAAAGCTTCCGCTACTGATTTTCCGATAGAGGTTTTCCCGACACCCGGAGGCCCAGTCAAACAAATAATTGGCGACTTCATATCGTTGCGCAATTTCAAAACGGCCAAATGCTCGATCATTCTTTTCTTGACATCTTCAAGGCCAAAATGATCGCGGTCGAGAATTTTCTGCGCGCGTTTTAAATCGAAATTGTCTTTGGAAAATTCGTTCCATGGCAAATCTAAAATCAGTTCTAGATAATTGCGTTGAATTCCAAAATCAGGCGCTTGTGGGTTCATGCGCTGCATTTTCGAAAGCTCTTTGTCGAAATACTGTTGCGTTTTCTCGTCCCATTTCTTGGTTTTAGCCTTTTGGCGCATCTCGTCGATTTCTTCCTCTTGCGAAACACCACCGAGTTCTTCCTGAATGGTTTTCATTTGCTGGTGCAGGAAATATTCGCGCTGTTGCTGGTCTAAATCAAAACGCACTTTAGACTGGATATCGTTCTTGAGCGTGAGTTTCTGCAACTCGACATTCATGTAACGCAAAGTTTCCAACGCTCGTTCTTTAAGTGCATTGACCGCCAATAAATTTTGCTTTTCGGTCACCGTCAAATTCATGTTCGACAAAACAAAATTGATTAGGAAAGATTGGCTTTCAATATTTCTAATGGCGAAAGTGGCTTCGGTGGGAATGTTGGGACTTTCTTTTATAATTTGAATGGCGAGTTCCTTGATGGATTCTACAATCGCCAAAAATTCTGAATCGTGATAACCTGGGCGCTTTTCTTCAACTTCTTTAATCAAAGCGTTCAGGTAAGGTCTTTCGGAAGTGACGGCGTCGATTTCAAAACGTTTTTTCCCTTGTAGGATAACGGTAATGTTTCCGTCGGGCATTTTTAAAACCCTTAAAATTCGGGCTACAGTGCCGATTTTATGAATGTCGTTTTTGGTCGGGTCTTCGTCGGCTTCGTTTTTTTGCGCCACCACACCAATAATCTTATTACCAGCATTGGCATCGTTAATCAATTTGATCGATTTGTCGCGACCGGCTGAAATCGGTATCACCACACCCGGAAATAAGACAGTATTTCTTAAGGGTAAAATGGGCAACGAAGCAGGCAATTGCTCGTTGTTCATTTCTTCTTCGTCCTCTGGGGTCAGTAACGGAATTAATTCAGCGTCGGTATCGAATTCTTGTAATGACAATGTGTCAAAAGAAAATATATTTTGGTATGACATAAGGCTTAGTAGGTCAAAATGACATTAAAATTGGTAATTGGACAAACAAATGTAAAGCATCAATTCGACAAATCAGTATAAAATCGATGTATTACACATTAACTCGTCGGTTGTTTGTAAAAGCCAATTTTTGTGCCATTCGCCGGCAATGTCATGAAGTTGGTCTAACTAGTAAAGGATGTGCGCGGTTAGTTTTTCTAGGGTTACGGTACCGTCTTCGGCTTCAGTTTTTATCTGAATCGGGCCATGGTCTTTCGCAAAATAGTAAGTAGTTGTAGAGGTACTCACAGACAAATCAGCTGCGGTAACTGTCTTTACTCTTTTCACGACAATTACATTAGTGAATGAGCCGCCGGGAACCGTTAGTGTCGCATCGCGGGCAATGATTGAGGAAACTATCTCTACGTTCGAATCTTCTGGCGGAAGGCCCGTTTGGGTAACCGTTTCAATATAACTGTCGGTCCAAGAGCTGCCTACTGGTAAATTGTCTTTGAGTACAATTGTTTCATTGCCTGTAATTTCTTGCCCCAACCCATCGGAATAATTTTCATACTTCAGGTAATATTCGCCGGCGTCGGTTTTTCTGGTTTTCATGACAGGCTTGCCATCAATCGATTGATACGTATAATAAGTATTTCCGCTGATGGTTTCCGAAGTGACAATTTTCCATGGAGCTTGGTTGATGTTGTCTATAGAAAAAACCCATTGGTTCTGTTGCGCCATCGGCCAATAATTGGAAGTTAGTATTACCCCAACTGGAGATAGAGTGTAAGGACCAATCCATTCGCTGAATACATTCTCTGAACAAATCGAACGAATGTAAAAATCATAACCCGCCGTTTCTTGCAAACCAATAAATATCTTTGAAGTTGCGGTAGAATACACGTTGGTTCCTGAGCCCAAAACAAAACCGTAACTGCCGTACTGAATTTGCCATGAATGTTGGTCTGGGCTGGATTCCCAGAGTAAAGTAGCCATCGAAGTATCCGTAGATCGCGTAATGGTAACATTGGAAGGAACGCTACATTCGAGCGTGCTTACTATATTTTTGGGTTGCGGATCGACCGGCTCGTCTTCACAAGAGAAAAACACTACCGAAACCAATAAAAACAACCACCTGAACAACTGCATTTTCTTTAAAATCATAAATTATACTTTTAAGGAATCGCCACATCAAAAGTGCCGCTGGTCACCTCAACGGTCTCACTGGCGCTATTGAATGCATTAAAACTAAAAACACCTTTAATTCGGGTCGCTGTGCGTTCGGTCACTGTAAGAGTACCGTCGGTATCAATGTCTAGCTCGGTAGGCAAAGGTTGAAAAAACACAAATCGAAACATATCGGTAGGCAAGTTATTATTGGTATACTCGGTGCCCACTACTGCCGCATCGCTAATGTTGATTTCAATAGCATTGTTCTGCGCGTCTGTTGCGATAATATAAATCGATGGCTGACTATAAAGTAACGAATCCGGGTTGACATCGATCGGCCCAACGTCGACGAATTCGGTGCCGTCAATCAAAGCAAAAAAACTATCGTCGCCGCTAGCTCCGGTGGCCGGAATACTGATAGGCCCAACCCAATTACTGTTCTGGCTGTCGGAACAATTCGACCGAACATAAACTTCATAACTAGCCGTTGGAATCAATCCGGAGATAATTCTTGTTGGTAAACTTGACGATAAAACAGCTCCTGAACCCAAAGTGAAACCAGCTGGGCCAAATTGCACTTGCCATGAATTGCCATCGGCAGCTAAAGTACAAGCTACGTTAGCTATAGTTGGATCAGTGTTGGAACGAACTGCAGTAACACCTGTTGGATCCGCGCAAGTAGAAACTCCTGAACCCGGAGAAAGCGGCCCAACCCAAACGCTGTAATAACCTTCGCTACAACGGGTACGGATATAAAAATCATAGGTCACTGAACCTATCAAGCCATTAATGATGCTGCTGTCGTTGTTGAAATTGACCGTCGTTCCGGTACCGATTCTGAAACCACGAATACCATATTGGATTTCCCATGCGCCTGTTCCTGAGGTCTTGTCCCAATCAATCCGGACAGAATTGTTATTGATTAATGGGCTTACGCTGAAAGATTCCGGGGCTTGGCAGGTGATCGAAGCGCCGTCATCCGGATCCACTGGCTCGTTTTCACAAGACCATAAGAAGCAGGCAATCAGCAAGAGGAGAAAAGGAAAAAACTGTTTTATTTTCATGGGATATTTTTTTCGGACAGCAAACAAATATATCTAATCCTGATTTCTAAATAAAATTAATTTGTTCAAATCATCTTTTCAAAAACACCAAATAAAAAAGCCCAAAGGTGAGTTCAGGCTTTTTATCAAATCGTTTTCTTAACATTCTATTCATAAGGCAAATAGAACTCGCCTTGGGTAATGGTTCTAGACTGCGTCATATCATCATTCTTTCCAATAAATGTAAAAGTTCCTTTGATGGTTTGATTCGTGGTGTTAATTTCAGTAATGATAACGCTTCCGGTACTTTCTGTAAAGTCTGAATAGCTAGAAGTAAACTCTGTACTGTTCTCCTTATAAATACATTGAACATCTAAAGCGGGATTGGCATATGCATAAGTACCTGTTCCGGTTGGATCAAAAATTTCAAGCCTAAAATCGTTGTTAAGATCAATATCAGAAACTATAAGGAAATTCGTTGAATTATAGGCTGTAGTTGTATTATCTAAGATATAGTTAACCAACGAACCATCCACTTTCATCCTCAGATAATAACTTCCCGTTGTTCCGGCAGCCGCCATATTCACTGGACCAACCCAAGTGCTGTTTTGACTGCCCGAGCAAGTAGCTCTAACATAGAAATCGTAGGCAGAAGTGGCCAAACCAGTAATCGTTTTCGAAGTAGTCGTCGAAGTAACCGAAGTGCCAGAACCTACCGTAAATCCTGTAGCTCCATATTGAATTTCCCATGAAGTTTCGGTGCTGCCGGCTGTCCAGGTAACAGTTGCCGTTGTATTTGTTGTTGTACTTCGCATTGCGCTTAAACCCGTTGGAGCCGTACAGCCAGCAATTACTCCTACTGCATTAATTACTACTGGGCCCACCCAGTCGCTATTTTCGTTGGCAGCGCAATTCGAGCGCACATAAACATCATAGCTGGTGGTTCCGACTAAGCCCGTTAGTACTTTATTGGGCGTCGATGAAGCTAAAATAGAACCGCTTCCGATTACAAATCCGGACGGGCCATATTGCACTTGCCATGAATTTTCTGAACCATTCGCTAGCCAAGTTACAGTCGCTTTGGTAACATCTGTGGTAGAGCGCACCGCAGTCACGCCACTCGGATCAACACAAACCTGAACACTAGTGCCTGGTCTTACCGGACCAATCCAATCGCTGTAATCGGCATCACTGCATTTTGCACGGATATAAAAATCATAAGTAACTGAAGCAACCAAACCACTAATCAAACTGCTGGTTGGGGTAAAGTTCACAGTGGTTCCGGTTCCAGGGGCAAACCCACTGGGGCCGTATTGCACTTCCCAAGCATCGGCTGTGGTTTTATCCCAAGTCACTCGAACGGTATTACCATTTATGAAACCACTTACACTTAAATAAGAAGGTTCTACGCAAGTTGTAGGTGTGGGCGTCAATAAAGCCGGATCAATGGGCTCGTTATCGCCGTCACAGGAACTCAGCAGCGTTAACGAAAAGCATAAAAAAAGGAATATATACTGAAATGTTTTCATTACTTTTCTGATTTTTAAGTGCCAAATATAATTATTTCATCAGATGAAAATTCATAAAAATAAATATTATTTCACCCAAAGTGTAACATCTTTCCAAACGATGGGTCATTGTTGAAAATCGAAAAAAATATTGAGTGTAGCTAGCCTAAATATTGAAGAACTCATCGCCCTTTGTAAAGAAAAAAACCAAAAGGCAGAATTCGAGATCTACCATCGTTATTGCAAGGCGATGTATAACGTAGCACTCCGAATTGTCAAAGATGAGCACTATGCCGAAGATGTGATGCAAGAAGGTTTCCTCAGGGCGTTTACCAAAATCCACGATTACCGACAGGAAGTGGCTTTCGGGGCTTGGCTCAAGCGAATCATCATCAATTACAGCATCGATTTTTATAAGAAGAACAACGCTTTCCGTCCGGACGATATGGAGCGTATCCTGCACAAAGTAGAAGACGAGCCACAAGAAACCGACGTCGATTTCACCCAACTCAAAGCCGCCCAAGTTTTAAACGCCATGCAAACCCTTAAAGACAATTACCGAATGGTGCTCACCTTGCATTTCATCGAAGGCTACGACCATGAGGAAATGACCGAAATTCTCAAAATCAGCAATGCCAGTTGCCGCACGACTTTGAGCCGCGCCAAAGAAAGCTTGCGCAAAGTATTAGTAAACATTAATTAAGAATAAAAATAAAATGATGATGGAAAAGCAACCCGATGCAATGGAAAATCTTTTTAAAAACCTGCAAGGCCAGTGGGATATCTACGAACCGCACCACAACCACCACGAGCGATTTGCCGACAAACAAGCCCACCGCAAAAACAAAAATAATTGGCGGTATGTTTGGGCAGTTGCAGCCACTATTGTGGTATTCATTGGTTGTTTTACACTGATGAGTCGTCCGCAGCCCGACAAGAATTTGAAATTAGCTTCACGCGAAACCCAACAAACCGACTCCATTTTTACTTGTATGATTAAAGCCGAGCTAGAAAAAATCAAAGAAAAACGTTCTCCGGCCAACGAGAAAATTATCGCCGACGCACTCTCGCAAATGAAAATCCTCGAAGCAGATTACGAGAAAATTAAACAAGAATTAGCGACCAATGGCGAAAACAAACAAATCATTTATGCAATGATTAGAAACCTTAAAACCCGCATTTCATTTCTAGAAAATGTGCTGGATCAAATCAATAACACTGAAAAATTAATTACTACTACCAATGAAAAAACTTTATAACCTCTTACTGCTTTTGTTGCCCATTATTGTCTTGGGCCATGAAATCGATTTAGGCAAATACACTAAAACCAAAGAAATCAAAAAAGCCTACATCGTGAACCCTGATGCCGCACTTTCGATTAAAAATATGTACGGCAATGTGTATGTCACCACTTGGGATGAAGAAAAAATTGAAATCTTCGTGACCATCAAAGTCAGTGGCGACGACGAAAAATGGGTACAAAAAAGAATCGACGATATCGACGTAGAAATTGAAGCGCTCAAATCACTGGTCACGGCCGAAACCAAACTGACCAAATCGATGTATTCTTTCAACGGAAAAAACAACAGTTTCGAAATCAATTACACCGTTAAAATCCCGAAGAACGGCCCAGTGAAAATCAACAATAAATACGGCGCAATCATCACAACCGATTTATATGCCAACACCAATTTGAACTGCGAATATGGCAAGATTTCTTTGGGCAAACTCAACGCAAGCAGCAACATTATCTCGATTGATTATTGCCAAAAATCAACAATTGAATACCTCAAAAACGGAAGCATTTCAGCCGACTATTCCGGCCTTACCTTGAGCGATTTTGGCAAGTTAACGCTCAATGCAGATTACACCGATTGCTTTATCGGCAATGGCTCAGAGCTCAAATACGATTGCAGTTATGGCAAACTCAATCTGGGCAATATTAGTTCGGTAGAAGGCAACGGCGATTATCTTTCATTCCGCGTCAAGCAAATATCTAATCTACTTCGCATCAGTGGCGATTACAGTAAAATCAATGTAGACGATATCGACGCCAAGGCCAACAGCATCAGCATCGATTCGGATTACACCGGTGTGGATGTTACCTTTTCACCCGATTTTTATTTCAACTTCGATGTGAACCTCAAGTACGCCAATTTCAAATACGATCGTGAACTCGAATTCAATTCCAAACAAGAAAATGCGTTTTCCAAAAGCTATCAAGGCTATTACAAAAAAAACTCAGACAATCGGGTTTTGATTCGCTCTGAATACGGTAATGTTTCTTTAAATAAAAAGTAGTTTCAATCATCATAAAAATCAATCATCATGAAAACTAAAGCCCAACAAAAACCTGTACCGACTTCTAAAACACTTCCCTTTTTTGCCCTGTTGCTCTGCTTTCCTTTAGCCATCAACGCGCAATGGAATTCGAGAGACAAAATCAAAGGCAACGGTCAGATGACCACCAAAAATATTACGGTAGCCCCGTACGATGAAATTCGTGTGAGTGGTTTCTTCGATGTAGAACTCGTAGCTGGCGATGAAGGAAAAATCACCGTCAATGCTGAAGACAACTTAATACAATATCTCGAAATCAAAGTTGAAGGCAATACTTTAAAACTGGGCGTTGAGAAAGGTGTCTATTTGTCGCCAAGCCGAGGTCATGACGTAAAAATCACCGTTCCATTTGAAAGTTTAAGCGAAGTTTCATTGGCCGGCTCTGGAGCAGTTGCTACCAAAAATGTTATCAAAGCTGACAGTTTTAAATCGACTTTGTCAGGTTCGGGCGATATGCGTTTGGATCTCAATGCTAAAGAAATCACAAGCGAAGTCACCGGTTCGGGCGACATGACTTTAAAAGGGAAAGCCGATACGTTCAAAAGCAGCGTCGTAGGTTCGGGCGATATGAATGCCGCTGGTCTTGAAAGCAACAACGCTTATGCGAAAGTCACCGGTTCGGGCGATTGCAAAGTATATAGCAGCGATTTTCTGGAAGCACGTGTAGTCGGTTCGGGCGATATTCATTACTACGGCGACCCCAAGAGAAAAGATACCAAAGTGACTGGATCTGGCGATATCAATAAAGGATAAACAATAAAAGGTTAGATTAATTCGAGAAGTGTTCTAGGCAACTGGAGCACTTTTTTTTGGAATCCGACGAAGCAACAGCACACCAACAATAAAAAACAAAGCCAAGAATACAATAGCAAAACGCGGGCTTCCGGTAATTTGGTCTATAATGCCATAAACACACATGCCGATCACGATGCCTATTTTTTCCGCAACATCATAGAAACTGAAATACGAAGCCGTGTCGTGGGTTTCGGGTAAAAGTTTAGAATAAGTGGAGCGCGACAATGCCTGAATACCGCCCATAACCAAACCCACTAATGCTGCCATGACGTAGAAATGCATCGGCAACACCATGAAATAAGCCAAAATGCACAACACAATCCAGAAACAATTGATGGTAATCAAGGTTGGAATGTTCCCGAATTTTTCCGAAGCCCGCGAAGTCAGAAAAGCACCTAAAATAGCAATCAGTTGAATGAGTAAAATACAAATGATCAAACCTGTAGTGCTCTGGCTTTTCGATTCCCACTGAATTTCCTGTGCACCAAAATAAGTAGCAATTAGCATCACGGTCTGCACGGCCATACTATAAACGAAAAACCCTGAAAGATATCTTTTCAGAATAGTATTTTCCGAAAGCGAATGCCACACTTTTTGGAGTTCCTTGAAACCATTGAAAATAACATCTTTGGAAACTTTTTTATCATCGGCACGATTGCCTTTGGGCAGATAGAAATAAGTATACTGACTGAAGACTATCCACCAAATACCTACCATGACAAACGAATACCGCATGGCTTTCATGGCGGCTTCACCCTCCGAACCGCTGATGTTGAACAGTTGTGGTTGCATCACCATCGCCAAATTGATCACCAGCAAAATAACACTTCCAAAATAACCCATCGAATAACCGCGCGCGCTCACTCGGTCTTGTTGTTCAGGGAAAGCAATATCGGGCAAATACGAATTATAAAACACCAGACTCGCCCAAAAGCCAATCAGACCTAAAAAGTAAAATAGCAGACCTAGATAAATCGAATCCAGACTGAACCAATTCAAACCGATGCACGAACCGGCACCCAAATAACAAAAAAATCGCATGAAGTCTTTTTTATTTCCCACGTAATCCGCGATTCCCGATAGTAAAGGCGAAATAAAAGCCACGACCAAAAAAGCCGCTGCGGTTACGAAACTAATAAGCGCGGAGTTCTTAATCTCGGTACCAAAGACATAAATATAATGGTTGCGGTCTGAAAACAAAGCTTCGTAAAAAATCGGAAAAATAGCCGAAGAAATCACCAGCGGATACACAGAGTTGGCCCAGTCGTAAAAAGCCCAAGCGTTTAATAACTTCTTACTTCCTTTCGGTAAATCTGCCATAATTGTCGGTTTAGGTTCAGGCGAATTTATCGAATTTTTCATCAGTTCCGGCATTTTAAAATTAATTTTTGATGCCATTTGTCGGAAAAAAAACAGCATACATCTAATAGTTACGGCTTTTCATAGACGCGGAATTTTAATTTCTAACTTTAAGCCGTAAAATCATCGCCCCATGAAAAAGATTTACCTTCTTTTAGCCGTTTTTTGTTTCGGCTGCCAAGTTAATGCGCAGATTGTTAATGTTCCCGATTCGCATTTGAAGCATGTATTGTATTCAAACATCAACGATACGAACCACAATAACGAAATCGATCTCAATGAGGCACAAGCACTTACTGAACTCAATATTCAAACAGAATTTGTAGCTTCCTATGAAGGAATTCAGGCTTTCAGTAACCTCGAAATGTTGTACCTCTGGAACAACCACCAATATGCCCATACCGAAGTTGACATCCGTGCGCTTACTAACCTTAAGAACTTTCTCTATTCGTCTGGCAATCAAACGGCCAATGTGCAGGTAAGCGGTTTGTCTAATCTTACACACCTTTCTATTCGTGGCGCACAATTGACTTCATTGGATCTGACCGGTTTAACTAGCCTGTTAAGTTTAAACTTAACTGAAGGTACTGCGCTGACGACTTTAGATATAAGCCCTGTACAAAACTTGGCTTACTTGACTTTGCTCGACAACCCGATAACCAATATAAACCTCAACGGAAATCCTAATCTAGAGCACGTATGGATTTCAGGCTCTTTAATAACTGCTGTAGATGTTAGCGGTTTGCCACTACTGACAAAATTAAATGTAGATGACAATCAAATTACTTCATTAAATCTTGCTGGAGCAAATCTGCTTGATACTTTCAGCTGCTCAGAGAACCAGCTAACTAGTTTGGATTTGAGTGGTAATCCAATGCTTTGGTCTGTTGACTGCAGCAAAAACCAATTAACAAGCCTCGATCTGAGCCACAATACTACACTAAGTAGTTTTTCTTGTTCTGAGAACCAACTCTCTAATCTGGATTTGAGCCATTCTAAATTCCGCAATATTTTTTGCACTTCCAACAATCTCGTGACACTGAACCTTAAAAACAATAACTACGATTGTGAAGTTTTTTACAATCATGGACAAACCTATGGCAGACTGGAATTTTCGGGCAATCCAAACCTGCAATATATCTGCCTAGACGATGCCGAAGAAAGCTACGTACAAGAAAAAATTGCCCAATACGGTTATGTTAACTGCCACACCAACGGGTATTGCTCCCTAAACCCGGGCGGAGAATTTTACACCATTGGCGGTCAGGTGCGATACGATAATCATACAAACGGTTGTGACACCAATGACACTTTATATCCTCATCTGAACCTCAACATCAGCAATGGAAATACTTCAAACAATATCATTGCCGATAACTCCGGATACTATACTATTCCGATTCAAGCCGGTACATATACACTTACCCCTACATTGGAAAACCCTAGCTATTTTACGATAACACCATCGAGTGTTGCGGTCGAATTTCCAACGACACCATCACCGCTTCATCAAAATTTCTGTATTGCGCCGAGTGGTATTCACCATGATGCGGATGTCTACATCGTTCCTGTTAATGCTGCTAGACCAGGCTTTAATTTAAAATATAAAATTATTTACAAGAACAAGGGCAACCAACCCTTATCAGGAACGGTAAGTTTTGCCTACAACGCAGCAGTATTGGATTTTGTAAGCGCCAGTACTACACCTTCAAGTACTCCGATGAATTACATCAACTGGAATTTTACAAGCCTGCAACCTTTTGAATCGAGAGAAATACTGCTGACATTCTACCTCAATTCTCCCGCACAGGTTCCTCCGGTCAATGCAGGTTTCGTATTGATTTATACCCTTAGCATCAATACCACAGCAGTGGATGAAACGCCGACCGACAATATTTTCGTGCTCAAGCAAACCGTAGTCAATTCATTTGATCCGAATGAAAAACTGTGTCTTGAAGGCCAATTGATTACTCCTGAAATGGTCGGAAAAGAGGTGCATTACATGATTCGTTTTGAAAACACCGGAACCGCTAATGCTACACATGTTGTCATTAAAGACGTTATTGACTTGGCTAAATTCGATATATCGAGCCTAGTGCCACTGAGTGCTAGCCATTCATTTGTAACGAAAATTTCAAGAACCAATTTAGTAGAATTCATCTTCGAAAACATCGAGTTGCCTTTCGACGACGCGAACAACGACGGCTATGTAATGTTCAAAATTAAAACTAGGCCAGACCTAACCCTAGGCGATTCTTTTAGTAATTCGGCGAGTATCTATTTTGATTACAATGCACCTATTCACACCAACCCGGCGGTAACTTCGGTTCATTCGTTGGCCAACACCGATTTTAATTCAGAGGTATTTTCAATCGCACCAAATCCGGCCACAACTGAGATTCATTTGACCAAGCTTTCTGGGGAATTTGAAGTTCGAATCCATTCGTTACTGGGCCAACTAGTGCTTCAAAAAAATAATGCCAACACGATTGATGTATCTGATCTAGCCGTCGGCGTTTATCTGGTAACCGTAAAAAAAGGCGAGCAGTCAGCAACACAAAAATTCATCAAAAATTAGTTTGATTTATCGGATTTGATTTCCAACAACACTGATCTATCTTAAAACAAAAAAGCCACTTCAAACAAATGGCTTTTTTACTGTAATTCTATTTGAAATTGACACCGAACTTAGCTGCTTCTGCTTTGGCTTCGGGTAATAATTTTCTCAAATTGGCAATCCTTGTCGCATCTGAGGGGTGAGTGCTTAAAAATTCTGGCGGCGCATTTCCACCAGATTTTGCAGCCATTCGTTGCCAAAAATTAAGTGACTGGTCTGGATTATAACCTGCAATAGCCATTAAAATAAGTCCGATTTGGTCTGCTTCAGTTTCGTGGCTTCTGCTAAAAGGCAACATTACACCTACTTGTGAACCCAAACCGTAAGCTTGCTGTAGAATTTGTTGGGTTTGTTCGCTTTTTCCGCCTGCGGCTACAGCCACACCTACAGCTCCTAGTTGCTGCAATTGGGCAGCGCTCATTCTTTGTGCACCGTGGTTGGCCAAAGCATGAGAAACTTCATGACCCATAACGGTTGCCAATCCGGCTTCGTCTTGAGTAATAGGTAAAATTCCCGTATAGACTACGATTTTCCCACCGGGCATACACCAAGCATTAATATCCGGGCTATCTACGAGTTTGTATTCCCATTGATAACCATCGAGGTAGGAATTATGACCATGGGCTTTGAGCCATTTCTCGGCGGCATTCTTGATTTTGATTCCTACGGATTCTACTCTTTTGGCATCGGCAGTTCCGGTGATGACTTTATTTTCTTTTAAGAACTGGTCATATTGTTGGAAAGCTGCCGGAAAAATCTCGCTGTTGGAAACAAAATTTAGCGACTGTTTTCCTGTAAACGGATTGGTCGAACACGCCAAAAACAAGCAACTCGCTCCAAAAAACACAAGATACTTTTTCATTTTTTCAAGTTTTATCAGCAACAAAAATACAACGTTGCCTACAGTAAGGCCAATAAATTTATGAGATTTCTTTCGGAATGTATAGAATTAAGCACCAACAATATGCAACTCTGAAAAGTCTTTGTCAATGAACAAGGTGCTTTTTCCGTCGAATGAAACTTGGTCGAAAGTGACGGCTTCATTATCGATTTCAATCTTCTTAACCTTGAACGGTAAACCATGCAAATTGATTTTAAACCTCGAATAATTGGTCACGAACTTGCCTTCTTTGTGCTGCTGTATCATCAACTCTTTTTCCTTACCTTTCAAGGTGAAAGTAGCCAAGCTGAATCGGCCTTTGTTATAATCATAGCCGTCTTGTGCATCTTCGTAAAGTACCGATTTTTCTTTGCCGTTTTTGTAATAAACATCAAGGCTGATCTCTTCAAATTCGAGCTCGCCCACGTATTGTTGCACCGGATATTTCGGAATAATTGCGCCTTCTTTGACAAAAATCGGAATCTGGTCGTAATCGGTGGTTACCCAAAGTTCCTTGCGGCCCGAAATGATTTCATCGGTCCAGTAGTTGTACCAATTTCCAGCCGGTAAATACATTCTTCTGCCTTGTGCATTCGGCTCTAGGATTGGGCAAACCAAAATCTGATTTCCGAAAATAAACTCGTCGGTGCGGTAATGCGTTTGCGGATCTTCCTGATCGAAATACACCAAAGGTTTCAGCATCGGCACACCATCGTTGATGTATTCCCAGAACATCGTGTACAAATAAGGAAGCAATTGGTAACGAAGCGAAACGAATTTGCGGGTAATATTGACAACTTCCTCATCGAAGGACCATGGCTCTTGATCGCCGTGATCGCCTGAAGAATGGGTTCTACAAAACGGATGAAAAACGCCCAATTGAATCCAACGTGCGTATAGTTCGCCTGAAGGTTGCTCGGCAAAACCACCGATATCAGAGCCTGTGAAGCCCATTCCTGAAATCGACATTCGTTGCATTTGGATGTTAGCTATCCAAAGATGTTCCCATGATGCTACATTATCGCCAGTCCACGAAGAAGTGTAACGCTGTGCTCCCGAATAAGCCGAACGTGTGATAATGAAAGGCCGTTTCGGATAAGCAAATTGCTTAACACCTTCATAGGTCGCGCGGGCCATTTGCGTGCCGTAAATATTGTGCGCTTTTCGGTGTGAACATGGATTTCCGTCGTAGTCGTGGCGCACGTCCATCGGGAAGGTTTTTCCGGGAACCTCCATCACAGCGGGTTCGTTCATATCGTTCCAAACACCTTTGACGCCAAAATCGGAAATGAGTTCTTTGAACAAGCCGGCCCACCATTCGCGTACTTCGGGTTTGGTATAATCGGGAAAATTACATTCGCCGGGCCAAACTTTTCCTTTCATGTAAGGGCCATCAGCGCGCTTGCAGAAATAGTCTTTTTCGAGCGCTTCCTTGTACACCCAATATTCTTTATCGATTTTAATTCCCGGATCGATGATGACTACCGTTTTAAATCCGTCTTCGGCCAATTCGGAAATCATGCGTTTCGGTTCGGGGAAATATTCCGGGTTCCAGGTAAAGCAGCGAAATCCATCCATATAATCGATGTCGAGGTAAATCGCGTCACAAGGAATCTGCAATTCGCGGAATTTGGAAGTGACTTCTTTCACTTTGCTTTCCGGATAGTAACTCCATTTGCATTGGTGGTAACCGAGTGCCCAGAGCGGCGGCAATTCAGGCTTTCCGGTCAAATGGGTATAAGTGGTCACGACATCTGACATTTGTGGGCCATAAATAAAATAGTAATTCATTTCGCCACCTTCAGCCCAAAAACTGGTTACGTTTCTTTTTTCATGACAGAAATCGAAAATCGTCCGAAAAGTATTGTCGAAGAAAATCCCGTAGGCTTGGCGGTTGTGCAAACCAATATAAAACGGAACTACCTTATATAAAGGTTCTTGGTCTTTATGGAAAGCGTACTGATCGGTCGCCCAATTCTCGACGCGTTTGCCTTTGAGGTTCGAATGCGAAGCCTTGTCGCCCATGCCATAGAAACATTCGCCTTCTTTGGATGCCTTGCTCATCTTGACGATATTGCCGCCGAAATGATAGCTTTCTTCCCAATGAAAACCAAGTTCGTCTTCTAAAATACAATTTCCTTCAAGGTCAGTAATCGCCACACGCAAATCAACTTTATCGATAGAACAAATGACCTTGCTGGTTTTGATTTTGTATCGTTCGGTTTCTTCGATAACTTCTAAAAAGTTATAGCCGTGCGACTGGGTTTTGTCGATAGCATAAGAAAAATCCTTGCTAAAATAACCCTTAGTGGTGTAGCGAAAACGGATCAAACTGTCGCGCAGCACCGTTACTTTAAGGATGACATTGTTATCGGTGGAAAAATAAACGCTGTCCGCATCTTTTTTAAAATCGACAATTTGTGAAGGATATAAATCGCCTTTGTATTCGAGTTCGGTGTTTGTAATCATAAATATAAGGTTTGCGATGACCGATTGGGCAAGACATCAAGGTGCCAAACTTACAAAATGATTTGCTTAGTGAAAATGAAAACCTCGGAATTTCACGCAAACGTTTGAGTTGATAAAACAGTTCAAAAACGAGCATTTTTTATCGATAAAAAACACCTAACAGGCTGGAATTGGTTGTTTTATCTGAAATCCTAGCCGCACATCGATAAAATAAGGAAACCTTAAGAAAGCCTTATACATTTGGATTAACCAAAATCTTAAACCTGAATTATTATGAGAACAAGCCCTACCCTAAAAGTCGTTCACAAGCAAATCATCGAAAAACCGCATCACGATCCAGCTTTCGTGGATACCGAACTTCATGTTTTAGACAACAGAAGCCAGCAAGAACCGCAAGACAACTACGATTACTATCCTGATTTCGGAATTTAAAAAATCTTAAAGAATGGGTTGCCCCGCTCGATTCTTTATGATTTGATTTTACCCTAGTTTAAACACCACTACTGCTAACGGTGGTAAAGTAATCTCTACCGAAAATTCGCGCCCATTCCAAGGTTGCGCATCGATTTTGATGGTTTTCGGGTTCGATACACCGCTACCTCCGTATTGGGTTTCGTCGCTGTTAAAGATGGGTGACAACTTGCCTTTTTTAGGCAATCCGATGCGATAATTCTCTCGCACAACAGGCGTGAAATTACAAACCACTACCAAATCTTGTTTTTCGTTGGCTCCTTTGCGAATATAGGACATCACCGCATTTTGATGGTCGGAATAATCGATCCATTGGAAACCTTCGGGTGAGAATTGCTTTTCATACAAAGCCGGATTTGACTTATATAACTGGTTCAAATCGGTGATGAGTTTCTTGACGCCTTTGTGGTAGTCGTATTGCAAGAGATGCCAATCGAGGCTGCTCTCGAAATTCCACTCGCCGCTCTGCCCAAATTCTGCGCCCATGAACAACAATTTCGTTCCCGGATGTGTGAACATATAGCCATAAAGCAAACGCAAATTGGCGAACTTCTGCCATTCGTCACCGGGCATTCTTCCGGCAATGGAGCGTTTTCCGTATACTACTTCATCGTGTGAAAGCGGCAACATGAAATTCTCGGAAAAAGCATAAGTCATCGAAAAAGTCAACTCGTTTTGGTGGTATTTCCGATAGACCGGCTCTTTCTTGAAATACTGCAAAGTGTCGTGCATCCAGCCCATCATCCATTTCATACCGAAGCCCAAACCGCCATTGAAGGTAGGACGAGAAACCATCGGAAATGAAGTACTTTCTTCGGCAATCGTTTGAACACCCTCAAAAGTAGCATAGACTGCCTCGTTAAAATCTTTCAGGAAACTGATGGTGTCGAGATTCTCGCGCCCACCAAAAATGTTCGGTTCCCATTCGCCGTCTTTTCGGGAATAATCCAGATACAACATTGACGCGACTGCATCGACGCGTAGGCCATCGACGTGATATTGCTGCAACCAGAAAATCGCGTTGCTAATTAAAAACGAACGCACTTCATTGCGGCCATAATTGAACACCAAACTTTTCCAGTCTGGGTGATAGCCTTTTCTGCGGTCCGGATGTTCGTATAAATTGGAACCGTCGAAGTAACCCAAACCGTGCGCATCATCTGGAAAATGTGAAGGCACCCAGTCGAGAATAACACCGATTCCTGCCTGATGCAATTTATCGACTAGTAGCATAAAATCCTGCGGCTTGCCAAAACGCGAAGTCGGTGCGAAATAGCCCACCAATTGATAACCCCAAGACGGATCGTAAGGATATTCCATGACCGGCATGAACTCGACATGCGTAAAACCGGTTTCCTTAACGTAATTCACGAGTTGGTCGGCCAGTTCGACGTAGGTCAGGAATTTTCCTTCGGCATTGCGGCGCCAAGAACCCAGATGCACTTCGTAAACGGAATAAGGCTTATCAAGGCCGTTCACCTCTTTACGTGTTTGCATCCATTTTTGGTCTTTCCATTTGTAATCTAAATCCCAAACGATTGACGCCGTATG
Source organism: Flavobacterium lotistagni (assembly GCF_011392125.1). Taxonomy (GTDB): domain Bacteria; phylum Bacteroidota; class Bacteroidia; order Flavobacteriales; family Flavobacteriaceae; genus Flavobacterium; species Flavobacterium lotistagni. The sequence continues at coordinate 246,323 of NZ_JAAJBU010000005.1, forward strand.
TGGCGGATGTTCGCAGTACAGCGCAAACGGATCGGCTTTCTCGGTAATGATGCCGTGGTTGTTGGATTGGATTTTGTATTTGTATAGTGAGCCTTTCTCGACACCGGGAATAAAACCTTCCCAAATGCCCGAACCGTCCCAGCGCACTAAAAGTTGGTGTTCGCCTTGCACCCAATAATTGAAATCGCCCACGACAGAAACCGAACGTGCAGCCGGCGCCCAAACAGCAAAATAAACGCCTTTGACACCATTGACTTCAATGAGGTGGGCGCCTAGTTTTTCGTATAATCGAAAATGTTTTCCGGCTTGGAATAAACTGATATCGAAATCAGTAAAAAGGGAATGCGGTTGTACTTTGTTCATGGGTGGATTTTCTTTTACGGTTCTTATTGGATTTGTTTGGTAGATTAAAGTTCTTGCGATTTCCAATGCCTAGCCCCGATGGTAACGGCATCCTTTTGCAGAGCGGCAGCGGCGCAAAAGATAGAGTGTACAGCGGGAAAAAGCTCCTGAGTATTAGCTTTTGAAAAACTCATGCGATCTTATTAAATTCCATAATACTCGAAATGCCGGTCAGCGGAATCACGGCCCAACGCGGACGCGAATTGAGTTCGTAGCCGAGTTCGTAAACCGCTTTTTCTAAAAGGCAATATTTGAGCAGGAAATCGATTTCTTTGCGGTAACCGATATTGAGATTTCCGGCTTGAGCGACTTCGGTGTAAGTTTGCAGGAACACGCCCACAAAATATTTGAACAGGATTTCACCAGCCTGAAACAATTCTTGCTGCTCGTATGGATATTTGTCTTTGTTGTTGAAAATCGTCGCGTAAATCGCATAGTGGAACGAGCGGAACATGCCGGCCACATCTTTGAGCGGCGGTTGCTTGACTTTGCGATCGCGGATGGTGCTTTCGGGTTCGCCTTCGAAATCGAGAATATAAAAATCGTCTCCGTTCACGAGCACTTGGCCCAGATGGTAATCGCCGTGGATGCGGATTCGTTCGGATTTCATTTTGGTCCAGTCGAAATCGAGGAAAATCTTGCGGATTTCTTTTTTGTGGTCGAGAAATTCGTTGGCCAGTTCTAAAGCCAAACCGTCAAGTTTGTGCAAATTATTCTCCAGAATATTCAAGCGGTTCTGAAATTGATAAGTCAGTCGGTTTTTGAGCCAAACGGTATAATCGCCATTGTAGGTCGTGGGTGTGAAAGCTGTATCGTGAATGTCACCACCGAGCGCAATATGCAATTCGGCGGTTCTGGTAGCCAGCGTGTGGATGCGCAGAAAAATACTCAGCCCGGCCCAATCGATGATTTCGTGCGGCACTTCATTAATTTTAAGTCGTTTGAATAATTCGATATCGGGCAATTTGGCTACTTTGATTTTTTTGGTTTTGAGGTTCTCGAAAATTCGGTCGGTTTCCTCGAGCATGAATTGCCAGGCATCGCCTTGGTTGGGCACGAGTTCCTGCATCATACCCAAAGTGATGTTGCCTTCAGACAAAGCGACACTAATACTTCCGGTATATGCCGGCGAACTGGTGAAGTTCATTCGGTCGGTCAGGAATCGGCTGATTTCGTAATCGGGATTGGTACTGATATAAATGCGACGGAAAATCTTCAGCACCAACGAACCGTTGTAGATTATCGAAGTATTGCTTTGCTCGACGCCCATGAATTTAGACGATTTGTATTCGGTTTGTTCGAGCTTCCTGCCTTTATGGAATTTGACTTTGGGATTTTCTTTTTCCGAGGCGGAATGCACGATTTTGTCAAACAGCAACTTGCGGAAATCTTCCTGATGCAATGCGTCGACCAAAAAACCTTCAATACCGTTCATTTTTACCGGCGCGATAATCGTGTGCGTATCGAGCTCGTCTTCGGTCATGAAAGCGATCGGCATAAAATAATGTTGGTAGAAAGCTTCCTTGAAATTCACTTCGAGTAACACGCCGAAATAGTTGTTTTTCTTTGAAGTAATCTTGAAAAAATCGACGACTTCGATGTATTTTAAAGTACTTGCCTTGCCGCCATACCATCGTTTGTTGACGATATAATTTTCGAGAATATCCGAGGAGAATACTTTGACAAAATCGGGGTCGTCAAAAGCAGTTTTCCAGTCGGTTTTAAAGACGAACGGGTTTTGAAAGCCGTCTTCGTTGATTTTACTTTCCATTTTTAGCGGATGATTTTAAATAGATGGAACGGCAACTCTGGTGATAGTTCGACATAGTTCCATTCCTTGTCCCAGTGATAAGTGTTTCCGGTAATTAAATCTTCTATTTGGATGGGTTCATTGCCTAATTGCTCCAATGGCAGCTGCACCATACCTTGGCTTTGGTGATGACCATCAAGGCTCACGACCATCAAGGTTTCGCTGTGTCGGTCGTCATCGAATTTATAATAAGCCATCAGATTCTCATTGTTGGTGTTGCAGAACACCAGGTTGTTGGTTTGCTGTAAGGACGATTGCTCCTGACGGATAGTATTGATGCGCGTAATCAACATCGTGAGTTTGTTCTCGATAGTCCAATCCCAGTATTGGACTTCATATTTTTCGGAGTTGAGATATTCTTCTTTGCCTGCCGCCATCGGCTCACAAACGCGATACTCGAAAACCGGCCCGTAAATTCCGACGCAAGAACTCAACGTGGCGGCCAAAAAATACTTTTGCAAATACACTGATTCATTGCCGCTTTGCAAAGAGAACGGATTGATATCGGGCGTGTTGGGCCAAAAATTCGGGCGGTAAAATTCCTTTTGTTGGGTTTGGGTCAGTTCGGTAAGGTAATCGGTGAGTTCTTTCTTGGTATCGCGCCAAGTGAAATAAGTATACGACTGACTGAAGCCTTGCTTGGCGAGTTCGTTCATAATTTTCGGACGCGTGAAAGCTTCGGCTAGGAATAAAACGTCGGGATGTTTTTTCTTGACTTCAGCGATGAGCCAGCCCCAGAAATAAAAAGGTTTGGTATGTGGATTGTCAACACGATACACGCGAATACCGCATTCTTCGATCCAGAACAAAGCCACTTCGAGCAATTCCTGCCAGAGGTTTTTCCAGTCGGTGGTTTCGAAATAAATCGGCATGATGTCTTGGTACTTCTTAGGCGGATTCTCGGCATATTGTACCGTTCCGTCTGGGCGCCATTTGAACCATTCTTTGTGCTCTTTTCCCCACGGATGGTCGGGCGCGGCTTGCAAGGCGTAATCCATTGCTACCTCGATTCCTAAATCTTTGGCTTTTTTGACGAGCCTTTTGAAATCTTCAATCGTTCCTAAATCTGGATGGGTGGATTTGTGCCCGCCGTATTGCGAACCAATGCCCCAAGGTGAACCGACATCGCCGGGCTCTGCATTGGTGGCGTTGTTTTTTCCTTTGCGATTGACTTCTCCTATAGGATGAATCGGCGGAAAATACAACGTATCAAAACCCATAGCGGCCACTCTGGGCAAAAGTGCTTCACAATCTTTGAAAGTACCGTGCTTGCCTGGAACTTGTGAGGCTGAACGCGGGAAAAACTCATACCAAGTGCTGAACAAAGCTTTTTTACGATCAACATAAACCTGCAATTCGCGGGATTTATTTTCGATATAAAGAATAGGATACTTCTTGAATATGGCCGTCAATTCGTGAGACATTGCCATTTCGACCGCTTGGTCATATTGTTTCTCTGAAGTGAACGCTGCGGCGGCTTTTTTGAGGAATTCCTTTTCGGATGCATCAGCCAATTTCTGCACGGCTTTGATATATTCAGCGCCTTCGAGCAATTCGGATTTGACGTGTTGTTTGTCTTGGATTTTGCGCTCGGTGCCGTGTTGCCAGTTCAGCGCATAATCAACCCAACCTTCGACAAAGTAGGTGTATGTGCCTTGTTTGTTGACTGTGAATTCAGCGGTCCAGCCATCGTTTTCTGTTGGACGCATCCGCACCTGGTTCCACTTCTTGTCTGATTCATGTTTATAATTGACCCGGCACTGGATGACATCGTGTCCATCGGAAAAAACATCGGCGGTTACTATTACTTTCTGGCCTGTGATTCTCTTGATGGCAAAGGCTCCGGCATCAAGTTCGGGTTGTACATTTTCGATTACAATTCGGGTCTGATTCTGCATTTTTAAGTTTATTTTATGACTTCTAAATTTAGCAAAAAATACAGAAAACAATACCTTGCAATAAAATTTATCGAAATGACAAAGAAAGCCGGGAAAGCCCACCAAACTTTAAAAATTCCGAAAATTATATTGCTCACCGGTACATTTTTATCTTTTATTTCGACCAAATTGACCGTGCTCTTTGCGGCGCGTTTGTTCACTACACCCATCAAACACAAAGCCCCGAAACGCGAAATCGAAATGGATGCGAAAAGCAAGCAACAAAGCATTTGCATTCCAAGCATCGATAAAGAAATAGTAGTGTATCATTTCGGAGAAAGTCAGAAAAAAATCTTGTTGGTTCATGGCTGGTCTGGGCGCGGCACGCAACTGGTAAAATTTGCCGAAGCTTTGCTAAAAATCGGATACTCTACTATTAGCTTTGATGCGCCGGCACACGGAAAATCTCGTGGAAGTACTACTTTAATGCCCGAATTCATTGCCAGCATCATGGAACTCGAAAAACAATTCGGCCCATTTGAAGCGGCTATTGGTCACTCCCTGGGTGGCATGTCGTTGCTCAACGCTGTCAAACAAGGATTAAATTTGAAAAAATTAGTCATTATTGGTAGCGGCGATATCGTTCAAGACATTATCAACGATTTTGTGAAAAAGCTAGAACTCGACGCCAAATACAACGACTTGCTGCGCGAACATTTTGAAAACAAACACCAACTTTTGATGGATAGTTTTTCGGGGTATCATGCGGCTCGGCAAACCGATATTCCGGTACTTGTGATTCATGACGAAAATGACTTGGAAGTTCCGGTGTATTGCGCACATCACATTCACGAAAATCTCAAACGTGGTGAACTCCTGTTGACTCAAAATCTGGGGCATCGAAAAATTCTAGGCGATACGAAAGTGATTGCGAAATCCTTAAATTTTATTACCTCATGAAATACGCGATAGAAAAATCAGAAGAACAATGGAAAGCCGAACTGGGTTTGGAGCGCTATAAAATCTTGCGCCAGAAAGGCACCGAATTCCCACATTCAGGCCAATACAATCTGCATTTTGAAAAAGGCACTTATTGCTGCGGCGGTTGTGGCGACCCTTTGTTTGAAAGCAGTTCAAAATTCGATTCGCACTGTGGCTGGCCGTCGTTTGACGAGTCGATTCCGGGGAAAGTGGAATATGTAAAAGATACTTCACACGGCATGTTGCGCGTGGAAATTTTGTGCGCGAATTGCGGTGGGCATCTTGGGCACGTATTTGAAGACGGGCCGACACAAACCGGCGTAAGGTATTGCGTGAATTCGCTTTCGGTTGATTTTAAGAAGCGAGTAATTTAGAATAATTTCGCTTGGTAAATTGCCTAAATTTAGTCGGAATAAAAGTGGAAAAACGCCTGACAAAGATTCATTCAACACACAACATTCAAAATCTAACATGTTAAGATCTGGCCCTAGCCCTGATAATTTGATATTAAGAGGAGACCCGAGACCATAGGTCGAATTGTATGGAGCGATAGCGGAATAAAAGTCCAGTGGACTTCAGGTATAAGGCGTGATTTTCGTTTTAAAACAATTGCTCTTGATTTTCACTAATGCCCTAGCCCTGATAGCAGTGGAAAGCCCGCAGCCTCAGCGAGGACTTGCAACGGATAGCAGGTTCCCGGCTTCAAAAAAACAACAACACTAAATGGATTTATTTATGCAAAACACCGATTGGGGCCAGGCACTAAAGCCACTAATTGCCCAATATAAAGACAAGAAGCACCCACTGGATTACCAAAATTTGTATCAATTGCTCATTATGGTGATTCTATCGGCTCAGGATTCTGATGCGCACATCAACAAGCTGGCACCCGCGTTATTTGAGAAATACCCGAATTTAAAGGCGTTGGCGAAAGCTGAACCTCAAGATTTGGAGCCTTACATCGGGAAAGTGCGCAACTCCAACACCAAGACCGACTGGATTCTGGGCATTGCTCGCGAACTCAAAGACGACCAAAACATCCCGACTACCATGACCGAACTCACTGCGCTGAAAGGCGTCGGGCGTAAATCTGCTAACGTGATCATGCGCGAGGCCGAGGTCAAAGCCGAAGGAATCATGTGCGACCTACATGTATTGCGCGTGGTGCCGCGATTGGGCATTTCACAAGCCAAAACCGGCGAGAAAATGGAAAAAGAGATGATGGCTGTGATTCCGCAGGATTTATGGGGCGAAACTGGAATGGCCATTTCCTTTTTAGGCCGCGAAATTTGCAGACCGACCAGTCCGAAGCATGAGCAATGCGTGATGAATAAGTTTTGTGACTATTGCCAGCAACAAAATTCGTAGCAGAAAACTACTTTAAATGATTTAAAAAAAAACTTCCTATTGGTTTAGAAAGTTTTAAGATAGGTTCGTTTTGCACTTGAAAGTTAAGCCACTTCTCGTTCTTTGAGTATGGGGCGCAATTCGTTGATTCGGTCTTGCAAGCTTTTTTGTTTGTCTACAGCAGTGTTTTCGATGTTTTTGGCCCATTTCATAAACTCAGAACTATGAGATTCTCTTTTACCCGTTTTGGAATTAATCGGTACGAACTGGGTGCGCATGATTGCTTTTAAATGTGTTTTGGATTCATTCATCATGATGAGCTCTACGCAGAGTTCGTTGGGTGCTGCCTGCAATAAGCTCGTTTCAATAGTTACTGTTTCATCATAAACCGCTGAGCGCAAATAGGCAATTTCATGGCCGGTTACAACCCAAGCGATACCTTTCTGGTAATACTCAACCAAGCTCAGATTGTAATACTCTTTGAGATGATCTTCGCGCGCATTCATAAAATAATCAAGGTAACGTGCATTGTTCAAATGGCCCAATAAATCACAATCGTTGAAGCGTATTTTATATACAGAGTTTGGTGTTTTGTTGATCGTTTCCATAGGATTATAATTTTAATGACAAATCACTGTCGAGTTGAATAAAATGAATTTCCCCACTGAGCATCGCTGGCATAATCAATTCATCATTTTTGATGATAAAATCGGCCGGGCCGCTAATAGGTTCTATTGTTTTAATTTTTGTGCATCTGTTATTGATTAAGTTAATGCCCATAACAACGCCTTTCTTTTCAAAAGCGACCCAATTCCCAACATACAATACGTCTTTGCTGATGTATAATCCATCAAAATAGCCTTCTAAATTCGTTAGTCTTTTAAATGTATTGTCTTTGAGGTTGATATAACCCACCACGCCATTAGGTTGGTTGTTGCTGCCAAATCCATTAACGTATAATCGACTGGCTTTTTTGTAGCAGAACAAACCATTGACGCCTGCAATAGTAATGTCGGTTTTAATTTCTGTGTATGATTGATTAGTTAAGTTGACTTTAAACAATTTACTTGTATCGGTAGCCGACACGAATAAAGTAGCGTCATCCCACACTGCACTGTCGTTTAAGAATGAAGTCTCTTTGCTAAAATCAATCTCGTATAATTTGTTGCCGGAACTTAAATCGAGAGCCACCACCCTGTCGATGTCATTCAAAAAAAGAACCCCATCATTGACTGACAAACCTTTGGGAGCATTTAATCTTTCCTTTGAAAAAGCAGCATCGATGAGTTTGCCTTTTTTATCGTACTTAATGATTTGCCCATCGCCGTCTTTGGTAGTTGGGCTTAATGCATTGCCGATATCGGCCGCATACAAAAATTTCCCTTCGCTTACAACACTTTCCACGTGGTGCAATCCTGAAATCGATTTGGTAATTTGAGCCACAACATTCGAGGCAAACAACACGCTGAGCAAAACTGAAAATTGATAACTTTTTTTCATGATTTTAAATTAAGGTTAATATTAAATAATACCGATTGGTATATTTTTGTTCAAAATTTTTTATTTTTTAAGATCTAGAATTAATTTTTCGAGGAAATTCATGGCTGCATTTAACGGTCCGACTTTTCCGGTAACTTTCACTTGCAACACACTGCCTTGTATTACAGAAATTAGGACAGAAATAAACTCATTGATATCTACATCAGGTCTGATCTCGTTATTCTCAATTCCAATTTTAATTCTGCTCTCGAGTCTTTCACGCCAAAATTCTAACGCATTAGCCACTTTAGCCTTTAAAAGAGGATGCGTATCGTCTGATTCGACTGCCGTATTGTTAATCGGACAACCCGAATGCAAAACAGGCAGCTGCAAAAAATTGCGGTAAGTTTCCGGATAGACGAGCAGTTTGTCAATCGTAGATTCCTTCGCGTCCATCTTATTGCGAATCAAAGCAATCACTTGTCCAAAGTTATGGTCAAATGCCAAAAGAGCCACTTCGTCTTTATTCTCAAAATTGCCGTAAATGCTGCCTTTTGTCAGACCAGTAGCTTCGGTCAAATCATTGATTGAAGTACCTGCATAACCTTTAGCATTGAACACCGGTGCGGTTTTCTCGATAATGAACTGTTTGGTGCGCTCGGCTTTTGACATTTTTAAAAAATTACTTCGGACAAATATAATAAAAATACCAAACGGTATATTTTTAAACTCTATTTATTTTTATTTATGGGCGTGCCGGCAGGATGGAGTGCTAAAAAAATATTCCGCAACCATTTTTAGCGAAGGAGTTAAATGGCGTATTGACAGGTCAAACCTGCCGTCGGGCTGTTCGCTGTAGTCCTCGCGGGTCCGCTACGCTCTGCCGCTGTGGGCTGCCGCTGCCATCCCTCACGCAAATCAACAACAAGTTGAAAATTAGTCTTTGATACAACGAACCGAAAAACCAGGCGTCATAACACCTCCGCCACCGTTCACATCATCGTTGAGACAACTCAGTGAAGGGTAAAAAGCGTACGTTTCGTCATAAGCTGTAGCACTCCACCAAAGACCATAACCTCCAAGCAAGGAGAACGAACCATCACTATTTCGATAACCAGCCGGAAGTGCTGTAAAACCGCTACTATTGGTAGCTCCAGCATTCGGACTATTCCATAAAGTTGTTGCTTTCAAATGACCACCGGCAAGGAAAATTCCGCCTAAAAAATCAATTGCAGCGTTCCATTCCGCTTCTGTTCCGACATGAAAACCTCTTGGTGCTAAACCTCTTGGGTCATTTACTGCATACCAATTATACAACTTACCGTAAATTTTACCATTTGCCGAATCGTTATTGTAGTAGCACCATGCACCTGTGGTTAAGCTCCCCCATTGATTTGGGTCTTGTACTTGGGGAATCGGATCACCATTTCGATAACGGCTTACGTTTAAGTTTTTGGTCATCCAGATTTGATTGCCGATTTGCACTTCATTAGCCATAATTGGCACTATTGGTCTAGAGGCTATATCATTCTGCGTTTTGGTTTCATCGTCAGAGCAAGAAGTTATCCCTATAATAATAACTAAAATCAAGGTTAGGGCAAAGTAGTATTTTCTCATGACAATGTGTTTTATGAACTCTTGTAAAAATAGTTAAAACTTTCATACACACAAGTTACTTATTTCTCTGCGCCTTAGCGTCTTTGCGAGAAAACAAAAAACAACTATAAAACAAAACAAAGAGCCTAGCTTTTTCAAGTTAGGGTTCTACTAAAAAAGGCGACATTTGATATTAAGAGGAGAATGTCCAGTGGACATTCGGTAAAACAAAAAACCCTATCCGATTGGATAGGGTTTCTCTTAAAAAGGCGACGACATACTCTCCCACAAAATGCAGTACCATCTGCGCAGGCGGGCTTAACTTCTCTGTTCGGGATGGGAAGAGGTGAGCCCCGCCGCAATAACCACCTTAGGTTTTTAGC
>NZ_JAAJBU010000006.1 GCF_011392125.1 Flavobacterium lotistagni
CAATATGTCTATGAACGTTTCTTCTTCTTTCTTCGCTTTCATTCTCAAAGCGGGTGCAAAAGTAAAGATTCTTTTTTCTTCTGCAAGGGTTTTTTGAAAATATTTTTTATTTTATTTTCTCTAACCTTTTTATCAGTATTTTACAAGAACCTTCCCCGCAAACCGGGCTGCAAAGATAAAAACTCTTTTTACTTTATAGCAAACTTTTTACACAGAAATTTTTCGTTTTCTTTCTTTTAAACCGTAAGACCTTGAATCAACGAAGATTGGTGTTCTCGCAAAGATGCAAAAGTTGTTCTCTGAATCAATTCAATTAAAAACCAAAAGCGATAGCTTCACCCAAATTGCGTGAGGGATAGCAGCGAAAAGCCCGCAGCCCCAGCGAGGACTTGCAGCGGATAGCCCGACGGCGCGCGCTCAGTTCTTTTAAAAACACTGGAGGCATTGCGCCGGCACGCCCAAAAACAATAAAAACAATACTTATCTAAAGAAAGCAGATTAAACCCAGAATCAACCAACAGAATTTAAAAAATCAAAATCAGCCGTCCTATTGTATGTGTTTTTCTAATCCTTATATTTGCGCTTGAAAAAATAAAAATAATGATCAAGATTACGTTACCCGATGGGTCAGTGAAAGAATTTGCGGCAGGCGCCACGCCGATGGATGTTGCTAAAAGCATTAGCGAAGGATTGGCGAGAAATGTTATTTCGGCTTCGTTTAACGGAACGACCGTAGAAACAGAAACCCCACTGACTACAGACGGTTCACTTGTATTATACACTTGGAACGACATCGAAGGAAAGAAAGCTTTCTGGCACTCGACCTCGCACGTGATGGCGCAGGCTTTAGAGGAAATTTATCCGGGCATCAAACTGACTTTAGGACCAGCGATTGACAACGGTTTTTACTACGACGTGGATTTCATGAACCACAAAATCACCGATGCGGATTTTAAGAAAATTGAAGACCGCGTGTTGGAAATTGCCCGTGAAAAACACGAATTCAAGATGCGCCCGGTTTCTAAAGCAGAAGCGTTGGCCATATATAAAGACAACGAATACAAAACCGAACTGATCTCGAATCTCGAAGACGGAACGATCACGTTTTGCGACCACTCGAATTTCTTCGATCTGTGCCGAGGCGGACACATTCCGAACACCGGCTTGATCAAAGCGATGAAAATCATGAGCGTGGCCGGTGCTTACTGGCGCGGTGACGAGAAAAACAAGCAACTCACCCGCGTTTACGGCGTTTCATTCCCGAAACAAAAAGATTTGACGGATTACCTTGAATTGCTTGAAGAAGCTAAACGCCGCGACCACAGGAAACTAGGAAAAGAATTAGAATTGTTCTCGTTCTCACAGAAAGTAGGTCAAGGCTTGCCGTTGTGGTTGCCAAAAGGTGCTGCTTTGCGCGACAGACTTGAGCAGTTTTTGAAACGTGCCCAGAAAAAAGCCGGTTACGAACAAGTCGTGACGCCACATATCGGACAGAAAGAATTGTACGTCACTTCAGGGCATTATGCGAAATATGGCGCGGATAGTTTCCAGCCAATCCACACGCCAGCTGAAGGTGAAGAGTTCCTATTGAAACCGATGAACTGCCCGCACCACTGCGAAATCTACAACACCAAACCGTGGTCATACAAAGATTTGCCGAAGCGTTATGCGGAATTCGGTACTGTTTACAGATACGAACAATCGGGTGAATTGCACGGATTGACGCGCGTTCGCGGATTTACTCAAGACGACGCGCATATTTTCTGTACGCCGGAGCAGCTAGACGAGGAATTCAAGAAAGTCATCGACTTGGTGCTATATGTTTTCAGTTCGCTCGGATTTGAAAACTTTACAGCTCAGGTTTCGCTGCGTGATCAAGAAAACAGAGACAAATACATCGGTTCGGATGAGAATTGGGAAAAAGCTGAGAATGCGATTATCAATGCCGCTCGAGACAAAGGTTTGAATACCGTTGTGGAATACGGTGAAGCTGCGTTCTACGGGCCGAAGCTTGATTTCATGGTGAAAGATGCACTTGGAAGACAATGGCAACTCGGAACGATTCAGGTCGATTACAATTTACCGGAGCGTTTTGAACTGACTTATAAAGGTGCTGATGATAAACTACACCGACCTGTAATGATTCACCGCGCGCCATTTGGTTCGATGGAACGATTCATTGCCATTTTGCTCGAACATACCGCCGGAAACTTCCCGCTTTGGCTCATGCCCGAACAAGCTATTATCTTGTCTTTGAGCGAGAAATATGAAAATTATGCGAAAAAAGTTTTGAGTCTGCTGGAAAATCACGAAATTCGCGCCCTAATTGACAACCGGAACGAAACCATCGGGCGTAAAATTAGGGATGCTGAAACGCAGAAAACCCCGTTTATGCTGATTGTTGGCGAGGAAGAAGAAAAGAACAATACCATTTCGGTACGCCGTCACGGGCAAGAAGGAAAAGGCAATGTAACCGTTTCTATAGATGACTTCGCCAAAATGGTTCAGCAGGAAATTGACAAAACACTAAAAATATTTACCGTTTAACTTTTAAATTTTTAAGTCATAGCAATCAGAAGTAACAAGGGTTATCAACCCAGAGTAGAAAAAAAAGATGCACACCGCATCAATAACTTGATTCGTGTACCGGAAGTAAGGCTTGTTGGCGATAACGTTGAGCCGGGCGTGTACAAAATCTCCGATGCGCTCAGACTCGCTGACGACCTCGAACTCGATTTGGTGGAAATTTCCCCGAACGCCGAGCCGCCGGTTTGCAAAATCATCGATTACAAGAAGTTCGTTTACATGCAGAAAAAGCGTGAGAAAGAACTCAAAGCAAAATCTACTCAGATCACGGTCAAAGAAATCCGTTTCGGGCCGCAGACTGACGAACATGACTACGAATTCAAAAGAAAGAACGCCGAGAAATTCCTTAAAGAAGGATCGAAACTTAAAGCTTTCGTATTTTTCAAAGGCCGTTCGATCATCTATAAAGACCAAGGTCAAATTTTATTGTTGAGATTGGCGCAGGATTTAGAAGAATTCGGAAAAGTGGAAGCCTTGCCGGTACTCGAAGGAAAAAGGATGATCATGTTCATCGCTCCGAAGAAGAAGAAATAGTGCCTGAGCGGCTGAGTGCCTTAGTGCCTGAGCAGTAATTGGGAACACTAATGCCCTAGCCCCGATAGCAGCGGCATCCTTTTGTGAAGTGCAACGGAGCAAAAGATATAGCGGATAGCGGGATTAGCTTCAAAAAAAAAGCTAAAAGCTGACAGCTAACAGCCAAAAAATAGTAAGTAAGAATAAATCAAAAACCACTAGGAACAATGCCTAAAATGAAAACCAAATCCAGCGCTAAGAAAAGATTCAAAGTGACTGGTTCAGGAAAGATCAAAAGAAAGCACGCTTTCAAGAGCCACATCCTGACTAAAAAATCCAAGAAACGTAAATTGGCGCTCACACACGCTGCGCTAGTTCACCCAACGGATGAGAAAAGCATTAAACAACAATTAAGAATCGTTTAATTGCTTATTAGCTGTCAGCCATCAGCTTTCAGCTTAGGTTAAAAACATTTAATAACCTTGGAGTACGGCCTTAAGTCCTTTGATTCAATTCAGGCGCCTGCTACAAAAAAACAAGAAAATTATGCCAAGATCAGTAAATTCAGTTGCTAAAAGAGCAAGAAGAAAAAAGATTATGAAGCAAGCCAAAGGTTTCTTTGGCCGCAGAAAAAACGTTTGGACCGTTGCTAAGAACGCCGTGGAAAAAGCGATGCAATACGCTTACCGCGACAGAAAGCAGAACAAGAGAAACTTCCGCGCTTTGTGGATCCAGCGTATCAACGCCGGAGCACGCCTTGAAGGAATGTCTTACTCACAGTTCATGGGTCAGGTGAAAAAGCACAACATCGAACTTAACCGTAAGGTTTTGGCCGATTTGGCAATGAACCACCCGGAAGCTTTCAAAGCCATCCTTAACAAAGTAAAATAAACGTTTATTCACCGATTGAAATTACTTACTATAAAGAAGCCTGCTTGCAAAAGCGGGTTTTTTGTTTTTCATGAGTGCCTGAGTTGCTGAGTGCCTTAGTGCCTGAGTCCGTATACAGAAACTAGGCATGATGGTCTTCGGTTCTAATTTTAGTTCAAAGAGGTAAAACGGAAAATATAATAAATCAAATCCATTAGCCCTGCAAGTACTTCATTCACAATTCCAACTAACTTCTGCATTGAGTTACTTTCTTGGGCGTGCCCACAAGGGTCAGGCTGTCCGCTCCCAATCTTTTGCGCCAACCCAACCAACGGACCAAATAAACTCCGGCGCAAAAGGATTTCCGCTACCATCCTTCACGCAACCGCGGATTTCATGATTACTTTTGGTTTAAAACCAAACCTATATTGATCCGCGAAGCATTCTTTCGTGTCGCAGTAGCTGCTCAAATCAATCTTTTACTTATGGCCGAATATGTCCTATTTATGGCTAATGAATGATGTAATTAGTTGGTAAATTTGAACCCAATAAACCTTCAATCATGACAACTAAGTTTGTTTTTCTATTACTGCCGGAAATTCATTTAATGGATTTAGCCGGACCAGATCAAGCCATCCATGAAGCCATTGAATATGGGGCCGAATTTGAAATTTTGTATTGCAGCGTTAAAGATACTATAACTTCTAGTGCAGGCTTACCTATTGGAAATGTGATTCCTTATCACGAAGTGGTCTTTAGCAAAGGTGATTTTTTGGTCATTCCAGGTTCCAACGCCTCCTACTTACAATCTGAAAAATTCAAACAAAACACCGACTTACTAAACTGGATAAGAAGAAATTATCAAAACGGAGTAAATCTCTGCAGCATTTGCGCCGGAGCGTTTGCTTTGGCAGAAACAGGTTTGTTGGACCATATTTCATGCACCACGCATTTCAAAAGAACAAAGCAACTGCAAGAAATGTATCCGAAAGCTAAAGTAATTGAAAATATCCTTTTTACCGATTCTGACGGTATTTATACTAGTGCCGGCATTGCTTCAGGAATCGACTTGACTTTGTATATCATAGAGAAATTAAAGGGAAGTCACTTTGCACACCTCGTTGCCAGAGAGCTTGTCGTTTACAAACGTCGAAACGGAACTGCCCATCAGGAAAGCGAACTATTTCAATACCGAAATCATATTCATGCCGGAATTCATAAAGTACAAGACTGGATCATTGAAAATATTCATCTCAAAACCAATTTGGGCGAATTGGCAGAAATTGCCCACATGAGCGAACGAAACTTTACCCGAACTTTCAAGAAAGAAACCAACACCACCGTGACAGACTATATTGCTTTAATCCGCAAAGAAAAAATAAAAGAACTTTCTAAAAACCCTGATTTATCCAGAATCGAAATAGCACAAAAAGTCGGCATTCAAAGCGAAAGACATTTAAACAGATTACTCAACTAATGCAGTCAAAACTCATGAAAAATTCAAAAAAAATAGTACTCGTACTGGCAATGATGATGCTTGCATCGAATGGCTATTGTCAAGACAAGAAAGCAGTTAAAATGAAAAAAAACACTCAAAACATCAAGCCACTCGAGATAAAACCATCCGCCACTTCTTCTGAAAAAGATTTTGATTTCTTAGAAGGCAAATGGAAAGTCCAAAACCGTATGCTAAAAGAAAGATTGAACCACAGCACAGAATGGAGTGAATTTGAATCCGAATTGCACCTGAGAAAAACCATCAATGGGCTCGGCAATATTGAAAATTATTATGCCACATTCAACGACAAGCCTTTTGAAGGCATGGCCGTCCGACTATTCAACCCAAAAACAAAACTCTGGAAAGTATACTGGATGGACAGCAACAACGGCACGATGGATGAAAATCCGGTAACCGGTTGGTTCGAAAATGGCCTGGGAAAATTCTACACCCGAGATGTTTTCAACAAAATCCCGATTATCGTCCTTTACCAATGGAATGCCACCAATCCCGAACACCCTATTTGGTCACAAGCCTTTTCCACAGACGACGGCAAAACTTGGGAATGGAACTGGGAAATGACATTAACTAGATTAGAAAAATAAAAACGGTTGCAGGATTTATTTTGCGCTGCTAAGTAACTGAGTTCGTATACAGAAACTAGGCATTAAGGGCTTCGGTTCTAATTTTAGTTTAACGAAGATGTACGAAATCTATTGGTCCTACGAATAACTCATTCAGAATTCCAACTAACTTCTGCATTGAGGTAATTTTCTTGGGCGTGCCCACAAGGGTCAGGCTGTCCGCTCCCAATCTTTTGCGCCAACCCAACCAACGGACCAAATAAACTCCGGCGCAAAAGGATTTCCGCTCCCATCCTTCACGCAAAATCGAGTGCAAAAAGTTACTCTATTTAAAAACCTCAAAATTTTCACCATCAAAGCTCGCAAACACCATACTCGGATGCGAATCCTGATGGAACATATTCCCGTCACAGTCAATGGCAATCGCGCCTGCAAAACCGTCATAAGGCAGCAGTTCATCAAAGGTTTTGGCAAAGGCATCTTTCAGGGCAAAACCGTCAGTGACTCGGGTGACAATCTTAGCGGCGGTGGCATTGCTCACAATATCTTCACCCACACCGGTTAAACTCACGGCACAAAAGTGATTGGCATAATTTCCGGCCACGGTAGCCGAATCGGAAATCCGGCCCGGAATTTCAAAACCTTTCCCACCGGTTGAAGTCGCTGCGGCCAACTTTCCATCGCGGTCTAAAACCACACAGCCTACGGTTCCCAAACCTTTTGATGCCAATTTGGCTTCAAACTCAGCGCGCCGTTGTGGGATTTCTGTAGAAAAAACTTCAAAACCATGTTGCCGAGCGAAATTCGTTGCTCCGCTTCCACCCAAAACACGATCGTCATAAGCCATTAAAACTTGCGCCACTTGAATCGGGTTTTTGACTTCCTCTATATTAATCACACCACTCATTTTCTGGATTTCGCCATCCATCAAAGAAGCGCTCATGCGGATTTTCCCATCGCTCTGAATTTGGGAACCGATACCGGCATTGAACAAAGCGTCATCTTCTAAAAGCGTTACCGCGTAAACGGCAGTTTCAATTGCATTATGGGTTTTCAGGTATTCATACGATTCTTTAACGATGCGCTCCAAAGCATTTTGTTTGGCCAATTTAGTGGCATCGTCTTTAGATGATTCAGAGAAAAATCCGCCGTGGATGATGAGTTTCATTTTTTAGATTGTAAGATTGTAAGATTATAAGATTTTAGGACAGTAGTATCTTACAGTCTTAAAATCCTAAAGTCCTACAATCCATTAAACATATTGCGATGATTTAATCATCATCTTAAAAGTAGTCAAATCGAAAGTATCGTTCATGCTCATCACATGCGTCACCAGGTGATTGATTGAAATCGGTTGGCCCAATTCCACTTGCGTCAAATTGGTGTCTTTGATTTCGCGTCCATCAACCAAAATCACAAGTCCCGAACCAATTGCTTCCATTTTCTGGTTGTGGGTAATGAGCAAGCCGGTATCTTCACCAAGACCAATTCCCAACACTTTTGGGTTCCCGACAACAGCTTGAAACAAACGCCCAATTCGGCCGCGTTGCACAAAATGGGTATCGATGATGACGCCATCAATCAAGCCCAAACCGCTGGTAATTTTTACTTCACCTTTGAGCAAAGCTTCACTACTACTGCCCTGATAAATCATATTATTCGACGCTGCTGCTGCTCCGGCAGAAGTTCCGGCATAAATAAATTCTTCGTTGTGGTATTTCTCTAACAAAATATCATGAAAAGCCGTTCCACCCAAAATGGAAGTCAGTCGCAACTGGTCACCACCGGTAAACATTACGACATCAGCGGCTTTCAATCGTTCCAGAACTTCGGGTTCTACTGCTTGTTCGCGTTTTTCGATATGCAACACATCTACGTTATCAGCCCCTAAATAATGGAGTGCTTTCACGTATTCCGGCCCAATCTCGCGCGGAATTTTCGAAGCCGTTGTGATGACTTCAATCCTAGAAAGTTCTTTATGCTTTGATTCGTTGATGATGCGTTTTAAAATCCCAGCCTCAAAAAAGTTCAGATTTTTGGCTGCATTGCGGTCGATATCAGTTTCGGTAAAACTGCCTTTGTCCACCGCGCCGCCTATAATGATAAGTTTTCCTCGTATGTTCATGCGGTAAAAATAACCAAAAATTGAAACTCACCAAATCAGGTAACGGTTTTTGCCAGAAATGTTATCACAGCGTTATCAACAGTTTTTTTTAGGAGCCGGGAACCTGCTATCCGTTACAAGTCCTCGCAGAGCTCCGGGCTTTCCACTGCTATCAGGGCTAGGGTTTTGTGGAAACAAGAAATGATAGTTTTGAATGTAAATCTGGCCTTGTACCTGAAGTCCACCGAACTTTTATTCCACTACGTTCCATACAATTCGCCCGTTGGGCTCGGGTCTCCTCTTAATATGCTGCGCCAGTTCGCTCCGCTCGTGTCACCCGAGGCATTTGATATTAAGAAAATCATTAACTCGCAGCTAAATCATCAGGGCTAGGGCAATTAACTCAGGAATCATTACAATGGCAGTCGAGAGCTTTTTAGTCTCCTAACAAACTTCTCGACAGTCATCGCACAAGAATTTGCATCGCTTAATTCAATCAAGTTACTCAAGCATTACGAAATGGTTTTTTAATTCAAAAATTTTTATTTCCCACCTACTGATTGTTAATGTTTAAATAAAATTCAAATAAAACCAATCCCACAGGCAAAAGCTACATTTGACTATTACTAATCAATAAAATATTTAGTCATGAAAAAAGTTATTTTTTGCGTGTTGTCATTTACCGTATTGGCCTTAGGGCAAACTTTTGCACAGTCGGTTGCAGAAGAAAATTTAAATTATGCCATTCAATCTGCTGAAAATGTGCAGCAAGAAGTTGTATCTTCAAGAAAAGCAGTTAATCTATTGGTCAAGCAGTTAACCGTTTTGGGAAATCCGAACGCTACTTTATTTAGTGATAAAATGCATTATCATGTCAATCAAGTTCAAAATCAAGCTGACGAAATTGACTATTTTGTTGCTTTAGCCAAAAGCAATTCAATAATTGATTTTTCTACAACAGCAATCACAGCTTTGACAACAGATTTAGTAAATCAAAATGATATACTACTAAATCTTACCAACCAAATGACTGCAGCAATTCAAGCAAACAATACCACTTTAGCTTTAAGCTTAGTAACACCAATACGTTCGGCACTAACAAAACAATACAATAAATCAGGAAGTATCATTACTAAAATAGGTGTGATCAAACAAAGCATAAAAACCTACAATGTTTGTATTAAAACTGTCGACTACTCAGGAAATCCTACCAGTTACAATGCTGGATTCTACTGCCAAAACACAGTAACAGGAGAATACATTTACACTGATAATCAAGAAGGAACCTGTTTTACAAATATGCTGCCTGGCACTTATGATTTTGGTTCATTCCAAGACTATTTCTGTGGTACTAGCTCTCAAACAGTAACCCTTTCAGATGCTTTAGTAAATGCTAATGGCATTATTGAAGTTACTTTGGTCGTTTGGTGCGAATAATTTTTTTTAATGTTTAAATAAGGAAAGAGGTAGTTGAGCTATCTCTTTTTTATTTGCGAATGATCCAACGAAAACCAATTTCATCCTTTAAAGTTATAATTTCAAAAACGCTGTAAATCAAGATAAACGAAACAGGACAAAGGCATTTTAAAACTTTTTACACTAAAAAATATTTCAGTTTGATAATTATTTTATATTTTAACAAAATCAATGTAAAATAGTTGTCTAAAAATGAAAATATTAAAAATACAAGCGCTCCGCGGTCCGAACATCTGGAGCGTCCAAAGAAAGAAACTTATCCAGATGCGCCTCGATCTGGAAGAAATGGAGCAATACCCCACCAATAAAATCGACGGTTTCCGCGAGCGCATTGAAGCCATGTTCCCAACCATGATTGAGCACCGTTGCTCCGAAGGTGTTCGTGGCGGTTTCTTCTCACGCATAGAACGCGGTACTTGGATGGGCCACGTAATCGAACACATCGCCCTCGAAATCCAAACTTTAGCCGGCATGGAAACTGGTTTCGGCCGCACGCGCGAAACTAAAACACCGGGCGTTTATAATGTAGTGTTTAGTTATACCGAAGAAAATGTAGGCTTGTTCGCTGCCGAGAGTTCGGTTGCCATTGCCGAAGCACTTATTAAAGGAACCGAATACGACTTGGAAGGCGATATCAAAAAAATGCGTGAAATTCGGGAACGGGTACGCCTCGGGCCGTCAACCGGAAGTATCGTTGAAGAAGCCGTAGCCCGCGACATTCCTTGGATTAGGCTCGGAACCAATTCACTGGTACAACTTGGTTATGGTGTGAATCAAATGCGCTTTCAGGCCACCATCACTCAAAAAACCAGCAGCATTGCGGTCGATATTGCTTGCAATAAAGAAGAAACCAAACGCATGCTCGACAACGCCTCCATTCCGGTAGCCAGCGGAAGCATCTGCGTAGACGAAGAAGATTTAGAAAACACCATCAAAAAAATTGGTTATCCAATCGTAATCAAACCGCTCGACGGAAATCACGGAAAAGGTGCATCAATCAACGTAGTTACTTGGGAAGATGCCAAAGCCGGTTTGGAATATGCTAAAAAATACAGCCGACGCGTCATCGTAGAGAAATTCATCACCGGATTCGATTTCCGCGTTTTAATTATCGACAACAAACTCGTCGCCGCCGCCAAACGCGTTCCGGCACATATTGTCGGAAACGGGAAAAATACTATTCAGGAACTGATTGATATTACGAATCAGGATCCGCGCAGAGGTTACGGGCATGAAAATGTGCTCACTGAAATTGATGTGGATCGCGACACTTTAGATTTGCTTGAAAAATTGAATTATACTGTAGATTCGATTCCGAAAAAAGACGAAATCGTTTACCTAAAATCGACAGCCAACCTCAGCACCGGTGGAACTTCAGTAGACGTGACCGATATGATGCATCCTGAAAATGTATTCCTTTGCGAACGCATTTCGCGCGTCATCGGCTTAGACATTTGTGGCGTCGATATCATGGCCGAAAACTTAACACAGCCTTTAAAAGAAAATGGCGGTTGCATCCTCGAAGTTAATGCTGCGCCAGGATTTAGAATGCACCTCGCGCCGTCAGAAGGTTTGCCAAGAAACGTTGCTTCACCAGTAATAGACATGCTTTATCCTCCGGGAAAACCGAGTAGAATTCCAATTATCGCCGTAACCGGAACCAATGGAAAAACTACCACTACCCGATTGCTCGCACACATTGTCAAGAACAATGGTTACAAAGTAGGATTCACGACTTCTGACGGAATTTACATCCAGAACCATATGCTGGAAAAAGGCGATACTACCGGACCAGTTTCTGCAGAATATATTTTAAAAGATCCGACGGTAGAATTTGCAGTACTAGAAACCGCACGTGGCGGAATTCTTCGGTCAGGTTTGGGTTTTAGCCGTTGCGACATTGCTGTTATTACCAATATTCAGGAAGACCATCTCGGTTTGAGTGACATCCATACTTTAGAAGATTTGGCCCGAGTGAAAAGCACCGTGGTCAAAAGTGTCAAAAAAGATGGCTGGGCGATTCTGAATGCCGAAGATGAACAATGTGTAAAAATCGGGGAAGAACTCAGTTGTAACGTAGCCTATTTCAGTATGGATGAGGAAAATCCGCTGATTAAAAAACTATGTAAAGAAGGTAAAATTGTTTGCGTATACGAGAACGGCTTCATCACCGTAAAAAAAGGCGAATGGAAAATCCGGATCGAACGCGCGACCCACGTGCCGTTAACTTTGGGCGGAAAAGCTAAATTCATGATTGCCAACGCACTGGCCGCTACCCTTGCCTCTTATTTGTGGGGCTTCAAAACAGAAGACATCAGCCAATCTTTGCAAACATTCATTCCGAGTGCGGCTCATACTCCTGGACGCATGAATATTTTCGAGTTCAAGAAATTCAAGGTCATGATCGACTTTGCGCACAACCCTGCCGGTTATCGCGGTGTAGAAGATTACCTATCAAGCGTTGAAGCAACCAAGAAAATCGGAATCATTGCTGGTGTAGGTGACCGTCGTGATGAAGACATTAAGGAATGTGCAAAAATTGCCGGACGGATGTTCGACCACATTATCATCCGCCAAGAAAAACACCTGCGTGGCCGAACAGAAGAGGAAATTATCAATCTAATTCTAGAAGGAATCGGTGAATCCGGAAGAAGCGTTTCACACGAAATCATTACTAAAGAAGTGGAAGCCATCAAACACGCCATCAATATTGCTGAAGAAGGCACTTTCATCACCGCGTTGAGCGACGTGGTAACCAACGCGATAGAAATTGTTCAGGAATACCTTGACAAAGAAAGTGAGCAAGGTGTGATGTAGATTCCGTTTCAAGAAAATAAAAAGGATATCGTCTAAGCAGGCGGTATCCTTTTTTTAATGACTATACTTCTGTTATTACTATATCCGTTGCATCTCAAAATTCAAAAGAAAAAAAAGATTTGTCAACGCAAAGAAGGTACTATGGGGGCTAGGCGATTCCGGAAAAAAGCATGTGATTAGACAACTAAACCCGCGCTATTCGGGAAAACTTTAAAAAGACCACACCAGCCGTTGCAATGATAAAATTGATAAGTACCCAATACAAACGTTCCTGATATCCGAGAACTTGGTAATCAAAAAATCTGAGTTCGATATTGGAAAATAAAAAACTGGCTATCCCACCGACCATGAGCGTTAACCCAATAGCAAGAAGTACCTGTCCGATAACTTTCTGTGTTCGACGATTCATAGTATTCTTTGATTTATAATGGTTTAGCCATCAAATATAATCAATCCGTAAAAGTAATTCTGATTTTCAAAGCTGAAGTTGGTTTAAAAAGAAAAAACGTACTCCCGGATAGAAAATGCGTTTAGTTTTTACCGAATGTCCACCGGACATTTATTCCGCTGAAGCTCCATACAATTCGACCTATCGTTCTTGGGCCTCCTCTTAATATCGCCCGAGCGATAGCGAACAGACAAAGTAAATGTGACCACGATCAGATTGCCTGCGGCCATCTTCAAAGCTCCGCTTTGAGAATACTTTTAAAACAAAAAAACGCTCAAGCGAGCTTGGCTGACAACGATCAGATTGCCTGCGGCCATCTTCAAAGCTCCGCTTTGAGAATACTTTTAAAACAAAAAAACGCTCAAGCGAGCTTGGCGTTTTTTTGTTTTAAAAGTATTCATTCGTGACCACGATCAGATTCGAACTGACACGTCTTGCGACACCACCCCCTCAAGATGGCGAGTCTACCAATTTCTCCACGTGGCCGAAATAAAAAAAGCCATTCAAGCTGAACGACTTTTGTGACCTGGCTGGGGCTCGAACCCAGGACCCCATCATTAAAAGTGATGTGCTCTACCAACTGAGCTACCAAGTCTTGGTTAGAGTTATGCTTTGTTGAAATTTTGTGACCTGGCTGGGGCTCGAACCCAGGACCCCATCATTAAAAGTGATGTGCTCTACCAACTGAGCTACCAAGTCAAAAAGTCATTTCTCTAACGCGGGTGCAAATATAAGGCCTTATTATTTATTTATCAAAGCAAAATTGCCTTAAATTTGGGTTTTTTTAATAATTACTTTTAACGCCTTAATATATAAGGTTTTATTGCAGATATGAAAATAATTTTGCTCGGTTATATGGCTTCTGGAAAGTCAGTTATAGGTAAATTATTGGCGGAGCAACTCGGAATTTCATGCTATGATTTGGATGAGTTGATCGAAAAAAAAGAGCAGAAATCAATATCGAAAATCTTCGAAACCAAAGGCGAAATCCATTTTCGGAAAATCGAGCATCAAGTGTTCAAAGAGCTTATAGAAACATCCGAATCTTTTGTACTGAGCCTTGGTGGTGGCACACCCTGTTATGCTGGCAATGATCAATATCTCAATGGTGCTTCCGTAGTGTCGTTCTATCTGCAAACACCGCTTATAATACTTTGTAAGAGGTTGGAAAATGAAAAAAAAACCAGACCTCTCATTGCTAATAAAAAAGGCGAGAAACTTCGAGAATTCATCGCCCAACATCTTTTTGAAAGAAGCTACTTTTACCACAAGGCCACTTACACCATCAATACTGAAACAAAAAAACCTGAAGAAATTGTTTCAGAAATTCAGAAGCAACTAGTTTAATTCCGCATAATCACCTTGAGCATCAAAAACAACATGCACATGTTCTTGTAGTGAAGTGCTTAAAGATATGCCTTTAAAATCAGCTTTTACCGGATATTTTTTATGATTTCGATCGACTAAAACAGCCGTTTTAAATTTCGAAAGCGGCACGTCTAAAAAATGCTTTACACCATAAACTAGTGTTGTTCCTGAGTTCAGCACATCATCTACAAGTACCAACCCTTTATTGCTATATGCTTCTTTTGGCAGTGAAGTAGTAATAGTTGCACTCGGATTTTGTTTGTCAATGAAAACCTCGCAAAGCAACACATTCAAAGGCGAAATCTGTTGCAATTCACGGCTGATTTTTTCGGCTAAAACATAACCGTTTTTAGATATCCCGGCCAAAACAACAGAATCTTCGGCTACAAAAGTTTCGTAGATTTGATAAGCAATTCGGCGGATTTTATGCTCTATTTCGATGTGGTTTAAAATTCTGTGGTGCATTTTTGTGTGGTTTAATTTTAATCTAAATTCCAGTCGGCTTCATTTTCATAATCATCCAAATCACGGCGGTCTTTTTTGGTAGGTCGGCCATCTCCGGTTTTTCGATAATGTTCTTTGGATAGTTTGAGCATTTCCAGATGCTGGAAAACTTCAGGCGGTGTTAAATCTTTGCGATAGATATCCACCAGTTTGGCCCCGACTCGATTCGGTGGAATATCCAATACCAATATTTTGTATGTAATTTGGTCTTTGCGGAAAGAGATTTCATCGGTAGCAAAAACTTCTTTTGACGGCTTGGCTAAATGCCCGTTAACGGTTACTTGGTTTTTCTTGCAAGCTTCGGTAACCATATTTCTGGTTTTGTAATAGCGCACACACCAAAGGTATTTATCGACTCTCATGAATTTTCTTAAAATAGGCGTTAAATTGGCGTCAAAAATAAATCAATATTGTATCTTGCGCTGCTTAAATTCCGCACTAATGAACAAATTTAAACTATATTTTTTTCTTTTCTGTTGCACTGCTGTTATATTTTCTTGTAATCAATCAGACAGCGCAGATGAAGTTCCAATCCGTGATTTCGATGAGCAATACGCAGATGATATGGCACTCATTGAAGACTATCTGAATACTCACTCTGTTAAGATTGAAGCCGATGACGAGGTCACAATCGCTAAAATTTCTGAGACCAATACTTTGCCTTCAATTATGTCTTTGTATGAAAGCGAAAGTTATCCAAAATTGCTAAAAAAGTCGTTTGAGATTGACGAAAAAACCTACGAAATTTATTATTTAAAATTAAGAGAAGACAATTCCAATACTTCGTCCGTTTCACCTTCGCGAGCCGACGGCGTTTTAACTTCTTATCGCGGTAGTTATTTAAGCTACGAAACTGAGGTTATTAATGAGGGCGAAGAAAACGAAGAAACCATTACCACATTGAACACTACTTTATTTGAATATACACCCAATCCGGTTGATTACTTTTTTCTAGACACTACCATTCGTGGTTGGAGAGAAATACTTCCACTCTTTAAAACTGGAAATTCAATAACCAATGAAGGGCAGCCAACAAGCTATACTGATTTTGGTTTCGGGGTGATATTTATTCCTTCCGGTTTTGGCTACTTTAACCGAGGTCAATCGAGCAGCAGTGGCGTCACGATTCCTTCCTACTCTCCATTGATGTTTACCTTCAAATTACTGGATGTGAAATTAGGTGACCAAGATGCCGATGGAATCAAATCAAACGACGAAGATTTGAACCACGACGGCGATTTTACCAACGACGATACCGATGGCGACGATATTCAGAATTTATATGATACCGATGATGATGGTGATGGATTTTACACCAGATATGAAGTAATAATAAATGAGGATGGAAGTGTTACATACATAGACCGCAACGAAAATGGCGTTCCAGATTATCTCGAAGCCGACCAACACCCTTAAAACAAAAAATCCCTTCAACAACTGAAGGGATTTTTATTTCAATAAATCTCGTTTTATTTTCTTTTCATTACACGATCCACTGCGGCAACAATGGCTAGGTGATTGAGTTCATATTTTTCCATCAGTTGCTCAGGTGTTCCAGACTCACCGAAACTGTCTTTGACTGCCACAAACTCTTGCGGAGCCGGGTGGTTTAACGACAGTACTCTGGCCACACTTTCGCCCAAACCGCCAATGATGTTGTGTTCTTCGGCGGTGACGATGCATTTGGTTTTGGCCAACGACTTCAAAATAGCTTCTTCATCTAGCGGCTTTATCGTATGAATGTTAATTACTTCTGCCGAAATTCCTTTTTCTTCGAGCGCTTCGGCGGCAATTAACGCTTCCCAAACCAAATGTCCGGTAGCTACTATTGTCACGTCCGAACCTTCGTTGAGCATCACTGCTTTGCCGATTTCAAATGTGCCGTTCTCGGGAGTAAAATTAGGAACTACCGGACGACCAAACCTTAAATAAACTGGACCATGATGGTCTGCAATAGCAATGGTTGCTGCTTTAGTCTGATTGTAATCACAAGTGTTAATGACGGTCATTCCAGGAAGCATTTTCATGAGTCCGATATCTTCGAGAATTTGATGTGTTGCGCCATCTTCTCCCAAAGTAAGCCCGGCATGTGAAGCACATATCTTTACGTTCTTATCCGAATAAGCTACCGACTGACGAATTTGGTCATAAACCCTTCCTGTCGAAAAATTCGCGAATGTTCCCGTGAAAGGAATTTTTCCGCCGATGGTCAAACCCGCAGCAATGCCAATCATGTTCGCCTCAGCAATCCCAATCTGGAAAAACCGCTCCGGATGATTTTTAATAAACTCGTCTAGTTTGAGTGAGCCAATCAAATCAGCGCATAAAGCCACTACATTTTCATTCTTTTTGCCCAACTCGGTCATTCCGGCGCCGAAACCCGAACGGGTATCTTTGCTTCCTGTATTAATGTATTTTTTCATTTTTTTCTGCTGTAAGCTTTAGGCTATAGGCAATAAGCTCGTAGCTTACTACATATGGCTGAGCACTTTATTAATAATCTGATTCCGTTTCACAATAGTTTTGAGACAAAGCCGCTTCAAGTTGCGCATCGTTCGGAGCCTTTCCGTGCCAAGCGTGGCTGTACATCATAAAATCGACACCATTGCCCATTTCGGTATGCAACAAAACGCAAACAGGCTTTCCTTTTCCGGTTCTCGACTTGGCCTCACTCATTCCGGCGAGGATGGACTCGATGTCATTTCCTTTCTTAATTTCGACCACGTCCCAATCGAAGGCTTCAAACTTCGCACGCAAATCGCCCATATACAAAACTTCATCAGTAGTTCCGTCTATTTGTTTTCCGTTCAGATCGACCGTCGCAATCAAATTATCCACTTTCTTCGCCGAAGCATACATAATCGCTTCCCAATTCTGTCCTTCCTGCAATTCACCATCTCCGTGAAGGCTATACACCAAATGGTTGTCTTTGTTGAGTTTTTTAGCCTGAGCCGCACCAATGGCAACCGACATTCCTTGCCCTAATGAGCCAGAAGCTACGCGAACCCCGGGCAGCCCTTCATGCGTGGTCGGATGGCCTTGCAAACGCGAATTGATCAGTCTGAAAGTAGCCAGTTCCGATACCGGAAAATAGCCTGAACGTGCCAAAACGCTGTAAAAAACCGGCGAGATATGTCCGTTAGAAAGGAAAAACAAATCTTCCCCAATTCCGTCCATGTCAAATCCGGGTTTGCGGTGCATGATTTCCTGATAAAGCGCCACCAGAAACTCGGTACAACCCAGCGAACCGCCCGGATGACCTGAATTGACTGCATGCACCATACGCAGAATATCCCTTCTGACCTGAATGGTCAAATTGTTTAGTTGTTGGATGTTAGCCATATTGTGGTGTAATTAAATTTGCCCAAAAGTAGGGCTTATTTCGCAGGTCGGCAAGTCAAAACTGAGGTTTTCTCACGCATTGGTCTGATAATTTTTTCATCTTTTTTTGTGGCGTGCCCCTGCGGGTCGGGCTGTACGCTAATGTCCTCGCGCGCTGCGCTGTGGGCAACCGCTGCCATCCCTCACGCGATTCGGCCCAGATACTACTTATCGGCCAGCAACCGCTTCTTAATTCACCTTTCTTCGAATAAAAACCAACGAAACCAAGGCAATAAGGGTCGGCAAAATCAAAACCGACGGCACCAACGTACTGAGCTTGAATACCACATTCTGTCGGTGATTGTTTTGGGTCATTTCCTGCAATGTTGAGGTTATTTTAGCAGCGGGCTCACCGGCGGCTTCGAGTTCGGTTTTTTTCAAATCCAACACATACGAAAACCAGTCGGGATTGATAAAATTGTGGTAAGCGTATAGATAAGGCTGATAAATCAAATACGAAATCATTCCTACCCATAGCGCAATACCGATTCTTTGCGCTAACGTCACTCGATATTGCTGATTCTCATTTCGTATCGCCCAGAAAATAATCGCTACCGGCCATAATACAATGAGCATGTCTAAATACTGACCTGTCTTTAAATAGGTAGAATCCAAATGAGTCAGCCACATGATGGTCGTGTAAAAGCAAAACCCAATCCCCATAAAAAGGCCGTAGGGAAAAGTCGTTCTTAAAAAGTTTGTGTGCATTTTTATTCTTTTTGAATGGCCCATGGGTCAGCGATTTGCTTTTTATGTTACAAACAAAATTCACGAAATCATGGGCGTCTTAAATGCAAAAAAGCCCCACCGAAGCAGGGCATTTCCAGTCTCAAAATATAAAATTAGCGAACAATTAAATGCTTTACCAATTCGCCTTCATCGGTGCTAATTTTTAGTAGATAGCTTCCTGAAGGCACATCGATATTGATTTTCTGTTCCATTATATTGGCGAGTGGCAAATCCTTGACTACTCTTCCGCTACAATCAATCAATAAAACCCGATGTAGTGTGACCTCACTTCGATTGCTGATAAACAAAACTTCATTCGCCGGATTCGGCCATAAAACCACTTGCGCCTGAGTCGATTCAAAGGAATCCGAAGCCAAAGTGGCGTTAGTAACTTTCAACACCAACTTGTTGTTATCAATCACGTTGACGCTGAAAGTATAAGTGAAACCTGAAAACGTTGCCGTAACCGTAGATGCCATATTCACTAAAGTCATTGTGCCCCAAGTAGTAGCGATAATAAAACTGTCATTAATGGCCGGCGCAAAATGCAATTCCGGTTCAATGATTCCCGAGAAGACGGCATTGCTTTGAACCAGCATCGAATCATATTCAGAACCTTGCGTTAGGCCGTAAAGCTGCACTTTGAAACGCGTACTGGGCGTAGAAACATAACTCCCAACCACGGTAAGCGTTCCCGGTTCGCCGCCCGGCGCAAAAGTTCCGTTATTGGTAAAACTTCCGCCACTAGGCAATTGAATGGCGGCCGTTCCTGAAACCTTTCCGGAAAGTGTATTATTGAGAGCGTTGAAAGCAATCGCTCCGGCATTAATTTCAATAGCCCCAGTATTGTTAAGCGGAACATTCATAACGTAGGTTCCGGTGCTGGTGCTTTTTTTCAAGGTTCCGAAATTGTTGAATGTGTTGCTGCCAGTTCCGTTGTTCAATCCACCCGGATTATAAATATCGAATAGCGCATTGGCTGCATTGTTAATGGTTCCGCCATTCATTACCACGGTTTGATCGGAGGTAACTTTAATCGTATTCAAGTTGAGCAATGTCGTGGATTCCGAAATAAAGCGGTTCCCAACCCAACCCGGTGACCATTCAAAAACACCTAGATTGGTAAGCGTACCGCCGCCTTTAATCGCACCCGCAGCCCAGTTGATGATTCCATTTCCAGAAAAATCGAACGTTGCTGCCACCGGAACGTTGATGTCTGAAGTCCAGTTGATGCCGCCGTTTACCAAACCAGTCAATGTACCCGAACAAGTGACCGTTTGCGAATTGAAAAGGTATGATCCTGAGGCCACGTTATAAGTTCCACCCTCCAGCGTCGACAAACTATTGCCAATAAAAATATTGCCCGATTCCACCGAGATAGTTCCGGTGTTATGAAGCTCGGCTAAAATGGAAGCGCCGCCTAAACCAATTGTCTTTTTAATCAACCCAGCATTATTCAGAATGTGGCTCCCGGTTCCGGTTCCGGTTAGTTGCACTTGTGAAATATTAAAATCAATGACGCCCGACGCCAAGTTGTTGAGGGTGCCGTCGGTAATGTTGAGCGACCAATCTGTCGAGATTTGTATCGTTCCGGTATTGTTTAAAGTAGTACCGTTTTCAATGTATTTATCGCCGTAGTAAGCGCCAGTCAAGGAAAGTAATCCCGGGTTGTTCAAAACTCCGCCGCCGGTCAGGCGCCCGTTGCCCCAATTGAACAGCCCGTTGCCAGTAAAATTAAACGTGGCCGCCACCGGTACGTTCATTGTCCCTGCCCAGTGGATTTCCCCTGCATTATTTCCGGTCAGCATTCCTGAAAGGGTTTGTGTCGAACTCCAAATCAGGTTTGTGCCAACTGAAGTATTATAAACCCCGGCGGTAAAAACCGATTGCGGGTTATTGAATACCAACGTGCCACTTTCCACCGCGATGGTACCCGAATTGTGTAATTCGGCATTGATAGTGACATTTCCGGTTCCGGTCATTTTAATCAGGCCCAAGTTGTTCAACAGGTGCGATCCAGTACCACTGGCGTTGATGTTACTATGGCTACTCTTAAGTTCGATAACACCCGAAGCCAAGTTATTCAAAGTTCCGTCTACCAGTTCGATGGCCCAGTCGGTTTCTTCAGTAATGATTCCTGAATTGTTGATGGTAGTGCCGCCAAGAACCTGCTTTCCTCCAGCAGGCAATAGTTGCATGGTTCCGAGATTGTTGAGTGTGCCGCCGCCGTCTAGATAACCGCCATTCCAAGTAAGCCTTGATGATGCGCTGATAGTAGAAGCCGCCGCAATAGAAAGATTACCTTGCATGACCAATACCGCAGTCCCAACTAGCTGAATCGATTGGATATTGGCGCTGGTATTCAAAACTGCGGTCGTGCCGTTGGGAATCACAACGTTATTGGTGCCGCTCGGCAAGGCCAACAAACTCCAGTTGTTTGGATTGTTCCAACTGGTATCTATCGCACCGGTAAAAGTGTTGGTTTGAGCCGACAATACCAAGGAAGTCAAAGCGAAAATAAAAAGTAAAAATTGTTTCATAGTATAACGAATTTAAAGTTCTCAAATCAGTTATAGCAAAAACAGGCGGTAGTTCGAAAGGCAGCGTAAAAGTAGCTGAGCCCACAGAAACAGGCGTTCCGAATATTGCGGTTTGCAGTTTATCGGAACAAATTGGGCGAATTTTTTAAGATTCCGAAAGTGACTCGGCAGAACGATTTTGTGCGTTGCGGTATTCCGAAGGCGTCATTCCGGTGACTTTCTTGAAAGTATTATTGAAAGTTGTTTTTGAAGCAAAGCCGGCTTCGAGCCCAATGGCAACCAAAGTATAATTGGAAAAATCCGGATGCCGCAAAAAATATTGCGCTTGCTTGATGCGCAGTTGGTTGATGTAATCCGGAAAACTAGTTTGCAGTTCGTTGTTGATTAAACGCGAAAGATGGCTTTTACTGAGCCCCAACTCGTCGGCGATTTTATCTAGAGTAAGTTCCGGGTCGAGGAAATATTTCTTTTCCACGAGCAGTTTTTCGAATAACTCCAAGTGATCGCTTTTGGGCTTGTCAGCAACTACAATAACGCTGCTGCGGTCTAAGGTATGGCTGCGAATTTTTTTCCTTTCTTGGTTGATGCCGTACTTATAAATTCCGACATGACCAATCCAGTAAATCATGGCCGAGAGCGAAATCCAGATAATGTACCAAAGGCCATAAATGTTCACATTGAGCACCATTAAAACCACAACGGCGAGCCAAGCCAGACACAAAACAAAAAACACCAGCAGCGTTCTACGGAACCATCGCAACTTGGGCCCAACTTCTGTAACGACAAAAGTTTGCTCCTGATTTCGCAGGCTCCTGATTTCGAGCAACAGTCTTGCAATCGCATATAAGGCAAGGAAATTACTCACGAATTCTAGTATTCCTTCCAGCAACAAATAATCTGCTTTGGCTTCGAGATAGGTTCTTGTGGCTTTCAGGTAAGTGATTGCGAGCCAACCCAGCGCAAAAGGCAGTAATAACCCGATGACCAACTTTCGCGCAATTGGTTTTTCAGGATAGAGCAACTTCAGCCCGTAAAAAAGCAACAACGGCCCCATAAGCAACTGCAAAGGCGTCCAGGAAATACCGTAGAGATAACGCAAACGAAAAATTTGAGCATCGGCCACGTAATATTGTAGGTTGTTGAGCGAAAAAATCACTATTAAAGCAGCCAACAGCATCGTACTCGGAGCGCGGTATTTTTTTGAGCCCACCACCACTGCACCAAAAATTAACCCTTGGACGATACCGCCGAGAATCAGGCTGTTGAAGAGGTTGAAATTGTAGTGGTGCGGTGCTATCATTGTTTCAAATATAGGCTTTTTTAGTTTTGAGTTCATAGTTTGGAGCCAGGAACCTGCTCTTCGCTATAGTCCTCGCTTTGCTGCGGGCTGCCACTGCGATCAGGGCTAGGGTCTTTCGTCAGGATTGCAGTTTCGTTTTCAAACCAAAGCTAAAGATACCTAATCCAGTACCAAAAATAAAAACGAAAAAAGCCCGAAAAAATCCGGACTTTTTAAATTGAACAACTAAATCGCTTACTCGTCGGCTTTGTTCTTGAGCTTCATCAGCAAAGTATATGCTTCTTTGATGACAATATTTTGGCCTTGAAGATTCTCAGTGTCAATAATTGCAACAAAACCATTTTCAGTTATTCCTGTGCTGACTTCAACCATTTTGTATTGGTGCTTATTTTGGGAGACAAACACATAACTTTTCCCTTCGAAATCAAGAACCGCTTCTTTGGGTAACGCTAAAACTTGCTGCTGTTTGGTTTCGACAATTGCGTTCATATACATGCCCGGCAGCAAGATTTTGTCGTACTTTTCGAAATGGCTATGCACCTCAGCGCTATGCTCTTGGGCCGAAATGTCTTTACTAATCAAGATAATCTCGCACGGATATTTCTTTTGTGGATTATTATTAGTGTAAGCCATGAGTTGCTGTCCTATGGCGAGTTGCATTACGTCTTTCTCGAATACTTTAAGATTCAGGTGAATATCGCTCGGGTTAATGAGTTCAAACAGCACATCGGCCGGATTGACATATTTGCCGATATTGACATCGACCTTCGACACAAAACCGTTAATAGGCGAATAAATGTTGACGCTCTTGGAAATGGTTTTCTCAGAAAGTGCCGCCGGGTTGATATGAATTAGCCTGAGTTTTTCAGACAAAGCGTTCAAGGTAATCCGCAGGGTTTGGTATTCGGCATCGGCCATTTGATAGACTTTGTCGCTGCTGGCCTGACTGGCATTAAGTTCACGTTGGCGCTCGAATTCTTTCTCGGCGTAAAATAATTTGGATTTGGTCATCAGGTATTCTTGCTGGAGTTGAATGTATTGCTGGTCTTCCATAGTGGCAATGATTTCACCTTTCCTGACGGGCATTCCCGGGAGCAACCGCGTGGCTTTAAGATAACCACCGAGCGGCATACTAACCGAAACGATATTTTGCGGCGGCACATCGATTTGTCCGCTTAGTTTTAAAGTAGATGAAAGGGCTTTTTTCTGCAACTGCCCTATTTGCAAATCAATATTGCTGAGTTGGGCATCGGTCAGATTGACGGTGTTTTCTGTTCTGGTTTCCGTCTTTTGGGCTGCATTTTCCTGTTTGGACTGGCAGCCAAAAAGCGTCAAAAGGATGAATAAGAATATCGAAGTATTTTTCATGAGTTAAAGTTTTGAAGTAAGATATTGCAACTCGATTAGGTTTTGGTTGTGGCCTGAAACGGCATCGATATATTGGTTTTGAAGCGCGATACTTTCATTGACCAGCAACACCCAATCCAGATAATTGATCGCGCCGTTGTTGAATTGCTTGTCTGCTGTTTTTTGAATAATGAGAGCATTGGGAAGCGCGGTTTTCTCATAATAGGCGAGTTTTTCAACCGAATTTTTATAAGCCGACCAAGCATTCTGGAACCTGAGCCTGAATTGCCCTTTTTCTTTCTCGTACTCATTGGCGCTGATGGTTTCGATAATTTTTGACGCTTTGATTCTGGCGTTCTGTGCACCGCCGAGCAGCGGAATCCCAAGCCCGAATTGTACCGACTGAAATCTGGTACTGCGGTCGTAAATCACATTGTCTGCGCCGGTACCGGTAATGGTCATGCTGTTATAACCTAAAGTGATTCCGGGCAACAATCGTGACTTTTCGAGTTGAGTGGCAATCAGACGGGTTTGTTTTTGTTGTTCGAGCAGTTTTAAATTGGGATGATTTTCTACTGTTGCACTATCGGGAATTTCAAGCATCTTCATTTTTAGTTCTTTCCAAGTCGGTATCCAATCCGCATCATCATTAAGCAGCCATTGGAATTTGCTTTTAACAAGTTCTTTTTCCTGCAAGAGCTCAAGTAGCTGCATCTGGATATGCCCGCGTTGGGTTTGCGCCATGGTTTTCTCCAACACATTGGTTTCGCCCATTTCAAAACGCAGTTGAGACTTCTGGGAAAAGTTCACAAAGATGGTATCACTTCTTCGGAGCAGTTTCATTTTCTCGTCAATAGCTATTAAGTTGTAAAAGGTAAGGGCAACATCTTTCTTGAGTTCGGTTTCCTGTAAAGTCACATTCAGATTCGCAGATTTAGCTTCTTCAAGACTGAGTTGTTTCTGCCGATGATACACCGTCGGAAAACTCAGTGATTGTGAAACACCGACACGATTGTCATTGTAATAACTATTGATTTGCCCGTAATCGCCATTGAGGTTCAGCGGTGCTATGTTCACCGAAGCTTTCACTAGTTGCTGTTGATAATTGGCCTTTAACCTTTCACTTTTGACCGATGCATTATTTTTCAAAGCGATTTCCATGGCTTTATCTAAACTAATCGGAGTTTGCGCATTGACATCGGTGAACGAAAAGCCCAATAGCACCAGTAGAATAGCGAGATTTTTCTTATTTGAAAATGAAATTCCCTTCTCAGAAACCACATACAAAACTGGCAAAACAAACAAGGTCAAAAAAGTAGCAATCATCAAACCGCCAATCACTACGGTAGCTAACGGACGTTGAACCTCTGCTCCTGCGCCATTACTAATCGCCATCGGTAAAAAACCTAATGAAGCCACAAATGCGGTCATCAAAACCGGGCGCAAACGCACTTTGGTGCCCATCAAAACGATTCGGTGCAAATCATTCATTCCTTCTGATTTTAATTGGTTGAACTCTGAAATCAGCACGATGCCATTGAGCACTGCCACGCCGAACAAAGCGATAAAGCCCACTCCGGCGCTGATACTGAACGGCATACCGCGCAAAGCCAGAAAGAAAATCCCGCCAATGGCAGAAAGCGGAATCGCAGAATAAATAAGCAAGCCTTGTTTGACCGAATTAAAAGCGAAAAACAACAGCAGGAAAATCAGCAAAAGCGAAATTGGAACGGCAATCATCAACCGGTCTTTGGCTTGGTTCAAATTTTCAAATGCACCACCATAAGTTACGTAATAGCCCGCCGGCCATTTAATCTGCTTTTCTGCCTTGGCTTGCAACTCGCCCACAATACTTTGCACATCACGGCCTCTGACATTGAACCCGACCACAATGCGGCGTTTGGCATCTTCGCGCTGGATTTGGTTCGGCCCGTTTTTGATGCTCACCTCAGCCAATTGTGAAAGCGGAACTTGGGTACCAATCGGCGTTGGAATCAATAAGTTTTGTACATCTTCGAGGTCTTTGCGTTGGTCAATATCCAGGCGAACCATCAAATCAAAACGCTTCTCACCTTCGAATACCAGCCCTGTGCTTTGGCCGGCAAAAGCGGTATTGACTATTTTGTTCACTTCATCGATATTCAAATGATATTGTGCCAGAATCGGACGGTTGTAAGCAATCACCACTTGCGGAATTCCGGTCACAGGTTCCACAAACAAATTCTGTGTACCTTCGACGGAACCCACTATTCGGCCTAACTTCTCAGCATAAACGGCTAACGTATCTAAATCTTCACCGAATATTTTACAGACCACATCTTGTCGTGCGCCAGTCATCAGTTCGTTGAAACGCATCTGTACCGGATATTGAAAACCTGCAGTAATGCCGGGAACTTCTTCTAGCGATTTTCCCATTTTGGCCGCCATTTCGTTGAAACTGTGCGCGGAAGTCCACTGGCTTTTGTCTTTCATAATCACCATCATATCGGCGGCTTCCATGGGCATCGGGTCGGTCGGAACTTCACCGCTTCCGATTTTTGTCACCACTTTTTCTACTTCGGGAAAACGACTTTTTAGAATATAAGCCGCTTTTTGGGTATTTTCGATAGTAGTATTCAAATTGCTTCCCGTAAGCACGCGCGTATCAACGGCAAAATCACCTTCTTCAAGTGCCGGAATGAACTCGCCACCAAGGTTTGAAAGCAAAATCACCGCAAAAACGAACAGGCCCAAAACAGCAGCAATAGTTGCTTTTGGAAAACCCAAAACTTTTTGAAGCCAGTGCTGGTATTTCCGTTCCAATTGATTCATCATTTTGTCTGAGAAATTGGGTTCGTGCTTGATTTTCTTATCGAGGAAAAGCGCGCTCATCATCGGGATATAAGTCAGCGAAAGCAAGAATGCGCCCAATAAAGCAAATGCAACGGTCTGCGCCATCGGTTGGAACATTTTTCCTTCGATACCTTCCAAAGTGAAAATCGGCAAATACACAATCAGGATGATGATTTGCCCGAAAACGGCACTGTTCATCATTTTGCTGGCAGAATTTTTAACTTCGCCATCCATTTGCCTTTGAGACAAAGCGCTTACTGTTGTGAATTTTTTACTGTGCGTGAGTTGGTGCATCACCGCTTCTACAATAATCACCGCACCATCGACAATCAGCCCAAAATCGAGTGCACCAAGACTCATCAAGTTGCCGCTCACACCAAAGAAATTCATTAGGATAATTGCAAAGAGCATCGCCAGCGGAATCACCGAAGCAACGAGCAAACCAGCCCTGAAATTACCAAGGAACAAAACCAAAACGAAAATCACAATCAAAGCGCCTTCGAGCAAATTTTTCTCTACAGTTCCAATGGCGTTGTTAACCATTTTGGTGCGGTCTAGAAACGGTTCGATGATGACACCTTGAGGCAAGGTTTTTTGGATTTGGGCAATTCGTTCTTTGACGTTTTTGATGACTTCGCTGCTGTTGGCACCTTTGAGCATCATCACCACTGCGCCGGCTACTTCGCCTTGATCGTTGTAGCATAGGGCACCAAAACGCGTGGCATGTCCGATTTTGATTTCAGCCACATCGCGCAGCAATAAAGGCAGTCCGGATGGTGTTGATTGAATGGCGATATTCTCGAGGTCTTCAATACTGCCAATCAATCCTTCGCTTCTAATGAAGAGTGAAGTCGCGCCTTTCTCGATATAAGAACCACCGGTATTTTGGTTGTTTTTTTCTAAGGCTGAAAACACATCGGCAATGGTGAGCCCATAGGATTGTAATTTGTTCGGATGTACCGCAATTTCATATTGTTTGAGCTTGCCGCCAAAGCTACTGACCTCGGCCACGCCTTTCACACCAAGCAGTTGCCGGCGCACAATCCAGTCTTGAATGGTGCGAAGCTCGGTGGCATCGTATTTTTTTTCAAATCCTTTCTCCGGACGGACCACGTATTGGTATATTTCGCCCAAACCAGTAGTTACTGGGCCAAGCTCCGGCGTTCCGATGCCTTGCGGAATTTCGGTTTGTACTTTTTGTAACCGTTCGGCCACTTGCTGGCGCGCCCAGTAAATATCGGTCGCATCGTTAAAAACAATTGTAACTAGTGAAAGTCCGAAGCGCGAAAAACTGCGGATTTCTTTGATACCCGAAATGTTGCTGTTGGCCTGCTCAATGGGAAAAGTGACCAAACGTTCAATGTCGGTAGCACCAAATGACGGCGCAATAGTAATAATTTGTACCTGATTGTCGGTGATGTCAGGCACGGCATCAATGGGAAGTTGGGTGGTTTGGTATACTCCCAGCCCAATCAAAGCGACCATGAATAGGCCAATAATGAGTTTATTCTGGATAGAAAACCCAATGATTTTATTTAGCATAAATATCAGTTTAAATTAAAATAATGCATAGCATCCAAACTGCTACAAATCGTAACGGTTTGGGATGGAAACAAAAATTAATTTAAACCTGCTTGGGCGGTTGCCAAATTGAATCGAGATAGGAAGCACCTAAAAACGAAGAGTAATAATTGGGAAGTTCTATAGTAGTTTCCGGACTGAAAAATTCGACCAAGGAAAATTTCAATTCGGGCAATAAGGAAATCAAGTTGGTGTTGTTGCAATTGTCGAAGCTTTTGAACGGTAACTTCAGGTCTTTGTCGCGGTCGGCATCCATGACATCGCCGTGAGCGTAATGGACACAAAGAAATTGCCAGAGCGATAGTTTCGGGTTGTCTTGGTGGTGTTCGGCAAAATGGGTGACCAAAGCAGGGAATTTCAAGAACTGATGTAACTCAGTGGTTGAAAAAAGGTAAAGCACCAATAAAGTTCCTGCTATAATCTGCCGCATGAAAACCATTTTTATTAGAGACAAACAAATGTAGTCAATAAAACCCTACGATGAATGCTTGCCGATAATACTGATTTAGATTAATGACAAATAAAGTCCGAGTGTTTCAGCAAGTTCACGGGCCAACATAAGTTATTTGTATTTCCAAGTTTACGTGAGATTTAGCTTCGAGTTAATGATTTTCTTAATATCAAATGCCTCGGGTAGATATTAAGAGGAGACCCAAGGCGAAGCCGAACTGTATGTAGCGCAGCGGAATAAATGTCCAGTGGACATTCGGCATTGGCTGTATGTCTAGGATAAAGATAAAAGCTATTCCCGTTTTCAATTGTTGCGTGAGGGATAGCAGTGAAAATCCTTTTTAGGATTGCGACGTAGCACAGCGTAGGCGAAATTCTAAAAAGATTGCAACGAATAGCCCGACCCTTGTGGGCACGCCCAAAACCAGACTATAAGACTGTAGGATTTTAGGATTGTGTGATGAATGACGATCTGATTTATCCTATAATCTTACGGTCTTAAAATCTTAAAATCCTATGATTTCACAGCCTAAATCTGCTATCTTTGCCGACTGAAAAAGGCCGATATGCAATTTGAATTACTACAGCGAGACCCGCAATCTAAGGCGCGCGCGGGCAAAATTACCACCGATCACGGCGTGATTGAAACCCCGATTTTTATGCCAGTGGGCACCGTGGCTTCGGTTAAAGGAGTACACCAAAGAGAACTTAAAGAAGAAATCAACCCCGATATTATTTTAGGAAATACCTATCATTTATACCTGCGTCCGCAAACCGATATTCTCGAGAAAGCCGGCGGTTTGCACAAATTCATGAATTGGGACAGAAACATCCTGACAGATTCCGGCGGCTACCAAGTGTATTCGCTTTCGGCCAACCGCAAAATCAAGGAAGAAGGCGTGAAATTCAAATCGCATATTGACGGTTCGATTCATTTTTTTACACCCGAGAATGTGATGGAAATCCAGCGCACGATTGGAGCCGATATCATCATGGCTTTTGACGAGTGTACGCCCTACCCTTGCGATTTTCATTATGCCAGACGTTCGATGCACATGACACACCGCTGGTTGGAGCGTTGTATTGCGCATTTGGCCAAAACGCCTGTAAAATATGGTTATGAGCAGAACTTTTTCCCGATTGTGCAAGGCAGTACTTATAAAGAGCTAAGAATTCAATCGGCGGAATATATTGCCGGAACCAACCAAGTCGGAAATGCCATCGGAGGTTTATCAGTAGGCGAACCGGCCGAAGAAATGTATGCCATGACCGAAGTGGTTTGCGACATTTTGCCACAAGACAAACCGCGTTATTTGATGGGTGTCGGAACGCCAATCAATATTCTGGAAAATATTGCCTTAGGTGTCGATATGTTCGATTGTGTGATGCCGACCAGAAACGCCAGAAACGGAATGTTGTTCACCGCCAACGGAACGATTAACATCAAAAACAAAAAATGGGAAGCCGATTTTTCGCCACTCGATGAAATGGGCCATACCTTCGTAGATACCGAATATACCAAAGCTTACTTGCGCCATTTGTTCGCTGCGAATGAATATCTCGGCAAACAAATCGCCACGATCCACAACCTCGGTTTTTATATGTGGTTGGTTCGTGAGGCCAGAAAACATATCTTAGCCGGAGATTTTAGGCCGTGGAAAGAAATGATGGTGAAAAATATGAGCCAGAGATTATAATAGTTGTTGGTTGATGGTTGATGGTTGATGGATTTGGCCAAGAACTCACGACCGAAGACTGACGACTGAAAACCGACGACTGACAACCGATAACCATGCTATCAATCATTGACAAATACATCCTCAAAAGATACCTCGCCACGTTCTCGGTGATGCTGTTGTTGTTTATTCCTATCGGGATTGTAATCGACGTTTCGGAAAAAATCAACCGCATGCTCGAGAACAAAGTGCCTTTCGGGAAGATTGCGTTGTATTATGTAGATTTCGTGATTTACTTTGCCAATTTGCTGTTTCCGATTTTCTTGTTTCTGTCGGTCATTTGGTTTACTTCCAAACTGGCCAACAATACGGAGATTATTGCGATTTTAAGTTCGGGGATTTCGTTCACGCGCTTTCTGAGGCCTTATATTATCGGCGCGACAATCGTTTCGTTGTTTTCACTAATTATGGGATTTTTCCTGGTTCCGAAAGCCAGCGAAGGCTTCAAGTCGTTCCGGTATATGTACCTGATTGGAAACGGCCGAGAGGAAATGCGCGACAACACCGACGTATACCGGCAAATTAGCGACGATGAGTTTATTTATGTGAGCAACTTCAATACTTTGTCGCAAACGGCGTTCAATTTCACGCTCGAAAAATTCAAGGGCGACCAACTCGAATATAAAATTTCGGCGAACCGAATTCGGTGGAATGCCCAGCAAAAAGTTTACGAACTTTATGGCTACACCAAACGCACCGTCGGGCCACTCGATGACCAACTCGAAAGTGCCGAGAAAAAAACCATGGATTTTAACTTCGAACTTGAAGATTTAACACCAACCATATATATAGCCGAAACTTTGACTTTCTTTGATTTGGTTGACTTTATCGAGAAAGAACGCAAACGAGGTTCTGGAAACATCAATACTTATTTGGTGGTTTTATACAAAAAATACAGCATTCCGGTTTCTGCTTTTATCCTAACTATTATTGCCGTTGCGGTATCGTCAATGAAACGCCGCGGTGGCATGGGAATGAATCTCGCTGTTGGTATTTTGCTCGCTTTTGCCTTTGTGTTTTTCGACAAAATCTTTGGCGTACTGGCCGAAAAATCGAGCATGCCTCCACTGATTGCCGTTTGGATTCCGAACGTTGTTTTCGGTATTTTAGCTATTTACCTTTTGCGCCGTGCTAAGCGATAACCTCAAGAGTTATTTGCACTTGCACCTGATCGTTTTCGTTTGGGGTTTTACCGCTGTGCTGGGCGCCCTAATTTCGTTAGATGCTTTGCCGCTGGTTTGGTACCGAATGGCTTTGGCTGTTGTTTTTATCGCGCTGTATATCTGGCAGCAGAAAATCCCGCTGCGGCTTCCCAGGAAAGTACTGCTTCAATTGTTGGTTGCCGGAATTGTCATCGCCTTGCATTGGTTTACATTTTTTAGGGCCATTAAAGTGTCGAACGTATCGGTCACGTTGGCGTGTTTGTCTACGGGCGCATTTTTCACCTCATTCATAGAACCCATTTGGCTCAGAACGAAAATCGTTTGGTACGAAGTTTTTTTCGGGCTCATCGTCATTGGCGGGCTTTGCCTAATTTTTCGAGTCGAAAGTCATTATCTGGAAGGTATTCTGCTGGCCTTGAGCAGCGCGTTCCTTTCGGCTACTTTTGCGGTCATCAACAGCCGGTTTGCCAAAACTTACAATCCGACAACCATTTCTTTTTACGAACTCATCGGCGGGGTTTTGTTCTTTACTTTACTGCTGGCCATGACACAAAGTTTCGATGCGAAGTTTTTTCAGGTGAGCGCCAACGATTGGTTTTACTTAGCTATTCTGAGTTCGTTCTGCACAGCCTACGCGTTCATTGCCTCGGTCAAAGTGATGAAGTTTTTAAGCCCGTACACCGTGATGCTGACCATCAACCTGGAACCGATTTACGGCATTATCCTGGCGGTCATCGTCTTTGGCGAAAAAGAAAAAATGAGCACACAATTCTATATTGGCGCGGTGATTATTCTGGTCACGGTCATTCTGAATGGCTGGTTGAAATATACGCGCGATAAAAATTAATTTTTTTAGGAGCCGGGAACCTGCTGTGCGCTCCCAAACTTTGTCGCTGAACCCCAGCACCAAAGGTTTTCCACTTC
The DNA here is from genome assembly GCF_011392125.1 of Flavobacterium lotistagni. Classification (GTDB taxonomy): domain Bacteria; phylum Bacteroidota; class Bacteroidia; order Flavobacteriales; family Flavobacteriaceae; genus Flavobacterium; species Flavobacterium lotistagni. The sequence goes on from NZ_JAAJBU010000006.1 coordinate 32,752, forward strand.
CATCAGGGCTAGGGCATTAGTGAAAATCAAGAATAATTGTTTCAAAACGAAAATCACGCCTTATACCTGAAGTCCACTGGACTTCCTCCTCTTAATATCAAATCATCAGGGCTAGGAAATTAGTGAAAATCAAGAACCCAATCTGGGCTTGAGCCATTTAGCTTTATTTTAAATGTGCATCTGAATTTTAAACGACCTAAACTTTGCGCCTCTGCGGCTTTACTTCGTCAGTTCGCTTCGCTCGGGTGCGAGAAATTAAAAAAACTCACGTCAAGACGCAAAGGCGCAAAAATTTGTGATAAGTATCATTGTGGTAGATTGGCCCCTCAGATTTCCGTAAAGCCGCGTTAGGGATTGTAGCGGATAGCCCACAGCGCAGCGAGGACTAGCAGCGAAAAGCCCGGCCCGCAGGGAAACGCCCACAAAAACTAACAACCCACAACCATCAACCAACAACCCTTTCTGTTCACAACTAAAATCACAAAATTGCTTTTGTACCTAAGATTATATTTTATCTTTGCGAGCTAAACTATGATATAAAAACGCACAAATCCTATGGAATATTTAGATTTTGAGCTTCCCATAAAAGAACTGGAAGACCAGTTAGACAAATGCCAAATCATCGGCGCAGAATCAAACGTTGACGTGACGGCGACTTGCAAACAAATCGAGAAAAAACTAGAAGAAACCAAACGCAAAATATACAAAAACCTAACGGCTTGGCAGCGTGTGCAGCTTTCGCGTCACCCGAACCGTCCTTATACGCTGGAGCACATCACGAACCTGACCAAAGGCACGTTCTTGGAACTTTTCGGAGACCGCAATTTCAAAGACGACAAAGCCATGGTCGGCGGACTCGGTAAAATCGAAGGGCAATCGTTCATGCTGATCGGCCAGCAAAAAGGAATCAACACCAAAATGCGCCAGTTGCGCAACTTCGGGATGGCCAATCCGGAAGGTTACAGAAAAGCGTTGCGATTGATGAAAATGGCCGAAAAATTCAACATTCCAGTCGTTACTTTCATCGATACGCCGGGCGCTTATCCTGGGCTAGAAGCCGAAGAGCGCGGACAAGGTGAAGCCATTGCCAGAAACATATTTGAAATGTCGCGCCTGAAAGTGCCGATTATTTGTATCATCGTGGGCGAAGGGGCTTCAGGTGGTGCCCTCGGCATTGGCGTGGGAGACCGCGTTTTGATGATGGAAAATACTTGGTATTCGGTGATTTCTCCTGAATCGTGTTCTTCGATTTTGTGGAAAAGTTGGGAATACAAAGAACAAGCGGCAGAAGCACTTAAACTGACCTCGGCCGACATGAAAAAACAAAAGCTGGTAGACGATATTATCCCGGAACCACTGGGCGGCGCGCACTACGATAAAGAAACCACTTTTAGAACCGTGCAGCAGTACATCATGAAAGCCTACAACGAACTCAAAGATTTATCAACAGAGGAACTTGTAGCGCAACGTATGGACAAGTACAGCAAAATGGGCGAGTTCAAAGAGTAAAGCGTATAATCTTACATTTTTACCCCTAATCCGGAGCCCAATGGTTTCGGATTTTTTTGTCTTTATAAACAAAATAAAAGTTTTTATCAACAGTTATCATTTATAACTCTGGGTCTGATTTTTTTATTTTTAAACTACATTCGCAACATGGAAAATTTCAGAAATATCAACCCCGTTAGAGTCGATAAAGCGACCATCATCAATCTGGAAAAAGGCAAGCTGCCACCACAGGTTCTCGAACTCGAAGAAGCCGTTTTGGGCGCGATGATGATTGACAAAAAAGGAGTCGATGAAGTCATTGATATTCTGCAACCCGACGCATTTTACAAAGACGCCCACAAGTATATTTTCGAAGCGATTGTTCAGTTATTCACCGATACCCAACCGATCGACCTTTTGACCGTATCGGCCCAACTCAAAAAGAACGCAAAACTCGAATTGGCCGGTGGGGATTTTTACCTGATCCAGCTCACGCAGAAAATTTCGTCTTCGGCGCACATCGAATTCCACTCTAGGATTATTTTACAGAAATACATCCAGCGCAGTTTGATTAAAATTTCTTCGGAAATCATCGAAGAATCTTACGACGAAACCACCGACGTATTTGATTTGCTCGACAAAGCCGAATCCAGATTATACGAAGTGACTCAGGGCAACATCAAAAGAAGCTCAGAAACTGCACAAAGCCTTGTAATTCAAGCCAAAAAACGCATTGAGGAAATCGCCGGAAAAGAAGGTTTATCGGGAATTGCCACCGGCTTTGAGAAGCTCGACCAAGTCACTTCGGGCTGGCAACCCTCAGATTTGATTATCATTGCGGCACGTCCGGGTATGGGTAAAACTGCTTTCGTGCTTTCGATGGCCCGAAACATTGCTATCGACTTCAATCAGCCTGTTGCGGTATTTTCTTTAGAGATGTCGTCGGTACAGCTCATCACGCGTCTGATTTCGTCAGAAACCGGGTTGTCGTCGGAGAAACTGCGTACCGGAAAACTCGAAAAACACGAATGGGAACAGCTTTCGATTAAGGTAAAAAACCTAGAAAAAGCACCTTTATACATCGACGATACACCATCGCTTTCGATTTTCGATTTGCGAGCCAAGGCCAGACGTCTGTCATCGCAACACGGTATTAAACTGATTATCATCGACTACTTACAACTCATGACCGCCGGAAACAGTGCCGGAAAAGGTGGCGGAAACCGAGAGCAGGAAATCTCAACCATTTCGCGAAACCTCAAGGCATTGGCCAAAGAACTCAATGTTCCGGTGATTGCGCTTTCGCAGTTGTCGCGTGCCGTCGAAACGCGTGGTTCTAGCAAAAGACCATTACTTTCCGATCTTCGTGAATCTGGAGCGATTGAGCAGGATGCCGATATCGTTTCATTTATTTACCGTCCGGAATACTACAAAATCGACGAGTGGGACGACGAAGAACAAACCCCGACGCAGGGCCAAGCCGAATTCATCATTGCCAAGCACCGTAACGGTTCACTTGAAAATGTACGGTTGAAATTCATCGGAAGCCTCGGAAAATTCGACAACCTCGACGATTACGGCGGTGCATACGACGACCTTCCGTCTAAAATGAACCATGATGACAATCCGTTTGTAACCAAAAATTTACCTTCGCCCAATGAAGCTTTTGGCAGCAACCTGAACACCTCAAACGATGACAGTGATGTACCGTTTTAAATAAATCCCAACTGATTTTGGCTTGGCGCCTTTGTGGTCTTTGCGTGCGTGTTTTTTATGATCTCGCCAAGACGCAAAGGCGCGAAGTTTTTTATATTTATCTTCACAGAAATTCAGTTATCTTTGGCCTAATCAAATAACAATCAGCAGCGAGAACATGTCAGTGAAGTCACTTTTTACCCTATTCATTTTATTCTTATCGATATCCATTCGAGCCAGTTTTATCCTATTGCCAATGGACGAAACTTCGCAAAAAAACCACCTCAAAGCATACGGAATTACTTATTGGTGCCTCGACAAACAATACAAAGCGAGTTGGCTGCTCAATTACCGCGGCGGTTCGTTCTTGCTGCCAGATGCACCCGAAATTCGCAAAGAATGTCAGATTCGCGGGGTAAGTTTCGAACCGATTTCGGATGCTGAGGCCAACCAGATTTTGGAAGATATTTCAAGTCCGTCGCAAAATATGGAAACTGTGGTACTGGAAAAAGCGCCGAAAATTGCCGTTTATACCCCAAAAGGTAAACAACCCTGGGACGACGCAGTAACAATGGTATTGACCTATGCCGAAATTCCGTTCACGCCAGTTTACGATCAGGAAGTGCTTAGCGACCAATTGGTATTATATGATTGGCTGCACCTGCACCACGAAGATTTCACGGGCCAATACGGAAAGTTTTTTGGTTCCTACCGCAACGCGCCATGGTACATCGATCAGAAAAAGGACTCTGAAGCACTGGCAACCCAACTAGGTTATGCTAAAGTATCCGAAGAAAAACTAGCTGTAGCCAAAAAAATCCGTGACTTTGTGATTGGCGGCGGATTCATGTTTGCAATGTGTTCTGCCACGGACAGTTTTGATATTGCGCTGGCTGCCGAAGGCGTTGATATCTGTGAGACCATGTTCGATGGCGATCCGAGCGAGCCCAATTACCAGTCAAAAATTGATTATAACCGAAGTTTCGCTTTCAAGGATTTCATTCTCGACAGAAGACCCGAACATTACGAGTTTTCAGACATCGACATGACCGAGAAACGCAAAATACCGTTTGAAAAAGACTATTTTACACTCATGGAATTCTCGGCAAAATGGGATGTGATTCCGAGTATGTTATGCCAGAACCACACCCAATTGGTTAAAGGATTTATGGGGCAAACGACTTCCTTTGATTCGGAGTTGGTGAAATCCAGTGTACTGACTTTAGGCAAATGCGAACTCAACGATGAAGCGCGCTACATTCACGGTCAGAAAGGCAAAGGCTTTTTTACTTTCTTCGGCGGACACGACCCTGAAGATTACCAGCACCGCGTAGGTGACGAACCTACTGTTCTAGACTTGCACCCAAATTCGCCCGGATTTAGGCTCATCCTTAATAATGTATTGTTTCCGGCAGCGCGAAAAAAACCCCAGAAAACTTAATTCTTCTATCGTTTTCAGGATGCTCAATAAACTACATTTTCTTTTTGCTTTACTGCTCTTTGTTGGCGTTTTTGGCCAGCAGAAAGCCGATAGCCTACAAAAAGAAATTGCCCGTTATGAGCAAATTCAACACGAAATGAAAATCACCAAGCCGAGTCTGGCAGATTCGGTCAAAGCCAAGTTATTGCTCAAACTCGGGAAAGAGTTTACTGATTCTGATCCGAGAAAAGCACTGCATTTGATCAACCAATCGTTGCGGTTGAGCGAGCAAATCAATTTTCCGCAAGGTATTGGTGCGGGCTATAATGGTTTGGCTTTGGTATACAACAGCAAGTCTGATTTTAAACTGGCCATAGCGGCTTGCAACAAAGCGGTTCCGATTAATCAAAAACTTCGCAATCCAGAAAATCTCGGCTACAGCTATGCTTTGTTGGGTCAAGCCTATTTGTATTTGAACGATTTTACCTTTTCTTTGAAATACCTCAACGACGCCTATCGCATTTTTGAAAAGCTACAGAAACATAGACGGATGGCCGCTTTGTGCAACGATTTGGCGATACTCTACAGCAAACTACCGCAAGCTGACAAGCAATTGGCCTATTACAACAAGGGGCTCAAAATTCTAGAGATTGAAAATGCGCCACAAAATATGGACTTGCGTTTTATCATCAAAGGGAATATTGCCAATTTCTACTCCGATCAAAAACAATTTACTAAAGCCAATGCCATCTTAACAGACTGTATTGCTTACAATGAAAAGCACAATCTTTGGTCTAATGCGGCCTTCGTTTACCAACAATTAGGAAGCAATTACGGTAATATGCACCAGTATGATAAAGCCTTAGCTTTCATGCACAAGGCACTGACAAATTTTATCAAAACTTCGAACAAATCAGGTGAAGCTGATGCTTATCGAAAAATTGGTGAAGTGTATTTCTTGAGCGGAAAAATGGCACTCGCAGAAAACTTCACCCAAAAGGGCTTACAACTTTCTACTCAAATTGGCGAGCTCGAATCGATGAAGTTTGCCTATGAAAACCTTTCGAAAATTTACGCCAAAAAAGGCAATTTCAAGCTGGCTTATCTGAACCATTTACAGTACAAAAAAGTGAGTGATTCGATGTTTAATTCGGAAATCAACGCTAAACTGACGCAAATCCAACTCACGAACGAATTCGAGAAAAAGGAAGAAATCCTGCGAAAGCAACAACAAAAGCGCGATGAGTTGCATCAGATTGAAGCCAACAAACAGAAAAAATTCAAATACATCGTACTGATTTCTATGTTTCTGCTGAGTATCGTCACGGCATCAATTTATCGCAACCTGAAGAACTACCAGAAACAGCGCAACATTATCCAAAGGCAAAAAGAACAAATTGAAGCTTCCCTGCAAGAGAAGGAAACCTTGTTGCGGGAAATCCACCACCGGGTGAAAAACAATTTGCAAATTATCTCGAGCTTGCTTAATATGCAATCCGATCACATCAATGACAAAGCGGTACTCGACATGATACAGGAAGCGCAAAGCCGTGTGCAGACCATGAGTTTGCTGCATCAGAACTTGTATCAGTCTGAAGAAATTAATGAGGTCGATGTCGAGAATTATATCAAACGATTGGTGGCTTATATTACACAACTGTTCGAAGGCCACGCCAGTAAAGTAAAAACCAACGTATTGGTTGACGGAATTTATTTTGATTTTGACACGGCCATTTCCCTAGGGTTGATTGTAAATGAATTGGTGACCAACGCCTATAAATACGCTTTCAACCAACAGGCTGACGGCTTGATTACCATCCAGATCCGACCGCTTAACACGGTAGACTATGTACTGACGGTTTCTGATAACGGCCCGGGTTTGCCCAGCGGCTTTAAAACAGAAAACACCCAATCATTGGGCCTGAAACTGGTCGGAATTTTAAGTCGGCAATTGCGCGGAAAATTTACCGTGAACACCACCGAATCACACACCGATTTTATAGTAACTTTCAAAGATATGAAAGCCTATCATGCAGGTTTATAATTAAAAACATATAATATGGTGAAAATTTTAATTGTAGAAGATGAACTTATCATTGCCGAAGATGTGCGCAATATGCTCACTAAAATGAACTATGAAATCGTCGGCAACGCCATGGATTATCAAGAAGCCATTGACTTGTTAGATCAAACTACGCCAGATTTAATTTTACTCGATGTGAACCTCGGCAGCAAAAAAGACGGCATTGATCTGGCCGAAGCAATCAACGCCAAATACAAGGTGCCGTTTATTTTCACGACTTCGTATTCCGATACACAAACCCTTTCACGGGCCAAATCGACCAAACCCTTGAACTATTTGGTCAAGCCTTTCAAAGAAGAACAACTCTTTACGGCCATAGAAATGGCGCTTTACCAACTCTCTGAAACGCCGGTAGAAGAGGCAGAAGATTCACAGGCCTTGATTATTAAAGACGCCTTGTTTATCAAAGACAAATGCCGTTATACCAAATTGCAAATCAGCGATATTCTCTGGATCAAATCAGACGGTAATTACCTAGAAATTCAAACGCTGCACAAAACCGAACTCATTCGCGGAACGTTATCGAGTTTCATCGAAAAACTAAACCAGCCTTTGTTTTTTAAAACCCATAAATCATATGTGGTTAACTTAGAGTATATGTCGAACTTGGAATCCAATAGCATTACCATTCACCAAACCAAGTTGCCAATTGCCAAATCGTATTACGAAGAATTGGTGCGCAAACTCCAAATTGTGTAATCATTTGCGATTTAAAATGCTTATCACTAGAATATTAGAGTTCGTCCCAAAATTCTGGTAGTTCATCACATTTTTTTGGGCAACTCGGCTTTTTTGGCTTGCTTTATACTGCAATTACAGACGGCAGCTGAGCGATGAAAAAAATCTTATACAACGAAAAATCACCGCAAGACAACTTGAGCTTTTCTAAAGTAATGTTGATTCTGTCTTTGGTTGGCGGTTCTATTCTGGGCGCGATTCTGTTTGTAGAGTTTGTGCTTTTTTAAAGTAACCGCCGCATTGCATTAGATAATGAATATTTTTCCCAATAGCCACTATTTGTTTTGAGTAGGTTTGAGACTCCATTACTCAAAAACGAGCCACCAATGTTCATTCGTTGGTGGTTTTTTTTTTAGAAGCCGGGAACCTGCTGTACGCTATATCTTTTTAAACCAGCTCGGTTTTGCAAACCAAGCTGGTTTAAAAAGGATGCCGCTGCCATCAGGGCTAGGGCTGCAATATTATGTTGAATTTTAAGTGTTGACCCGAAGTGCATAGAGTACAACGGAACAATCTAAATGACATCTGGATTAACGTGATTAAGATTCCGTTGGTTTTGTTTATTGATTAATATCATTTTATGTTAAAATAAATAACTTTAAAGCCTTATGCATTTGAAAATTTATTGTATCTTGTACAGAAAATCTAAAACCAACACCTATGAAAGCACTCATTACTTATCTAATAGTTCTAATATTTGCACAGTTTTCCTTTGCAAATGGAGTACTTATCACCAATCGAGCTAGTGGTTCTCGACTACCATTAATTAATTCTGAGGTTAATGTAACCGTGCAAAATCAAATTGCAACGGTAAGAACAAGTCAGACTTATATTAATAATACAAGTGTTCCTCGAGGGATTGAATATGGATTTCCTTTAACAAGTGATGCTTCAGTAACACAATTGAAATGGCGAATTGATAATGGTGCATGGCAATTTGCCGTATTTGTAAATGGTGGTTCATCTGGTGGTGGCACGGGAACGCTCAATAGCAGTTTATCTGCTTATTTAGGCAATACTCCTTTATTTTTTCTGTTCAGCAATGACCTAGCCGCCAATAGTCAAATTGAAGTAGAATTAACTTATGTCCAGTTATTGCCTTATAGTTTTGATGAAGTTACTTTCCAATACCCAAGCGATTATTCTTCAATGCAGTCGGGCATAATCCAAAATTCTCAGATTTTTAATTTCCAATTAACATCAGGAAGAACAATAACAAGTATTATAAGTGAGGGTAACGTAGCAACAATTACTAATGATGGAAACGTTGCAACAGCGTCTATCAGTCAGCCGGAATCAACTTCAATTGACAATATTTTGATAAGATACCGTCTTGCATCGGATCAGTTGGGCGTTATACCTTTTAGCACCATTTTAGAGGAGGGTGAAAATAATTGTGACAACTTTGGAAATGGATTTTTTGGAATGGTCGTGGAACCTGAATCAAATCCAAGTACTGCAATTATTCAGAAAAATTTTGTCCTAATAGTAGATTCTTCAGGCAGTATGTCGGGTAATAAAATGGTCCAAGCTAAACAAGCGGCTACATTTATTGTAAATAACCTAAATGTCGGTGATAATTTTAATATTATTGATTTTGATAGTAGTATTACTCCTTTTAGACCCACATTAGTTGAGTATAACCCTATCAATGCCAATGCGGCTTTAGCTTTTATTAATAATATGGTCGCGACTGGCGGAACTAATATTTCCGGAGCAGTAACCACTGCAGTCAACCAATTTGGAGCGGCATCTGAGGATCAAGCAAATATTGTGGTCTTCTTTACGGATGGAGAAGCTACTTCAGGCATAACAAGTACGCAAGGTATTATTACAGCAGTAAACAATTCTGTAAATCAATTAGAAACGGAAATATTCCTTTTTACCTTTGGAATTGGGGACTATGTTACTACTGATTTGTTGACACTATTAGCTACCAACAATAACGGTTTTGTAACATTTTTAGGGAATGATGAAATTGAAGATGTTGTCTCTAATTTTTATCTCACAATAAGAAATCCTGTATTACTTAACCCAGTTATTTCTGTGGTCCCTGCTAATGCTATTAGCAACGTATTTCCAGATCCTCTCCCAAATCTCTACAAAGGACAACAATTGATTTTTACAGGAAGATATCAAGTTCCTCAAGATATTCAATTAACACTGTCAGGAACAGCATTTAATCAACAGGTTCAATACGTTTATAATCTAAATTTAAGTAATCAAAATAATCCGGCGTATGCTTTTTTGCCAAAATTATGGGCTAAGAATAAAATGGAAAGTTTGTTGGTAGATTTTTACTCCTTACCACAAGGATCGGCAGCAGCACAAGCTATTGAACAATCTATTGAACAAACCAGTATTTGCTATCAAGTTTTAAGTCCATTCACTTCTCTAAGTGAGGGACCTCTCAGTAATGAAGAATTCATGGCGGATGATAATAATTCTTTGAAGTTTTTCCCTAATCCGTTTACCTCTGAAACGAAAGCGTTAATTTATCTGCATGAGCCAGCTAAGATCGTAGTTCAAATTTATTCTATTGACGGTAAGTTGCTTAAAACTATCGCCTTTGATGGTATTTTTGGCGAGAACGAAATCAAATTGGATGGCTTAGATAGCGGGAACAATTCATTAGGCGCTGGAATTTATATATATACTGTGTCAGTCGGAGGAAAGAATACGCATTTTGGAAAATTGATAAAAAACTAGAATTCTGGATAAATATATAATAAGAGCTCCTTAAGAACCAAAGAATAATTTATAACTAAAAAGATAGAAACCAATCAAATTTGATTGGTTTCTATCTTTTTTTTTAGCCATGATTGAAGTGGAAATCCTTTTTGTTGTAGAAATTATTCTTGAATTAGTGTAAGCAAACTAAACAAAAAGATTGCAACGAAAAGCAGGAAATAGCTTCTAAAACTATTTATTATACTCAATAATATAGTCAAGCACTTTACGCATCAAATGCACGCGGTCTTTCCCAAACACATTGTGCTTGTGCATCGGATAAGGGAAAAAGTCCACTTGTTTCTCGGCCTCGATGAATTTTTTCACCAAAGCCAAATTGTGCTGCATGACCACTACATCATCCGAAGTCCCGTGAATCAATAGCAATTTTCCTTTTAAATCTTTCACATAATTCAAGGTACTGGCCTGGTCAAAGCCTTTCTGGTTTTCCGCCGGAGTGTCCATGTAGCGCTCGCCGTACATGATTTCATACCATTTCCAATCGGTTACTGGGCCACCGGCCACACCTACTTTGAAAACATCTGGTTTGCGAAGCATCAGCGAAGTGGTCATGAAACCACCAAAACTCCAGCCATGAACCGCCAAACGATTGCCATCTACATAAGGTAACGACTTCAAATATTCTACGCCTTTGAGTTGGTCGTCCATTTCGTTCACGCCCAATCTTCCATGAATCACACTTTCAAACGCAAACCCGCGATTGTCCGATCCGCGATTGTCTAGGGTAAATACCAAGTAGCCTTGCTCGGCCATCCAATACATCCACAAATTCGCACCATCGAGATACGAATTGGTAATCATTTGCGCGTGCGGTCCGCCGTATACATAAACCAAAACGGGATATTTTTTGCTTGGGTCAAAATTGCTCGGCTTGATCAAACGCGTATATAAATCGGTAACACCGTCAGCGGCTTTGATGGTTTTAATTTCAGCAGTTCCCATCGCGTAACCTTCGTACTTGTTGGCACTCTCCAAAATGGTTTTTGGTTTCAAGTTTTTATCATACATCACTGATTTTGAAGGTGTCGTGTGATTCGAATATTCGTCAAAAAACCAATTCCAGTCTGTGCTTGCGGTAACGAAATGTACGCCGGCATCTTTGGTAATCAAAGTTTGCTTGCCTTTCAAATCTACTTTATAGGCCAACAAATTGGTCGGATTTTCACCTGTTGCTGAGAAATAAATTTCAGTTCCCGCCGGATTAGCACCCAAGATTTCCTTGGCGACAAATTTATTGTTAGTGAGTTGCTTAATGAGTTTACCGTCGATGGAATAGTAATACAAATTCTGGAAGCCGTCTTTTTCGCTGAACCAAATAAAGTTGTTCGATTTATCGCTCGGGAAAAAAGCAGCGTGTTCCGGTTCTACCCAACTCTTACTTTTTTCGTTGGTAATGGTGCGCACATAAGCACCGGTTTGCGCATTATACACATTGAGCGACATGTCGTTTTGGCCGCGGTTAAGTTCTGCAATCAACACGAATTGCTCATCGGGCGTCCAGGCAAGGTTGGTCAAATAATCATCGGCAGCACCACGAGGTTGGATAAAAACGGTCTTCTTGGTGGCCAAATTATAAATTCCGACTCTGGGCTTTTCGCTTTTCTGCCCAATCATCGGATACTTGATACTTTCGAGTTTCCCGGGTGTTTCGTTGATATCCAACAAAGGATAATCTGCTACTTCGCTTTGGTCTTTCTGATAAAAGGCGATGTAGTGATTTTTTGGCGACCAGAAAATACCATGGTCAATCCCGAATTCGTTGCGCGCGAAAACCTGCCCCGACACAATGCCCTCATTGGTTTCATTGGTTACCGCAATCTTCTCGTTGTTTTTATTGGAATAGTAAAGGTTGTTTTTTTCGGTGTACGCGATGTTTTCTTTCGCGTTATCGTAGGTGTGATTCTCGGCAGTTTCGGAGAAAGTTCCGGCCAATTTACTGGTTTGGTTAGCCATATTGTACTCGAAAAACTTCGGGCCATTGGCGATTAATAACGTATTGGCATCTTTGAAGGCGACACCAATAAAAGAACGCAAATCTGTTCCGAGGTTCTTGTTTAAATCAGCCAAAGTAATGAATTCGGTTGCTTTTGAGTCGGAAGCTGAGGCGGTCATTAACTTGCGTCCACCATCGGCAAAATAGACATATTTATTGGTGTTGGGAATCCATTGAAAACCCAATAATTTATCCGCACGGAATTGGCGGTTTTGCTGCATGACACTTTCATCAAGTGTGATTTTTTTGGTTTGCCCCAGCGCAGTTAAGGTCAGTAATCCGCTTAATAGGAGCCACGAAATTTTCTTCATAAAGTTGGTTTTACGTTCAGACAAATGTATAAAAAAGGATGATGTCACAGAATCTCTTGGTCGGCCTTATGCTTGGGTTGTTACAAATGCAAAAAATCTCTTTAAAAACAGAAATTATAAGGTCGAACTAGAAATGAAAAGCCCATTGAAAATGAAAATTTGTAATTAATGCCTCATGAACATTTTCATTTCGCATCTCAAAAATCACTAGTAAAATTGATAGTGTTCGACCATTCGAACTGATTCTGCGATTTTTATTTTCGGATTATAGTTTGAATCTCAATTTTTTAATTATTTTTGTTTAATATTTTTTCAGAAAAGATGAACAATATAAAAAATTCCTTCAGTATCAAAGATCTCGAAAACCTTTCGGGAATTAAAGCCCATACCATTCGCATTTGGGAAAAACGATACAATGTCTTGGAACCCGAACGCACGCAAACCAATATTCGTCAGTATGACACAAGCAGTTTGCAGAAGCTCTTGAATATTACTTTGCTGCACCACCACGGCTATAAGATTTCAAAGATTTCAAAATATCCGCCAGAGAAAATTCCGATGCTGGTGCGACAAATTATCAATGAAAAAAGCGTTAAAAACCATGCTATCAGTGCTTTCAAAATGGCTATGCTTAATTTTGATCCGGCACAATTCCATAAAGCTTATGAAGATTTGCTATCAGAGAAATCCTTCCGCGAGATTTTCTATGATGTTTTCATTCCGCTGATTACCGAAATCGGTCTGTTGTGGCAATCCGATACGATAACCCCAGCCCACGAACATTTCATCAGTTTTCTAATCAAACAGAAAATTACCAGCAATATTGAAAAACTTCAGAAAGAAGGCCCAAAAATCGACGACCGTGTTTTTGTGCTATATTTACCAGAAAACGAATTGCATGAACTCGGTTTAATGTTTGTCAATTACGAACTGCTCGAGAAAGGTTTCCAAACTATCTATTTGGGTGAGAGCATTCCGTCGGATAATTTACCCACGCTGAACCGCTACTTCGATAAGATTACGTTTCTATCCTACTTTACCATCGAACCGGTCGCTGATGAAATTGATGCCTACATCAAAAATGTCGCTGAAAAAGCACTTACCGAAAATGGAGAGTTCTGGATTCTAGGCAAACAAGTCGCCGAAATTGACCGATCGAAATTATCCAACAAAGTAAAATTGTTCCCCAGCATCCGCTCCATGACCGACGAAATCAACACCATTGTTCCTTAATGAAAAAAGACATCAAAATAATTGGCTCTGGTTTTTCAGCTCTGGCTGCTGCTTGCTATTTGGCCAAAGCTGGGCACGCGGTAACAATACTAGAAAAAAACAGCACTATTGGAGGTCGCGCCAGACAACTTAAAAAAGATGGTTTCACTTTCGATATCGGCCCAACTTGGTATTGGATGCCCGATGTTTTTGAACGCTTCTTTGCAGACTTCGATAAAAAGCCTTCTGATTATTATGAGCTGATCAAACTCTCACCAGCTTATCAGGTTTATTTCGGAATCAACGAATTTATCACCATTGCCGACAATTTACCAGATATCATCAACACTTTTGAATCTATTGAAAAAGGTAGTGGTCAAGCCTTAGCCGAGTTCATGGCCGAAGCGCAAAGCAATTACGACATCGCCATTAAAGATTTGGTCTATCGCCCTGGAGAATCGCCCATGGAACTTATCACATGGAAAACGGCTCAAAAAGTGGGGCAATTTTTCAGCAACATCAGCCGTGATATCCGCAAGCGTTTTAAAAACAAAAAACTCATTCAAGTATTAGAATTTCCGGTTCTTTTTTTGGGTGCAAAACCTTCTGACACGCCATCGTTTTACAATTTTATGAACTTTGCAGATTTCGGACTTGGCACTTGGCATCCAAAAAACGGCATGTACAGCGTGGTGTTGGCCATGGAAAAGCTCGCTCGCGAATTGGGTGTAAAAATTCAAACCGAGGCAACGATTTCTAAAATAAATATCCGCCTAAACAAAGCCAGTAGCCTAACAGTCAACGGAGAAAAAATAACAGCTGATGTTGTTCTGAGCGGCGCCGATTATCATCACACAGAAACTTTACTTGAAGATTCCTATCGTCAGTACAGTGAGAATTACTGGGAAAAGAAAACTTTCGCACCCTCATCATTATTGTTTTATGTAGGTTTCGACAAAAAAATTGAAGCTGTTGAACACCATTCTTTGTTTTTCGATGTAGACTTCGATGCACATGCCGCTGCTATATATGACGATCCAAAATGGCCACGTGAACCACTATTCTATGCGAGCTTTCCTTCTAAAACAGATGAAAATTGCGCACCAAAAGGCAAGGAAGCTGCTATATTTTTAATACCAATTGCACCCGGAATAGAAGACACTGAATCGCTTCGAAATCATTATTTCGACAAAATTTTAGGTCGCTTGGAAAGACTGACTCAGCAAGAATTAAGAAGCAGTATCATTTTCAAAAGTTCATTTTGCGTGAACGATTTCGTTAAGGAATACAATTCTTACAAGGGAAATGCCTACGGATTGGCCAATACGCTATTTCAAACCGCATTTTTGAGACCCAAACTAAAAAGTAAAAAAGTATCGAACTTATACTTCACAGGACAACTCACGGTTCCCGGACCGGGCGTTCCTCCGGCATTAATCTCAGGAAAATTAGTCGCCGATTTAATCCAAAAATACCACTGAGCATGAAATCTATTTTTGACACCGTATCGTTTGAATGTAGCAGAAATGTTACTAAAATTTACAGTACCTCATTTTCGGCTGCTGTGCGCATGCTTTCCCCGCGAATTCGCCAAGACATTTATAACATATACGGATTCGTTCGTTTGGCCGATGAAATTGTAGATAGTTTTCACGACTATGACAAAACCCAATTGCTCGATCTTTTTGAAGCTGATTTACAACGCGCACTCGAGAATAAAATCAGTTTGAATCCGGTATTGAACGCTTTCCAGCATACTGTAACGCAATATGAAATTCCACGTGAGCTCATAGACGCGTTCCTTAAAAGTATGCGATTGGATTTGCACAAAACGATTTATCAAACCCACGAAGAATACAACGAATACATTTTCGGTTCGGCTGATGTGGTTGGGTTGATGTGTTTAAAAGTATTTGTAAACGGCAATCAGGAAAAATATGAATCGCTCAAGCACGCCGCGATGCGATTGGGCTCAGGCTTTCAGAAAGTGAATTTTCTTCGGGATTTAAAGGCCGATCAAGAAGGACTCAACCGCACTTACTTTCCAGAAACTGACTTGAACCGGTTGGACGATACTGCTAAAAAAAGAATCATCGCTGAAATCGAAGCAGACTTTAAAGCAGGTTACGAAGGCATTAAAGGTCTACCGCTCGAAGCCAAGTTTGGAGTTTACACCGCCTATGTTTATTTCAAAGCCTTATTGTCTAAACTGAACCGAACGCCATCCACCGAGATCAAAACTACCCGAATCAGAGTGCCCGATTATCAGAAATACGGTTTGTTTGCTAAATGCTATTTCAATTATAAACTCAACATCATCTAGACATGACCGCAATTCAAATTCTAGTTTTTTTTCTTACTTTTTGCCTCATGGAATTCATGGCTTGGTTCAGCCACAAATACATCATGCACGGCTTTTTATGGCACTTGCACGCCGACCACCACCACAAAGATCACGATTCATGGTTTGAAAGAAATGATGCGTTCTTTATTTTCTATGCTGTGGTGAGTATTATCTTTTTTTTACTCTGGCAATACGATGTTTTGTCAGTCGGACTATCAATAGGTCTTGGGATTTTCGCTTACGGCTGTACTTATTTTTTAGTTCACGACATTTTCATCCACCAACGTTTTAAAATGTTCCGAAATGCCAATAACCGTTATGCCAAAGCAGTACGCCGAGCCCATAAAATGCACCACAAACATCTCGGTAAAGAACACGGCGAGTGTTTTGGTATGCTGTGGGTGCCGCTTAAATATTTTAAAAACTAAAGCATAAAAAAACCTTCCATAGTCCGGAAGGTTTTTTGTTTGATGTGGAATTACTTTATGGTGCTAAGAGTTTTTGCAAAGGCTTGAGTTGCTCCATGTCAAGGTTCGATTCTTTCAAGATGGATAACATACTTAAAACCATCGTCGGATTCATGTCTTTTCCCAAAACACGAACTACTGCAAAACCATTTTCTTTCTTGTTGGCATAAAGTACAAATTCGTCGATATGCTCATCTTCACCAACGAAACTAACTGAAGCACCATCATGGCCAGAACCGAACTTCATCAATTCTTGGTATTTTTCATTTTTTAGAATCGACTTTACTTTGGCGGCTTCCAATTCGTATTGCTTTTGGTTTTTTCCATCGCATTTAAAAGCAAGCACATTCATCTTTTCAAACGATTGAAGCGCTTGGTTTTGCTCCGGAGTCAGTTGCATTTTATCTGTTTTTAAAATACTTGGCGAAACATCCACCACCACAAAATCCTTTTGGTTGGTGTGATCGACAAAATATTTTTGCAATGATGCTTCAGATTGACAGCTTTGCAAGGAGAAAACCAACGTCGAAACTAGTATGATAATCAGTTTCATCGCTTCTTATTTTGGACCTTTCGGACCTTTAGAACCTTTAGTGGCTTTCTTCAAATCATCACCACCGGGAAAACGCATTTTGTCGGTCAAGACTGAAATCTCGTTCAAATCGAAATCGCCAGTGAGCGACATCAGCACGGTGTCATCGCCCTTTCCGCCTTCAATGAACATCAAGAGTTCACGAACTTGGGTATCTTTTGCTCCAGATTTTACTAGAATTTTGATGTTTTTTCCTTCTTGAGTTACACGCATAAGTTCTTCCAATCCGGCCGACTTGATGTATTTCTCAGAGGCAGCTTTCATTTCGTTTTCCACTCGGGTACTTTTGGTGGTAAACACTTTGAGGTTGTCAAGTTTTTTGATTAAGTTCAAGTACTGTTGTGCTTCTTTGTCTGAAGCGTCCATTTTGACTTTGCTCATCAAATCGAACATTTTTTTGTTGACGATGATTGAAGTTACGTCGTCTTGCCCGTCGAACTTATCAAAAGCGCCTTGGGCAAAAAGTGGTGATGTCATTAAAATCACTACTACGGTGGTTAAGAAATTTTTCATTTTTAGTTGTTTTTGATTAATAAATGATTGATGATTGTTACTCCGTGATAAATATTTGGTCTTTGGTATTTTCGTATTGTTGAACGTATTGCATGCTGCCGATGCCTACATTGACCTGTTTTGAAAGCATCGCGAGTGCTTTTTGAGTTTGCTCGAACGCCTGCTGCGGATCGTCGTATGTGCCTAATTCGCTCGATGGTTTTTCAATGGCGCTAAAATGATTGAATGCAAAAAAACCGACACCAAGTAAAATCACAACCGAAGCTGCGATAGAAATCCATTTTAGAGGTTGGTTTTGATTTGATTTTAAATGAAACTCTTGTTGGGGTTTTTCCTGAGCAGCAACAGCATAATAGCCAAAGAGCGGCTGATATTGCTGCAAATGAGAAGCTACGACTGCTGAAGAAAAGTAATTTTTGAGTTGCTGTTCTTCAGCAAGAGTGGTTTCGCCTTCAAAATATTTTTCGAGTAATTGTTCGATTTTATCCAATTCCATAACTGTGGGTTTTAGTCATATTTTCGCGGATGGTTTTGCGGGCTCTTGAAAGCGCCACTCGTACCGCAGTTTCATTCATTTCTAGGATTTTCGCGATTTCGGAGAATTCTTGTTGTTCAATATCGCGCAGTTGAACAATCATTTTTTGTTGCTCTGGTAAGTTGTTGATGATTTTACTGACCCAATCTAAAGCATCGGCATCTTCGAGTTGTTGCTGTAAACTAGGATCGCGATTAGTAAAATTCTGATGCACGATTTGCAAATTACTGGCTCTTTTTGACTTGAGTTGGTCTAGGCAATAATTGCGGGTCATAGTCATGGCCAAAGCTTCCACACTTTGATATTCACTGAGGCTTTGATTTTTATTCCAGAGTTTGAGCATCACTTCTTGTGCAGCATCTTCGGCTTCCTCGGTACTGACTAGCAAGCGCTTAGCCAACCGAAAAACCTTATCTTTAAAAGGAGTAATGAGATGCAAAAACTCGTTGGAATTCATAAACTACTTTGGGTAATGTCAAGGCAAGACGAACCCGCTTTGTGTTTGTTACAAAGGAGCAAAAATTTTTTCGAACTGCAATCAATCCGAAACCATTACAATAAAAACAACTTAGAAAAGAAGGATATTCTTAATTGAAATATACACCATTTGGTATGAGTCCGACTCCTATTTGATAAGCTAAAACCCCTGAAGTACTATAAACTAATACTTGTCCATTAGAAATATAATCTTTTGAATCGGTGATATAAATTGCGCTATTTTTAACAACAAAACCATAAAGGTTCTGAGCCCCTGACTCAAACACAGGCACATCGCTAATCGTGCTGGAAGCTATAGATGATGCAAATACTTTTTTCCCTACCGTAAAATAAATCTGATTGTTTTCTACGTTGAGATTTTGTGCATTGCCCAAGGTTGCCGGTAAAGTAATCGTATTCTCGATGGTATCAGTAGACAAATCAATTTTGGTCAATTGGCTCTCAGCAGTATAATTCGAACTCAAAACATACAATTTGCCATTATATGCTTCCATTGAATTTGGCGAATTTCCGAATGTCAGCGTCGTTTCGATGGTGTTGGTTTGCGGATTAATGATATTCAAACTATTTCCTTCGCCATAAAGACCGCCACTAACATATAGCTTCCCGTTGATTAAAAGAATTTTATCGGCGATGCTATTCATGTTAATCGTACTTTCTACCTGCAAAGTCTCGAGGTTAACAACCGCCAAAAAATCATCTGTATTTCCGGTAGCGGCGTTGTCGAATGAGAAAGTGTTGGAGTTAGTAATGTAAGCTTTACCGTTGGCCACAACGCCATATCTAGGATTGACAAGTCCGGTATTGATACGCCCAATGAGTTTGAATGTGTTTCGATTCACTACGGTCACCAGATTTGACCCTGAGATGATAAAAGCTTTCTCGTCATGAAAGAAAACCGATTGAACATAACCACCTATTCCAGACGCTGAAGCATTCTCTGTTGTGAATATATCGTTTTTAACCGAAGAAAAATCCGACTTCACATAGGAAATGGAACCCGTTGTTTGAGTACCTTCATTAACCACAAAAAAACCATCGCTGTAATCGCCAGTATTGTCAAATTGAGGCAGTTCTTCCTTTTCACAGGAAATTAAAAACAAGGCACTAATTAAAGAAGCAAAAAACAATTGTAATGATTTCATAATCAAAATTTAAAGGTTAGGTATACATTAAAATTTCTGCCAGGCATCGGTCGGTTCTCAATGGTTTGGTACTTTTCGTTCCAAAGATTCAGTATTTTCAGACCGAGGTGATATTGGCTTTTGATGCCTGAATGATAGGCCAATCCAAGATTTGAAACTACAAACCAAGGCACGGTTTGAGTAGGGTCATTATCCGATTGGGTGAAAATTTTTCCGTTGTAAAGGTATTGATAGTCTGCTGCGAATTTTCCAAAACTATAAGCCAAAGCTGCGGTCATTTTATGAAAAGGAACATAAATCAATTGATGACCAGTAGTCCAATCTTCAGATTGGGTATATGTGTAGGTGCCGCTCAACTTGAACTTGCTCCTGCCAACCAAGTAATTCCAATTCATCGCAGATTCAAAACCTCGAATCGAAACTTTCGCTGTGTTTTCAGGGCTGAACAATCCACCGCTGTTGGGCAACCAGCGAATCATATCGTCAATCTTCGAATGAAAAAAAGTGCCCGAAAAACTCCATTTTTTAAAAGTGAAAACATTTCCCAGTTCGAATTGCAATGACTGCTCGGCTTTCAAATCGGGATTTCCAGAATCTTCCCAGTATAAATCATTAAAAGTGGGCATTCGAAAATTGCGCGAAATGTTCGCCTTGATTTGGTAAAACGAAAATGGCTCATAATGACTGCCCAGCCAGAATAATAGCGGGCTTTGGTAACTAGAAGTGCTTTCTTTGCGCAGGCCAAATTCATAGCCCAAAGTCTTGTGCAACTGATGATTTAAAAGCAAACTGGCGCTAGAAATAGTTCGTTTGCTGTTCATCATGCTCGAAGCTTTTCCTTGATTCTGATTGACTTCACCAATAACATGGAAAGTCATTTTGTTGTTGGGTTGATAAGATAAAGCGTACTTGGCCAACAATGTACTGACATCTCCAAAAGTATAATGGTTATTATCGATATTACTGAAATATTTATACTGCTCATTCAGCCACGCCAGCTTCAGATTCGACGTCCAGCGGTTCTTTGTCCAATCCCATTGCAATAAGTTGCGCACATTAAAATCCTGATACTTGGTTTTGTTCTCTGTAGAAACATACAAAGAAAAATGCCTTTGTCCTTGGTACCATTGACTGAAATACTTAATCATGTGGTATTTATTAATTTTATATCCCAAAGCTGCATTCAAGGTAGTATTATAAAATTGTCCGTTTTCATTGCGGCGGTCGGTTCCCAAATACTCATAATCATTCGAAGAACTATTTCTGGAAACACTCCATTGCAAGGCAAATCGATCGTTGGCAAAATCTTGTTTGAAAAAAGCACCGAATGTATTAAAACTTCCGTAGGCCAAAGTCGCTTCATTTGTAAAACGATTTTCAAAAACAATTTTATTGTTCAGGTGGATGCTTCCGCCAATAGCGCCACTTCCGTAGATGGTACTGCCGCCGCCAGAACGAATCGAGATGTTATCGAAGCCGGCAGTAGGAATCGTATTGAAATCCGTTTGTCCGGTAAACACCGAATTGATGTAGATGCCATTCCAAAGTACTGCTGTTTGTTGCGCTGTGGTGCCTCTGAACGCCGCCGAGGAAACCATACCCAATCCGTTTTCCTTGAAGTAAATTCCGGAATTGAATTGTAGAAGCGATGTCAACGAAGCACCATTCTTCTGAATCACCGAATCATTGAGTACTGTGACTTCTTGGGTGCGCGAGAAATCTTTCAAATAACGATCTGTTACCGAGACTTCGCGCAATTGGACAATAAAATCTTGTTGGGCCAAAGCGAACTGGCACAGCAGGAGCATCAAAAATAAAAAGCGGCTTTTCGCAGTCATAATTTCTGAATCTTTTTCCCGAAGATTCGATATTCGTTCTGAAAAAAGGCAGGTCTCCTGGCTTGCGTCTTGTTGTTTACCTTCCCATCAATTCATGACAGTGGCTTTGTAGTTAACAACAAGCTGATTAGCTTACAGTTGCGGGAACAGCTCAGGCGTTGCACCTGATTCCCTTTTAATGCAATTGAAATTAATCCAATCACAACCTTAATTCGTGGCAAAGATAACTTTAAGATTGGTATTTAAAAATAAAATTTGAATTTTAAAACCGAATCGGTATACCTTTGCAAGCCTTTCCTTTGTTTATGAAAACACCCATCGTCTATATTCCGCTGCTATTGTTGATTTTGCTTCAAAGTGGTTGCGGGCAGAAGAGCCAACAGGAAAATTCTACCAAGAACCAAAGCACCAATCAAGTAAAATACGCCAAAGGTTTTTCGATTCTCAACTACGACGGTTATTCGATTTTGAAAATAATCAACCCATGGCCGAACGCCAGCAAGCAATATACTTATGTTCTGGGCAAAAAGAATGCGGTCATTCCCGATGACTTAAAGCAGTTTCCATTGATTCAAATTCCGGTTCAGAAAATTGTGGTGACTTCTACCACACACATTCCGTCTTTGGAAATGTTGGGCGTCGAATCGACTTTGATTGGATTTCCGAACTTAGATTACGTTTCTTCAGAAAAAGTACGTTCCAGAATTGAAGCGGGAAAAGTCAAAGAACTCGGCAGCAATCAGAACCTCAACACTGAAGTACTAATTGACAGCGCTCCAGATGTCATTATTGGTTTTGGTATCGACAACAATAATCCGACTTTAGACAATCTTCAGAAAAGCGGTTTGAAAGTAGTACTCAACGGTGATTGGAACGAAGAAACCCCGCTCGGAAAAGCCGAATGGATCAAGTTTTTTGGCGCACTTTACAACCTGCAAGACAAAGCCGGAGCACTGTTTTCAAAAATTGCAACCGATTACCAAAACACAGCGAAACTGGCCGCCAAAGCCACGACTGAACCCACTATTATGGCCGGAGCCATCTACGAAAACCAATGGTATTTACCGCAAGGCAACAGTTGGGGCTGCTATTTCCTCAAAGAAGCCCACTCGAAATATTTATGGGCCGAAACCAATGGTACCGGAAGCTTGTCTTTGTCTTTTGAAACGGTATTGGAAAAAGCCCAAAATGCCGACATCTGGATTGGGCCTGGGCAATTTGTATCGTTGAAAGAAATGTTGCAAGCCAATCCGCACTACAACCAGTTCAAGGCTTTTCAGAACAAAAAAGTGTATTCCTACAGCACCAAAAAAGGCAAAAAAGGTGGACTGATTTTCTATGAATTGGCACCAAACCGACCTGATTTGGTATTGAAAGATATACTCAAAATTACGCATCCCGAACTGCTACCGGATTATCAATTTTATTTCTTTGACCAATTACAATAATGCAGCGCCAACTCAAATATAGCACCTTGTATTTGCTACTAATCTTGATGGTGGTTTTTTTGTTTTTATTAGACATTAGTTTGGGAACCGTCAGCATTCCTTTGGCCGATATTATTAGCAGTCTCACAGGCAGCAGCGCAAGTAAAAACACTTGGGAATACATCATCGTGAATTATCGTCTGCCCAAAGCAATTACTGCGATTTTAGTGGGCTCCGGACTTTCTATCAGCGGTTTGTTGATGCAGACTTTATTTCGCAATCCGTTGGCTGGGCCTTATGTGTTGGGTTTGAGCTCTGGATCGAGTTTAGGTGTGGCTTTAGTTATTTTAGGCGCTGGATTTTTGCCTATGATGTGGAGCGATTTTTTAGTGTCATCCTTCGGAATTATTGTAGCATCGTGTCTCGGAAGTTCACTGGTACTGTTATCCATTTTACTCATTTCTCAGCGATTGCGCGACACCACAGTCATTCTCGTTGCTGGGCTCATGTTTGGCAGTTTTACTAATGCTTTCGTTAGCGTACTGACCTACTTTAGCACCGCCGAACAATTACAGAAATTCACCTTTTGGTCTTTGGGCAACTTGGGCAATTTGTCTTGGAGTGCTATCTTAATTTTAACTATTGCCGTATTGATAGGTTTGTTGCTCAGTATTTTTAGTATTAAGAACTTAGACACGTTGCTTTTGGGGGAAAATTACGCCAGAAGTTTAGGAATGAATTTTAAGAGAGCACGACTGCTAATCATTTTGGCGACGAGCATACTAGCTGGAAGCATCACCGCTTTTGCCGGCCCAATTGCCTTTGTTGGATTGGCAGTTCCACACATGGCCAAATTGATTTTTCAGACCAGCAACCACGCCGTTTTATTTTGGAGTACTTTGCTTTTGGGAGCCAGTATGATGTTGCTTTGTGATGTAATTTCACAAGTGCCCGGTGGCGATATTACCTTACCAATTAACGCCGTGACTTCGATGATTGGTGCGCCGATGGTGGTTTGGCTGCTGCTGCGTAAAAAGAAAATGATGGGCTGATGGAAAATGTTGTTCTAAAAACCGAAAATCTGAGCATTGGCTACATGACTTCCAAAAGTGAAAACTGTATCGCTTCGGGAATCAACATTACTTTAAAAAAAGGTGAACTCACGGCGCTTATCGGTGCCAATGGAGTCGGAAAATCGACATTGCTTCGAACCTTAACCCAAATCCAACCGCCGCTTTCAGGAGCCATTTCTTTATCTGGAAAACCATTACAAAACTTCAAACCGATAGAATTAGCACAAGAGTTGAGTTTAGTACTGACCGAAAAATTGCCTCCGAGTAACCTTACCGTATACGAACTTATAGCCTTAGGTAGACAACCATACACAAATTGGATCGGAAAATTATCGGCTACAGATAAAAATAAAATCGACCATGCCATCGCCTTGACACAACTCGAAAACCTATTGCAGAAAAGGCATTACGAAATCTCAGACGGCCAACTACAAATCGCTCTAATCGCTCGTGCTTTGGCCCAAGACACCGAACTCATTATTCTAGATGAACCCACAACGCATCTCGATTTAAAGCACAAAGTTTCGCTATTTCGGTTACTAAAAAAACTCGCCGCGTCAATGCAGAAATGTGTTTTATTCTCTACGCACGATATCGAATTAGCACTGCAACTCAGTGATGAATTAATTGTAATGAACGGTCAAAAAATCATACAAGGTGCTGCCCGCGAACTTATATCTAACGGCATTTTCGATACGATTTTTAACGATGAAAATGTTTCATTCGACGCGCAAAAAGGCAAATTTATTTTTCGCAACCTCTAAAAATTGCTTGCGTTCACGGCTAATTTTTGAAGCCAACTTCTTAAAATGATAATTTCCTGATCCTAAGCGTATTCGTTCAATGTACAACTGGCTTTTCAGAAAACACAGGCAAAATGGCTCCAAACAACCTGACTAATTTCCTATCGAGACTTTGAAATTTGCCTTTTGGCTTCACCGATAATAAAGGCACAAGCATTCGCGAGATTGTAACTGCGCACTAAGGGTGAAATCGGTATTTTGAGATGGTTCTCAAAGCGCGCTAACACTTCAGCAGACAAACCGACACTTTCTTTGCCGAAAACCAGCCAATCGCCATCTCGGAATTCATTCTCTAAATACGATTTACTCGCATGCGAACTCATCAGGAAAACCCTTGACGGATCGGCAATTTGCGAAGCCCATTCTTCGAAGTTTTGGTATTCTTTCCAGTCCAGATGCACCCAATAATCTAATCCGGAACGTTTGAGATTTTTGTCGGTGATTTGAAAGCCAAAAGGATGAATGAGATGCAAACGGCTTTCGGTGCCTACGCAAAGACGGCCAATATTCCCTGTGTTGTTAGGAATTTCGGGTTCTACCAGTACAATATTGAGCATGTTGAGTTTGATTTAGGGTTAAACATGGAATGCATTGACTTCAACAACTTCACCGGGCGAAAGTGTTCCCAAATGAACATTACCGATTCGCACACGAACGAGTCGAAGTGTTGGAAAACCAACCGCCGCAGTCATTTTCCGAACTTGCCGAAACTTGCCTTCTCGAACCGTAATCGAAGCCCAAGAAGTCGGGCCGTGGCGTTCGTCTCGGATTTTTTTGGCTCGGGCAGGCAAAATGGGAATGGCAGGCAGAATGAAAGCCTCGCAAGGTTGGGTAAAGTATTTGGTGCCTTCCAGACCAATCTCGACACCGCTTTTTATTTTTTCAATTGCTGTTTGATCGATGAGACCATCCACTTGCACGTAATATTCTCTCTCGTAATGACGGCTACAAATTTGATCGCTGACTTTGCCATCGGTGGTTAAAAGCAGCAAGCCTTCGGAATCTTCATCCAGTCTACCAATAGCCATGGTGCTTTGCGGAAAATCGAAAAATTCGCCAAGCAATTTCTTGTTGCGCTTGAGTTCGTACTTGAATTGGCTCAAATATCCGTAGGGTTTGTAAATGATAAAATGGCGGTGGTTCAATGGAAAAAAGTAATTGTCAGCTTCTAAAAGTAATTTGTAATCGCAAATTTTCTCGCGCACCAAAGATAAGGCAATCACTTTTGAATTGGGTAATTTTTATGCGCGGCGCGTCGATTTTGCAATTATTGATTACATTTACTTGCTACAAAAAATCCATCAAAAATGAACGCCACAATAATTACTTTACTTGCTTTCTGCATTGCTTTAGCCATCGGTATTTTCATCGGAAAATTGCTCCTCGCCGCTCAATCCAAGGCAGACAAAATTAGCCTTGAAGAGAAACGTATCGCCTTGAATTCGCAACTCGAAAATTTGAAAGACCAATTGGTAAAATCGCAATACGAAAAGGAAAATATTCGCACCGAGAAAGACAGCCTTGCCTTGCAATACACCAAGAAAGAAGCAGATTTGGAATACCTTCGCCAACGCCATATCGAACAACAGCAAGAAATCGAGAAATTGCAAGAAAAATTTACCAAGGAATTTGAAAATCTGGCCAACAAAATCCTTGAAGAAAAGACCAACAAATTCACCGAGCAAAACAAAGAAAACCTTAAAAACATTCTCTCTCCACTACAAGATAAAATTCAGTTATTCGAGAAAAAAGTCGAAGATACACACAAGGAAAGTATCGACTATCACGCCGCGCTTCGCCAGCAAATATTGGGTTTACGTGAAATGAACGAACAGATGAGCCGCGAAACGATTAACCTCACCAAAGCACTCAAAGGCGACAGCAAAATGCAAGGCAATTGGGGCGAACTCATTCTGGAGCGCGTGTTGGAAAAATCGGGTTTGGAAAAAGACCGCGAGTATTTTGTGCAGCAAGCCCATTTGACTGAAGACGGCCAGCGCGTATTTCCTGATGTGGTGATTCATTTGCCCGACGGGAAGAAAATGATTGTCGATTCAAAGGTATCGTTGACTGCCTATGAAAAATTTGCCAACGAAGAAGACGAAGCCCTCCGAAACGTCTACTTAAAAGAACACGTGAACTCGATCAAGCGCCATGTAGAGCAACTCGGCGAGAAAAACTACCATGATCTTTACCAAATCGAAAGTCCAGATTTTGTACTGTTGTTTATTCCGATCGAACCTGCTTTTGCTATGGCTTTGAATGAGGAAACAACCCTCTATAACAAAGCATTCGAGAAAAATATTGTGATTGTCACACCTTCGACTTTACTGGCTACTTTGCGCACCATCGACAGTATGTGGACCAACCAGAAACAACAAGAGAATGCCTACGAAATTGCCCGACAAGCCGGTGCTTTGTATGATAAATTTGAGGGTTTTGTAACTGATCTGATTTTGGTGGGAAAAAAAATGGATGAAGGAAAAAAAGCCTACGAAGAATCAATGAAAAAACTTTCTACCGGAAATGGCAATTTAATCGTCAGCGTAGAAAAACTCAAAAAAATGGGGGCCAAAGCCAAAAAAACATTACCAGAAGCTGTATTGCGCAGGGCTGAAGCAGAACAGAACGAACCCACTTCTTAAAGTTCAAAATTTTATGATGTAATTTCTTTAAAAGTAGGGTAAATCCGTTTTGAGTTCTCTTCAATAGTAATTAGTGACCCAAGAGCGTTAAGGCCTACAGTTATTGAATTTATTGGCCATCGTCACTTTTTAAAAATCCGAATAAAACAACGAATTATTATTTTAACTATCAGTTGTTGAAGTAATTGCTATTTTAATTGATATTTTTTTTATTTTTGGGTCGCTTTTTTAAACATATGAAACAATTTTACGCTGGTCTTATTGGTGTTTTGATGTTCACTCTTCTCGTGATTTCATGTACGATGAATGAGGATGATTCCTATGTTGATGTAAGTGACGCTAGTAAACAAAGTACTGCAGTGGTAGCTCCTGTTCGTTTTGATTTGAGTGCAGTGCCTTTCCCGAAACTATCTGACTATCATTTTTTTATCGGGCCGCTCAAAAATTTAAAGCCTAACTACAAAGTGTTGCCTTATGAACCTGCTAGTGTTTTATTTAGCGATTATGCACACAAAAAAAGATTTGTCTGGATGCCCAGAGGAACTAAAGCTACTTACAACGGTGACAACAAAACTCTAGAATTGCCTGTTGGTGCTGTGCTAATCAAAAATTTCTACTACGACCGCGTGCTTCCCAACAACACAACCCGCATCATTGAAACCCGCTTGATGATTCGTAAAGCTTCAGGTTGGATTTTTGCGGAATATGTTTGGAACGCCGAACAAACTGAAGCCTACTATGACATGGAAGGCAGTTTCACACCAATTTCTTGGATGGATGAAAACAACCTAGTCAAAGAAACCAACTACCGAATTCCTTCTGAGGCCCAATGCGCCATTTGTCACAAAAGAAAAGAATTGGTAAATGATGTGGAAGTGACCACCTACATCCCGATTGGCATCAAACCACAAAACCTCAATTTCAATTATAATTACGGTAATACAGTAAGAAACCAATTAAACATGTGGATTCAGCAAGGTTATTTGCAAAATAATTTTTCTCTTCCAACTCCTGAAAACACCATCATAGACTACAATGACAGTTCTAAACCACTCGAATTGCGCGTGAGGTCGTATGTTGATATTAATTGTTCGCATTGCCATTCAGAAGGCAGACATTGCGATTATCGTCCGATGCGTTTTGCTTTTTCAGACACGGGTTTGCCTAATGGCGCTGGCCGAACCAATTTAGGTGTTTGTGTCAATACTGAAGACATGCAAGGTTTTCCCGAAGATTTGGGTACAATTGTCAACCCAGGAAGCACCGATCGTTCCATGTTATATTATCGCATCAATACCACCAACGAAACATTCAGAATGCCGTTACATGGAAGAACCATGATTCATCAAGAAGGGGTTGCACTCATCGGACAATGGATCAATTCGTTACAAGATTGTCCTTAAATTTGAATTAATCAATTACTAAACTATAATCAATTACCCAATTATGAAAAAAATTATTTTAATGTTATTGTTACTGATTTTTGCGCCACTGGCCAAAGCTCAGGACACTTGTGCCACAGCCGTTCCGATTACCGCCGGATTTTATGTGGTTACGGGTATTAATGGATCGGAAGTGCCGAATCCTATTTGTACCGCATTTGGAGCTGTACCAATTACTCGTCCACCTGCCGGAGAATGGTACATCTACACCCCTACAGAAAATCACTCTGTGACAGTTACCACTGATATCACGGCAAACACACCATTAGTAGATACGCGTTTCCATGTATACAGAGGCGATTGCTCTAATTTGGTTTGCCATGCTGGTGATGATGATAACGGAACCGGAAACTCATCAACAAGTACTTTTGATGTCATCGCCGGAACTTCTTATTATATTGCTTTCGATAATCGCTGGTCATCAGCCGGTTTTACTTTTCAGTTATCTGAAAACGTTTTTGTACCCAATCCATGTAATTCAGCAACACCTATTACTGCCGGTACTACGTCAGTTAATGCCATCGATGAAGACAACTTAATCACAGCATGCTCTAACGCTACTTTAGCCAAATGGTATGCATACACTCCTGCGCAAAACTTAGTATTGACAGTGAGTTCAGATTTACCAGCCAACATCTGTCAAGACACTAATTTCAGTGTATATACCGGAGCCTGCACTGCTTTAACTTGCTTGGTGAGTGATGATGACTCGGGTGAAATTGCCTGTAATTCTGGAAACACCGATTCTTTATTGTCTAAGAAAAGTTTCAACGTAACCGGAGGAACTACTTATTATATCGCCTGGGACAATAAACACAGTGCAGACGGTTTTGATTTCACTTTAACCGAGACGCCAATCATCGTTCCGGTAAATTATACTTCACAAACTGTAGCTACCATCAATAACACCTACAATATTTGTGTGGTCGATATGAACAATGACAGTATTGATGATATTGCCGGAGTAAGCACTGGCAATTTAAAAGTACATTACCAACAACCTGACGGCACTTTTACCATTACCAATTTTACTTTACCCTCAACAGGTTTTCAACCTTCATGGAGCTTAGCCGCCGGTGATTACAACAGAGACGGCTACAATGATTTGTTATTAGGTTCAGGAAGTGGCTTGACTTTCTGGGAGTCTAATGGTTTGGGAACAGGCTACATCAGTAAAACCCCAGGGCAATATATTTTCTGTCAAAGAACCAATTTCATCGATATCAATAACGATGGAAATTTGGACGCTTTCTCTTGCCATGACGTTGATCCGAACGTTTATTATTTGAATGATGGCGCAGGCAACTGGACTTATTATCAATCTGGCACAACACCTGGCGCTTACATGTTAGGTATTACTCCTTCTGGTGGAAACTATGCGTCAATATGGACCGATTATGATAATGATGGCGACCGCGATATGTTCATTTCAAAATGTTCTGGACCTCCATGTGAATTACATAGAAATGATGGCGATGGCGTATTTACTGATATTTCGGCTACTGCTGGAATCAATGTACAACCTGTTCAGTCTTGGTCTTCTGCAGTTGCAGATTTTGATAATGACGGTGATATGGATATTGTAATCGGATCGAATGGAAGTGTTCGAAACAAATTCTTCAGAAACAACCTTGACACCTCTAATGATGTTGAAGAAGCGTTCACAGATATTTCTGCTGGCTCCGGTTTGGAAACAGAAACAGTTGTTAACCGTGATTATGTTGCTTATGATTTCGACAACAACGGATTGGTGGACATTCTAGGCCCAAGTGGGAAAATTTTCTTCAACCAAGGAGGTAATGTTTTCTCGCCTACAACATACCCTGGTCTTTCGATAGGAGCCATAGGAGATTTGAATGAAGATGGATTCCTTGATATCTTAAACAACAACACTATTCGTTATGCCGTTCCGAACCAAAACAACTGGTTCAAAGTAAGACTTCAGGGAACACAAAGCAACACCAACGGAATCGGTGCTAGAATTGAAATTTATGGCAGCTTCGGAAAGCAAATTCGTGACATTCGCAGTGGTGAAGGTTTTGAATTTATGAGCTCTTTGAATGCACATTTCGGTTTAGGTGAAGCAACTGCAATTGAAACTTTGGTGGTCAGATGGCCTTCAGGAATTGTAGATACTTTTGAAAACCCAACTATTAACGAAGCTTTCCGTGTAACAGAAGGTTCTACACTAGCGGTGAATGCAAATACGTTTGCTGAGTTCAACATCTCGCCAAACCCAACTAGAGCATTGTTAAACATTAGCGTAAATAATTCATCAACCAACACCTTCAAAACGGCTCAAGTATTTGACTTAGCGGGTAGAGTTGTAATGAATAAACCTTTGGATGCAATGACATTAGATGTATCCACTTTGCAAAGTGGCACTTATTTGTTGGTATTGAAAAACCAAAACGGAAAATCGTTCACCCAAAAATTCGTGAGAGAATAACTTAAGTTCTTTCTAAAAATAATAAGCACCGGTGAGGCATTTAGTATGTCAAACCGGTGTTTTTTTATTCTTATTTAGAACCCTTACAGATGTGAATCAATAGTTTATGATTGTATTGTGAGTTTGATAAATTTTATTACTTTTGGTATGCTTTTTTGAAAAAATTATGAAAAAACTTTACCTCATCGTTTTACTCGTCGCTGCTTCAGCAATGGTTTTTTATTCATGTTCGGACAATGACGAAGATTACTTGGATATCAACTCAGAGAATCGTACTAGCCAATCTATAAGTGGTCCTCTGAAAATTGATTTATCGCAAGTACCTTATGCCAAGCTATCAGACTATCATTTTTTTATAGGTCCGATGAAAAACATGAATCCGGGATACAAAGTCATTCCCTACTCTCCAGCTAGTACACTTTTTACTGACTATGCCCTCAAAAAAAGATTTATTTGGATGCCTGAAGGCGTCAAAGCCAATTATGTTGCAGACAATAAAATTCTAGATTTTCCGGTAGGCACTATTTTAATAAAAAACTTTTATTACAACACCATTCAACCAGGAAATACCACAAAAATTATTGAAACCCGTCTCATGGTGCTTAAGGCTGATGGCTGGAAATTTTATGAGTATTTATGGAACGATGCACAAACTGATGCCGATTTAGTTGTCGGAGAAGATTTTGCCAATGGAAGTAGTATTCCAATTACTTTCAGAAAGCCCAACAACGAAATTGTAACTACTGATTACCGTATTCCTTCAGATGCTGAGTGTTTTGCTTGTCACAAGAAAAATGAAGTGGCCACACCAATTGCTCCAAAACCACAGAACCTTAACATCGACTTCGCTTATCCTAGAGGCAATAAGAATCAGTTGCTTTATCTCAAACAACAAGGCTATTTGAACAGCTATCCTGCCAATATCGTTTCGACTGTTGATTACCACGATACGACTAAACCTCTAGATTTAAGACTTCGTTCCTATCTCGATATGAATTGTGCACACTGTCATCAAGACAATGCCCGTTGTGATTATAGAGCTTTGCGATTGGCTTTCAGTGAAACCACTAATCCTACAAACATTGGTATTTGTGTAACTGCAGATGAAGTACTTAGCCCGTCACTAGAAAAACTTGTCAATCCTGGCAATTATGATAAATCAGTAATGCATTATCGAATGAACACCAATGATGAAAGCGAAAGAATGCCATTAATTGGACGAACTATAGTACACCAAGAAGGGGTTGAGCTCCTAGAACAATGGATTTCATCCTTGACCCAAAACTGTGATTAAGCATTAACCTTACCTTAAATACCCTTAACAAAAACTCTAATGAAAAAAAAATTACCCCTTTTTGTTGCTATTTTCAGCTTCACTTTTGCCATGGCGCAAGAGCATTGCGACAGTGCTATAACTGTTGCTTTAGGCTCTACTACTACTGCTCCAGCGTTTACCAATGAAGCTGGTGAAGCCCCGACCCAACTTTGTGGTTTGACAAACCCAAACAACAATCCCGCTACCAAAGGAAAATGGTACACCTTTACGGCTACCGAAAACAATACCGTCACAGTCAGTACGCTTTTACCTCAAAACAACAACGCTGATACTCGAGTCATTGTATATTCAGGAGAATGCGGTGCACTGACTTGTGTAGGATCAAATGACGATTACAACGGTACCAATTCTTCTTTTCTTACGTTTCCAATTACAACAGGCACTAAGTATATTATTGCATTCGATAATCGATTCAGTCAAGCTACTTTTGATTTTAGCCTGACCGTAGCACCTCCACCGGCCGAGGATCGTTTGTCATTTACTGTAACTCCTGTAAGCGGAATCGCTGGAACATACAACAACTGCATTGCTGACATGAATGGAGATTATCGCGATGATATCGTCTCAGCGGTAAGTAATAATTTATTGGTAATTGCTTACCAACAACCAGACGGAACTTTCACTAATACTGATTTCCCGCTCACTAACACAGTAGTATTGCCATCTTGGAGTATTGCCGCTGGAGATTTTGACAATAACGGTTACAATGATTTAATTTATGGTTCAGGAAGTGGCGTGACATTTTTGAAAGCCAATGCAAATGGAACAGCCTACAGCACTGACCGTAAAAACCAATCTTATTTGGTACAAAGAACCAACTTCGTAGACATTAACAACGACGGAAAATTAGATGCTTTTGCCTGTGATGACAATGCACCGAATCGCTATTATATGAATGACGGCACCAACCTGAATCATATTCAAGGCGGTATTGGTGACTTTGCCAGCGGTGGAAACTATGCCTCACTTTGGTCAGATTTTAACAACGACGGAAAAATCGATATGCACCTTTCAAAGTGTGGTCAAGGCGGTTCTGGTGTAGGTGGTAATATTAATCAATTGTTCCAAAACAATGGCGATGGTACTTATACCAATATTGCTCCAACAGCGAATATGGCCGATCCAGAGCAAACTTGGTCTTCTGCGGTTGGAGATTTTAACAATGATGGTTGGATGGATGTAATTGTAGGTGTCAATTCAATGTCTAACGGAAACACCAACGTGAAAAGAAACAACGGTGACGGTACTTTTACCAGTGTTACGGCAGGTTCAGGTTTCGATACTTTCAACTATACCGGTAGAGAATACGTTGCGGAAGATTTCGATAATGACGGCTTTCTAGATGTATTGGCTGCGGGCGGTCTTATCATGTTTGGCGATGGCGATTTCCACTTTACGCCCAACCCCAATGCTTATCCATTGTCAACCGTTGACCGACCAATGGGCGATTTGAACAACGATGGATTTATTGACATTCAAAGCGGAAATAATGTTTTGTTCAACGACGGAAATGACAACCACTGGATCAAACTTAATCTTGAAGGCGTACAAAGTAACCGAAATGGAATCGGAGCCAGAGTAGAACTTTATGGTGCTTGGGGAAAACAAATCCGTGATGTTCAAAGCGGAACTGGTTTTCAAAACATGAGCAGTATCAACCCTCATTTCGGAATTGGTGCTGAAACAGCTATTGAGAAAGTAATCATTAGATGGCCATCGGGAACTGTCGATACGATTTTGAATCCTTCGAGCGATCAGAACTTACTAGTGGTGGAAGGTTCTTCTCTGTTAGCGGTAAGTCAAGCCAAAAACGGAGCATTCACAGTATATCCAAACCCTGCTAATGAGGTGATTCACGTTAAACTCAACGACGCTTCAACAATCATCAACCAAGCCGGAATTTATGACCTCAGCGGAAGATTTATCTCAAGTAGTAATATGACTAACGAAACTATCGATGTTAAATCATTGGCTACTGGCAGTTATTTATTACTCTTGAAAGATGCACAAGGCAACACTTATTCGCAAAAATTCTTGAAAAAATAATTCAATAACAACTCATAAAAAAGCCTGTCATTAACGACAGGCTTTTTTGTTTTATAAATCTTGTGGCTTAAAAAACACGCAACAAATTAAATCCAAAGAAAATCTGGCCTTTGTCCCATTCGCCAGTGGTATTGCCTAAGAATCCGGCTTCGTGAATACCTTGAGAATTGCTGAAATGCATTTGAAAAACGTGCCCACCAGTTTCGAGATCAACCCCAACAGATAACGGATCTTTGTATATTGAAGAACTAGTACGATTCAGATGAGCAGCATAATCGATGTTGAGTGACAAACGACGTGATAATTTATAACGCCCACCTACGCCCACAGCATATTGCGAATTGTCTTGATCGTCATTGTCAACAAAGTTCTCATGGAAAAATGTCGGCGCCAATTCTAGCGAAAGCTTATCATTAAACTTTCGGGAAACCAACAACTGCGAAACATAAATCATTCGGTCGTTGAATTTCATTTCCGGATAGTTACTTTCCTTTAAAATATTATTGAAACCTAGGCTGTTGAAACCAACAATCGCCACTGGAAATCCATCCTTTTTTTGCTCCATCAATTTATACTTGACCGAAAAATCGTAAGCTGGTTCACTTCTAGCCGCACTCACCGTAAGCCAAGGCGTCACACCATAAAGAAATTTAAGCTGTGTGATAGCACCATCTAATCCGTAAGCTCCTTCAAATCCGTCTTTGATGGAACTGAAACGGTGTGCTACCACAAAATAGAAATCACCTTTAGCAGCCAGTTTAGTAGATTCCAGATTGACGATTTTGAGCGCTTTAAAAGCAGATTCTACAGGTTGATTTTTAGGAACGCTGTCCATTCCGGCGAGTAAATCTTCCTGCGCGAGAGCAGCCATTGGCAGCAAAAGGGCCAGAGATAATAGTTTTTTCATCTTGCAATATTTGTTTGTTAGTTTGGTTTTTGGAAAAAATTCCGAGGTTGAGTGAAGGATAATCATCTATTCGATTAAGGTAATCTGGTCCATCTTGAATTCACCGAGCAAATCATCATAACCGATAAAACGCCCTTTGATTTTGACTTCTTGCCCGACAACTGGTGCTTTAACTGGCTGAGTTGCATAGGTGGCAAACATTTTCTCATCGAGCACTATGGCTTTTTCTACAGCATCGAAACTAGAGATTTTGCCCTTGACTTCAATAGTTTTGTCAAGGTACTTTTGATTGGCTTGAGCGTCATTAGCTGCAAACTCGGCTTCCAGACTTTTTACGGTCAGCGAAAAACTGGCCTCTTCCGCACCAATGTCACGATGGTTTTGGTACATGTAGAAATACAATCCACCGGCAATCGCAATAATAAATACGATAATAATTAACAGAATTTTTTTCATTTCATTTTTTTTTTAAATACAAACATAATTATTACTAGGTTTAATTTTCTATTTTTGAAATAAAAAACATATGAAATTGAAATTATCTTTAATCGCCTTAACCGGCTTTTTATCTCTCAGTTGTAGTTCTAATAGCCCTGATGACTTACAAGGCGAAGTTCCTGAAAACATCTCTTATGAGGCAGACATCAAACCTATTATTCAATCCAATTGTCTTGGCTGTCATGCTGAACCGCCTGTTAACGGAGCTCCGATGCCACTTACGGATTATGATAAAGTAAAACAAGCCATACAATCAAGAGGCTTAATTGACCGAATTTCCAGAGCACAAGGCACAGAAGGAATGATGCCAAGCGGCGGCACTCGATTACCAGAAAACATTATCGCTACCATCATCAAATGGAGAGACCAAGATTTCCAGCCTTAAACCAAAAAAACTAAACAAACAGCAATGAAAAAGATATTACTAATGGCCTTATTGATTTTGGCCAACGCGGGTTTTGCCCAAGATAAAATGCTCACTAAAACCGGAAAGATTACTTTTGAAGCTTCGGTTCCGGCTTTTGAAGAAGTGAAGGCTAAGAATGAAGGCGTCACTTGTGTTCTAAATACTAAAACCGGTGACATTGCCAGCCTTGCGCTCATCAAAGGTTTCAAATTCAAACTCGCTTTGATGGAAGAACATTTCAACGAAAATTACCTCAATAGCGATACCTATCCGAAATCGACATTTAAAGGAAAAATTGAAAACTTCGACATCAATTCAGTGACCACAACTGCCAAAGAATATACACTCAAAGGCAAGCTAGAATTACACGGGAAGACCAACGACTTAATTACCAAGGCTAAAATCCGCAAGACCGAAAACGGTTTAGAGATTATTTCCAACTTCACTGTGAATGCCTCAGATTATGATATAGAAATTCCGTCGGTGGTCAAAAAAAAGGTCTCCAACAAAGTCAATGTGAAAACAGAATTTTTGCTGAAATAAAATCAGAAAGCTTCCCGAAACGGAGGCTTTTTTTTATATAAATATTCTGCAACTCAATCTACAGCAACTGCATAGAACGAATCGAGTTTGTCTAAATGCAGTACTGTTCGGGTATCGTCTTCGCTGTCGGAATACATCATTTCGAACTTCGCACCATAGACCACTTCATCAAAAGTGTACGAAGTATTGGCGGCAACGGTCGTGCTAAACATATCGTCGAAAGTTTTCACAAACACTAAAATCTCGCCATCAATGGATTTAAAATCGCTTTGAAGAAAACCAAATAGCGGACTATTTTCAGTAATCGGATGCACCAGCGTCCAGCTTAAAGTAAGCGAATTGACCTTAGACATTTCCAGATCGAGTGTATAAAACTTGTTGACCTTCTGACCGTTTTCCTCGAGAATCATTCCTAGC
This sequence comes from Flavobacterium lotistagni, assembly GCF_011392125.1. Taxonomy (GTDB): domain Bacteria; phylum Bacteroidota; class Bacteroidia; order Flavobacteriales; family Flavobacteriaceae; genus Flavobacterium; species Flavobacterium lotistagni. Next base: position 70,367 of record NZ_JAAJBU010000006.1, read on the forward strand.
GTAACCTTGGCTTCAGCATCGGTAAAATTGGTGTTTTTGTACGGTGCCATGCGTAACATTAATGCTTTGCCGCTTTTGTAAGGCGATATCAAAGCGTGATGCGAAAATTTCAGAAATGCCGTTGGCTTGCTGAATCTTCCAAAAAACAAACCTGTGGCAATGGCAAAACTGAGCAACCCAATGAGTGCTTCAGTAGCAGCCAAAGCACTGGTTAAAAAACCATTCGGACTGATGTGACCATAACCTACTGTAGTAAAAGTTTGCGCACTGAAAAAATACGCCTTCCCAAATTTAACCCACTCCGAGCCGTTAGTGCTGATGCCGTCGAGATACTGAACCCCAATGAGGTAATAAATGCATGCAAAAAGAAAATTCACAGCTGTATAAAACCCGAACAAAACCCCGAGAAACTTCCAACGTGGCATGGCCAGCATAGTATGGTACCAGCTGATCCTATCGAGCAGTGGAAGTCCGCGTTTGTAGATGTTGGCTGTTCCATCTTTGTTGACAAAACGCCCGCCATAACTACCGGCATTGGTTCCGAAACCGCTGTTAAGTTCGGCTTTAGCTTTGGAGTTGATTTTTTTGAGTAAGTCCATTTTGAAATATTTCGAGTGTAAAAATACTGCTTTTGAACAGAGAACAATGAAGTAATTTTCTTTTAACGACTGACTTTCGATTACTTAATTCTCTATCTTTGAAAGTCATTTTAAAGATCATGCGCCTGTACTTATTTCTTTTGCTAACTATATTCTTGATTGGCAGTTGCGGAGCATCGAGTCAAAGGGAAAATTCACCCGAAATTATTGCGCAAAAACCTATTGATGAAATTCTTTTCGTTATGTTCAAAATGACAAAAAAAGATTCAGGAAATGCACTCATGATGACCTCGACCAGCATCGGAAAAGGAAAAATGAAACCGGAAATAGTTCGCCCTATTGATTCAGGAAACTATCTAATTGTAGAAATTTTTCAAGACGAAAAACGCACTGACACCCGACGCATAGAACATCCATTACTGAAAAACGTTGAATACCTGAACGAAAACAACCAATTCAGCACCCAAGCCGTAAAGCTTGATGAAGCTGAGTTTTTTATCCGACTCCAGAAAAAAGGCATCACCAAAATCAAAATTATAGAAACTATCAACCACAAAACTTCTAACCAATGGCAAACCTTTACCATCACACCATGAAGAAAATAGCAACTTTGTTTTGCTTTTTAATCACCTTGACAGCCCTGCAAGCTCAAGTTTTTGATGTGGTACAAATTCAAAACAGTGGCGACCCGAATAAATGTTTGAATCTCGTGATCATGGGCGATGGCTACACTGCCGACCAACAAGAAGATTTTATTGATACCGCAAGTGATATTACCAGTTATCTATTTTCAATTTCACCCTGGGCGCAGTATAAAAACTATTTCAACGTCTATGCAATTAAGGTCATTTCTCCGGAATCAGGTGTCAAACATGCTAACACAGCTAGTGATTGTGCATCCTATTTTACCGAAGTTTCCAACCCAATCAATTATTTTGGTGCCCGATTCGACGGTTTTGGCATCCACCGACTGACTATTGTATCAAACGGTGCAAGAGTCGGAATTGTTTTGGCTAACAATTTCCCGAATTATGATTTAGTTTTTATAGTGGGAAACACGCCTCAATATGGTGGCAGTGGCGGAACTTATGCTGTATTTACTGCCAATGCAGCTTCAAGTGAAATTGCGGCCCACGAAATTGGGCATACGTTTGCAGGTTTAGCCGATGAATATTACGCCGGCGATCAGTATTTTGCCGAGAAAATCAACATGACCCAAGAATCTGACCCAACACTGATCAAATGGAAAAACTGGGTTGGCACCGGAACCACTGGCATCCATAATTATTGTTGTGGCGGGAATTCAAATTTATGGTACAAACCGACCAACAATACTTGTAAAATGGAACAGCTAAACTTGCCGTATTGCAACGTCTGTAAAGAAGGTATTATAGAGAAAATTCATGCGCTAGTCAACCCGATTGTGAGTTATTCGCCTGAGAATTCATCGACAGTCAATACCGCTTCAGAGCCCATCAATTTCCAACTAACTGAACTGCTGCGACCGATTCCCAACACCTTGCATATTCAATGGCAATTGGATTCGAGCGTTTTCGATACCAACTTGGATAGCTATCAAATCAATCCCGCTACTTTGTCTGACGGACTGCATTCTCTTACGGCAACAGTTACTGACCCAACAACAATGGTTCGGGTAGACAATCATACTACAATTCACGTCAGTACGGTCAACTGGACCATCAATAAATCTAGTTTGGGTATTGAAACGCATGCAGTAAATACTAAAATAGCTTATACTTTATTCCCAAATCCGGTTCAGTCGCAACTTCATTTGGCTTTTGATTTAGATCAAGCCGCAGATTTGTCTGTTGCTATTATCAACCTCGACGGGAAAACCATTAGCGAAATCAACAAAAAAACCAATTCAGGGAAATTTGAAGAAAACCTGACTGTCGAAAATCTTTCAGCCGGAACCTATATTGTTCTGGTAAAAATCAATGGCGTGGCATTTCCTCAGACTTTCGTTAAAAATTAAAAATGGTAAAAGATGACAATTCTGCACGGATTTTATGTGAAATGCCTAGTTCCGATTGGATAAAGGGCAATCCCATTTCAAAGCCTGAACAACTAGAAAATCTAACTATTTACTCAAGTACATTTTTCGTCTGGAATACAACTCGTAGAATTGGTCATCTTTGAGATCGTCAATGAATAAAATACTCTCACCGGTTGATTTCATTTCTGGGCCGAGCGCCTTGTTCACGTTGTGGAATTTACTAAACGAAAATACCGGCTGCTTGATTGCGTAACCCTTGAGTTGCGGATTGAATTTAAAATCTGTGACTTTGTTTTTACCGAGCATGATTTTCGTCGCGTAATTCACATACGGTTCACCATAAGCTTTGGCAATAAACGGCACTGTTCGCGAAGCGCGCGGATTGGCTTCGATGATGTACACCGTATCGTCTTTGATAGCAAACTGAATGTTAATCAAGCCAACGGTTTTCAGTGCTAAAGCGATTTTCTTCGTGTGGTCTTTGATTTGTTGCATCACAAATTCGCCCAAATTGAACGGTGGCAAAGTTGCGTTAGAATCGCCCGAGTGAATCCCGCAAGGTTCGATGTGTTCCATGATACCGATGATATAAACGTTCTCGCCGTCACAAATTGCATCGGCTTCGGCTTCAATAGCTCCGTCGAGATAATGATCGAGTAACAATTTGTTTCCGGGAATATTGCGCAATAAATCAATGACGTGTTCTTCTAATTCTTGCTTATTGATGACGATCTTCATGCCTTGGCCACCCAAAACGTAAGACGGACGAACCAATAACGGAAAATCCAAAACATCGGCTAGGGCTGAGGCTTGGTCCGCATTTTCAGCCACACCGAATTTCGGGAACGGAATTTTAAGTTCTTCGAGCAATTCCGAAAATCTTCCGCGGTCTTCGGCTAAATCGAGCGCATCGAAAGAAGTGCCCAATATTTTGATGCCGTAACGGTCTAATTTTTCTGCCAGTTTCAAAGCAGTTTGTCCGCCGAGTTGCACAATCACGCCTTCGGGTTGTTCGTGGCGGATAATATCGTAGATGTGTTCCCAGAAAACAGGTTCGAAGTAAAGCTTATCGGCCGTATCAAAATCAGTGGAAACCGTTTCGGGATTGCAGTTGATCATGATGGTTTCGTAACCGGCTTCTTTAGCAGCTAAAACACCGTGAACGCAGGAATAATCGAACTCAATGCCCTGCCCGATTCGATTCGGGCCGGAACCTAAAACCACCACTTTTTTCTTGTCGGTGACGATGCTTTCGTTGGCCACGTATCGCTTGCCATCAGCTGTTTCAATATCGGCTTCAAAGGTGGAATAGTAATAAGGAGTTTGCGCTTTGAACTCTGCAGCACAAGTATCGACCAATTTGTAAACCCGTTTAATATTTTGCTGCTCACGGAGTTTATAAACCTGACTTTCCAAACAGCCGAGCATGTGCGCAATTTGACGGTCGCCGTAGCCTTTCTGTTTGGCTTCGAGCAACAATTCTTTTGGCAAAGTGTCAATGGTAAACTTTGAAATCTCCTTTTCGATTAAATAGAGTTCCTCATATTGCTTCAAAAACCACATATCGATTTTGGTGATCTCGTGGATTCTTGACAAAGGAATGCCCATCTGGATGGCGTCGTAAATGACGAAAACGCGGTCCCAACTGGCGTGCGTAAGCTTTTCAATGATTTGTTCGTAGTTCTTGTAGCCTTTTCCGTCGGCGCCAATTCCGTTGCGTTTGATTTCGAGTGACTGGGTTGCTTTGTGCAATGCTTCCTGGAACGAACGACCGATACCCATAACCTCGCCGACCGATTTCATCTGCAAGCCTAAAGTTCTGTCTGAGCCTTCGAATTTGTCGAAATTCCAGCGCGGGATTTTGACAATCACGTAATCTAAAGTCGGTTCGAAAAGTGCCGAAGTCGATTTGGTGATTTGGTTTTGGAGTTCATCCAAATGGTAACCCAAAGCAAGTTTGGAAGCGATTTTGGCAATCGGATAACCCGTTGCTTTTGAAGCCAAAGCTGATGATCGCGACACTCGCGGATTGATTTCAATAGCGACGATATCTTCTTTATCATCCGGTGAAACGGCAAATTGCACGTTACAACCGCCCGCAAAATTCCCAATCGAGCGCATCATTAATATGGCCATGTCGCGCATTTTCTGGAAAGTCGTATCAGACAAAGTCATGGCCGGCGCTACTGTGATTGAATCGCCGGTGTGAATGCCCATCGGATCCATGTTTTCGATCGAGCAGATGATGACCACGTTGTCATTTTTGTCGCGCAAGAGTTCGAGTTCGTATTCTTTCCAACCGAGTAAGGCTTTGTCTATTAATACCTCGTGAATAGGTGAAGCTTCAAGGCCGCGCGTGAGCAAATCGTCGAAGTCTTCTTTTTTGTGGACGAAAGCAGCTCCGGTGCCACCGAGCGTAAACGACGGACGGATGACGAGTGGAAAACCGAATTCCTGAGCGATTTCTTTTCCTTTGAGGAAGGAATTGGCGGTTTTGGCTGGTGCTGCGCCAACACCGATTTTTTCTAATAATTGTTTGAACTGCTCGCGGTCTTCAGTGATGTTGATGGCGTTGACATCGACACCTATTAAACGAACACCAAAATCTTCCCAAATGCCTTTCTCGTCGGCTTCCAAGCAAAGGTTCAGCGCGGTTTGCCCGCCCATGGTGGGAAGTACGGCATCAATCTGAGGATGCGCTTTGAGGATTTCTATGATGGATTTGGTCGTGAGTGGTTTGAGGTAAACATGGTCTGCCATCGAAGGATCGGTCATGATGGTCGCCGGGTTCGAGTTGATCAGGATGACTTCGATGCCTTCTTCGCGGATAGAACGTGCGGCTTGGGAACCGGCATAATCGAATTCGCAAGCTTGCCCGATGACAATTGGGCCGGAACCGATAATAAGAACAGATTTGATGGAGTTGTCTTTTGGCATTGTAGTTAGTTATTTTTAGTTGTAGGTTGTATGTTATAAGTTGCGTTCTGTGTAGCCGGCAGCCCTAGCCCCGATTGCAGTGGAAATCCTTTTGCGCTCAGGAAATTTCCTTGGTTTGCTATTGGCTTCAGGCGCAAAAGATTGCAACGAAAAGCGGGTATCAGCTCCCGAAAAAATTTCAATATATTTCCCGTCAAGATATAAAAAAAGGCGCTACTAAAAAAGTAACGCCTTGATATAAATGACAGTGAATCATTATTTTTTGTGTCTTGGTTCGCAGGAAACAGTCAGTTTGTGACGGCCTTTAGCGCGACGACGAGCCAATACTTTTCTACCATTAGCAGAAGCCATTCTGTCCATAAATCCGTGCTTATTTCTTCTTTTTCTTTTCGATGGTTGAAACGTTCTTTTGCTCATTGCTTTATATTTTTAAATCTTTATTGAATACCGAGCGGCTTAGGTGCCCTAAAAACCGAGTGCAAATATACAAAGTGTTTTTTTTCTGGCAAGTGCTTTTGAAAAAATATTTTGAAATCTTTTACTATCTTTGGCCACGCTTAAAACACACCTTATGTTTCACAGAATTTTTAAATTGATTTTCGCCGGACTCATCTTCGCTACCGCCATCTGGCAGTTTACTGAAGGCTACATCGGCAATGGGATTTTTTTGATTTTATTGTCGCTGATCCCGGTTTTACTTTATTATAAAAACGAATTTATTTTATTGGCGTTTCTCAGGTTGCGAAAACAAGATTTTACCGGAGCCCAGAAATGGTTGGCTTACATCAAAAACCCAGAAACTGCACTGGTGAGAAAGCAGCAAGGTTACTACAATTACCTGCACGGCATCATGCTCTCACAAACCAATTTGACCCAAGCTGAGAAATATTTCAAGAAAGCTGTGGAACTCGGCCTCAACATGGACATGGATTTAGCCGTAGCCAAACTCAACTTAGCTGGCGTGGCGCTTACCCGAAGAAGAAAACTAGAAGCGACCAACTTGCTCAACGAAGCCAAAAAACTAGACAAACAAGGAATGCTCAAAGACCAGATTGCCATGATGAAAGAGCAGATGAAAAAAATGTAGTTTTTTCAATTACAAAATACACCCGCCGATTTGCAGATTTGAGTTTGTGGATCGGCGTATTTTTTTATAAAAATTTTAGGTTTATAAACATTTTTTCAACAAGTTATTAAAATTTTCTTGTTGAAAACTTTTTTATGTCCGATGAAATGCGTTAAATTTGGCCATTATTAATCTGTAATAGTCAAGTTATGCGATTAATTTTTACACTTCTGTTTTTCACTGCGAGTATTTCTTGCTATAGCCAAGACGCTGTAGTCTCTTTCACAGACGCCATCAAGAGTAACATCAAAAAGTACAATTCCAAAACTGACATTGAATTCGAGAAAGGCAACATCGAGCGCGGCAATGCGTTGTTTGATTCGCTCGTGCAAAACCACTTGGTCGGCTCCCGATTTGACGATTACTCGTTTAAAAGTGTTAACAGTCGCAAGGTAAAACTGAGCAAAATCAAAAAACCGGTATTCATCATTACTTATGCTTCATGGTGTGTGATCAACAAAGGAGAAATTCCTGCGCTAAACAAGCTGGCCAGAAAGTATGATGACGAGGTTCAGATTATTGTCGTGTTTTGGGATGTCAAGAGCGATGTGAAAAAATTAGCGCGCCAGTTCAACAACCACATCAAAGTGTGTTATGCAAACGAAGCCTACAAAAATGACCAAAATGTGGTCGCTACCTTGAAACATTACTTGGGTTTCCCAACTTCTTACTTACTTAACAAAGACTTAGAAGTGGTGGATATCAAACGTGGCGGTATCGCAATTCCACCAAAAACTGCCTTTAAAAAAGCCTTCGATTTGAATTACAACACCTTCAATGACCGTGTGGTGAGTTTAATTCAAAATCAAAACACCGTGCCGGGAAAACTGGCCGCAATTGAGTAACGAGTCCAAACCTTTCATAAAAAAGCCATCAAAACTAAACTAGATTGATGGCTTTTTGCTTTCTTGGATTTCTGAAAATCAATAGCCGCTCAGAGGAATTTGGATTTCGTATTTCTTGCGATTGACGTTAATGAGTTTTTTATCGCGCAACCAAGGATTGTGAATTTTAAGAATCTTGTAATTGATGCCTTGCGCTTTGGCAAACGAAGCCAAGTCATTGATAGTCGTATCAACAGTAATCACTTTTGAAGGCAAGTTGTGGTATAAATCATTCGCATCCACCATGAAACCATACTTGGCCGGATCTTTCATAATTTCTTTTAAAGCCAGAATCCGAAAAACGTAACGCGAAGTTTCATCGTTGAGCAACAAGTCATAGTAGTTAGTAACTTGTTGCATTTCGATTTGTTTGTTCACACCGGTCATGCCGCCATTGTAGGAAGCTGCAGCCAATGTCCAGTTGCCGAAACGCGCTTTGGCCTCGAGCAGGTATTTACAAGCCGCCTCAGTAGACTTTTCAAGATGATAACGCTCATCTACAAAATCATTGACTTCCATTCCTTTTTCTTTAGCTGTTACCGGCATAAATTGCCAAACTCCACGAGCACCTGCCGGAGAAACCGCATTAACCAAACCGCTTTCAATTACTGCCAGGTATTTGAAATCATCGGGAACACCGTACTTGGCAAGAATCGGTTCTATGATCGGAAAAGCACGGTTGGCCCGTTTGATAATTAACAACGTGGTCGCGTCTAAGTTCGCATTGATGAGCAACTCGCGGTCGAGGCGTTCGCGCACATCTGAAACCTGCAACGGCGCAACTTCACCCGCAAAATCAATCTGTGTTGGGAAATAGAACTTAGTACCTTCGCGGGTGATTTTGTTTTTGTTTTCTGTTGAGATACCATAAACGAGTGCCCCGCTTACCACTAATACCGCCAACACTATCGAAAGTCTTTTAATCCAGTTCATCGTCTTCGTTTTTAATTCTGGTAAACTTACAAAATTTAGCCAATCTTAAGAATCCTCACTAAGGATAATTTTAGGCAAGTTTTCGTTGAGCCAACGGTATTTGCTTAGAATCATGATGTGAGTTCCGCCCTTGACCGGAATATAATTGCGAAGGTATTTCTTCGGAAAAACTTCATCTGCATCACCGTGAATGTGAATTACTCTTGGGTCGGCTTCAGCACGGTTCCATAGCAGCATTTGTTCGATGGCCCATTCCAGATAGGCTTTGTCGCGTACCGATAAATACTTCTCATAGAGCTTCAATCTTTGTTGGATGACCGCGCCAAAAGAAAACTTATTCAAAACCTCAATATGCTGCAACAACTTGGTCGGAATGAGTTTGTAGGCTTTAGTATTTCGTGCGATTCTCATGTGCAGCGGAATTTCGTCTTGGGTTTTCACACTGGAAATAATAATTACTTTCCTCGGACTCAGAAAAGCAGCCATTTCTTGCACCAGCACACCGCCAAAGGAAACACCAATTAAAACCGGCGAATCAGCTTGGACTTCTAGAGCCATTCTTTGTGCATACTGCGAAAGCGTTTCTTGTGGTAAAGGAATTTTCCATTCCAACAAGTGCATTTCAAACAGCTCAGTAGGCAATTGAATTCTCTCAAAAATAGCCGAACTTGCTGCTAGGCCGGGCATGAAATAAACTGGAATTTTTGGCGTGCTATCCATTTTTGGGCAGGAATTGAAATCAGGTGATAAATGTAACGGAATCTGTTGAGAATTAAAACCGTAATACACACTAATAACGTGGCAATTAAACCTTATAGTGCGTTGGTTTTCGACAATTATGTTTTACCTTTGTAGGCTCATTCCCAGAATGAAAAACCAAAATTTAATTACAATACTTTGAAGTTATGGAAGCAGCAATCACAATGGAAATCAAAGACAATGCTTTTGCCAGACAATTTGAGACCATCGTTTCCGAAGGTTTGATTTCAGTAGAATATTCGTTTCAAGAGAAAAAAATATTCCTGACCAAGATCAATACGCCAGACGGATTTAATGACGAGGAACTGATTAACGAATTACTAAAAAACATCATGAATATTGCCTACGAGCGCAAGTTAAGAGTCGTTCCGATTTTGCCGAAAATTGCGATGTTCTTCAGAAAAAATACGCTTTACAAGGATTTACTGCCGCCAGGAATCAAAATCTAACGATACAGCAAATTAGTCAAGGCTCCAATTTCGGGGCCTTTTTTGCGTTTGGTTCTTCCTTAAACCCAGACAACATTTCGGGCAAAATATTGCGTTAAGGATGGCAGCAAGCTACCGTGTAGCGCGAACAGCCTGGCCGATAGGCAACGCCCAGAAAAAAATAAAAAACTATCTTTAAACCATGATTTCAACAGAGAACCGTGAGAAAGTAATTTTGTTTTTCGAGAGCATCGATAAATATTACGGCTGCAAAACCGAGATTACTGAAGGTTTGCACATCGATACGCCAGATTCTGATGCGAATGCGGCTACTTGGAATATGTGCGAATTCGAACTCGTGCGCTCGGCTTACCGCAAACAAGGCGAACGTTTTATGATGGAAGGCGAGAAAATGTATTACGAGATTTCGGCCGCTAGGATTATTGATTTCAAACAACCCAAACGGCATACTTATGAATTTGTGGAGCAATATGGTGTGGCGGTTTTTAGAACGACGAAAATTCGGTTTCATTCAAAGTACTGAAAATTTTATTCAGGATTTAATAAATTTCCTAATGATTATCTGATTATTACTGATGGCCTTAATAAAATAAAGGCCGCTGGAGAAGGCTGATAAATCGATACTTTCCTCGCTATTACCACTTAACCGGCTTTGATACAAAGTTTCTCCACTAAGGTTCAAAATCGTTAGATCAGCAGAAATTATACTATGAACCAATAGTTGCTCTCCTGTGGTGAAAATCTCGAAGCCCTCTTGTTCAGTAAAACCTTCATTACCTAATAGCGATTTAGCGGAAGTGCAGGATGCGATATCAATCATCGCTAGCAGAATCTGACCGTTGGTAGTGGTTCCGACGACCGGTTGCGGAACGGTTAGCGAAGCTCCGAAACTCGCTTCCGTAGCAGACAAATCCAGCGAAACCATCTTATTAGGAAAAGTGCTATTGGCATCACAGAAAGTCAGATAGAGTTTGTCGTCAACGAAATTCATTCCGTAGCCACAAAGCCCTTCGAAGTTGATCGTCAGTTGCTGGAGCATCACGCCACTTGGAGACATGATATTAAGTGTATCTACATCATAGGGTGTCGGTCCAGTAAAAAAATACACATTTCCCAAATCGTCTATAGCTATGTCGGCTACTGGCGAATACACCGACTGATCTTCCCAAAGCGTGGTCAACTCGGCTCCGTCAAATCTGGAAATACGGTTTTCGGTCGTATTGTTTAGCCTTGTGGAATGAAAATAAAGATAGTTGCGATACCCCGAAGCATTATAAAAAATCGGAACTCCATCGGTGACTGTTTCCCAGCTGCTACCGTTGTATTTGAGAATACTTCCACTGTTATTGACGAAATCATACGTATTGGAATAAAAACGGTTTCCATCGCCCAAATCGGCGATTGCCAAAGAATAGGTTGACGGAACTCCGGTAACATATACTCCGTCGTAAGTAATTGAACTGGCATTTTTAGTCATCGCGTAAATAGCCCGTCCGTTACTGCCATTACCCAGCCCATAGAAACGTCCCACGCTTCCTACTGGATTTTGTGCAAATAAAATCGCTGTAACCAGCAAAAATATTAATAGTAATTGTTTTTTCATGACTCCTTTTTTTTAGTTTCTTATCCAAAATTATATCCGAAGCCGTGCAATTGCCAAAACTATTACGTATAACTGCAAATTAGCTTGATAAAAATGCGTTTTCGGCTTTTGGTTTTGTTTTGGATAAACGGATGCAAGTTGGTCAAGACAAAGCAACCAATGGTCAAGTATTTTTACCGCACGGGTTTTCGGTCTGCCTAAAATCTTAAATTTACCACAGAGAAAGCACTGATGAAAAATTTTTATTTCTTCCTTAAAAGGTACAAAGTCATTCATATATTTTACTGGCTCTATGCCGGTTGGGATTTGTGGCATAAGTTGGTTCTGAGCCGTGGCGCCAATTACCACTTCAATAAATTCGACCTTGTTAAAGATATTTCCTTGCAAATACTTACCGTATATCTGGTTATTTATGGGCTCATTCCAAGGCTGTATTTCAAAAAAAGGTATTTGCTATTTTTTGTGACCGCCGTAGTAGTTTGCATTTTGACGGCTGGGCTCAATAATTATCTGTCAATATTTTATATTAGAAGCGTGGAGCCCGGTTTTGTGGTGAAATCCGAACTCATCAACTGGATTGCGCACACCATGACTCATCTCACGGTGACGATTTTATTCACGATTATTATTCTGATTGAGCACTACATAAATAAAGAGCAGCAAAACCAGCGAATCGAAAAAGAAAGATTGCAATACGAACTTAATTTTCTCAAATCACAGATCAACCCACATTTTATGTTCAATGCGATTAATAGCATTTATTTCCTGATGGACAAAGACCTTGGCCAGGCCAAAGAGGTAATGCTCAGGTTTTCTTCCCTTTTGCGTTACCAGCTTTATGAATGTTCGTCAGATCAGATCAGTCTGGCTCAGGAGATCGACTTTTTAAATGATTATATCGAAATCGAGAAAATGAGGAACTGCGAAAATGTTGAAGTGCACTTTGAGAGAGCATCGTTAGAAAAAAATCACTTGCTGCCGCCTTTACTACTGATTCCTTTCGTGGAAAATGCCTTTAAATATGTCTCTCACTATACCGACCGATTGAATTACATTCACATTGATCTGGGTCTTACTGAGGAAAATCTACTGGAATTTGAAATCAAAAACACTTTTAACCCCGAACCCAAAATTGAAACCCATTCGAGTGGGCTGGGCATTGCCAATGTCAAACGACGGCTCGCCATTTTGTGTCCTGATAACCATAGTTTGGTTATTGGTGGAGTCGGCGATCAATTTGTGGTCAACCTCAAAATACAACTGACATGAAACTAAATTGCCTCATCATTGAAGACGAACGCATTGCACGCGAGGGCCTCAAGGGTTATATCGACAGGATTGATTCTTTAATACTTATCGGCAGTTTTTCTAATCCGCTATTAGCACTGAAGGTACTCAAAACCGAACAAATCGATTTGATTTTTCTCGACATCAGAATGCCCGAAATTTCAGGGATCACCTTTTTGAAAACCCTGAGCCATCCACCGGCGGTCATCATCACTACTGCATACGCACACCATGCCGTTGAAGGTTTCGAGCTCAATGTAACAGATTACCTACTCAAACCGTTCTCGTTCGAACGTTTCCTGACAGCGGTGCAAAAGGTTTCGTCAAAAACCGCTCCGGGAAATGAAACCGCACTACAGCTAAAAGACGACTTTCTCTTCCTGCGCTGTGAAAACAAAATCGAAAAAATTTTCTACAATGATATTCTTTTCGTACAAGCGATGGAAAATTATGTGATTATTCAAACCGCTGACCGGAAATACATTAGCTACCTGACTCTGAAAAGTGTTGAAAACCAGCTTCCGGCAGACCAGTTTGTCAAGGTACACAAATCGTATTTGGTACCCATTGCCAAAATCAACACCATAGAAGGCAATACAATTAGGATTAACCAGTATCAAGTCAATTTCAGCCGCAACAATAAAGAAGAAATTCTAGGCCTGATTCTGAAGGATAAATTATTGAAGAGGTAAAAATCAGATTTTTATTGTAGCTCTTTCAAAACGAACACAACCATCGTCGTCAATATGCGTGAGTTGAATTTCGTGTAAAGTATTAACCAATTCCGGGTTCCATGGTGTTTTTACCTTGACGTAATTTTCTGTAAACCCATGAATGTAGCCTTCTTTGTTTTCGCCTTCGAACAACACCGTTCTGGTGGTGCCGAGTTGGCTTTCGTAAAAAGCGCGGCGTTTCTTGACCGACAAACCCCTGAGCATTTTACTGCGTTTGGCGCGTACGTTACTAGGAACTACATCGGGCAGTAAAGCCGCTTCAGTATTGTCGCGTTCTGAATAGGTAAACACGTGCAAATACGAAATATCCAAATCGTTCAAAAAGTGGTAAGTTTCCAGAAAATGTTCGTCGGTTTCGCCCGGAAAACCTACGATAACGTCTACACCGATACAGGCATGCGGCATCACTTCGCGGATTTTCGCCACGCGGTCGGTATACACTTCGCGCAAATAACGGCGCTTCATTTTCTTTAGAATATCATTGCTGCCACTTTGCAAAGGAATGTGGAAATGCGGCACAAAGGTTCTGCTTTCTGAGACGAATTCAATCGTTTCGTTTTTCAGAAGGTTCGGCTCGATTGAGGAAATTCTGAGTCGCTCGATACCTTCTACTGCATCCAAAGCCTGAACGAGTTCTAAAAAAGTATGCTCGTGCTTTTTATTACCGAATTCGCCTTTGCCATAATCGCCGATGTTGACGCCGGTCAAAACAATTTCCTTGATATTCTGCTGTGAAATCTCGTAAGCGTTTTTCAAGACATTCTCCAAAGCATCGCTTCTCGAAATCCCACGCGCGAGCGGAATCGTGCAATAAGTACATTTATAATCGCAACCATCCTGCACCTTTAGAAAAGCACGGGTTCTATCGCCAATGGAGTAACTGCCCACGTAAAAATCGGCTTCCTGAATTTCGCACGAATGCACCTCGCCAAAATCATTCTTAGATAAATCGTTGATGTAATCGGTAATCTTGAATTTTTCGGTCGCGCCCAAAACCAGATCGACGCCGTCTACCGCTGCGAGTTCTTCGGGTTTGAGTTGCGCATAACAACCCACCGCCGCCACAAAAGCCTTGTCATTAAGTTTCATCGCTTTACGCACCACTTGCTTGAACTGCTTGTCGGCATTATCGGTCACCGAACAAGTGTTGATGACATAAATATCGGCCACTTCTTCAAAATCGACGCGGTCAAAACCTTCTTGGTCAAAACTGCGCGCAATGGTCGAAGTTTCTGAAAAATTCAGTTTGCATCCGAGCGTGTAAAAAGCGACTTTTTTCTTGTTATCCATTGGTTTCATTTGTTGGGCGTTGCCTGACGGCCGGGCTATCCGTTTCAATTTTTTTTGCTTCCAAATCCTTGCAAAGAAGAACAACATCTTCGCAAAAAAAGATTTCCACTGCTATCCCTAACGCGGCCCCTGTTCTCGAGAGTACTTTCACCTTCCGAAACGGGCTGCAAAAATACACACAATAATCGGTTAGAAAAAACAGCTTCAAGAATTTTTAAAGGCTAATTTTCAATTGATTATAGAACGTCCGGTTCAGCCACTGCCCTAGCCCTGATAGCAGCGGCAGCCCGCAGCGCAGCGAGGACTATAGCGAATAGCAGGTTCCCGGCTTCTAAAAACAAAAAAAGCCACAACTGCTTTACAATTCTGGCGTTTCCATTTAGTATTCCTTCGTCTTTGCGTCTTTGCGTCTTTGCGAGAAAAAAAAAGAATTTCCCGCAAAGCCGCAAAGTTTTTATTCTTTTCTGTATTTTTTGGTGAGTTCAAATACATGTTCCAGGATTCTCGCTTCCTTTTCGTCGAAATCTACGTGTCTGCGCGACATCACGATCTTCGCAGTCTCGAAAGCCTTTTTGGTAATATAGGTCGTGAAGCCCGATGCGCCGCCCCAAGAAAAACTCGGTACGAAATTGCGCGGAAAACCAGCCCCAAAAATATTAGCGCTGACGCCCACAACGGTTCCGGTGTTGAACATCGTATTGATGCCACATTTGCTGTGATCGCCCATCATCAGACCGCAGAATTGCAAGCCGGTTTTGGCAAAGCTTTCGGTTTCGTAGCTCCAGAGTTTGACTTCCTCGTAGTTGTTTTTCAGGTTCGAGTTGTTGCTGTCGGCACCAATGTTACACCATTCGCCCAATACGGAATTCCCTAAAAAACCGTCATGGCCTTTATTGGAATAACCAAACAGCACCGAGTTGTTGACTTCGCCACCGATACGGCATTCTGGACCAACCGTGGTTGCTCCGTAAACTTTGGTCGCCAATTTTACCTGCGCGCCTTCGCAAAGCGCAAATGGGCCGCGGATTACGGAACCTTCCATAATTTCGGTATTCTTGCCAATGTAGATCGGGCCGGTCGAAGCGTTCAAAGTAACAAATTCGAGTTTGGCGCCTTCTTCAATGAAAATATTTTCGGGCGAAATCACGTTGACGCTTTTCGGAATGGGTTGTGAAGTTCGGTCTTCGGTGAGCAGTTCGAAATCTTCACGCAAAGCTGCATCATTCTTAGAGAAAATATCCCACGGATGCGCCACGAAAAGGCAATCGTTGTTGTATTCTAAAATTTCATAGCTATCAAAATCGACTTCTTCTTGAGTATCTTGTGTATAAAACGCAATCACTTCCTCGCCTTTAAAAATGGCTTGGTTGGGTTCAAGGTTCCGCACCATTTCGGATAAAACTTCATTGGGTAAAAACGACGCGTTGATCATCACGTTTTCTTCCATTTCGACCATGGGGAATTTCTCTGAAAGGTATTCTTCGGTCAAGGTGGTTGTGGTGGTTCCTAAATATTTTTCCCATTTCTCGCGGATGGTCAAAATCCCGATGCGGATATCGGCTACCGGTCGCGTGAACGTAAAAGGTAATAATGCGTTGCGGACCGTGCCGTCAAAAAGTATGTAGTTCATGATGTTGCTTGGTTATTTGCCAAAGTTTGAAAAAAAAATCCGTTTGGCAAAGTGACTTCCAATAAAAAAGCCCTTCCGGAAAGGAAAGGCTTCTTTATAATTTCGAACACCAATAAATTATTTACCGTGTTTAGCGTATTTGGTTTTGAACTTGTCAATACGACCAGCGGTATCGATAAGTTTAGATTTACCTGTGTAAAAAGGGTGAGAAGTTCTTGAAATCTCCATTTTCACTACCGGATATTCAACCCCTTCGTGCATGATGGTTTCTCTAGTTTCTGCTGTAGATTTAGTAATGAACACATCGTCGTTTGACATGTCTTTGAAAGCTACTAATCTGTAATTTTCCGGGTGGATTCCTTTTTTCATGGTAAATTTATTTTTCGTTTTGGTTATCGGCGCCTTGCTGCTTTTACTTTAAAAGGTATTGAACACCAAATAACTTTTTATTTTACTTATTGATTTTGAGTGCGCAAAAATACAACTATTTTTTAATTACCAAATCTTTATTTCATTTTTTTATCGGAACTTCTACAAGGAATTTTCTGCCGCGTGAATCGGGAATTGTTATATTTGTAACTTAATTTTTAAAACCGTTATTTTTATGGAAACTCTCAGAAAAAACGCAATGAAATACGGACTGTTTTTGGGCTTGTTCATGGTGGTCGCCACCACGTTAATTTACGCCATCGACCTAAATTTGTTCACTGCTCCTTGGTATGGTATTCTGAATTTGCTAATCATTGTGGCCTTTGGTGTGGTTTCGGCCATCAACAATAAAAAAATACTAGGCGGTTTTATGTCTTTCAAAGAAGCGTTCACGAGTTTTCTTATAACTATCGCCATCGGATTTTTTATCGCTACTTTGTTTAGCATTCTGCTTTTTAACGTTATCGATCCTGAAGCCAAGAAAATCATTTCGGATAACGTGATTAAAATGACAGTCGAAATGATGCAAAAATTTGGCGGCCGTGCGCAAGACATTAACAATGTTGTAAGCGAAATGGAAAAGACCGATTCTTTTGGTGTGTTCGGACAGCTCAAAGGATTTGTTTTCAATCTGGTTATTTACAGCATCATTGGTCTGATTACCGCACTGATTGTTCGCAGAGAACGCCCTCAAAGCCTATAAGATTTAATGAATTTATCTATCGTCATTCCGCTGCTCAACGAAGCAGAATCTTTGCAAGAACTTCATAACTGGATTGTTTCGGTCATGCAAGCAAATCATTATTCTTATGAAGTGATTTTCATTGACGACGGCAGCACAGACAATTCTTGGAACATCATCGAGAAACTCTCAGAACAAAACCCTAATATCAAAGGCATTCGTTTTCTGAAGAATTTTGGAAAATCCCAAGCGCTACATGCCGGTTTTGCCAAAGCCCAAGGCGAAGTAATTATTACTATGGACGCCGATTTGCAGGACAACCCCGAAGAAATCCCGGAGTTGATTGCGATGATCAACCAAGGTGGATTCGACTTGGTTTCGGGTTGGAAAAAGAAACGCTACGATTCGGTGGTGGCCAAAAACCTACCGTCGAAATTGTTCAACTGGGCGGCGCGGCGTACTTCGGGTGTGCAGCTCAACGATTTCAACTGCGGACTCAAGGCTTATAAAAATATTGTGGTGAAAAACATTGAGGTTTCGGGCGAGATGCACCGTTATATTCCGGTGTTGGCTAAAAATGCCGGATTCGGAAAAATCGGCGAGAAAGTCGTGCGGCACCAGGCGCGAAAATATGGCGAGACGAAATTCGGCATGGACCGCTTCATTAATGGTTTTCTGGATTTGATTACAATCTGGTTTTTGTCGCGTTTTGGCAAAAGGCCGATGCATTTGTTCGGAGCCATGGGTTCGCTGATGTTTGTGATCGGATTTTTTGCTGCGGGGTATATCGGAATTTCGAAACTGTACCGTTTGTACCACGACTTGCCTTATGATTTGGTCACGAACAATCCTTGGTTTTACATAGCGCTCACGACCATGATTATCGGTACACAATTGTTCTTGGCCGGTTTCCTAGGTGAAATCATCCTGCGCACCAAAAACAACGAAGAAAGATACAAAGTCTCGCAGCAGGTGAACCTCTAGCCCTGATAGAAGTGAAAAGCCCGGAACGCCAGTGAGGACTTGTAGCGGATAGCAGGTTCCCGGCTCCTAAAAATATTATATTACCTATTGATTAAAATGAATGTTATGAATATTCCACAACCTATTCTTGATAAAGCCAACCTTTGGCTCACCCCAACTTTTGACCATGAAACCCAAACGGCGATTAAAGAGATGATGACTTCGTCGCCCAAAGAACTCGAAGAAAGTTTTTACAAGAACCTTGAATTCGGCACTGGCGGAATGCGCGGTGTGATGGGCGTGGGCACCAATAAAATCAATAAATACACACTCGGTAAAAACACTCAAGGACTTTCTGATTATATGAAACAGGTGTTTCCCGGAAAAGATTTAAAAGTCGCCATCGCTTATGATTGTCGCCACAATAGTAACACGCTGGCAAAAGTGGTCGCTGATGTGTTTTCGGCCAACGGTATCAAGGTATATTTGTTCTCGGATATGCGCCCAACACCAGAACTCAGTTTTGCGCTCAAATACTTGGGTTGCCAAGCCGGAATTGTATTGACCGCTTCGCACAATCCGCCGGAATACAACGGTTACAAAGTGTATTGGGAAGATGGCGGACAACTCGTTCCTCCGCAAGATGGCGAAATTATCAAAGTGATTGAATCATTGAATTACGACGAAATCAAGTTCGCACCCAATGCCGATTTGATTGAGTATATCGATGTGAAAATTGACGAGGCATTCGCAGCTTCCTCGATTGCCAACGCGAGTTTCAATACGCCGGCGGCAGCTAAGGAAAACCTCAATATTGTATTTACTTCTTTGCACGGTACGTCGATTAAAGCGATTCCGAATGTGCTCGCGAAAGCAGGTTATACCAATGTGAACATCGTTCCCGAACAAGCCGAGCCGAATGGTGATTTCCCGACTGTAAAATCTCCAAACCCGGAAGAACCTGAAGCGCTTACCATGGCTCTAGCTTTAGCCGAAAAACTTAATGCCGATATCGTGGTGGGCACCGACCCGGATTGCGATAGATTGGGCGTAGCAGTCAGGAACAATGACGGAAAAATGATTTTGCTCAACGGAAACCAAACGATGGTTTTAATGACGGCTTTCTTGCTAGAACAATGGAAACGCCAAGGCAAAATCGACGGTAAGCAATTTATTGGTTCTACGATTGTTTCTACTCCGATGATGCTCGAACTTGCAGAAGCTTACGGCGTGGAATGCAAAGTCGGACTAACCGGTTTCAAGTGGATCGCCAAGTTCATCAAAGATTTCCCGAACTTGCAGTTTATTGGCGGTGGCGAGGAAAGTTTTGGTTTTATGGTGGGCGATGCCGTGCGCGATAAAGATGCGGTGGCTGCTACCCTACTCATGTGCGAAATTGCAGCGCAAGCCAAAGCCGCAGGAAGTTCGGTTTATAAAGAATTGTTGAATCTGTACGTAGATCACGGATTTTATAAAGAATACTTGGTGTCATTGACCAAAAAAGGCATCGATGGTTTGCGAGAAATCAACCAGATGATGGTCGATATGCGCGAGAATCCGGTCAAAGAAATCAATGGTCAGCGAGTGCTAATGCTCGAAGATTACAAGAAATCCATCGCCAAAAATCTATTGACCGGCGAAGAAGAAGCTTTAACAGTTCCTAAATCAGACGTGTTGATTTACTACACCGAAGATGGAGCTAAAATCGCAGCCCGCCCAAGTGGCACCGAGCCAAAAATCAAATTCTATGTGAGCGTGAATGCGCCGCTGGACAATGTAGCCGATGCACCAAGAACTGAAGCCATTCTCGATGAAAAAATCAAAAACATCCTACTGGATTTAAATATCATTTGATGGAAAGCTACAAAAAGATATTTCCTTTCATCAAACCCTACAAGACCAACGCGGTGCTGAATGTGGTGTTCAATATCTTGTACGCGCTGTTCAGTTCGCTTTCGATGGTGTCGCTGTTTCCGATGCTCAACATCTTGTTCGGCAAGCAACAGCCCGTGACGGTAAAACCGGTTTTGGGTTCGGTAAGCGATTTGGGCGGCTTTCTGAAAGATTCTTTGGCTTACTATGCCGGAAGGTTTGCCGGTGAAGATCCGAGTAAAGCCTTGCTTTTTGTGATTGCGTTAATCATCTCGTTGTTCTTTCTGAAAAACCTGTTCAACTATTTTGCTATGGTTCAGATTACAACGCTGCGAAATGGCGTACTGAAAGACATGCGCATCAAGCTGTATCAAAAAATTGTCGAATTGCCCGTTTCGTATTATTCCGAAAAGCGCAAAGGCGATGTGATGGCCCGAATGCTGGGCGATGTGGCCGAAGTACAAAATTCGTTCTTTTCGATTTTTGAGTTGGTTATCCGCGAACCTTTGACCATCATTTTCACGATTATTACGATGTTTTACATCAGTGTCAACCTGACATTGTTTGTATTCATCTTTATTCCGGTTACCGGCTTGATTATTTCCAGAATCGGGAAATCGCTCAAAGGAAAATCACAGCGTGCGCAACAAGAAGCCGGTTATTTCATTTCGTTGGTTGAAGAAACCCTCAGCGGCCTGAAAGTCGTGAAGAGCTATAATGCTGAAAAACATTTCAGGGACAAATTCAGCCAATCCATCGGACGTTTACAAAAACTCGCCAACAGCATCGGAAACAAGAACAATCTCGCCTCGCCCTTGAGCGAATTTTTAGGCATTGTGACCATTGCCATTCTTTTGCTCTATGGAGGCCAAATGGTATTGGTATCCAAAACCCTCGAAGGTGCGGCGTTTATCACTTATATGGCACTCGCCTACAACATCCTGACGCCGGCCAAGGCCATTTCCAAAGCATCTTACAGCGTAAAAAGTGGTTTAGCGGCAGCCGATCGGGTTTTTGCAGTTTTGGAGGAAAACAACGAAATCACCAATAAACCTGACGCGATTGTCAAAGGAGATTTTAACGACAGCATCATCCTTAAAAATGTGCAATTCAAATATGACGAAGAGCCGGTTTTAAAAGACTTTTCACTCGAAATCAAAAAAGGGCAAACGGTGGCTTTGGTCGGGCAATCCGGTAGCGGGAAAAGTACGATTGCCAATTTGCTGACGCGATTTTACGATGTGAATTCGGGAAGCATTGCCATAGACGGTATCAATCTCAAAGACATGGAATTGCATTCTTTGCGCCATTTGTTGGGATTGGTCACCCAAGACAGTGTTCTTTTCAATGACACAATTAAAGCCAACATTGCGTTGGGAAAAAACAACGCTACAGATGAAGAAATTATAGAAGCTCTGAAAATTGCCAATGCGTATGAATTTGTGAAAGATTTACCCCAAGGCATTCACACCAATATTGGCGACAGTGGCAACAAACTCTCCGGCGGTCAAAAGCAGCGTTTGAGCATTGCCCGTGCTGTTTTAAAAAATCCGCCCATCATGATTCTAGACGAAGCTACTTCTGCCCTAGATACTGAAAGTGAAAAATTGGTTCAGGTAGCTTTGGAAAATATGATGCAAAACCGCACTTCAATTGTTATCGCGCACCGATTGTCTACCATTCAGAAAGCCGATATTATTGTAGTGATGCAAAAAGGTGTTATCGTTGAGCAAGGCAATCACGAACAACTGATGGCGCACAACGGCACTTATAAGAAACTGGTTACGATGCAGTCTTTCGAGAACTAAGTTTCTACAGGTTGGGTTGCGAATTTCTTTTTCTAACTTTAATATTGATTGAACCATGTATATCAACGACAGCAATATTAAGTTACCCGATGATCCCGACACTATTGTTTGGAAATACCTCGATTTGTCGAAATTTGTCGATTTGTTGTTGTACCAGAAATTGTTCATGTCGCGCTCAGACAAGTTCGAAGACCAATACGAAGGCACTTTCAGTGAGCCCACTTTTGAAGAGATTAAGAAACTTTCCGTGAACAACCCGGCTTTTTTGGATTATTATAAAACGCATCGGGAAAATGTCGTGATTAGTTCTTGGCACATCAACGAATACGAATCCTTTGCGATGTGGCAAATTTTTACTCAGAAAAGTGAAGGTTTGGCGATTCAATCTACAGTTAAAAGGCTTCAACAAGCGCTTTTGAGCGACACCACTTTCGAGCAACATATTGGCTCGGTGAATTATATCGATTACAAAAAAGAATATATTCCTTTTGAAAATGACTTTTTCCCGTTTCTGTTCAAGCGGAAAAGTTTCCAATACGAACGCGAGATTCGAATACTAACCGATGTGACTTCGCGCGGATTGAAAATCGACAACGGCCTGAAAATCGACATTGACATCAACCAATTGATTGAGAAAATCTACATTCATCCCAAATCGGAAAACTGGTATAAAAATTTAGTAATTGACCTTTCTAAAAGGCTAGGATTCAATTTTGTCATCGAGAAATCCGATTTAGAGAGCGACATTCTCATTTAACTGGAATAAAAAAAGCCGCAAATATTTATTACTTGCGGCTTCTAAATTTTTAAGACAAATCTAATTCAACTCATAATCGGTGACTTTCCAATCTTTGGAAGTCAAATCAACATAGTGATACCGAACAACATCGTTCTTGTCAAATGCGCCGTTTTTGTTGGCGTCTTCGATAGTTCTGTAGTAAAGTCTGTTTTTGGATTCGACTACATTCCAATCAATTACTTCTTGAAAATCAGTCGAAATCTTCGTGAATCGTTCACCGGAAATATCGCTTAAATACAATGATTGAATATCGTTGGTGTCAAGGTTATTGTCTTTGTTGGTGTCTAAATCCTCCAGTAGGTACACCAAGATTTGCTGTTTGCTTTTATCGGCTATGGCTTTTAAATAAGTAACAGATTGGATTAGTACCTGCTTGTCAGTTAAGGTTTTGATAGAATCTGAATCGATTCTTTGGAATTTAATATTGCGCAGAAAGCCTACTATCTCATTTTCGCTGTAGTTCGAAATCTTGAAACTTGGTCTGACACCTGAAGAGGCATCATAACTGCTTTTCGAATTGTGTTCATTAACATTCAAATCGCCTACGGGAAAAAGCAGCACGTTGGTACCTTGCATTTGAATCGGTAAATCTGCTACTTCTATTTTGGTAGTATCTACTTTGGGTGCGGTGATTGCTTTAGAGTGATTTTCGTAGGTCACTTTGGGTGTTTCTTTCTCTTGCTTACAACCCATCAGAAGCAGGAAAACAGAACAGGAAACAATTTTCAGAAGGCCTTTCATAAGCTGTGATTGAGCATCAAAAATAACAAATAAATTCTAGAATCGCACCGATAGTTTCAAATTGAAAACCCGCGTGGTCAGATAATTTGGAATACCGTATTGGCTTTTGGTGTAGACATCGCGCACCCAAGTATTGGTAATCGCATTCTGATTGTTGAACATATTGAAAATTTCAAATCCTAATGACAGGTCTTGGAATTTTTTGAGCCAATGTCCGTCTGGACGAAAAGCATTTCGTTCGGTAAACACGTACGAAAAACCAGCGTCTGCCCTGCGATAATCACGCAGTCTGGATTGGTATTGATACGGATCGGCGTAAGAAGGCGAGCCGCCGGGCAAACCGGTATTGTAAACCAAATTCAGGTAAATTTTCACGCTCGGAATATTCGGCATATAATCTTGGAACAAAATTGCAAACTTGAAACGCTGGTCTGTCGGTCGGGCAATATCTCCTTTGTTGTCAATATTTTCTTTGGTTTTGAGATAGCTGAAACTGAACCACGATTCAGTGCCGGGCACAAACTCTCCATTGAGTCTCAAGTCAAGCCCTTGTGCAAATGCTGTCGCATTGTTGTTGGCAGCATATCGAATACGCACATTCTCGATAGTATAAGGATTCACATCGGTCAGTGATTTATAATAAGCCTCGGTGACCATCTTAAAAGGGCGATCCCACATTTTGAAACTATAATCACTACCCAAAACCAAATGTAAAGAAGATTGCGCCTTTACATCAGGCTGAACCGCTCCGGTTTTGTCACGAAGTTCCCGATAAAAAGGCGGTTGATAGTAATAACCACCTGAAACCCTAAACACAATATCTTTTTCCCATTCAGGTTTTATCGCGAATTGTGCACGCGGGCTAAAAACGATTTGACTACTGCTGTTAATGTTGTCTGCAGAAACTTGCCACTGATGAAAACGAACCCCGGCATTGTACCAAACCTCGCTACTGCCCCATTTGTCTTTCAAACTCCATTGCCCGTAACCTGAAAGTCGGTCGATGGTTGCAAAATTCTTGGCGCGCACACTTTTATAAGGCACTAGCGGACCAGTATAGGAATTATAAGGTTGGTCGTTTTGCGGGATATTGGGCAGTTCGATACGCGGCGGATTGATTGAGAAACCAGCCGAATCGATGACTTCCCATTCAACAATACGATCGCGGATGTCTTCGCGGGTGTATTTGAAACCCCATTCTACTTGGTGCTTTTTCTTGATGTCGTGATTCCCTTTCACTTCTGCGTTAATAATCAGCGCATCAAGGTCGTTGCGGGCGTGGTTGAGTTGGGTTCCGATGGCGCGGCTGTAGGTGACATCTCCAAAAGTTTCTGAGCCGATATTGCCGTCCACTTCACCCAAAGCGTATTGCGCAAAAATGTCAAAATATTCTTGTTCGAGCGTATGGTAGGCCGAACCGATCAATTTCAAACTAAAATCGTCATTGACCTTGTAGGTAGTTTTGAGTGCACCAAAAAAAGTATCGTAACGGTCTTTCTCTTGACCTTGATAGAAAACTTGCAACGCTATAGGCTCTGAAATAGTCCCGAAATTGGTTTGTCTTGTGAGCGGTTGGTAGTTGTATTTGTTTTGCGAGATATTCCCCAGAAAACTGAATTGCCACTTGGTATTCGGATTGAACGTAACGTATGTTTGAACGTCAGCGAAAGTGGGTTTAAAGTTGGTTTGGGTTTCTTGGCTTTTCACCAATAAGCTGTTGTCACGATAACGAACCCCAGTAATGGCCGACCATTTCTGATTTTTTGAAACCGCTTCGACCGAAACCGCACCTCCCAGATAACTCGCATCTAATGAAGCCCCGAATCGGGTTGGCCTACGATAAGTAATATCGAGTACCGAAGACAATTTATCGCCATACTTCGCCTGAAAACCTCCGGCAGAAAAATCGACATTCTGCACTAAATCGGTGTTGGTGAAGCTCAAACCTTCTTGTTGTCCGGAGCGGATCAGAAACGGGCGATAGACTTCAATTTCGTTCACGTAAACCAAATTCTCGTCGTAATTCCCGCCACGTACCGAGTATTGCGTACTGAGCTCATTGTTGGAACTCACCCCCGGCAAGGATTTCAGCAAACTCTCGACTCCGGCGTTGGCTCCGGGAATTCTCCGGATGACCGCCGGTTCTAATGTAGTGACGCCCTGCACCCGCTTTCGGTTGTTGGCCATGACCACTACTTCTCCCAAACCTTCGGCCTTTTCGCTCATGACTGGATTGAGTTCGTAATCTTCATTGGGCTTCAAAGTCAGAGTTACCGTATTTCTTTTGAGCGAAGTATGCGTAAAAACCAACTGCACTTTCTCATTGGCTGCTATTAAAATCTGGTAAAAACCGTTGGCGTTGGATTTGGTGCTTTTGCCGCCGGCGGAAATATTGACTTCCTCGACCGGTTTATTGTTTTCATCTAAAATGACGCCTTTGACTCTGGCCGTTTGGGCAAAACTCATCCATCCGATCAAGAAAAAAAGGAAGGAAAGCTGCAGTGCATTCGTTTTCAATAGTATTGGTTTTATTTTTTAGGACTTCTCAAAAATGATGTTTCAAAGATAGCAGAATTTCCAAGATTATCGGAAACGGTGAGTTTTAATTCATTTTCGCCATCGCGCAATTCCTCATCGTTGATATGATACGTAATCCTAGCCGTTTTATTGTCATATTCAAACAAAACCCATTTGTCGTTGATGAAACCATTGTAGGATTTAATCCCTGAAAGATCATCGCTGATACGCAAAGCAATCGTTTTGTCTTTGTTGATGAATTTGCCTTGAATCGGTTTGACAATCGAAATTTTGGGCGCTATGGTATCGGTGACCAACATAAATTGCCCCAAATTCTTGGAATAGGCAGTAAAGGTATCGCCATTAACTTTGGTGCTGTGATAGGTTTTGCGTTTACCTTCAAGAGCCGCGATAAAAGTTTTCTCTTTTTGCAGAACATTAGGGTCGGTAATGGTTACTTTGAAATTACTGTGAACCGGAACCATATCGTTGTGAACAGTCATGACTTTATCTTTCACCTCGAAATTCAGATAGAAATCTTCGTAGAAAGTATGCGCCGGAAAAAACACACTCATTTGTTCTTTCTCGTAATTGTTATCGGTATCGGCTTTCAGCAAATAATTCGTTTTGATCGATTCTTGTGTAATCAAAGCGGTTTGCATTTCGTATTCTACTGGAACCAAAATAGTGGTAGTATTACCGTAATAATCAGCCAGTTCAATTTTGTAAATTTGTGAAAAATTGGGCAGCACTTCAACTACTCCGTTGTGACTGTCTGCGCTGATAATACTCAAGTTGTACGGACTGCGCATGAACAATTTCTGAACCCGCTGTTTAGTACTTTTGTACCGAGGAAAATCAATCAATGCATTGACATAGCGACCTTCTTCAAATACCAATTGCTTGAAATCGTAACCAAAACTCTGGCTGCCGTTTAAAAAAGATTTGACGCTGTAAACACCATTATTATTGTAGGAAACATTGTCGTAGTCGCCGCAAATCACACCAAAACCAATTCGGCCCATAGCGGCAATTTTCTCGGCGATGTAGTTTCCGTCTTTTTGCTGCGAAAGGTTTACTAGCACTGGTCTTTGCGATGCATTGGCGATACTGTTCTCGTCCAAAGGATAGACCAACAGGCTCGAAATCAGCGGCTTTTTGGTATCGGTCATTAGCTTGTCAAAACCAAACAGCAATGGATTAATAATTTTCTCGGATTTTGTATCGCGGAACTCAAAATGCAAATGTGGCCCTTCCGATCCGCCGGTATTTCCTGACCAGGCAATCGTATCGCCTTTTTTTACAGTCAACTCACCGGGCTTTGGGAAAAATTCAATTTCGTAGGATTGCGCCTGATAATGTTCATCACGAATCCGCTCGGCAATTTTTCCGTAACCGTTTTGCAAGTGACCATACACCGTCGTGTAGCCATTCGGGTGGTCAATGTAAATGGCTTTTCCATATCCGTAGGTAGAAATTTTAACCCTCGAAACGTAACCGTCGGCTACAGCAAAAACGGGCAGTCCTTCTTTTTGTTGGGTGCGAAAATCAAATCCTGTGTGAAAGTGATTGGGCCGTAGTTCTCCGAAATTGCCAGCAAGCTGCATCGGGATCTCCAAAGGCGATTGAAAATAATCTTGAGGGTAGTTTTGAGAAAAAATAGGCGTGTAAAAAATCAAAAGTGCTAATAAAAATTTCATGGTATTAAGGTTTTTAGCTAAGGTAAAAAATTCAATCGAAGTGGCAGCATTTTTTATTCGAGCGATAACTGTTTATTTTTCAAATGATTGTAAATGAGAATTTTCGACTGTGGAAAAATTTCTAAAAATATTGGTATAATTCGATTGTAATGTTAACTTTGTTGAGTTAGTAATGACACGGAATTATAATGAGTGAAATTGTAGAAATTATTGATACTCTTGAGAGTAGGCTCCAAAAACTGCTAGAAAAAATGGATCAGCAGGAGCAAACTTCAGCACAATTGCAGCAAGAGTTACAAAAAGCTACAACAGTGATTCAACAACAATCAGAAGAAATTGCCACGTTGAAAAAACAATACGACTCATTAAAAATGGCCAGTTCATTATTAGGCAGCGAAGAAAACAAACGAGAAACGAAACTCAAAATAAATTCATTGATTCGGGAAATCGATTACTGTATAGCACAGCTTTCTGATTAATAGCCTATGAACGAAAAGCTCAAAATCAAATTATCAATCGCCGATCGGGTTTACCCTTTAACGGTAGAAACGTCTCAGGAAGAAGGCCTGCGAAGTGCCTCGAAGAAGATTGATATGATGATCAAGCAATTCGAAGAAAACTATGCTGTTCGCGACAAGCAAGATGTTTTGGCCATGTGCGCTTTACAATTTGCATCGCAACTCGAACAAAAGCAGATTGACAACGCAATCGACGGCAAGCAAACCATTGAACGCATTCGGAAAATCAATGACGCATTACTGGGTTATCTCGAGAAAACTAAGGGTTAAAAGCCCTGTGGTTTGAATATCAACATCACGTTCTTACACATCGACTAAAAATACTGCCTACATTAGTTATTATTTGGTAAACTCAACACTAACAAATTAGAATGAGCGAATCGTCACTACTAAAGCATGCCACGCCCAGCGAGGAAACTTGAACAGTGAGCCAGCTCAAAACTTGTCTTTACGAGTTTATGCATGCAACCTAATGTAGGCTTTTTTTATATTATTAACTCAAACAAACATGGACATTGTAACAATACTGATTGCCGGAATTGCCGGAATTGCAGGTGGTTTCGGAATCTCGAAAATTATCGAAAAAAGAAACGTATCTAACCTGATTAAAGGTGCTCGAAAAGAAGCCGCTTCTATTTTGAAAGACGCCAATATCGAAGCTGAAAATATCAAAAAAGACAAAATACTTCAGGCAAAAGAGAAATTCATCGAACTCAAAGCCGAACACGAGCAAGTCATCCTATCGCGTGATAAAAAAATGGCAGAAGTAGAAAAACGGGTGCGCGACAAGGAATCGATGGTTTCCAACGAGCTTTCCAAAGCCAAAAAAATCAATGACGAGTACGAAGCCAAAACCAACGAATATAAGTCAAAAATCGAAATCCTAGAGAAAAAACAACAGGAAGTAGAGCGCATGCACAAAAGCCAGCTCAACCAACTCGAAGTGATTTCTGGCTTATCGGCTGAAGATGCTAAAGAGCAACTCATGGAAGGCCTAAAAGCCGAAGCCAAAACTAAGGCGATGGCTCAAATTCAAGACACCATTGAAGAAGCAAAACTCACCGCTCAACAGGAAGCCAAGAAAATCATCATCAATACCATTCAAAGAATTGGTACCGAAGAAGCCGTTGAGAACTGCGTGTCTGTGTTCAACATTGAATCAGACGACGTGAAAGGTAGAATTATTGGTCGCGAGGGAAGAAACATCCGGGCACTCGAAGCTGCTACTGGTGTTGAAATCATCGTTGACGATACTCCAGAAGCTATTATTCTTTCTTGCTTTGACCCAGTTCGACGTGAAATCGCTCGTTTGTCATTACACAAACTCGTTACTGACGGCCGTATTCACCCTGCGCGTATTGAAGAAGTGGTCGCCAAAACTACCAAACAAATTGAAGAAGAAATTGCTGAAGTCGGTAAACGAACTGTCATTGATTTAGGAATCCACGGCTTGCATCCAGAGCTGATTAAAGTAGTGGGTAGAATGAAATACCGTTCTTCTTACGGACAGAATTTATTGCAACACTCACGCGAGGTTTCTAAACTTTGCGGTATCATGGCTGCCGAATTAGGTCTGAATGTGAAACTCGCCAAACGAGCTGGATTGCTTCACGATATCGGAAAAGTGCCAGATACAGAAAGCGATTTGCCACACGCACTTTTAGGGATGCAATGGGCCGAGAAATATGGCGAAAAAGAAGAAGTATGCAATGCGATTGGTGCACACCATGACGAAATTGAGATGAAATCTTTGCTATCGCCAATTATTCAGGTTTGTGATGCAATTTCTGGAGCCAGACCGGGAGCACGCCGTCAAGTATTGGATTCTTACATCCAACGTTTAAAAGATTTGGAAGATGTAGCCTTCGGATTCAGTGGTGTGAAAAATGCTTACGCGATCCAAGCCGGTAGAGAATTGCGGGTGATTGTGGAAAGCGAAAAAGTTTCTGACGATAATGCTGCGCAGCTTTCATTCGAGATTTCACAAAAAATCCAGACCGAGATGACTTACCCCGGACAAGTGAAAGTAACGGTTATTCGCGAAACCAGAGCGGTCA
The DNA here is from genome assembly GCF_011392125.1 of Flavobacterium lotistagni. Classification (GTDB taxonomy): domain Bacteria; phylum Bacteroidota; class Bacteroidia; order Flavobacteriales; family Flavobacteriaceae; genus Flavobacterium; species Flavobacterium lotistagni. The sequence goes on from NZ_JAAJBU010000006.1 coordinate 100,701, forward strand.
ACATCGCAAAATAATTGTAGAAATTAACGGATAAAAAAAGCACTTCTGTTTGAAGTGCTTTTTTGTTTAAAATATCTTTCTCAAATCCTCGAGTGTCATGGGTTTGAAAAAATAATCCTTCACCTGGTCTTGGTACTCCTTGGCCTTGTTGATGTCGGAAATACTGTCGGAGGAACTCACCAGATAGATAATGGTCTGGCCATTGGTAGTAGTCGTAGTTCTGGTTTTTCTGAATTCGTCCAGGAATTGCCAACCGTCCATGATTGGCATATTGATATCAAGTAAAATTAAATCTGGCATTGTAACGCCCAAATTAATTTTTTCTCTGATTTTTTCGATAGCTTCCAACCCATTCAAATAGAAAGAAGGGTTGATATCGATGTTGTTTTTTGAAAATAATTTCTTGATGATGAAATGGAATACTTTATCGTCATCAATCACAAATACGTCTTTGAACTTACTCATTGAAATAAATTTTAAAAGTAGTACCAATTCCAACTTGACTGCTGACATCTACCTTTCCACCCATGGCTTCGATTTGGTTTTTGGTGATGAACAACCCAATGCCTCGAGAATCTTTGTGCTTGTGAAACGTTTTATACATGCCAAACAATTTCTTGCCGTGACGTTCTAAATTGATTCCCAGGCCATTGTCTTCAATTTCAAGAATTTTATGGTACTTGTTCGAAGTCATTGAATAGCTAATCACCGGCGTTCGATCGGGATGCGCATATCGAATGGCGTTCGAAGTAAAGTTAAGAAGAATACTCTCTAAATAAGCAGGATTAAACACAATTGTTTCCTGTTCGGGCACTTTATTTTGAATGATGACTTTATTGCTTTTAATTTCCTCAGCAAGAACATCTAAGGTTTTTCCGAGATAAGCACTAAGGTTTAAGTTTTCTTTTTTCTGTACCAAATCAGACTGGATTTCTACCAACTCTTTAAGATGTTCTATGGTTTGAGACAGAGATTTTGAAGAAGTCCGTAAATGATTGAAACTTTCCTTAATAAAATCTTCATCGGTTTCTTCAGCGATGATGTTAAGCAACATTTCGATATTGCCTGAATGTGATCGAAGGTTGTGTGAAACAATATGTGCAAAATTGAGCAGTCGACTATTCTGTTCTCCAATAATGCCCAAAGTTCGAATCATATCTTCTTCTTTTTCTTTCTGGGCTGAAATGTCGGTGTGTGTACCGATGATTCTGAGCGGTTTATCATTTTCATCACGCTGAATAATTTTCCCACGGCTTAAAATCCATTTGTATTCGCCTGAATTAGCCATTACACGTTGTGCATTTTCATAATAAGGTGTAACACGGTCAATATGTAACTGAATATCTGTGAGATAACGATTTTTATCTTCCGGATGTACTCTGTCGTCCCATAAATTAATCGAATCAACCCTATCTTTTGCATCAAATTCAAGCATTTTCATCGACTGCGAAGAATAGAAAACTTTGTTACTGGCCACATCTAAATCCCAAATTCCTTCTGAGGAAGCTTCGAGTGCAAACAGAAAACGTTCTTCAGAAAGTTTCAATTTTAATTCTTGCTCTTTAAAATGTGTTACATCGGTAATTTTTCCAAAGAAATGTACTGTGCCTTCATCGTCCTTTTCTAAACTGGCGGAACCACTAAACCATCTCAAACCTTTCTCAGGCAGAATGGCCCGAAACTCATGATTCCAATCTTTTAATTTGGATTTGGCTTCTTGAATAGACTTTAAAAATTTTGAAAAATCATCAGGATGAATCTTACTTCTAAGAACCGTATAAGCATCTTTGCTTTTCTCTTCCTGCTGTAAGTCAAAATGAGTAATAACAGATTTGCTCATAAACGGAAAGGTCAGTCTTCCATCAACTGAAATAGAAAATTGAAAAATCAAATCCGGCGATTGAAATAGCAACTTCTTGTATAAGCTGTTCTTTTCTTCAAGAATTTTTAAATCGTGATAATTGTAGGTTTCCATAGATTGATACAAATTGGTTGGGGTCAAAATTGTACAAATAACTATTGCTATTTTTCAATAACGGAACCAAACATAAAAAAATAAATCGATAAAATGCATTTTTTTACGATAAAATACATTATTTAACATTTACTGTAAGATTTTTACTTATTTTCTAGGATGAAATGACAGCAGAATTTGGGTTAGATGTCCGCTATCTAAATGCACATATATTTCTGTTGTAGTAATTGATTCATGCCCCAACATCATTTGAATAGAGCGTAAATCGGCACCATTCTGCAATAAATGTGAAGCAAATGAATGCCTGAAAGTATGCGGGCTAATAGTCTTCTGGAGGTTTGTTTTAACTGCTAGATTCTTAATAATGGTGAAAATCATGGCTCTAGTAAGCTGCTTACCACGACGGTTAAGAAACAAGGTGTCTTCAAACCCTTTTTGAATAGAAACATGACTTCTCACTTGACTTTTGTACAACTCAATGTATTTTTGAGTCGATGTGCTAATGGGCACAAAACGTTGTTTGTTACCTTTCCCGGTAATCTTGATAAAACCTTCATCAAAAAATAAATCGGAAATCTTCAACGAAACCAATTCTGAAACTCGAAGCCCGCAACAATATAAAGTTTCTAATATAGTTCTATTGCGTTCGCCTTCATCAGTCGACAAATCGATAGCGGCAATAAGGGCATCGATTTCTTCTAAAGACAACGTATCAGGCAACTTTCTACCAATTCTTGGCGTTTCGATAAGTTCCAAAGGATTGTCTTCTCTGAAATCTTCAAATATCAAATACGAAAAAAAACTTTTAAGCCCAGAAATGATACGAGCTTGAGAACGCGCGTTGACTTCTTTAGCTGTAAAGTAGATAAATTCCTGAAGGGTTTGCTCTGAAATCTTAACCGGAGAAACATTAATGCCATGACGATCAAGATAAGAACAAAGCCGCTCAATATCAAAAGTATAATTCGCAATGGTATTGGCAGATAAACCACGTTCTATCTTGAGATATGATTGATAACTTTTGATATACGAACTCCAATTCATAACAACAAAGAAAAGACAATTTAGGGCATAAAAAAACCACGCCGAAGCGTGGTTTTAAATATCATCTGTGTATTGATTACAATTTGTAGATCAAACCAAAGTTGATTGTAGACAAATTAAGACCTAAGTTGATTTTGTTTTCAGCATCAGCACCATCAGTATCAGGTTTTGAGCTTGAATAACCTAAACCACCCCAAGTAGTTGTGATAGCAAAGTTGTTAGACACGAAGTAGTGCAAACCAACTGGTACGTTCAAACCGATAACTGTAGTTTTAACATCATCAGCTCCAGCAACTAGAGCTTTATCAGTATTCATGTCATAAGACAACATACCACCGATTGATAATGAGAAACTGTCAGCAGGAGTAAAGAAATATTTTACACCAGCAGAAAGACCAAAACCTGACATATCAGAAGTATCATTACCTGCAGCGTCAGTAGTTTTTCCTGAAGTATAACCTAACGAACCTTCGATAGCCATGTTATCAGAAAACATGTAACCAACACCTGGTCTGATAGTCAAGTTATCTGCCTTACGGTCACCTTCTTTAACGTTAGAAATGTTGAATGTACCTGATAAGTAAAGATCACCATTACCTAATCCAGCTCCACCTTCTTTTTTGTCTTGAGCGTTAGCAAAACCAAATGCCAAAATCGCTACAGCTGATAAAATAATTTTTTTCATGTTATTGTTTTGTTTAAAATTAATGACGCAAAGATAGGATAAATTGTTAAAAAACAAATTTTTGGTACTTTTTTTTTGGTTAAACTGCCTTAACTACTGGGTAACAAAGAATTTACATTTCGCAAAGACGGAAAGTAAGCCCGTAAAAAAACATACCTTCAAATACTATACAATCTACTTAAATTAATACTTAATTTATTTAATATCAATACTTTAATTTAATTATATCAAAAAGCAATCAATAATTCTACTTTTAAAGGAATATCTATTTTCAGTTTCATCAATTACTCATTTTAGGCTAGTCGATATTAAATCAAGGTTATCAACTTTTTTATTAACAACAACCAAATTAATTGTTTATAACTACCTTTTTTAACCATGTTTTTATTTAAAAAACAGATAAATATCTGAAATTCAGACCAAAATTAATGCCCTACAAACTATATCTAAATGTCTGAAGATAACTTTTGAGTTGGAAATCAACCTTACATAGTTCTACAAACCACTCGCTTACTGCCAATAAATTTTACTTAATTTGTAAAAGATAAACCAATGCCATGAAAATCATCATCATCAACGGACCGAACATCAACCTAATTGGTCAGCGCGAACCTGCTATATACGGCAAAGAATCTTTTGAGAGTTACTTTGTTATGCTTGAAAAAAAATACCCACAAATAGGCCTTTTTCATTTTCAAAGTAATATTGAAGGAGAAATTATCAATAAAATTCAGGAAGTGGGTTTCAGCTATGATGGCATTATTCTCAACGCAGCAGCCTACACGCATACCTCAATTGGTATTGCCGATGCGCTAAAGGCTATCAACACGCCAGTTGTAGAAGTGCATATCTCTAATATATTTGCACGCGAAGAATTTCGGCATCACTCCTATATTTCAGCTCACGCAAAAGGCATCATTATCGGATTCGGACTCGATAGTTATCAGTTAGCCATCCAATCTTTTTTATAAAAAAGTCATGAAAAAGCTACTTGTTTTACTGTTGGCGCTAACCTATCAGACCTTGATCGCACAAATCAAAGGTAAAGTAACCGACGAAAACGGCCAGCCACTTGCTGCTGTTTCAATTCATATCGAAAATACTTATATAGGTACCACCACTAATGAAGTAGGCGAATACCATCTTGATGCTAAACCTGGCACTTATGTTCTAGTTTTTCAGTATCTAGGTTATAAAAGCCAAAAGGTGAAATTTGTATCAGAGAAAAGCCTTAAGGTGCGCGATATTCAACTGCAGGAAGAAAATATCGCACTAAGTGAACTAGTTATTAGCAGAAAAGACAATCTTGCCAATGAAGTTGTTCGCAACGCCATTGCCCACAAAAAAGAAAACTCCCAAATCACCCATCGTTACAAAGCCGACTTCTATTCTCGTGGCCTTTTCAGAATTAAAGATGCGCCAGAAAAAATCATGGGGCAAAAATTCGATGCCTTTGATGAAATACTCGACTCTACCCGCAGCGGAATTCTTTACTTATCGGAAACTGTTTCCAAAATCGTATACCAGAAACCCGACAAGCTTAAGGAAACTATTGTAGCATCGAAAATCAGCGGGAAAGACAATGGCTTAAGTTATAATACCGCAGCTTCGGCCAACTTTGACTGTTACGAGAATTATTTACCGTTCCAACTCAATGTAGTTTCGCCGATTGCCGACAATGCATTCAATTATTATCGTTACAAAATGGAAGGCACGTTTATAAACGAGAACAACTTCCAAATCAATAAAATTAAGGTAACCCCAAAACGCAACACCGAACCGGCAATGGAAGGTTACCTATATATAGTAGAAGACAGTTGGGCTATTTACGCCATAGATTTGACGCTAAACGGCAAACAGATTCAGAACCCGATGATAAATTCTCTGACATTAAAACAGAATTTCAGCTATAACAGCCCAAACAAAAACTGGATTAAGAATACTCAAACATTAGATTTTGTAGCCGGAATGTTGGGCATCAATGTATCGGGCCGATTTACTTATGTATATTCCAATTACGAATTTGAACCCGCTGTCGACAAACGAACCTTTACCAGAGAAGTGCTCAGTTTCGAGAATGGCGCCAACAAAAAAGACAATGCCTACTGGAATCAATTTCGCCCAGTGCCACTAACTGATGAAGAAACCAACGATTACCTGAAAAAAGATTTGCTGCAAACTAAAAAGAAGTCTAAAACTTATCTGGATTCGGTAGATGCGAAAAGAAACAAATTCCATATCGGCGATATTCTTTCAGGGTACAGCTACAAAAATTCATATAAGAAATGGTCGTTGAATTACGACGGATTGATTAAAAATATAGGCTTCAACACCGTGCAAGGTTGGAATGTCAATACAAATGTCGGCTATACCAAACGTGATTCAGACAAACGCACTTACGCTACGACCGAAGGGCATTTCGATTATGGTTTTTCAGAAAAGAGGTTTCGTTCGTACTTGAGCTACACCAACAAATTCAGCAACCTGAACCAAAGCGAATTCCGGTTTGCCGCCGGTAGCCAATTGGCGCAATTCAACCAAAACAATCCGATTCTTACTATTGTCAATTCGGTGAGCACACTTTTCTTTAAAGACAATTACATGAAATTATACGAGCGAAATTTTATCGATGCGCGTTTCAAAAGAGAAATAATTAACGGCATCACGCTTAATACAGCACTGGCCTATTCTGAGCGCAAGCCCGTTTTCAATACGACAGATTATACAGTGATTAAAAAAGACAAAACATACACTTCGAACAATCCGCTTTTGCCAGATAATGAAATCGTCCCGGCCATCGAAAAGCACAACCTGGCCAATGTCTATTTAACGGCACAATTCCATTTCGGGCAGCAATACATTTCTCGTCCTGATGGCAAATTCAACCTACCGAACGAGCGTTATCCGGTGCTCTATTTAGGCTATGATAAAGGTTTTGCCGGCAATGAAAACCGTTATAATTATGATCACCTCAACGCGCGCTTGACTTATGACGTAACGCTGGGCAATAAAGGCAATCTGGAAATCAACACTAAAGCCGGAAAATTCTACAACGCCGAACAGATCGCGTTTACCGATTACAAGCACTTCAACGGAAACCTAACCCACATTGGCACGCAAGAACGCTACCTCGATGTGTACAATTTGTTACCTTATTATAGCGCCAGCACTAACGACAGCTATTTTGAGTTTCACGCCGAGCACCATGACAACGGCTATGTGATGAACAAGATTCCGCTGCTGAAAAAGTTGCAATCTGCTTTGGTGTTGGGTTATCACAATTTATCGGTTCCTAAGCGCAGTCCGTATCACGAATATACTATTGGTTTGGATCATTTAGGGTTTGGAAAATTCAAGATCTTCAGAATAGACTATATTCATTCTTACCAGCAAAAACATGAGCAGAATGGCGTCGTATTCGGGCTGAAAATACTCAATGTGCTAGATTAAATCATCAGGTTCGATGTGAATCAGCACATGACCAAGTTCGGGAATTTGTTGACGTAAGGTATCTTTTAATAAATGAGCGATGTCGTGTCCGGCTTTCACGGAAATCGTCGCGTCGACCATAGCATGCAACTCGACATGGTATTTCATTCCGGCCTTGCGGATAAAACACTTTTCGGTACCAACAATACCTTCCACTTCTTGCGAAACTTTGCGAATTTCGGCAATCAAATCGTCGTATAAATGCTCGTCCATGATTTCGCCCAAAGCAGGACGGAAGATTTTGTAACTGTTGTAGACGATAAAACCTGAGGCGAACAAAGCGGCCCAATCATCGGCCATTTCATAACCCGGCCCGAGCAAAAGTGCGATGGATATCCCGATAAAAGCTGCTACTGAGGTAATGGCGTCGCTACGGTGGTGCCAAGCGTCGGCTTCAAGTGAAGAGCTGTTGGCTTCTTTACTTCTTCTCATGACCAAACGAAAAGAATATTCTTTCCAGAGAATAATTGCACCCAAGATAAAAAGTGTCCATTTTGCAGGCAGTGCGTGCGGGGTTTGAATATTTTCAATGCTTTCGTAGGCAATGACTGTAGCACTAGTCATTAAAAAACCAACGACCAAAAAAGTAATCAGTGGTTCGGCGCGTCCGTGTCCGTATGGGTGATTTTCATCTGCCGGACGATTGGAATATTTGATACCGAACAGCACCAGAAAAGAAGCAAAAATATCTGTAGTCGATTCAATCGCATCAGCAATCAAAGCATAGGAATTGCCAAAAAAACCTGCCAAACCTTTCACCAAAGCCAAAGCAAAATTCCCAATGATACTGAAATAAGTGGCCTTGATGGCTTTTTCTTCTTGGGTCATAATGTGTAAATGCTACTGATGAAATTCACCGAAATGCCACAATACACCGCTCGGATCATGCACAAAACACTCTTTACCCCAATCATAATGATGAATCGGAAGCAATCTTACCTTTGGATACTGCGTTAGGTTTCGGGTTTGCAGTTGGTTCCAGAAAGCATCCACATCGGCCACTTCCATGAACACCATTGTATTGTCAATCCAGTCTTTCACGTAAGCATCTTGTAGGTAAAACCCAAATCCATCCATTTTAAAATAAGAGAATCCGGCAGACAATACCACTTCATGAAAACCCAAATCGCGATAGAAGTTTCTCGATACCTCAAAGTCTTGAGCACCAATGAAAGGACGAATGGATTTTATATTTTCTGACATCTTTACAGATTAAACACGAACGATATTGGCACCTAAAGCCCGTAATCTTTCGTCGATTCTTTCATAACCGCGATCAATTTGTTCAATATTTTGAATCGTGCTGGTGCCTTTGGCAGACAAAGCCGCAATCAAAAGAGAAATTCCGGCCCTGATATCAGGTGATGACATCGTGGTCGCTTTAAGTTGCGATTTAAAATCGTGCCCCATGACCACCGCGCGGTGCGGATCGCACAACATAATTTTCGCGCCCATATCAATGAGTTTATCTACAAAGAACAAACGGCTTTCGAACATTTTCTGATGAATCAACACATCCCCATTAGCTTGAGTAGCCACGACCAAAACAATACTAAGCAAGTCGGGTGTAAATCCCGGCCACGGTGCATCAGCTATGGTTAGAATAGAGCCATCGATATCGGTTTTAATTTGGTAAGTTTCATGGGTTGGGATGAAAATATCATCACCTCGTTTCTCCAATGTGATTCCCAATTTTCTAAAAGTATTCGGAATCACCCCGAGGTTTTCCCAGCTTACGTCTTTAATCGTGATTTCGCTCCGGGTCATTGCGGCGAGTCCGATCCAGCTACCGATTTCAATCATATCAGGCAAAATTCGGTGCGTGCAACCGCCCAGCGACTCTACGCCTTCAATAGTCAGCAAGTTCGACCCTACTCCTTTAATATTGGCGCCCATCGAGTTGAGCATTTTGCAAAGCTGCTGCAAATAGGGTTCGCAAGCGGCATTGTAAACTGTAGTAGTTCCTTTGGCAAGAACCGCAGCCATCACAATATTGGCGGTTCCTGTGACTGAAGCTTCGTCTAAGAGCATGTCTGTTCCGGTAAGGCCTTCTGGCGCTTCCACACCATAAAAATGATCTTCGCGATTGTAACGAAATTTCGCACCCAAGTTGATAAAACCTTCAAAGTGAGTGTCTAAACGACGACGTCCAATTTTATCACCTCCGGGTTTCGGAATATAACCTTTGCCGTATCGTGCGAGCAGCGGGCCAACAATCATAATCGAACCTCTGAGCGATCCGCCTTCTTTTTTGAAAGCTTCGGTTTCGAGATAACCTACGTTGACCTCATCCGATTGAAAAGTAATCGACCCTTCGCCGTTTCTCTGGATTTTTACCCCGAGATTACCCAGCAAAGTAATCAGTTTATTGACATCGATAATGTCAGGAATATTGTTGATTGTGACTTTTTCCGGAGTGAGCAATACCGCACACAGAATTTGCAATGCTTCATTTTTTGCCCCTTGCGGCCTCACTTCTCCTTTTAGGCGAATGCCTCCTTCGATTTTAAAAGTTCCCATTTTTTTAGTTGCTGAGTGGCTTAGTGCCTTAGTAGCTGAGCAAACTCCCGAATAAAAACTCAGGCACTCAGGTACTCAGGCACTCAGGCACTATTTAGGGTTGTTATTTTTCTTCTGGAAAGGTTTCTGCTTTCCGTTTTTTTTGTTCTGATTCTTTGGTTGTCCTGTCGGAATGATTTTATTTGAAGTGCGTTTGTTGGTGCGCATCAAATCGGTGGTGTTGACTAGTTCTTCGGAGCTTTGCAGCAAATTGATCTTACCGCCAGACATTTCATACAAATGCTCGAAAATTACGGCATCGGTCACAGTGTCTTTGTTCCAACTCAAGAACGATTTTTTCATGTGGTTGGCAATCACCTTTACTAGTGCACCCTTAAGTTCGCCTTCTTCCCAACCGTTGGCCACATCAATCATATATTTGATGTTGTTGCCGTAAAAACGATATTTAGGAAAATTCTGTGGATAACCCAGCGGTTCGGGTTTGAGTTCCAATACTTCGCGAGAAGGAATCGGGTATGGCGAATCGACATCGAGCCTGAAATCAGACATGATGAAAATCTGGTCCCAAAGTTTGTGCTGAAAATCGGGCACGTCACGCAAATGCGGGTTCATGCTACCCATGATTTGGATAATATATTTGGCTAATTTGTTGCGCTCTTCACGATCGGAAACTTCTGTTGCTTGATCGATCAGTTTTTGCAAATGCCGCCCGTATTCAGGAATGATTAGGTTTTTCCTCTCAGAATTGTATTCTAAGTGGTGCACCACATCGTTGGCGTTTTCTCTAATGTATTTGGTCATATTATAAGGAAATAATGCCTTCAATTGTAGACACTTCTATGTATTTATCAATGATTTCTTGGGCGTCTTTCATTTGAACATCGACTGAAACACTGGTGAATTTACCCGTTTTGGATTGGGTGGTTTTAATCACCGCTCCCATGCAATCAAAGGCATCCTCTACGCGACGCACCTTTTCTGGATCAGTCGGTACAATAAATTTGAATAGGTATTCTGCAGGCCATATCGGATTGTTCAAATCCAATTCTACCTTCAGTCTTTCATAGAACTCTTCGGTTTTTTTGTCCATGCTTTTTAAAAAATTAGAGCAAATATACAGCATTGGTTTCGGATTTTGCGGCATCGGTTTTAGGATTTTCATCATTTAGTTTTTTTTAACCTAAGTCATTTTTTTAATTCCCGATTAGATTGAGTAAGTTTGCGCCTTGATGGCTCAAAAATGGCAAAAGAGATTATCGTAATTATTGGCGGACCCGGCACCGGAAAAACCACCATCATTGATGGTTTAATTGAAAAAGGATACTGTTGTTATCCTGAAATTTCGCGCGAAGTTACGATGGAAGCCAAAAAACAAGGCATCGAACAACTCTTTCTAGAAAAACCTTTATTGTTCAGCGAATTACTCCTGGAAGGACGCAAAAAACAACACCAAAACGCACTTGATGAACCCCACGATTTTGTGTTTCTCGACCGTGGCTTACCTGATGTTCTAGCTTACATGCATTACATCGGCGACAGTTATCCTTCGTTTTTTGACATCGCTTGCAAAGAACACCGCTACACCAAAATTTTCATCTTGCCTCCTTGGGAAGAGATTTATGTTAGCGATGAAGAACGTTACGAAAACTACGAGCAGGCCAAACTCATATACAACCATTTGGTAGAAACTTATTCGCATTACGGTTATTCGTTGACCGAAGTTCCTAAAGCTAGTGTATCAGAGCGCATCGATTTTATCTTGAATTCACTTTCTTAGTCGAAGAAATCCTGAATATTCTGACGGCACAGATTTTTGTTTAAATTTGTGTACGTGTTTAATCTATATCCCTAAAAATCATGTCCGACGCCATACAAATCCTCCAGCAATACTGGAAACACGACACCTTCAGAGAACCGCAAAAAGAAATCATTGATTCGGTCATTTCTGGTCGCGATACTTTTGCTCTGCTGCCTACCGGAGGCGGAAAATCCATTTGTTTTCAAATTCCGGCTCTGCTGCAACCAGGTTTGGCCCTAGTGATATCGCCTTTGGTAGCCTTAATGAAAGACCAGGTTGCCAATTTACAAATCAGAGGCATTAAAGCCATGGCAATAACTGGTGGTATTTCAAGCGATGAGATGATTGACTTACTTGACAACTGCCAGTTCGGAAACTACAAATTCCTTTACCTTTCTCCTGAGCGACTACAATCAGAATGGATTTTGGAACGCATCAAAAATTTGCCAATCAACCTCATCGCCATTGATGAAGCGCATTGTGTTTCGCAATGGGGCCACGATTTCAGGCCTTCGTATTTGAAAATCGCACAGCTAAAAACGCATTTCCCAAAAGTCTCATTTATGGCTTTGACCGCTTCGGCGACACCGCGAGTAAAAGAAGATATCATCACCCAACTCGGGCTGGAAAATCCGGCGGTGTTTCAAAAATCTTTCGCACGAACCAACATTGCCTACATGGTTTTTGAGGTGGAAGACAAACTGTACCGCATTGAACAAATCTTACGCAAAAATCCCGGACCTTCTATTGTATATGTGCGCAACCGCAAATCGTGTCTGGAAATTTCAACTCAATTGCAAAGCCTTGGGTTCACCGCAACTTACTTTCACGGCGGACTGACTTTGAAAGAAAAGGAAAAAAACATGCAAAGTTGGATGCGAGAAGAATCTCAAGTCATTGTGGCAACCAATGCCTTCGGAATGGGCATCGACAAGAGTAATGTGAGAACTGTAATTCATGTTCAGTTGCCCGAAAATCTTGAGAATTATTACCAAGAATCCGGACGCGCCGGTCGAGATGGCGAAAAAGCATTTGCGGTATTACTGGTGCATCAAACCGATTTATCACAAGCGATGAATCAAGTGACTTTTGTTTTGCCTGATCGAAAGTTTCTGTTGCAAGTATATTTGAAACTCTGTAATTTTTTTCAGATTGCTTATGGTGAAGGTATGGAGGAAGTGTTCTCGTTTAACCTAAATACCTTTTGTGCGAAATATGATTTCCCGACACTTAAGGCCTATAATGCCCTTTTGTTTCTGGATCGCCAAGGCATTTTGAGTTTGTCTCAGGAATTTTCAGAGAAGATTACCATTCAGTTTTTGATTCCTTCCAAAGAAGTAATTCGTTACACGAGTTTGAACCCCAACGATGAGCCAATAATGCTTGCCATTTTACGCACCTATCCAGGCATTTATGATTTGCCGACTGCTTTCAACACCGCGCTGATTGCTAAAAAATCAGGGCATTCAGAAACCGAAATCAATCAGTTATTACAGAAATTAAACCAGATGCAAATCATTAGTTACTTCGCCAAAAACAATGATGCCACACTGGTTTTCAATGAAGTGCGCGAAGACGAAAAAACCATCAATCGCATCGCTAAATACTTAGAACGCCAAAACGAGTTAAAAATCAATCAGTTGCAGTCCGTACTCAATTTTGTTAACAATAAAGACACTTGCAAGAGCATTTTGCTACTGGAATACTTCGGAGAAAAAAGCACTCAAACCTGTGGGATTTGCTCATACTGCGTCTCAAAATCATTGCCTAAAACCGATATGACACAAGTGACCAAAGCCATTTTGGAAATTTTAAAAACCGCTGATTTAAATTCTAGGGAAATCGAAAATAAGCTGTCGTTTGCCTCTAAGGATATTATCTTTGCGCTGCAATTATTGCTCGAGAACGAAATCATTACTTTAAAAAACAATAACCAATACACCTTAAAATAGCCTATGGAACCGTTGAAAATCATCTTTATGGGAACACCGGAATTTGCCGTGGGCATCCTTGACGCCATCCTGAAAAATAAATATGAAGTCGTAGGCGTGATTACCGCAGCAGACAAACCAGCAGGTCGCGGACAAAAAATCAAGCACTCAGCGGTGAAGGAATATGCATTGCAGCACGGATTGAATTTGTTGCAACCGACCAACTTAAAAGACGAAAACTTCTTAACAGAACTTAAAGCTCTGAATGCCAACATTCAAATTGTAGTAGCTTTCAGAATGCTTCCAAAAGTAGTCTGGGATATGCCCAAATACGGCACTTTCAACTTACACGCTTCCTTGTTACCAAATTATAGAGGCGCAGCACCAATCAATTGGGCGATTATCAATGGTGAGAAAAAAACCGGCGTGACGACTTTCTTTATTGATGAGAAAATTGATACCGGCGCGATGATTCTCAGTGAAGAAATTCCGATCTCCAATGAAGAAACTGCCGGGCAATTGCACGACCAATTGATGCTTTTGGGAAGTGAAACTGTAATAAAAACACTCCATTTAATTGAACAAGGAAAGGTAAAGACCCAAATCCAGCCGGAAAATGAGGATTTAAAAACGGCCTACAAACTCGATAAAGACAATTGCAAAATAGATTGGAAAAAAAGTGGAAGTGAAATACATAATTTAATACGCGGACTTTCGCCATATCCAGCCGCTTGGTGTTATTTTAATGATTATGGCCAGCAGTGGAATGTGAAAATTTACAGCGCAAAATTCGTGAATGAAAAACACACGCACACCATCGGAAAAATTATAGCCCGCAAAAAAGAAATGAAAATTGCTGCTCCAGACGGTTACCTGCATATTTTAGAATTACAACTACCCGGAAAGAAAAAAATGGCGGTTTCCGAACTGCTCAACGGGCTGGTATTTTCAGAAAATGCCTACGCTTGCTAGGTTGCGCCATTGCTGGAATCAGGCGATTTATAGCAAATTTTAGTTCCTTTATCAACAAATACATTGACTTATCAACAAAAAAAGCAAAAACACGCGAAAAGTCTTGTGCAGTAAGGAATTCCTACTAAATTTGTTTCAAGTAACATAATGTTTAACCAACAATTTAATAACTATTATTATGAACAAATCAGAATTAATCGATGCTATTGCTGCAGACGCAGGAATCACAAAAGCAGCTGCTAAATTGGCTTTAGAATCATTTTTAGGTAATGTAGGTGGTACTTTGAAAAAAGGCGGAAGAGTATCTTTAGTAGGTTTCGGATCTTGGTCAGTATCTAAAAGAGCGGCTAGAGAAGGAAGAAATCCACAAACTGGAAAAACAATCAAAATCGCTGCTAAGAATGTTGTAAAATTCAAAGCTGGTGCTGATTTAGAAGGAAACGTAAACTAATTTTAGTTTATAACATATAAAAGAAAAGTCTCCATTTCGGGGACTTTTTTTTTAATTTATGCCGAATATATTTGCTTATATAAATTTTTTATTGTTAAATTTAATCAAAATTGCGATCCAGATGATATCAGAAAAGTTACAAAAAGGGCAATTACTGATAGCCGAGCCTTCCATTATTGGGGATTTGTCTTTCAATCGTTCGGTGATATTATTAGCTGATCACAATAGTGAAGGTTCTGTGGGTTTCATCATCAACAAACCTTTAAAATACACCATCAATGACTTAGTTCCAGACGTAGAAGCCAACTTCAAAATCTACAATGGCGGCCCGGTAGAGCAAGACAATCTGTATTTCATTCACAACATTCCGCATTTGATAACCAACAGTGTCGAAATATCCAACGGCATTTTTTGGGGTGGCGATTTCGAACTTACCAAAAACCTTATCAACAGCGGTCAAGTCAAAAAAGACAACATTCGTTTTTTCTTAGGCTACACTGGTTGGGAAGCCCACCAACTCGAAAACGAAATGAAATCAAACTCGTGGATTTTAGCCGAGAATCTTTACCAAAATAAAATCATTGGAAAATCAACTACCGATTTCTGGAAAGAAAAAATTCTAGAACTTGGTGGTGACTATATCCTGTGGTCCAATGCCCCAGAAAATCCTCTACTGAATTAATCCTGAATCGAATCGTTCAAGAATTCAAATAACTGCCGCGCTACATCAATGCGGTATTCTTTTTTACGGTATTTAGTAATCGGCCGGATTCCTGAAATCACATTGGTAATGAAAAGTTCATCAGCTTTCTGTAAATCAAATGGCGAAATAACGGTTTCAATAATTTCCAAACCTTCTATTTTCTTTGCCAAGCCAAGCACTTTTTTCCTCAAAATTCCATTCAAACAACCCTCTGAAACCGGCGGCGTAATGAGTTGTTTTCCGAGCAACATAAACAAATTTCCTTGCAAAGCTTCAATCACGTTTTTCTGATCGTTCAATAAGAGGCAATTCTGCAAATCATTCTCTTTGGCAAAGATGCTTCCAGTAATGTGGATCATTTTGTTGGTGGTTTTAAGGCTAGAAAGCAACTGTTTGGAAACGAAAAAATCCTTGTATAAATCAACTTCGTATGTTGCAGCATCGAAAGTATAGTCTGGGTGATCAAGCGGATTCACTTCAACAACATAGCTCACTGTATTAGTAATAGGCAAATAAAAACCACCTTCATTTCGATACACGGTAATTCTAGCTCGAGCGGCGCCTGATATATTTTGAGCTTCAACGGTTTTCAGAATTTCCGCCTCGAAAAACTCCATCGTGAACACCATCGGAATTTCCATTCTCACTATACGCATGCTCGCCATGAGCCTAAAGTAATGGTCTTCTAGAAAAAGAATTTTCCCGTTTCTGATTCGCAAAGTTTCAAAAACGCCATCACCATAAAGAAAACTGCGATTACTTGTATCAAGCTGTTGCTTAGAAGAAACTAATTCACCGTTAAAATTGACCATAAAAAAACCCTAATTAAATTAGGGCAAATATAGTTTTTAAAAGACAATTTCTTATACAGAACCAATGACATGTTTGAGATCTGAAATTTGATTTTCCCACAAAAGTTTGGCCTCATCCAGTTCGTCTTCTTTGGCGAAATCGACAATCATTAGAGAAACGTCTTTGGTGATTTCATCTTCCAAGATTCGGAGTTCAAAATAATAATCAGTATCCTTTTTATTATCGTCTACCCAGCGGAATTTAATCTTCTCGCCAGTTTTTTTGGAAGACAAACGCGCGCTTTCTTCAGAGTCGTCCCAAATGAATGTAAAGTATTCGCCTCGTGAATTAACATTGTCGGCAAACCATTCCTGCAAACCTGAAGGCGTTGATATATACTGATATAACAACTGCGGTGAAGAGTTAATAGGAAATTCGAGTTCGTACCTAGATTTTGATTCCATGATAGGGCATTATTTTTTGGGAAATATATAGAATAATAGCGCAATATAAAAGCAATTTTTTAAATAATTTTTTTCTAAAATTATATTTGCAACCTATGATTTAAGTTCTATATTTGCACCCGCATTGCGATAACGTAAATGCAGAATCGGCGAGGTAGCTCAGTTGGTTAGAGCGCAGGATTCATAACCCTGAGGTCACGGGTTCAACTCCCGTCCTCGCTACAAAAATAAAATATGAAAATCAACGGTTTAGAAATTCTAAGCCGTTTTTTTTTTTTGCTCTATCAAACTGTTTTTTTTTTTGTAAAAGACCAAGTTCAGAAAATATACACAGCAAACCAAGCCTACTTAATATCAAGCTAACGATTTTAGTTCCGACAACCATAATTCGCGGTTGGCAATTTCTCAAAAACCAAATCTTTTAGAACACGACAATAGTCTTGTAGTACTAAATACAACCTATGAGCGAATAAGAATTAACATTCGTTGAAAATAGTTGGATTACCAGATAGGGTAATTCGCAAACAGCCTGTTGTAGAATAATTATTAGGATAAGTCTATAGTTATTGAAGCTGTGCTCACAAGACATCTCCTGAAATAGTTAAACAAACAAGCTGAGTTGTATGAATAAAAAAAATACCTTCCTTTTTTATTTAAACAAATCGATTGTTGGAGCAATGCTCTTGACTTTTCCTTTTGTTCTTGCCCAATCTTTACCTCAAAACACTCAACCAGCTGTACCTGTTCATGTAGGTCATGACACCAATTTAAGTGCAGACAAAAACTGGGTGAGCACTACTTCAAAAGGCAATGCTGCGTCGCCCAAAGCCACCACAACTTCAGTAGAAGCAATGCCTGCCTTGACCAATAATGCTTCTTTTATAAAAAACATGGGGCAATATGGCCCTACCCTAAAAGGATATGAGCAACTAGGCCACATTGAATACGGATATGAAGGGCTAGACATGCCTATATTGATAACCAACAAAGGGCTCATCCACTTGCACCGCGAATACAAAAGAATCTCACACGCCGAAGAGGAAAAACTTGAAAAACAGGGCATTCCTGAAGAAGAAATTGAACGTCGTCTCAAAATTACCGACCGTGTTATCACCATGCAATGGTTAGGAGCCAATGAGCAGGCCGAAATTATTGCCGTCGAGAAAACAACCGATTATCACACCTATGGCATGCTCCAAGAAAAAGCATACGGCTATAAAAAAATAATTTATAAGAACTTATATCCGGGCATTGACCTAGTATATAGCTTTAACCCTAACGGAATACTGGGTTTTGAATATAGTTTGCTAGTACAGTCAGGTGCTGACCTCAGCGTGGTTAAATTAAAATATGGTGGTGATATCCAAAAAATCAAAACTGATCGTGCAGGCAATCTGGTGGTTCGCTCAGACATTGATGGTATATCCTCATCGGTTCCGATAGCATATTATGGTGAAAGCCTTTTGAATGATGCGGTGCGGCAAATCAATTCTGTCTATCATTTATCAGGTAACGAAGTCACTTTTACCTTCCCCGAAGGCTACGATCACAGCCAACCTCTTGTGATTGATCCGTTTATAACCAGTACGAGCAACCTTACCGGAGTGAACGCAGGCAAAGCCATAGACGTTGATTTTGATTACAACGGCAATGTGTACGTGGCCGGTGGTGGCAGTTTGGTAACTTCTTTTGCCGCCGGAGCCAGTCATAAACATGCCAAATACAATAGTGCTGGTGCATTAGAATGGACTTTTAATGGCGTACTCACTATTCCGTCTTGGCAAGCTGATTTCTATTATGGCGGTTGGGTAGTTGATAAAGCCACCGGAAATTTATACATCGGTCAAGGTTATGCCACCAACGGGTTTAGAGTGATTAGACTCAATACAACCGGCTTGTATGATAATTATATTTCAGACGGCAATCCGAGCTTCCAAGAAGCCTGGAAAATGTACTGGGTGTGCAACAGCGGAACCCCGCAAATCATCTGCGCGGGCGGCGGTACAACCGGACCTACCAATTTCGCCTATTGTTCGCCACCAGCAACCACACTGAGTGCAGCGGTAAACTTAACCGGCAGCTCGATGGTAGGTCAAGACATGACTGACTTGATCGTAGATCCGGTTACCAATAGTTTGTATACCATTTACGCCTCGCCACTTGATCCGTCGACGGGTAATAAATTATACAAAACCAATCCGCCGTATAGTTTTGCATCTACTGCTTGGAGCACCGCAACGGGTTATCCGAGTGTTATTAATGAGTTGGCCAACCGACCTTATTTAGCCACCGGATATAACGACAACTCATCGAACATTTTAGGGCAAAATGCTGCTTATGTTTTTTATTGGGATGGTCAGCATTTGGAAGCTTTTAACAAAACCACTGGGGCTATTTCTGGAACACCAATCACCATTGCTACTAACAGTCTTTTAATGCAAGGCGGAATCGTTGCGGATGCTTGTAATAATGTATATATCGGCAATACCAATGGAACCATTAAAGTGTACCAATTTAACGGCACTACTTTCAATGATGCCGCAGCTCCAGATATTAGCATAGCCGGTTATAATACCAATGTATATGATTTGGCATTAGATGAATCTAAAAAATTGCTTTATGCTAGTGGCAATGGGTTTGTGAGTTCTGTAGACATTACTGCTTATTGTCCGGCAACTATTTACACAGTTAATGCTGTACCAGATTGTGCTACCGCTGGCGCTACAGTCTCTATAAGCCCTGCACCTGTGGCTGATGCTACCGTCAGCTATGCATTATTTACAGGCACTACCCAAATAACAACTTTGAGTGCTCTGGGGAGTAATCCAGTTTCATTCTCTGGACTCAGCCCGAATGTGACTTATACTGTGGTAGTTACCGTTAACTCTGCTTGTAGCGGTTTGCAGGCTACGACCAACTTTGTGCTTCCTGGGCCAACCATCAGTTTTACACAAACTAATACCAACTGCGGGGCAAATACAGGTGCTATCAATGCAATCGGTTCTGGTGCTTTAGGTCCTTATACCTATAGTTTAGACAGTAGCACTTTTCAGGCCAGCGGAATTTTCACCGATTTGACAGCAGGGATACATAATTTAGTGGTACAAGGTGCCGGCGGATGCCCGAATAGTGTTACGGTAAATATTCTCAACAGCGATGGCCCTACAATTACTTTAACCCAAACCAATGCAACCTGCGGTAATAATTCAGGCACCATAACGGCCAATGTTACCGGTGGAATTGCCCCTTATCAATACAGTATTTCAGGTAGTATTAGTTATCCGTATCAGACCGGAAACTTCTTTACCGGACTCGTAGCCGGCACTTATACACTTACGGTCAAAGATGCCGCCAATTGCATCAACAGTGCTTTAGTAACCATTGCCACTAGTCCGGCCATAGTGTTTAATGCCATACCGGCCTCGGCTACCTGTGGTCAAAACAACGGTACTATTACGGCTTTTGGCAGCGGAGGCACACTGCCTTTAGAATATAGCATCAACGGAAACACTTTTCAAGCAGGCAATATTTTCAGCAATGTTAGCCCGGGGAATTATACCGTTTATGTACGTGATGCGATCGGCTGTTCGAGCTCAATAACAGTGACTGTAGAAAGCAATCCATTACCCAGCATCACCGCTAGTGCAACCAACGCTGCTTGCGGCAACATCAACGGAAGTATTACCGCTACCGGATTAGGTGGAGTGGCTCCGTTGCAATACAGTATTAACGGTATTACTTTCCAAACCAGCCCTTTGTTTAGCGGATTGTCTGCCGGTAGTTATACTGTTACGGTAAAAGATGCTACCGGTTGTATCGCAACAACATCAGTGATTGTGAGCAGCACAGGAGGGCCATCGGCAACAGGTACCTCAACACCGGCTAATTGTAATATCGCTAACGGAACCATTACCATAACACCCACAGGTATTGGCCCTTTTTCATACAGTATCAACGGGGTCAGCTACCAAGCAAGTAATATTTTCACGAATGTAGCCGCGGGCAATTACTTTGTTTTTGTGAGAGATGCCCAAGGTTGTACCGGCGCAGCTATAGTTATTGTAAATCCGGTGGCCGGACCCAACATCACGGCCACAACTACCGCAGCCGCTTGTACAGTCAACAACGGAACCATTACCGCTTCGGGAACCGGAGGTACTGGTCTTTTGGAATACAGTATTGACGGCGTTACCTATTCGGCTAGTAACTCATTTACGGGTTTGGCACCCAATACGTATACCGTGTACGTAAAAGACGCTGCCGGATGTATTAAAACTACCACCGTAACCGTTGATAATGCTTCGGGGCTAACCCTAACTTTAAGCGCAGTTTCTTCGTCCTGCGGTAATACTGGTATTATTACGGCTACTGCCGGTGGTGGCGTGACACCTTTGCAATACAACCTCAACAGCGGCACTTATCAAGCAAGTAATGTTTTTAGCGGGTTAGAGCCAGGAACTTATACCATCAACGTAAAAGATGCCAACAATTGCATCATTACCAAACAGGCTGTAATTGAATCTTTAACAGGTTTAACACTAAACGCCTCGGTCGTTTTACAAGGAAGCTGCGCCGCTAACAATGCCGTTATTATGGCCGATGGGAGTGGTGGCTCGGCTCCATTAACTTACAGTATTAACGGAACCACCTACCAATCATCGGGTACCTTTTTGAATGTGGCTGCCGGAACCTATACCGTTTATTTAAAAGATGCTACGGGTTGCATCATCACCCAATCAGGATTAGTAGTTACCAATACGGGAAGCGGCCCGGGCATCAGTACCTTTACTTTTACGCTCAAAGATGCTTTGGTCTGCGATGGTACCTTAGGAAAAATTCAAAACTTTAAAGTCAACGGTTCGAGTTGTAGTTCGTGTACGTTTAGTTTAGATTTTGGGCCGTTTCTTCCGGGAAATAATTATACCGATATTGCTCCTGGGCAACACTACATCATCGCTATGAATGCTGCAGGTTGTACCAAATTAGTTCCGTTTACCGTCAATGATACCAATGGGGCTACAGCAACAGTAGCGGTAGTGGGTGCTCCGTGCGGGTCAAGTACCGGGCAAATCACCCTTACCGGAATCAACGGAGATGGCAGCCCACCCTATCATTACAGTACAAACAACGGACTCACTTGGTCGCAATTTAATGCTACTGCAACTCTCACTGGTTATGCTCCGGGTACTTATACTATTCTCATTGCAGATGATTCCGGTTTTGATCCTGATCCGCCGGGGCCTAATTGTGTTACTCCTTTAACTGTGACCGTACCGGCAACGACGGGCAGTCCTACTTTGTCAATTACCTCTACTAATGAATCGTGTAATTCAGCTAACGGAACAATCACGGCAGTGGGCTCAGGAGGCAGTGGCTCACCGTACTCCTATAGTTTTAATGGTGACCCGTATGATTCAAACGGTGACTTTTCAGGGCTTACCGCCGGAACCTATACCATTAGTGTGATGGATGCTTCTGGCTGTATTAAAACCTCAACGGTTACGCTCACCAACAGCGGTGGTGCTGCATTGAGCCTTTTGACTTCGGATACTTCTTGCGGGCTAAGCAACGGAATCATTACAGTGACCGGTAGTGGTGGTACAACACCGTATGAGTACAGTTTGAATGGAACGGTGTATCAAACCAGTAATTTATTTGAGAACTTGCCATCAGGTGTATACACTGTGTATATTAAAGATGCTGTGGGTTGTATCAATACTGACACTGCATTTATTTTTGAAGGAAGTGTACCTATCGTAACGGCTTTTACCGTTGCAGCTTCGTGTAACAGTAGCGACGGTGCTATTTTTGCCACAGGCACATCAGGTGAAGCTCCGTATCAATTTAGTTTAGACGGAAGTGTCTACCAAAGTAGCAACATCTTTACGGGCTTAACCGCAGGTTTTTATATCGTATATATGAATGATAACAGAGGTTGCGTAGTTACTTCTGGAATCACCATTGGCAATCTTTCTGCGACCAGTTTTACAACTTCGGTAGTGGCGGCTAGTTGCGGCAATCAAAATGGAAGCATTAGCGTAACGGCCAGCGGCGGAACATTGCCCTATAATTATAGTTTTGATGGTGGTTTGACCTTTTCAAACAGTAGTGTTTCAGGTTCTTTGTTCGCGGGTAATTATACAGTAATTGTAGAAGATGGAAATGGATGTTTAACTACCCAGATAGTCTTGGTAAATGATGCCTTAGGTCCGCAAAACTTAACGGCCATCGTTTATGACGCCACTTGCGGATTAAACAACGGAATGATAGAATTAACCTTCATTGGCGGTACCCCTGATTATCAGTACAGCAGCGACGATATTACCTACCAAACCAGTAATGTATTAACCGATTTTGGCCCGGGCACTTATACGGTATGGGTGCGAGATGCCCATCAATGTAAAGAATCAATTACCGTAACTATACTTGATTTACAAGGGGCGGCACTAACTGCTATTGCCTCTCCAACAAGTTGCGGTTTAAACGATGGAACCATCACCGCAACCACTGTGGGCGGAACAATTCCTTTTGAATACAGCATAGACGGTGGAGCTACCTATCAAACCAGTCCTATTTTTACTGGTCTGGCTGAAGGAACCTATGATGTTTTAGTGAGTGACGGCAGAGGTTGCCCTAGCAATGTTGTGAATATTGCTGTAGCTGTAACCGGAGGTTCACTGTCTCCGACCATCACTTGTGGTGCCTCTACAGCTTCGACTGTTAGCTTTGATTGGAACGCCCTATCAGGAGCAACTGATTATGAAGTGACCTATCAAATTAATGCTGACCCACCGATTACTATCGGTTCTATCGGAAATGTACTGACCTATACAGTAACCGGTTTGAATGAAAATGATGCTGTTGCGATTACGCTTACCCCAACAGGTAGTTCTGGAGCTTGCTTTATAGCCACAACAGTTACTTGTATTGCTTCGCTTTGTACACATCCAACTGCACAGATTGCACCTGACCAAAATATTTGTAACCACGGCACAGCCACTTTTAGTGTAGACTTAACCGGAACCGCGCCTTGGAGCCTTACCTATAGTAATGGCACTTCACAAACCACCATTAATAACATCAATACAAATCCGTATGTTTTTAATGTGGCTGATATAACTACCGATGCCACTTTTATCCTAACGGCATTGAGCGATGCGGGTTGTAGCGCCGGAGCAGCAGATTTAACCGGAGCTGCCGCAGTAACCGTTATCAGCGGAATTCCCGGACTCTGGACCGGACTGGTGAGCACCGATTGGTTTGATTGCAGAAACTGGGCGGGCGGATTGCCATCGCCTACGATAGATGCGCAAATTCCTTCGGGCGCAGTGCGTATGCCGTTAATTGACCCTGCCACCTCACCTTTTGCTATTTTGTACAGCAATATAGCCGATGCGCAAGATCTGATTATTGGTGCTACGGCATCCTTGACTATGGCTGCCAACTCAGATTTATACGTGAGTAGAGATTGGAAAAACAGTGGCACATTCAATCCCGGACAAGGAACCGTTACTTTGACCGGAGCAACGGCCAATCAAATTCAAGCCATCAACGCAGGTATCAAGAACAACGAAACGTTTTATAATTTAACACTCAATACAACGAGCGGAGCCTATGGCGTGAGTTTGCCCGATGGATATGAGTTGACCGTTTCAAATCTGCTGTCGCTACAAAGTGGTGACATCCGACTAACCGGTGAAGCGCAATTGGTTCAATCAGGTTTGGTGTCCAATCCAACAGCCGGGACTGGCAAAATATACCGCGACCAACAAGGCACCCGAAGCAGTTTTAATTATAATTATTGGTGTTCCCCAGTGAGCAATAACGGAATAGACTATACCATTGGTGATGTACTCAGAGATGGCACCAATCCGTTGACCCCCGGCCTTATCAATTATGGTGCTGACCCTTATTTTGCCGACGGAGCGCTTTCGAGCCCCATCAACTTAAGTACTTATTGGCTGTATAAATACACCAGCGTAAGTACTGTTTATGCAGGCTGGCAATATGCAGGCAACACCGGAAGTATTAAAGTCGGAGAAGGTTTTACCATGAAAGGAACTGACGGCACAGCAATCATTACGGATTCCCAAAACTATGTATTTGCTGGTAAACCCAACAATGGCAACATACTGTTGAATATTGCTCCGGATCAGCTTTATTTAATTGGCAATCCGTATCCGTCTGCTTTAGATGCCGATGAATTCATCAAAGACAACATCAAAGACGGTGCAGGCAGAAATACAACCAATATATTTAATGGCGCATTGTCATTTTGGAATCATTTCGCTGGACATACGCATATTTTAGCTTCTTATATTGGCGGTTATGCAACTTATACCTTGATGGGCGGCGTTCCGGCTATTTCCAATGATATTTTAATCAACCACAATGGCGCCATAGGTACTCTAATTCCTAAAAGATATATTCCCGTCGGACAAGGGTTCTTTGTTGGAACTACGCTAGACCCATCGCTGGTAACTAACAATCCTAATTTAACTAGTCCAATCACTGGCGGCCCCATCATATTAAAAAACAGTCAACGTGCCTTTCAAGTAGAATCGGCACCCCATTCAGTATTCTTGAGAACACAAAACAATCTTACTAATGGAGTTCATGCAAATGAAGATCTTAGACCGAAAATCAGGTTGCGTTTTGATTCGCCAAACGGGCTTCACCGACAATTACTGGTTGGTGCTGACACCAATACTACCGATGCATTTGATTTGGGTTACGATGCCCTGATGATGGATGTGAACAATGATGATATGTATTGGGAATTCAGTAACCACAAATTCGTGATTCAAGCGGTTTCAGATTTTAATATCGACCGCATCATTCCGTTGGGTATTAAAATTTCGAACCCGGGATTAGCTTCCATTGAGATTGATAATCTGGAACACATTCCTGAGACTACCGAAATTTATATTTTTGACAATGTTACCGGAATATACCACAACATCAGAAATAGCCTATTTACCATAATGCTTCCGGTGGGTGTTTATGAAAATCGATTTTCACTGCGATTTACTATGGAAACCTTGAGCAATGATGACTTCAGCCTGAACCCATTACTGATTCATTACACCAACAACAATCACAGTTTGAATATTCAAAACATGGATTTGAAAACCACTGTCGAAAAAGTGTATTTGTACAATATACTAGGACAACGAATAGCGAATTGGGAAGTTAGCAATAAAAGAAACATTCAAATTCCGTTGCCTGATATTAGTCAAGGCACTTATTTGGTCAAGGTCAAAACTACATCCCGAGAAGTGGATACCAAAATTATTGTTTATTAAGTCTTAATTGCTTACGAAGTTACTTCTTTCCTTGGTCTAGTGCTTGCTTAAATTATAACCGGAACAATCAAATTCTAGTTCTATAAAAAACAGACAATAATTTACCGATTCTTAAAAAATGCTTTTAAACGATTAGCCGATTAATTTTCTAGAATAATCTTTTTACTTTTTGTAATACCTTGACTGTTCACTCTTGCAATATATATCCCGGCAGCCAATTGGTTTGTAGGAAATTCATAGCGTAAATCAGCTCCCAAGCGTGTGTGGTTCCAGATCAGTTTTCCGGTCAAATCAAATAATTTCAAACTATGAATTCTGGTTTGCTGCGGATTATTGACAATCAATTTATGCTGGTTGTTTTCTTGAAAAATAAAAAGAGAGTCCATGGTACTATCTGATGCACCTAACAAGTTATTTAGAAAAGTAATTTCATATCTTGTTTCATGCGTTCCCGCAGCCAGCGTAAGTTCATAAAAGTCATTCTTGATATCATGATATTGGTCGGTGAGTTTATCATGTAGATAAATATTTTCAGCACCATCAAAATTTAAAATGTCTTTAACCGTGATTTTATAGTTGGCTTCGGAGGTATTTTGAAAACCGATGGGAAATTTTTTGTGGCTATCAAATGGAGCTATATTAATGGCGGTTCTTTCACCATCAACCATAAAATAGGCTTCGGTTGGTGTGTTGAACGATGATAATGCGGCATCTTTTGCCCTATCAAATCCATCGGTTGACTCCTCATCAAATCCTAGAGCGATTTGCCTGATTGCTTGATCATTCATCAGTATATTCAACCGAATTTGAGGAACTGGCAAGTTCGAAACTTGCGAATAATCAAACCCTGAAACAGACGGAATATTGGGTAAAAAATCTTCAGTTATAGTAACCATTCTCTGAAATTCTGAGAAATTAAAAGCCCCTTCTTTAGTATAGACTCGGTAGTTGTTTTTCATTGTTACTGTAGTTCCTGCAGTATTGCCCTCAATCATAAACCCTTGCCCTATTGGTGAAAAATATCGTTGATAAGTATTATTGGGATTGCTGTATACTCCGGTTGGGTTTCCAGAACCATCATAACTATAATAAGTAGCAGGCACATAAATACCTGTTCCACCGCGAGATACTGGTGAATAAACTCCGTATCCGCCACGATAAGCTGCTATATTGTGGGAATTCACTGTTTGATCTTGTTCCCAAAAGTAAGCCACACCGGTACAGTTGGTTTCATTGGTAAGAAAAGCAGACAAGTCGATTGCCGATGGATAAGGATTGCCCGTCAAAGTGAGCTTGTTATTGGCCACCATAATTGGAATATTGCCATCATTCGCTTTGCCTCTAAAATCATAACGCTGATGTTGCCCGTCAGGATTGTTTTGTATGCCTAATATTGAAGTTGTATCTGTTCCGCTGGTTCCTTTCATAGTAAAGCCTTCACCTGGGCCAATGGTATTGGAAGCGCCGGCATGTATCCATTGTGAATAAGTATCCGATGACAAGAATTTGAAAATCCAATGAGAGGCTATTCCTAACGGATTCGCCACGCCATCATACCCAGACAAAATCATAGCAGAGGTACTGACAATATTGGTTTGAGGTGCACTGAGCATGGTTATTCCAAAACTCTCGTTCCCTACAGAAGAAGAAGCATTACCAACTGGCGAACACCAATAATTATACTGATATTGACCTGCTGTTCCTTCTTGAAAAAGAGACAATTTGCCGGTGCCACTATTGCCAGATAAACTCGTTGTACCTTGAAGCAATTGGGCTTGGTTTCTTAAATAAATATGACTATTACTTTGTAGATCAATCTCTTTGTTTACGAAGAAGTAATTGTCATTTAAATAGAGATAATCCGAAGCGCCAACAAATAGTTGTGCAGACACAAATAAAGGAAATAACAAAACTAAATAAGTTAGTTTCAAATTCTTGATGCTTTTCATAGAACCCAACTTTAGAGAAATAATCTTACTTAGCACGCAGCATCAATATTTATGGGCTTGTGCCGTATCAGTTGCTTTCAACTTATCATTAAAGAGCAGCGTTTTTAATAGTTCAACATCTGCTTTGAGCGCTTTATAATTTTGAGCTTCAGCTTTCAATTTGTTATTTTCATCTTCTAAAACTTCGATTCTTTTGAGAAGTTCTTGCGTTGCAGAAATATTCAAAGTGGATAAAGCCTCGTAGTCTACGGTATGAAAATCATTTACCTGACGGCCATAAACAAATACTTTCTCGGTTGTCTTAGCATCGACTTTGAAACCTGTGGCAGTTGCTTCTTTTACCTCGGTAATTTCTTCACCTGACGCAAAAATAATTTTCACTTTTTCACCCGCTTTTAAGTTGTTCCCAAGAGCGATGTAACCTTCTTTCATTTGAGCACTTTTGTAAATATCTGGAACTACATCTGTCATCGTTGAAACCGCTTGCGGATATACCTTTTCAACTTGTTGTGCAATGACTTTTTTGTAATGGTTAGCCCCTTTTGCAATGGAATCCTTTAAAGTATAATTGGTAATTTCAATTTTGGATAGGGTTTCCAAATCTTTTTTACTATCTGAAATTCCTTTGATGTTTTTGATTCTCTGATCGGAAAACGCATTGAATTCAGAAGCAGCAATTCTATTGGAAGCATAAATGGAATAGTTCTGAGCCGAAGCCGGATTTACGGTTCCAGTTGGTGTCGTTCTGTTTAAAAAACCGTAGTTGGCAAACGTATTCGTGTCTGAGCCATTGACCACAAATTTGGCCTGCGTTGGCGTGGAAGTTCCTATTCCTACATTGGTTCCATTGTCAAAAACTTGCCCGTCGACTAAAGTAGTGCCGTTCCATTTCGGGATATAATTGGTTGTTGTGGATGAGACTTGCGGATCGGATTCTGTAATTGATAATGTGGAGGCATTTACCCATGAAGTGGCTCCAGCACCATTGGTCTGCAGTACTTGATTCGCGGTTCCGGAAGTCGTAGGTAAATTATAAGCGTTGTTTATATTTAATGTGCCATTTACTCTTAATAAATCGGTAGCAAAATCGCCCCAAATCAATGGGTTTCCAACACCTGAGTTATCAATCATTAATTTATTGCTCAGCGTATTGGTCTTCCCAACATCAGTTCCAATTAATATATTGTTTGAACCTAAAGTGCTTTCCCCAGCGCCACCTCCAATTAATATATTTCCGCTTCCAGTTGAAGTGGCTCCAGCATAGTTTCCTAATGCTAAATTGTTAGTACCATTCACATTGCTGTTCAACGCATTAAATCCTACTGCGGTATTTCTCGAATTGGTATTTAACTCTAATGCACCACTTCCCAATGCCACGTTTTGAATACCTCCGACATTAGCTTTGCCTGCATTTCCACCCACATAGGTATTGTCATTAGTTACTAAATCATCATTCAAACCTGCATCTAAACCGATAAATACTGAACCTCCTGTATTAACAAATGGCAATTTACCGCCATCTACTTTTATATTCCCAAGAACATGTACTTTATCCGTAGGTGTTGAAGTTCCTATTCCTACATTGGTTCCGTTGTCAAAAACTTGCCCATCGACTAAAGTGGTTCCGTTCCATTTCGGAATATAATTGGAAGTTGTTGAAGAAACCTGCGGATCGGTTTCGGTAATTGAAAGTGAGGTTGGATTGACCCATGTAGAATTTCCAGTAGCGTCTGATTGCAAGACATAATTTGCATTTGCTCCTGAAGTCATTTGAAAAGTACTTGTTGTTGTTTTTCCAAGCACCTGAAGTTTCGATGATGGTGCTGTAGTGCCTATTCCCACATTGCCATTTTCGGTAATTCGCATGGCTTCAGACTGAGCACCTGCGGCTCCGGTTGTAAAATAAAGCCTTCCTGGCCCTCCGGAAGCAATTTCAACTCCTATTCGTGCTCTATCATTAGCATCTACCGAACCGGCTCCGTTACCATGCGTAAAACCAAGCCACCATTTATCACCTGCGGTATTGTTAGCATCGTGTAATTTAAACATCCCTCCAGTAGCAAAAGCATCTGCAAGCACTAATTTTGCTGAAGGCGAAGTTGTTCCGATACCGACATTGGTTCCATTATCAAACACTTGTCCGTCAACTAATGCGGTGCCATTCCATTTTGGGATGTAATTCGTGGTAGAAGAAGAAACCTGAGGATCAGTTTCCGTAATTGACAAAGTTGTTGGATTCACCCAAGTGCCGTTTCCAGATGCATCTGATTGTAACACATAACCAGCATTCGCCCCGGTAGTAATTTGTAAATTGGTAGTTTTGGTTTTGCCTGAAACTTCTAATTTTTCTGTTGGTGATGCTGTACCTACTCCAACATTACCACCATAATTATTTAAAATTAAGTCATTATTTACAGTAAAATTTGCCCCAGATCGGCCTTGAATATTATTCCCATCATATCCTAAAATCAAACCCTTTTGACCTGTTGTTTCACCTATAAATAAAGGCAAATTACCCGATGTGTTTACACTTAACTTTGGAAGAAAAGGTAGTGGAGTCATCGTGTCTCCTATTGTCAATAAGGCATTTGGGTTAGTAGTACCTATACCTATATTGACACCATTGTCAAAAAGTTTACCATCAACCAAAGTAGTGCCGTTCCATTTCGGAACATAGTTAGAAGTTGTTGCGGAAACTTGCGGATCGGTTTCAGTAATGGAAAGTGCAGATGGATTGACCCAAGCGCCGTTACCTGTTGCATCTGATTGCAGAACATAACCATTAGTTGCGCCAGTTGTGATTTGAAGATGGGTTGTTTTTGTTTTACCGTTGACCTCAAGCTTTTCAGTTGGTGCAGCCGTTCCGACACCTACATTGGTTCCATTATCAAACACTTGTCCGTCAACCAATGCGGTGCCATTCCATTTTGGGATATAATTCGTCGTTGAAGAAGAAACCTGAGGATCAGTTTCCGTAATTGACAAAGATGTTGGATTCACCCAAGTGCCGTTTCCAGACGCGTCTGATTGTAAAACATGACCAGTATTCGCCCCGGTAGTAATTTGCAAGTTGGTGGTTTTGGTTTTGCCTGAAACTTCTAATTTTTCTGTCGGCGTTGCTGTTCCGACACCTACATTGGTACCATTATCAAACACTTGCCCATCAACTAAGGTTGTGCCGTTCCATTTTGGGATGTAATTAGTAGTTGTAGAGGAAACCTGAGGATCGGTTTCTGTAATAGTTAACGATGTTGGATTTACCCAAGTGGCGTTTCCGGCACCATCAGTTTGTAATACTTGATTCGCAGTTCCAGAAGTTGTGGGTAAATTGTAGGCATTGTTTACGTTTAAAGTTCCATTGACTCTTAATAAGTTGGTTACAAAATCACCATAAATTAATGGATTTACTGTACTTGTATTATCAATATAGAGCTTATCATTTCCGGTTTCATTTCTACCAGCAGAATTTCCAATAAATACATTTGAATTTCCTGTCGCAAATTGACCCGTAGCATAACCCAAAAACAAATTTGAATTTCCTGTTGCACTCTCGCCTGCAAAAGAGCCAACAACTGTATTAAAATTTCCTGTTAAATTATTTTTTAATGAATTGCTTCCTAAAGCTACATTCTGTTGGCCTAGTGTCGAAGCCTGACTTGCGCCAAGGCCTAAGGCAACATTTCCTGAACCTGTAGTATTGTTTCTTCCTGCATTAGTACCCACAAATGTGTTCACATTATTTGTCAAATCATCATTGAAACCTGCATTATCGCCTATGAAAACCGAATTTCCTGTATTTACAAAAGGTATTTTACCAGCATCAACTTTAATGCTACCGACAACATGCACTTTACTTGTTGGTGAAGAAGTCCCCACACCTACATTGGTACCATTGTCAAAAATTTGCCCATCAACTAATGTAGTTCCGTCCCATTTTGGGATATAATTTGTAGTTGCGACGGAAACCTGAGGATCAGTTTCTGTTAATGTTGGTTGATCAATCCAACCAGTATTCCCTGCGCCATCGGTCTGTAATACTTGATTGGCAGCACCAGCGGTAATTGGTAAATTATAGGCACTATTTACATTTAAGGTTCCGTTTATTTTTAATACATCTGTTGCGAAATCTCCATAAATTAAAGGAGAGACTGTGCTTGAATTGTCTATGTATAATTTATCGCTCCCAGTTTCATTATAACCCGCCTGATAACCTAAAAAAATGTTTTTGTTACCAGTAAGGTTAGAATATCCGGCCTCAGAACCAATGGCAATGTTTCCTGAAGCATTGGTAGCCGAAGCCATTGTAGCTGAACCTAAAGCCACGTTTCCGCTTCCGAGTACTTTATATGATAATGCACTTTCTCCTACAGCAACGTTATTGTCTCCAGAACTGTTAGCAGATAGTGCAGACCTACCAATGGCAACATTTGAACTTCCAGTAGTATTGTTGTCAAGTGCGGCAGCGCCATAGGCGGTATTTAAATTGCCCGTTGTGTTGGAACGGCCTGCAAGTGCTCCGGTAAAGGTATTAGCTTCGCCACTAGAGTTGAATTGTCCGGCTTGTTGACCAACAAAAACATTTTGGTTGCCCGATATATCGTCGTTGGCTCCTGCTAGTTCACCTATAAAAACTGAATTTCCCGTATTAAGAACTTCAATCTGTCCTTTTTCAGTAATTCTAACTTTAATGAGATTATTGGTTCTAATATCAAGAGCATTGTTGTCGGTGGTGCCAATAAAATTTATACCACTTACAGCCCCAGTGTTTCCTGTAGTTTTCCACTCATTAGAACCCGAAGCAACACCCATCGATTTCCATACTGTTGAGTTATTATCCCAATAATAAAAGCCCGGGGTATTTAAACCGACTGTGGTTGTTAAATATACCAACAAACCCTGCTGAGTTGCAGTAGGATTTGTTGCCGGAAAGTTATCAATTCTCGGTACAAGAAATCCATCGGTATTAGACGGGGCAGATGAATTACTAGCGGCAACGTCTAGTTGTGCTTGCGGATTTGTAGTATTGATTCCTACTTGTGCATGAGATAGAAAAGAAAAGCACAACAATAACCCAAATAAACAATTCTGGCAATTTAGCTTCATAAAGATAATTGTTAAAATTATGCTGCTAAATTAGATGGCGCCTTTTTCAAACAGGTGCAATCAAAACGCAAATCGTTATACTAATAACGCATTAAAAAAACTCAATGATTTTATTTTCAATAGATTACAAACTCTCTTGAAATTCTTTTGGGGTTTGACCAGTATATTCTTTAAAACACTTACTAAAGTAATTAGGAGAACTAAAACCTGTTTCATAGGCGATTTCAGAGATGGTAGCCGTGTAGTTGATTAGCCTTTCCTTGGCAAATTCTAATCGAATGTTGCGCATATATATACTGGTTGGCACATTAGTCACTGCCTTGATTTTTCGCAACAACTGGCTTTTACTTAATCCAATTTCTTTAGCCAATTCATCTGGCCCGAAAGTTTCTTCTAATAAATGCATCTCTATTTTCTGCTTGATGGTTTGCAGAAATTTATCTTCAATAGATAGAAGTTCATGGTTCTTTAAGTTTTTTATAGAAAATACCTGAAACTGTTTTTGCATTTTGAGTTGCGCAGAAATTCTGTTTTTCAAACGCAATAATAGTTCGGTTTGATTAAATGGTTTGACTAAATAATCGTCAGCTTCATATTCGAGCCCTTTTAACTTGTCGGTTTCGCTAGTTTTTGCAGTTAAAATCAGTACCGGAATATGCGAAGTTCTGATGTCTTTTTTAAGTTCTTGTAGCATCTGTAATCCGTCTAGTATGGGCATCATCACGTCACTTATAATGATGTCGGGCGTAAATTCAATCGCTTTTTCAAGGCCTGTTTTGCCATCTTCGGCTTCAATTATGGCATACTCATTCTCGACGACTTCCTTAATGTACTTTCTTAATTCATAGTTGTCTTCCACTAATAATAGCACTTTTTTATCGGCATCATACTCTACTTCAGGCATGACTTTTTGCGCATCTACAACTTCCAAATTATATAAAGGACTATTTGAATTATCAGGCGAAGTTTGAATTAAAGTGTAATTGACCTTAAGCAATTCCAACCGCTCAATGGTTACTGGTATATTTACTACAAAAGAACTTCCTTCATTTTTTTTACTGCTTACTTCAATAGTTCCGCCCACCGAGGTTACTAGTTCATAAACCAGTGCTAAGCCAATTCCCGAACTCGCTTCTAATCCGATATTTGAATAATAATATTGATTAAAAATAAACGGCAATTCTTCTGGTGTAATTCCTCTTCCGGTATCGGTAATGGTGAGTTGCAGGCCATCTTGGTTAATTAAATCTGCCGCAAAAAGAACCGTATCGCCTGAGGCAGAAAACTTAAACGCATTGCCCAACAAATTGTAAATCACCTTAGAAACCAAATCGACATCCAGATAAATCATTCTAATTTTTGAATCTATTTCGTATTCAAATTTTATGTTCTTAGCCTCAGAAAGATTAGAAAAACTAGCAAGTTGACTGGTGATAAAAGGACTAAAATTGATTTTTGAAATCTCTGTGATACGCTTTTTGTTTTCTGCTTTTGCTAATTCTAATATTTGATTGATTAGTTCTAACAATCGGTTGGAGTTGTTTCTGATACTATCGGTGTATTTCTTGGGTGCTTTGGCCGTTTCTAAATTCTCGTTGGCCCCCAAAATAAGGGTTAAAGGCGTTCTAATTTCGTGAGAAATATTCGAAAAAAGTCTGGTTTTCAGTGTATCTACTTCTTTCAATGCTTCAACTTGTTTACTAATTACTTCTTCATTTTGCTCAGCATCACTAATAAAAACTCTTATTACTATTGCTAAAAAAATGAATGGCAAAGCCCCAAGAAAATTAAAAACATGGTCTAAGCCCAACCAAAAGAAACTGAAATAATACAGTAAAACAGCCACAGTCAAACCCAACACAAATTGCTTTCCTTTTAAAAATATAGCACAAACAAAAAATAATACATAATACGTTTGGATGACGTCTTTAGAAGATTCAACAAAATGATTAAAGGTAAAAACAAACAAGAAACCGATGATTAGCAATACGACATACTTGCTTTTGTTTGACAAACATCTGGTAAACAGCAGCAACTGTAGTAGTATTAACAAAATAGCGACTGAAATCGCGCTATTAAAATCTGATTTGAGTAGATGCCTGACGATATTGACTAAAAGTATGATGCTCTCAATAAGTAACGCCAAATTAAAAATCTTTAGCCTGCGAATTTCTATTTTATTGTTATCCTGATTGTTAAACTCAAGATTTAGCGCTTTGTAATATATTTCTTTTAGTTTTCCCATAGTAGTAATACAAATATAAAGGCTTTTAGTTTGAGTCAAATTTATTTAAATGCATCCCCTGATTAAGATTTATGTAGGTTCGTATTGAGTCGAGTGCATATCCATTCTATCTCAGAACTACTTCAATTGCTTATGATGGTAGAATTTAGTTCTCACCAAGAAAAAAGGGCAGACGGATATTCCATCGGCCCTTTTTTGCTGGACATTATTTTGGTCTTTTTATTCTTTAACGAATTTTGCCAATCGAGTAGCGACTTTTAAAATATAAATTCCGGAAGGCAAGTCAGCTACATTTAGCGTATTCTCATCGACTTTCACAAAACGCATTGTTCTGCCGGTTAAGTCATATACTTCAATAGTAGCATCTGTTGCCTGATCAATTCTATCAAACTTGAGCTGGTCTTGAACCGGATTAGGGTAAACTGACCATGGCTTTTGTTGTGAAACAGAAAAATCAGCATCCGATAGCGCAGAAAACTGAAAACCTACACTTACCGGTAAATGGTTGGAAGTGGTGTTGTAATAATTAGAAATTCCAAAAGGCAAAGTGACTTCTTGCGCTGCTACTGAAAAATAATTAGCAAACAGTTCATTAGAGATAATGATATTCTCGATGATCGGATGAATGCCAAAATTGGTATCCACATCGATGATACTGCTAGTGATTCCTTTATAATCGGCCTCATCATCCATGAAATTCTTGTAAGGCGAAACGCTACAATTACAAGTAGTACTGGTCGTTCCCAACAAATAATCGTTAAAATCACCCAGGATAATAAGATTTTTTGTGTTGTAACTGGCACCGTCAAGAATGCCTTTCAAACCAATCGAACCGCCCAATCTACGAGTATAGCTCATGGCCGTTCCATCTTCAGCTTTAGCGTGAATATTTATCAAAGAAAGTGGCACAGAAGCATTTCCTGATATCAGGTTAACGTTATAAAGTGCAGGAAATCGACCATTGGTCCAGTTGTAGGAATAGGAATTTCCTTGCGAGGCATTGCCGTTACTCAATTGTGAAGCACTAACAAATTGCACTCGTGCCTTCTTATAAATGATTCCTTGTCTTTGATCGCAATCATTAGTTAGTGTTGGGACAATCTTTCCTTCCCATTGATCATTACCGAGAAGCGAAACCAGATTAGCAATGGTAGGCACTGCGTTGGTGTTGGAAACTTCCTGAATACAATATATATCTGAATTCATCGAAAGCATGGCTGAAGCAATATTGCTCAACTGAAGTGTTTCATCTGTCGGACCGAAAGTACTACAACCGAGCCATTCCGTATTCCAATTGGTGATTCTAAAAAGGCCTGCATTAGGGTTATTTCCCAGTGGTTCACCGACAATTCTGACATTTTTAATTTCCCAAGTCGCGCTTTGTGAAGCACTACTAATATAACGAAATGCGATTCTGGAGTTTTCAGACTTAGCCGATTCTGGAACAATCAACTCACCAGAGGAAACATATTGCCACGCAGCAGGAAGCGTCTGATTCAGGCCTTGAAGCTCAACCCAAGTAGTAGTGGTCGGATTACCAGTGTAATTGGCAGTAGCAAAAACTTTATACCAGCCTTGCAAGACACCAACATTGACTACTGCTGCATTTCCTCGAGTATGGCTGAATGTTAATTTCACATTATTAGTCGCTGATAGATTGATAGGAGAGCTAATCAACCAATCTTCATTCTCGACACTTTGCCCAGCCGCATAACCATTACAAACGGCACCATAAGTACTGCTGAAATACCAAGTTTGCGCTCCTGTCACACTTACCGGGGTAAAAGCGCTAAAACTAGATTGAGTTAATAGAGTTTGGTCGAAAATAGTGGTTTGCGCTAAAGCTGGACTTACTTGAAAATAAAAAATCATCAAATAAACAAACCTTCTGAGTAATTTATTCATTGGAATTAGATTGGTATGAAAACCTTTACAACTATTGTCTACGTAGGTTTCATGATAATATTCGCAAATATAGAAGAATTGATTGAAACCCTTACAAATTAAAGTTTTGTTGATTCTCAAATGATTACATGCAAACTTTATCTACTAGTCCTAATTCTTAAAAATAGACGTGGTGATTTTCCTATACCAAAACATGTCTAGAAGAAAAACAAAATGAATAGTTGTAAGATTTAGACTATTTTTTATCAAAAAACATGCATTTCATCGATGTTTTTGGTATTTAATCGATAAAAAATTTTGTCAATTAGAATGAGCTATCTATTTTTGGTTCGTTAAATAATTGGTATTAACCTAAAAAACACTTTTCGGGGGGAAAAGAAGTTATGAGAACAATTACATTATTAAACAGAAAAGAATTTATACTAATTGGCTTTTTGCTATTAGTAACCTTAGGGTACTCACAAACAACCCAAACGTATAATTCCAGCGGCAGCTTTGTGGCGCCAGCCGGAGTTACGTCTGTGCAAGTTCAGGCTTGGGGTGCTGGTGGTGCTGGTGGTGGAAACACAACCACATCAGATGGTGCCGGTGGTGGCGGTGGTGGAGCATACAGCTCTAACCCAGCCTCGTTGGTAACACCTGGAACTACCTATACCATTACGGTAGGTACTGGTGGAGTTCCTGTTGCCGGAGCAGCTGGCGGTGCGGGTGGTGATTCATGGTTCAACACTGCTGGCACAGTAATGGCCAAAGGTGGAAACGGTGGAAACCCTCCTGTGAGCGGAAACGGTGGAATTGGTGGAAACGGTGGAACTGCTGCTGCTAGCGTTGGAACTGTAAAGTTCAACGGCGGTAATGGTGGAACCGGAAGAAACAACAATTCCGGTCAAGGTGGCCCTGGAGCAACTTCAGGTGGTACACTTGGGGCTGGTTTATCTGGAGCAGCAACATGGAGTACTGTAAACGCTCCAACACCTGTTCCAACTGGTGCTGGTGCCGGTGCTAATGGCGGTACTGCGACTAATCACGGAGATGACAATACCTCAACTCCTGGTGGTGGTGGTGGTGGTGCCGGAGATAAAAACTCTGGAGGCTCTGCCGATAGAATTGGCGGTTACGGTGCCAATGGTCAAGTTATACTTACATGGGTTTGCCCAACGTATGCATTAACCGCTGCCCCAACTAATAATGGTCCTTTTTGTGGTACATCCTCTTCTGTGATTACTTTAAGATCTTCTTCATTACCTTCAGGAACTTATACTGTAACCTATAACCTTTCTGGTGCAACAACCGCTATTGGAAATACTGCAACCATGGTATTTACAGCAGGTGTACCAGGAACTGGAACTATCACAACACCTACGTTGAACATAGGAGCAACGACAGTAACTATAACCAGTATGTATTCTGGTTCAGGTTGTAACACAACTATAAGCACTTTCAACACTACAACAGTGAATGTAACAGCACCTCCAACTGCGGTGGCTGGTACAAATGTAGCTGGTTGTTCTACTACACCAAGTTTCAATGTTACAGCCGGGTCTAGTGCAACCAATTATTCCTCATTGGTTTGGACTTCGAGCGGAACCGGAACATTTACAGACGCAAACTCTTTAACCCTTTGTACTTACACTCCGAGTGCGGCAGATATCGCTGGAGGAACAGTAATCATAACTTTAAGAGTTACAGGAAATTCACCTTGTGGTACTGTCACTTCATCAAAGTTTTTAACGGTGTATGAAAACCCTACTGCAAATGCTGGATCGAATATAAGCACTTGTTCTGGGAATGGTCCTGTGAATATCACTTTTGGATCCAGCGCATCGAATCATTCAAGTGTGTTATGGACTTCAAGTGGAACTGGTACTTTTGCCAACGCCAATTCCTTGTCAACTTGTACTTACGACCCAAGCGCTGCAGATAGTGCCGCCGGATCAGTAACTTTAACTTTAACCGTGAACAGTTTATATTGCGGTACAGTTACTTCTACCAAGACGGTAAGCATTTTCACATCGCCAACTTCAATTGCTGGTCCTAATATGAACACTTGCTCTACTTCTGGAGCTGTAAATATTACCGCTGGTTCTAGTGCTGTGAATCACTCTAGCGTGATGTGGACCTCAAGCGGAACGGGAACCTTTACTAATCCAACATCATTAACCCTATGTACTTATAATCCTAGTGCATCAGATATTACTGCCGGAAGTGTTACTTTGACCTTGTCAGCTTATGGAAATCCGCCATGTAATCCAATCCTTTCTACAAAAACACTTATCATCAACAGAGCCATGACTGCAAACGCTGGAACAGCATTTACCGTTTGTTCATCAGGCTCTGCTATAAATATCACCGCGGGATCAAGTGCAACCAACCACACTAGCGTTAATTGGACTTCAAGCGGCACAGGTACTTTTGCCAATGCCAACTCGTTAACCACTTGCACTTATACGCCAAGCGCAGCTGATATTGCGGCGGGAACTGTTATTTTCACTTTGACTGCATCAAATAGTGGTTGCCCAAATGTGACTGCAACGAAAACGATGACAATTACTGGTCTTCCAACTGCTGTTGCTGGACCTGCTCTTGTTACATGCGCTACTACTGGAGCCATCAATATTACTGCTGGATCAAGTGCTACAAATCAAACCAGTGTAACCTGGACCTCGAGTGGAACTGGAACTTTTACCAATGCCAATTCATTGACTTTATGTACTTACAATCCAAGTGCAGCTGATATCACCGCGGGTAGTGTTACTATAACATTAACTGCTTTTGGAAATGCACCTTGCGCCAATGCAACATCTACCAAAGTACTAACCATCAGTAGAGTAATGACTGCTGTAGCTGGAACTGCCATAACAGCTTGTTCATCGGTAGCTGCCGTTAGTATTATTACCGGATCATCGGCTACAAATTATACAACAGTAACATGGTCATCTAGTGGTACAGGAACGTTTTCAAATCCTAATTCGCTTACAACTTGTACCTATTCACCTAGTGCTGCTGATATAGCTGCGGGGAATGTAACTTTAACATTAACTGCTTCAAATGCTGGTTGCCCTAATGTAACCTCAACTAAAACATTCACTATTGTTCCAGCGGCTACTTCTGTGGCAGGACCAGCAATGACTAGTTGCTATACTTCAGGTGCTATCAACATCACTGCAGGATCCAGCGCAACCAATCACACCGGTGTGACCTGGACTTCGAGCGGAACAGGTACTTTTACCAATGCCAATTCGCTAACATTGTGCACCTATACACCAAGCGCGGCTGATATTACGGCCGGAAGTGTTACTATAAGACTCACTGCTGCGGCTACATCGCCTTGTTCTAGTGCTATTTCTACCAAGACTTTAACCATCTTAGCGGCTCCATCAATTACAGGTACTACACCTGGTTCAAGAACTGGGGCTGGAACAGTAATATTGGGAGCTACGGCTTCAGTAGGAACTGTTAACTGGTATGCCAATGCTACTGGTGGAACGGCTTTAGGTACGGGAACAAGTTTTACTACACCTGTAATTTCAGCTACTACTACTTACTATGTGGAAGCTGTCAATGGAACTTGTATTTCAAGTCCTAGAGTTGCTGTAGTAGCTACTGTTAACTATACTGAAATCGATATTCAAGGAAATGCTACTTCAATCGCAACTGGCGACACAACCCCATCAACGGCAGACTGGACCGACTTTGGTTCCTTAGCTACAACTAGAACTTTCACCATACGCAACATGGGTGGATCTGTACTGAACATCGGTGCAATCACCATCACTGGCCCTAACGCTGCTGAATTTGCAGTAACTACGCCCCCGAGTGCAGTAGTCGCTGTAGGCTCTAGCACCACGTTTGTAGTGACTTTCTCTCCATCTTCATTAGGAGTTAAAACGGCTAACATTGCCATTGTAAATAACGACCCAGACGAAAGCCCATATACTTTTGACATCCAAGGAACGAGTCTTTCTCAAGAAATTGATATCCAAGGAAACGGGGTAACAATTGTTAATGGAGACACCACTCCAACTACTGCAGACTGGACTGATTTCAGCTCGGTAGCCGGAACTAGAACCTACACCATTAGAAACACTGGAAACATCGCCTTAAATATTGGCGCCATAACAATTACTGGTGCTGCAGCAGCCGACTTTACTGTAACTACGCCTCCAGCTGCTACCGTTGCGGCCTATGGTTCTACTACATTCACAGTGACCTTTGCTCCTAGTGTTATCAATTCTAGAACAGCAACAATTACTATTGCCAATGATGATGCTGATGAAAATCCATACAGCTTCAATATTCAAGGTTTCGGTATTATTCCTGAAATCGATGTACAAGGAAATGGCGTTTCTATTGCAGATAACGACACTACTCCAACTACTGCCGATTGGACCGATTTCAGCTCAACGGCTGGAACCAGAACCTTCACTATTTATAATAATGGAAACATTACACTTACTCTAGGTTCTATTGTAGTGAGTGGTGCCAATGCATCAGAATTTACAATCACTACACCACCAGCTGCGTCGGTAGCAGCATTCAGCAGTACTACTTTTGTGGTTACTTTCTTACCGACTGCCTTAGGTGTGAGAACAGCTACACTTACTTTCAGCAATAATGACAGTACTGAAAACCCATACAACTTCAACATTCAAGGAACTGGAGTAACCAGAGAAATTGATGTACAAGGTCTTGGATTGTCAATCTCTGATGGCGATACCGTAACTTCAGTATCAGACGGAACCGATTTTGGTCCTGCGGATATTAACTTAGCCACAGTAACACGTACTTTCACTATTAGAAATACAGGTTCGTTAGCTTTGACCATATCAAACCCAACCATTACAGGTTTAAACGCCTCAGAATTCAGTATTTCTGCAAACCCTGGAACGTTGACTATCGGGGCAGGTTCTAGCACCACTTTCTCGGTGACCTTCAACCCTAGTGCTGTATTTACCCGAGTGGCAACCATCAATATCACCAACAATGATAGCGACGAAAACCCATACAACTTTGCCATCCAAGGTACAGGTTTGATGGACAACGACGGCGACGGTATCGAAAACAACGCCGATCAAGACGATGACAACGACGGAATTATCGACAACATCGAATGCGGTACTTGTGTTAGTGACCCATTTGTTAATGGCAGCTTTGAGACACCTGTAATTGGGCCAACTACTTACAGCATAGCTCCAGCGGCTACTGTTACAGGTTGGAACAACAGCGCAGAGAACTTTATCGAAATCTGGAGTACCGGATTCAACGGTGTACCTTCTGCTGCCGGAAACCAGTTTGCCGAGCTTAACGCAAACGTAGCCGGAAACCTATACCAAACCTTTTGTTTGAATGGTGCCGGTGGAACCATCTTCTGGTCGATTAAACACCGTGGAAGATCAGGAACCGATGTAGCGCAAGTACGTTTCGGACCAGATTTAGCTACACTAACCAACGTACAAACCATGACTGACGGGAACACCGCTTGGGGTTCATATTCTGGAACTTACTCTATTCCGGTAGGTCAGACTTCAATTGTACTTGCCTTTACCGCAGTTTCTTCCACCGGAGGTTTGTCTTATGGTAACTTCATCGACGACGTACAGATTATCATCAACCAAAACTGTATTGACTCTGATGGTGATACGGTAGCCGACATTCTCGATGTTGATGATGACAATGACGGTATTCCAAGTATCGAAGAAGCCGGATTCAAAGCCTACAGCAACGGTAAAGCTACTATGGACAGAACCAGCGCTGCCACTTGGGGCGACTCAAATGCAAACGGTATCAACGACTATATCGATAGTATGATTACTGCAACGACATATAATATTCCAGATACAGATACTGATGGCGTAAGAAATCACCTTGATTTGGATAGCGATAATGACGGATTCTTTGATGTAGATGAAGCAGGCACTCTTAACGGTGATGGAGATATCAACGGTGATGGTAAAGGTGATGGTGCTGATAGCGAAGGCGACGGATTGCTCAACTTATATGACAATTCTACAGTGTTCGGAACCACAACCAGAGCTTATGCACAAGACAGTGACTTAAATGGTACGCCTGATTTCTTACAGCTAGACTCAAATGACGATGGTACCAACGATATTCAAACCGGCCTTTATGCAAGCTTTGATGCCAATGGAGATGGAAAAATCGACGGAACCGGCGACACTGATGGCGATGGAATCTTGAATGTATTCGACACCAATGATAGTACTAAAGGTTCGCCAAGAGATCTCGATAGAAAACTCTATCTAGATTTCGACGGACGCAATGACTACGGACAAGATGCTACTGCCTTAGCTGCTATGACTAGTGCATCAGTAATGGCATGGGTAGACTTGAACAGCACGTTCTCTTCGACCGGAGTTGTCGTTGCCGGACCGGCTACTTTCCAATTGCGCATCAACAGCAGCAGAAGATTGGAAGCAGTAGTAAATGGCTCTACGGTAACCTGTTCAACAGTCACTTTGAATACCTCACAATGGTATCATGTTGGCGCGGTTTATAATGGCTCTACCTTAAAATTATTCATCAACGGAGAAATGGTCACTTCAGGAGCTGCCTCAGGAAGCATTGCCTCTAGCGTCTTGACTTTAGGAAAAAATCCAAGCGCAAGCAACAATTACTTCAAAGGTAAAATCGACGAGGTGAGAGTATTCAACCTTGCCTTAACTGACGGTCAATTCCAACGCATGGTGTATCAGGAAATCCAAAATAATGGTACTGAAACCAGAGGAGCAATTGTTCCTAGAGATATAGGTGTAACATATTCTTCACTGGTGAGATACTACAGAATGGACGCCTACAAAGATGACATCATCGATAATTTCACTACCACTGGTATTGATACCGGTACCGGAATGAAAATTTACAACCACAAACTAATCAAAGTACAAGAAGCCCCGATGCCGTTTGTAACTAGAACTACCGGAACATTTGCCACTGCGGTAAACGATTCGAGCAAAGATATCCGCGGATTAGACGTTATTGATTACGATTACTCAATAATCCAAGTAAAACACAACATTACAGAAACTGCAAACAATACAGACCTAGCAATGTTTGTTGATCCAGGAGTAACAATCACGATGAATAATGATACCAAAATCAAGAACGACTGGTATTTGAAACTCGATGGAAAAATCGACCTACAAGGCAAATCACAATTGTTGCAAAACAATAACAGTGAATTGGATGTAACCAGTGCAGGCTCAATTGAAAGAGACCAACAAGGTCAATCTAACAAGTTCAACTATAACTATTGGTCATCGCCGGTAGGTCCGTTGAGCACTACGAGCAACAACAATGCATTTACTGTCAATGGAGTATTGCGCGACGGAACTGATCCGAACAACATCCAGAATATCACATGGACAACGGGATACAATGGTGCGCCAACTACACCTGTAACACTCAGCAGCTACTGGATTTTCAAATTCCAGAACTTGAATCCTGATTATGCTAACTGGT
Source organism: Flavobacterium lotistagni (assembly GCF_011392125.1). GTDB lineage: Bacteria > Bacteroidota > Bacteroidia > Flavobacteriales > Flavobacteriaceae > Flavobacterium > Flavobacterium lotistagni. Next base: position 145,511 of record NZ_JAAJBU010000006.1, read on the forward strand.
CAGCAGTTGGTCAAAACGGAACCCTGCAAGCCGCCCAAGGGTTTACTATGAAAGGAACTGATGCGGCTACAGCAACTCAAAACTATACTTTCGTTGGAAAACCAAATAACGGTACCATTACCTCAGCCATTGCGGCAGGTAACTTGAACCTATGTGGAAACCCTTATCCGTCAGCTATAGATGCCGATGCATTTATCGCGGCCAACACGAGCTCGACTACAGGAGCCATCTATTTCTGGGAGCATTATAGTACCAATAATTCTCACAACTTGGTGGAATATCAAGGTGGTTATGCGGCCAGAAACCTAGTAGGTGGAACGCCTCCGGTAGCCCCAACAGGAATCAGTGGTGCTGGAAGTAGCTCTAGAGTACCGGCCAGATTTATCCCGGTAGGGCAAGGATTCTTAGTCTATGGAAGCAGCACTGGAGGAAGCATCACTTTCAACAACAGTCAGAGAGCTTTTGTGAAAGAAACCGATCCTACTTCAAACCCACTCTTCAGACAAAACGTCGCTTCGCCTATTATTGACAAAGCGTTTGACAACCAAGAAGACCGTGTGGCAGAAGACAATTCATTCAAGAAATTGCGTATCGGTTTTGAATCAGTCAACAACTATCACCGTCAAGTTTTACTTGGTTTCATGAATGAATTCGCTACTGAAGGTTTTGACCCAGGGTATGATGCCCCACAATTGGATAGCCAACCAAACGATCTTTACTTTGCGATTCCTGGTAAAAACCTAGTGATTCAAGGAGTTGATGCCTACAATGAGAGTAAAATTCTACCATTAAGCGTGAAGAATGGTTTGCAAGGCACAGTGAAATTCATGGTCGATGAAACGGAAAACTTCGACGGTACAGAGAAAATCTACATCCATGATAATGTGACCAACTTGTACCATGATATCACCGAGAACAATTTTGAAATCGAACTTCCAATCGGAACCTTTGATAGCCGCTTCTCGCTTAGATTTACTGACGAGACCTTAGGTGTTGACGATCTTGAGTTGAGCAAAGAACTTAACGTATCTTTTACTAGCAACGACGACATGATTAACATCATCAACAGCATGAACGAGGCTTCTATTAAAACCCTTGAACTCTATAATATGCTAGGTCAATCGATCAAGTCTTGGAATATTACTAACGCAGACCAGAGCAAGATTAAAATTCCGGTAAGCCAAGTTAGTGCAGGTGCTTACATTGTAAAAGTAATCACTACCAAAGGCGACTTAAGCACAAAAATAATCATTGATTAATATCCCTTTTTTCCCCAAATTAAGGCTAAAGCTCCTCTTCATTGAGGGGCTTTTTTTTTGAGTTAAAGAAAGGGTAATTTAAAATAAAAGAAACTAAGACAATCGCGATTGCAAACCGTCAAAATCAACCAAAGTTTGCTCACCCGTGCTTAGGTTTTTGAGCGCGAATTGGTTTTGGTTCATTTCAGTTTCGCCAACAATTACCGCATAAGGAATATTTCTTTTATCTGCATAAGCGAATTGTTTTCCTACTTTAATCGCATCGGGATAAAGTTCGACTTTGAGGCCTGAGCGTCTGAGTTTCTCAATGGCTTGCATCGCATAAAGCGCTTCCTTTTCACCATAATTAATGAACAAAGCGCGCGTAGAATTAATCACGGTTTCTGGGAAAAGGTTTAATTCCTCCAGCACCAAATAAATCCGGTCCAATCCGAATGAAATTCCAACGCCGCTCATGTCTTTGAGTCCGAAAATACCGGTCAAGTCATCATAACGACCACCACCTCCAATAGAACCCATCGAAACCGTTGGCGGCGCAGCTACTTCGAAAATGGCACCGGTGTAATAATTCAGTCCGCGAGCTAAAGTGACATCGAGGTCAAATGCTGAATCACGCAAACCGAGTGTGGCAATATGGTTGCAAATGAACTCCAACTCTTCAATTCCTTTGAGGCCTTCTTGAGAATCAGCCAATAAGGTTTTGAGTTTTTGGATTTTCTCGCCGGTGCTACCAGTGAAATGAAATAACGGCTGAACTTTTTCAATCGCTTGGGCGGAAATGCCTTTTTCGGTCATCTCTTTCTTGACGCCGTCCTCGCCTATTTTGTCAAGTTTGTCCAGCGCTACGGTGAAATCGATGAGTTTGTCTTTGGCTCCGATGACTTCTGCGATACCCGATAAAATTTTTCGGTTGTTGATTTTAATCGTGGCTCCTTGGAGTCCAAGGTCTGAAAATACGGCGTCGTATAATTGCACGAGCTCTATTTCTTGCCACAAAGATTTCGAACCCACTACATCGGCATCACACTGATAAAATTCTCGGAACCGCCCTTTCTGCGGACGATCGGCGCGCCAAACCGGTTGCATTTGATACCTTTTAAATGGAAACTCAATATCGTTTTGGTGTTGCACTACGTAACGGGCAAAAGGAACGGTTAAGTCGTAGCGTAAGGCTTTTTCGGAGATTTTTGCAGTTAGTTTTTTGTAATTAACATCTTGTAATTCCTCAGCGGCTACTTTATCGAGATAATTTCCCGAATTCAAAATCTTAAAAATCAATCGGTCGCCTTCTTCACCATACTTCCCCATTAGCGTTTCTGAATTCTCGAACGAAGGCGTCTCGATGGGCTGGTAGCCATAACGCTCAAAATTGTTCTTGATAATCGAAAAGATATAGTTTCTCTTGGAAACCTCGATTGGTGAAAAATCACGCGTGCCTTTGGGAATACTGGGTTTTTGGGCCATTTTAAAAATTCGGTTTTTAATTGACAACCGGCAACCTTCAACTGACAACCGATTATACGCTGCAAATATCACACTTTAAAATAAAAAAACAGCCCCAAAATGCTAGATGTAACAAAAATTGTAACTTCGTGACAAACTCGCACCATGCTCAAATTATTCACAGAAAATCTTCGGATCGCGCTAGGTTCTATCAGGACGCAATTGCTCCGGACGATTTTAACGGTGCTCATCATCGCTATCGGAATTACCGCTTTAGTCTGTATTCTGACTGTGGTAGCCGCACTAGAAAACACCATTTCTTCGAACTTTGCTTCGATGGGCGCGAATACTTTCAACATCAACCAATATCCGTTTGAAATGCGCAACCAAGGCGGTGGCGAGCGCGAACAAGACAACCCGATTATCTCGTATCCACAAGCCGTAGAATTTAAACAAAAATACAGTTTCCCCTTAACCCGTACGTCATTGTCTTTTACTGCGGTCAGTAACGCCGAGGTGAAATTCGAGAACAAAAAAACCGATCCGGAAATTTCGGTCTTGGGCGTTGACGAACATTATCTGGTGAATTCCGGACTAGAAACCACGCAAGGCAGAAACTTCACAGGTTTTGACATTTCTAACAATACTTATTCGTGTATCGTCGGTTCGGATTTTCTGAAAGATTTGCTTAAAGATGTGAATCCGATTGACAAAGTGATATCGATTCGAGGTGCTAAATTTAAAGTCATCGGCGTACTCAAAGAAAAAGGCTCTACTTTCGGCAACAGCCAAGATTTACGTGTGTTGATTCCGATTCAAGTCGCTCGTTCGCTGTTTACCAAGCCCAATATTAACTATACCGTCAGTGTCATGGTGGACAAAAAAGAATTGCTCGACCAAGCCATAGACGACGCCACGATAATGATGCGCCGCGTAAGAAAACTGAGCCCGGTAAAAGACAACAACTTCGGAATTTCAAGAAGTGACGACCTGATCAACCGGATTCTGAGCATCACCCAATACCTAGGAATTTCTGCTTGGGTAATTGGTATTATTACGATTTTCGGTTCGTCGATTGCGCTGATGAATATTATGCTGGTTTCGGTCACCGAGCGTACGCGCGAAATCGGCGTCAGAAAAGCACTTGGCGCCAAACGCAGCACTATAGCCACACAGTTTTTTATCGAGACATTAGTCATCGGACAAATGGGCGGCATTTTCGGTATTATTCTCGGAATATCAGCCGGCGCCGGAATTGCCTCACTGCTCAAATTCGATTTCACCACACCATGGGCGGCAATTTTCTCTGCTTTTGTTACTACTTTTATTGTGGCGATAGTTTCAGGTTCTTACCCAGCTTTGAAAGCCTCGAAACTTGACCCAATTGAGGCATTGCGTTACGAATAGTTGGGCTTTGCTGCGCGAATCATGCGATCATTGCCGTAGATGTCTTTTCGCAATTCAATGTTTACGAAACCCATTTTTTCAAGCAAATGAATCATTTCGTTTCCTAAATATTGGTTGATTTCGAAATAGAGCTTACCGCTAGCTTTTAGGTTTTTCATTGCCAACACTGCAATTTTTCTATAGAAGATTAACGCGTCATCATCGGCAACAAACAGAGCCAGATGCGGTTCGTGCTCGAGTACATTTTTCCTGATTTCTGCTTTTTCCAAATTCCTGACATACGGCGGATTTGACACTATTAGATCTATTTGCCGGCCCAAATCGTCGACTTGCAAAATATTCTGTTGCAGAAAATCAACGGCTACTGCATTATAAGTAGCATTTCTTTTGGCTACTTCAAGCGCCTTTTCCGAAATATCAATAGCCGAAACTTTAATGTGCGGCAGATTTTTAGCCAATGAGATGGCGATACAACCACTTCCGGTGCCGATGTCGATAATGTCCGATACCGCATTGGCGTTGATTTCCAAATCCGAAAGCATCCAATCGACAAGTTCTTCGGTTTCCTGACGCGGAATCAGCACATTCGGGTTGACCTCAAACTCTAATCCGTAGAAAGAAGTTTTACCTATTATATATTGTATCGGAACTTCCTGCTTTAACTTCTCTAGCATTTGTTGCCAATTTTCAAGTTCGGCTGCTGTCAAGACCAAATCGGGTTGCATGGCCAAATCTACGCGCCGAAGTTGATGATAATGCTGTAACGCGAGATAGAACAAACTCTCCGCCTCTACTGCATCATATATAGGTGTGAGTTGCTCAATAAACGAAATCCGATAATTCTTGATGAGCATGCCGGGAATCTTTATAAAAGTAAAGTCTTATTTTTGCGCGGTGAAGATACATGAAAAATACATGAGACGCTGTTTAGCACTCGCCAAAAAAGGGTTTCCAGCCGCGATGCCCAATCCGTCAGTCGGTGCGGTAATCGTATGCGACGGAAAAATCATCGGCGAAGGATTTACCTCGGCCTATGGTGGCGCTCATGCGGAAGTTGGAGCAATTGCGGCTGTCAAAGACCAAAAATTACTTAAAAAATCCACACTTTATGTAAGTTTGGAACCTTGCAGTCATTTCGGAAAAACACCTCCTTGCTGTGACTTAATCATCAAACATCAGATTCCGAATGTCATTATTGGCGCCACCGACCCAAATCCGAAAGTGGCCGGCGAGGGCATTCAAAAAATTATCGCTGCTAATAGCACTGTAATTACGGGCGTTTTAGAGCAAGAGTGTATCGAAATCAACCGTCGGTTTTTTACTTTTCACAACGAAAAACGCCCTTACATTATTTTGAAATGGGCGCAAAGCAAAGACGGTTTTATAGCACCCAAGAGCAAAGAACAGCAAGCACCACATTGGATTTCAAATGTTTATTCCCGACAGCTTACACACAAATGGAGAAGCGAAGAACAAGCTATCTTAGTCGGTGCGCAAACAGTTATCGATGATAATCCGAAACTCAACGTGCGCGATTGGACAGGGCAAAACCCAATTAAAATTGTTTTAGACCCGTGCGGTCGGATTTCAAAAGAAAGTCATATATTTGGAGATAGCTCTGAAACCTTTTTGCTCAATAATGAAGCGATAGATTTCACCCAAAATGTTGCCGAACAAATAGCTGGTTTCTTGTTCAAAAAAGGAATTCAATCGGTAATTATTGAAGGCGGAAGGCAAACCTTACAAACTTTTATCGATGCCAAAATCTGGGATGAAGCCCGGGTTTTTATCGGCCCAGAAAATTTGACTGATGGTGTTCCAGCACCGATTTTAAAGGCAAAAGCAAATAGCCGCAGCCATATTATTGAAGACGAACTTTTAATTTACAAGCGTTATGATCAACACGATTATATTTGATTTTGGCGACATTTTCATCAATCTTGAAAAAGAAACCGCAGTTTCAGAATTCAAAAAGTTAGGCCTTGACGGCCCGAATGACGAACTAATCAAGATGAACGATCTTTTTGAAAGAGGCAAAATCACAGAACTCGAGTTTATTCAAGGCTTTCAAAAATACATTCCAGAGGCTGATTTACTTGACATTCGCAAGGCTTGGAATTCTGTAATTGGTGAATTTCCGTTATACCGCTTAGAGTTTCTACAGATGCTTTCCAAAAAATACCGTTTGTTTTTACTGACCAACACTGATGCGATCCACATCAGTCGTTTTGAACATATGGCGGGCATGTCGTTTTTCAGTGATTTTTACCAATGTTTCGAAAAAGTGTATTATTCTTTCGAGATGGGCATGCGCAAACCCGAACCGGAAATCTTCAATTACATTCTAAAAAAGCACGATCTTTCTCCGAAACGTACGCTATTCATAGACGACAAAAAGGAAAATACCGATGCCGCCGCCGCCTTGGGCATCCAAGTTTGGAACCTCAATGTAGGCCAAGAAGACGTGGTGGATCTTTTCCAAAAAAACATTCTTTAAAACTTGGAATTTAAAGATACTTACAAAACCATTGCCGCTGCTTCGGAGGAAATCCTTTATAAAGAAAAAAACAGCAAGTTTTTCGGTTACGCTTTTCCGCTTACCGATGAGCAAGAAGTGAAAACCTTCATTGAGCCGTTGCGCAAAAAACACTTCAACGCCGTTCATTTTTGCTACGCTTATCAAATTGGTACCGAGAAAATCAGTTTCCGGGCCAACGACGACGGCGAGCCCAGCAATAGCGCTGGAATGCCAATTTACGGACAAATCCAATCCAGCGAACTGACCAACATTCTAATTGTCATCGTACGATTTTTTGGCGGCACCAAACTCGGTGTCGGCGGATTAATTTCAGCCTACAGAACTGCCGCACAAATGGCCATTGAAGCCGCTATAATTATTGAAAAAACTGTTGATGTTCACTACTTGGTTTCCTTTGACTACAAGAATATGAACAAAGTCATGCGGGTCATTAAGGAAAAAAACTTAGAAATTATTTCCCAGAAAATGAATGAAAGTTGTGAGATTGAAATTGCCACGCGAAAAAAAAATGCCGCGATAATTTGGGAGACATTCGAAAATTTGTTTGAAGTAGAAATTCAGGTAAAAAATTAATCGATTTCCATGACCTTTTTGATATAATCTGGCGGTAGCATCGGCCTACCGGTTTTCATGTCGACAAACACCAAAATAAAGTAAGCAGTTGTTAACAACTCATTTTGTTCGTTCCAGATTTCACAATCGAATTCAATCTTAACCGAGCTGTGCTTTTTGAAGACGGTTTTCACGGTCAACAAATCATCATAACGCGCAGGTTTTTTGTAGTTGAGTGTCATCGAAACAATCGGAAGTGCAACACCGCTTTCTTCAAGACTTTTATAAGAAACACCCCTATTTCTGAGCCATTCGACGCGGCCAATTTCAAAATAAGGAATATAACTACCGTGATAAACGACACCCATTTGGTCGGTTTCTGAATAACGCACACGCAACTGAATCTGATCTTCCATGAAATGATTTTTTGGAGTTTTTGACCTAACTTGAGCAGGGTTAAAAAAGCGTCTTACGACAATATTTTTAATTAATCAACCCTAATTTTATTTTTTTTTAACGATTTTTGTTCACATATTTGTTACCCCAAAAAGTGAGGGTAAATCGCCTGATTTCCTTTGTAAGATAACCTTTAATAAAAATACAAATTTACTAAATAATATGAGCAAAACTGCGCAATCAGTATGGGAAAATTGTCTGTCATTCATAAAAGACAATATCCAGGATCAGGCTTACAAAACCTGGTTTGAACCGATTAAGTCTGTTGAGCTTACCGACAATGCACTTTACATTCAAGTGCCGAGTAAATTTTTCTACGAATGGCTGGAAGAGCATTACGTAAAATTGTTAAAAGTTGCCCTAACCAAAGAACTCGGAAAAAATGCCAAATTGCTCTATAAAATTAAAATGGAGAACACTTATGGCAACAAACAACCGTTCACTGAGCAATTGCCAAGTGCACACCGCAGTTCAATGAAACCTCAGGAAGTCGATGCCCCATTCAAGAACTTAAGTCCTGAGCTTAAAAATCCTTTTGTGATTCCGGGCATCAGAAACCTGAAAATAGAGTCGCAACTGAATGCCAATTATAGTTTTGAGAATTTTCTTGAAGGCGATTCTAACCGCTTGGCTCGTTCGGCTGGTATGGCCGTGGCGAACAAACCCGGCGGTACTTCTTTCAACCCGCTGCTGATTTTTGGCGGTGTCGGTTTAGGAAAAACCCATTTGGCCCATGCCATTGGCGTTGAAATCAAAGACAAATATCCAGAAAAAACCGTATTGTATATTTCTGCGGAAATTTTCACCCAACAATACATCGATTCGGTTAAGAAAAACAACCGCAACGACTTCATCCATTTTTACCAATTGATTGATGTGCTCATCATTGATGACGTTCAATTCTTATCTGGTAAATCAGGAACGCAAGATGTGTTTTTCCATATCTTCAACTACCTACACCAAAACGGCAAACAAGTCATCCTGACTTCAGACAAAGCGCCGGTGGATATGCAAGATATAGAACAAAGATTACTCTCGCGTTTCAAATGGGGGCTTTCTGCTGAGTTGCATCAACCCGATTACGAAACCAGAATTTCCATCTTAAAAAATATCTTGTACCGCGACGGTGTAGATATGCCTGAGGAAATCATCGAATATGTCGCCCGCAACATCAAATCGAATGTGCGTGAACTTGAAGGAGCTATTATCTCGTTAATCGCTCAGTCTTCTTTCAACAAAAAAGAAGTGACGATTGAACTGGCCAAGCATGTGGTAGAGAAATTCGTGAAGAACGTCAAACGCGAAATCTCCATCGAATACATCCAGAAAACAGTTTCGGATTATTTCCAACTCGATATCGAAGTGCTGCAATCCAAAACCAGAAAAAGACATGTGGTTCAGGCACGCCAACTGGCTATGTTCTTCGCCAAGAAGTTCACCAAAGCTTCATTGGCCAACATCGGATCACAAATTGGAGACCGCGACCACGCTACTGTGTTGCACGCATGCAAAACCGTAGACAACTTAGTAGCTACTGACAAGCAATTCAAGAAATTTGTGGAAGACATCCATAAAAAATTATCACTCTAAAATGCCTGTAAATATTTTAATGGTCTGCCTGGGCAACATCTGTAGATCGCCTTTGGCAGAAGGACTATTGGCATCCAAATTACCCAAAGACACTTTTTTCGTCGATTCGGCCGGCACCGGGCATTGGCACATTGGCAAAAAACCCGATGACCGATCGATTGCCGTAGCCAGAAAAAACGGGCTCGACATTTCCAATCAAAGAGGAAAGCAGTTCACTACAGAAGACTTTGACCGTTACGACTATATCTATGTCATGGACCACACCAATTATAACGACGTGCTGGCGATGGCAAAAAATGACGCTCAAAAAAGCAAGGTCAAAATGATTCTCAACGAGTTGTTCCCCGGGGAAAATGTCGACGTACCTGATCCGTATTATGGTTCGCAGTTTGGTTTTGACAGTGTGTATGAAATGCTCGACGAAACCTGCGACATCATAGCCAAAAAACTGATTGAGAAACACAGTTGAAGCCATGAAACCACTAGGAAAGCTTTATCTGATTCCTGTTACCTTAGGCGATAACGATCCCACGGAAGTGCTACCTGCGACCATCAAGCGAACCATCGCTTTTATTGACGATTATATTGTCGAGAATGAGAAGACCGCTCGCAAATACATCAAAAGTATTTGTCCCGAAAAAGTGCAGGCAACTTTGAGACTGAGCACGTTAAATAAACACACCGATAGCCGTGAGCACATCGCTATGTTACAACCTTGTCTGGAAGGCAAAAATGTTGGTGTGATGAGTGAATCCGGTTGTCCGGGCGTGGCCGATCCCGGTGCAGCGATTGTAAAAATTGCTCATGCAAAAGGAATTCAGGTGGTGCCGCTGGTTGGTCCGTCTTCTATTCTATTGGCTTTGATGAGTTCGGGTATGAACGGTCAGAGTTTCGCTTTCAACGGCTATTTGCCCATCGATAAATCTGAAAAAAAATCGGCCTTGAAATATTTCGAAAAACTGTCAACTGATAAAAACCAGTCGCAGATTTTCATTGAAACACCCTATCGCAACAATAAACTTCTCGAAGACTTAGTACAAATGTTGCAGCCCCAAACTTTACTTTGTATCGCCACAGACATCACTCTTCCAAGCGAATATATTAAAACGTTAAGCATTCAGCAATGGAAGAAAACCAGCGTTGATTTACACAACCGCCCTACCATTTTTATTCTGCATAAATTTTAAGACGCAAAAAAATCTGAAAAGGTTTATTTAATCTTCGGGTTGTTGTCGGCAATGATGCCACTAGTTTCATAACCTGCAAAATCGCGCATGTAACTTCGGACTGAAGTACCGTATTGGTCTTTGCACTTTCGTTGTCCGTTACTGTTTAGGAAGCGTTTCACCGAACCAGCTCCGCCCAAATGAGCCGCAGCTAGAATTCCGGATTCTGTGACTTTAATTCCCGAAATGACTTGCCCGGAAAACTTCTGAATCTCGTCTTGAAGTTCCCATTTATTCTTAGATAACAAGGCCACAAAGGCTTTCTCCTGCAATTTCGGATTCTTCAAAAAAGCCACACTGTCGTGAATTCCGATAGACGCCAAGGTTTCAGCACCGAACTGGTACTTGCCCATGTATCCGAGTGTATTGACTTTGTGATACTGACCCTGCGATTCTTTAAAAGCAACGGCTTCCTTGAAACCAATAAAAAACTTACCGGTAAAAGGAACTTGATTTTGGGTATAATCTGAAGGATTTTGAGAAGGTAAGAGATAGGTCATCTCTTGTGATTTGGAAGTGAAAACTTCACTTTGATGTGATAAGGCTGACGGCGAAAAACCGGAGCTCAAATAGGTAATGATAAAACTTAAACTACTATAAAATATCCATTTTTTGTGCATACATTGGTTTTCTTTCCAGTCTGTCACCCCGAAAAATTTCTGCGCGACAAATGTACGGCAAAAAATAGAAAACTGACTATCAATCAGTTAAAGTTTTTCTAAAAATAAAGGTAATGGAATTTCAAATCGCCGCGCCCATTGATTTCAAAGGTCGGAGCCGGAATCTTAATCGTGTTGAAAAGTGCAAAAATCGTCTTTAAAACGTGAGATTTAGTTTTAATTTTTGTCAGATCAGCGTCAAAACTCAGATAAAATTGTCGGTATCTTTCCACATCTGAAACTGAAATTTCATCGTCAGGTGGATCATTTCCGGTAATCATTCCTTCGGCTCCATAACCCAAAGCCACATTGAACCATTGCGGAATTTTACCTTTTTTGAAAAACGAATGAACATTCGCCGAGAGCCAATAAGTTTGTCCGTTATAATCTTTAAGAATCTGTTCGTTGAGCGATTTCCCCAATACTTCCGGACGCTGTGGCGCATATTGCGTTTGATGGAACGAAAATTTGGGAACAATCCGCTGCTCTTTCCAAGCGAGTTGTTGCGAGACAAATAAAGCAGTTCCGGTAACATTAGCTGCCACATCGCCTAAAGACGCGCCCCAATTAGAGGAATAACCATCCATTACCTCAACCACTGACATAAAAGCTAAACCAAGCGTAGCACCGTAAATTAATTGGTTCTTTTCGCTCACGCCACTCCAAGCTAAAGTTTGTTGTCCGAAACTTCCCAAATGATAACAACTCAGCACATGACCCGCTTTGTCCATTTGTAACCATTCTGAATTGTCGTTGATCCAGTGGAAATTCGAGCGCGGATAATCGGCATACCAAATTTGGTTCAAACCCACCAAAACCACCGACGAAAATGCAGCTTCTGAAATAATAACGGTATTTCTTCTTTTGATATCTAAAGTGTCTGACGGCTTTAGAAAACCATCCAACTTACCTTGACCGACGGTAGAGGCAAAAATAAAAAAACAACCAAAAACTAAAATCTGCCGAATCTGCAAAACCTATCGCTTTATGCCTTGGCTAGAAATCCAGGCTACGTATTTCAGTCGATTGCCTTCGTGCTGCGCCGGAGTGACCGCAAACTCATGGTAACCAAAACGTGTTACGCTGGCACAGAAATAAATAAAATTGTGCTGCTCTGGGTTGAGCACCGCATCGAGAGCCGTGATGTCGGGCATTGCGATTGGTCCGGGCGGCAAACCGGCATACATATAGGTATTGTAAGCTGAAGGGGTAGCCAAATCTTTATTGAGTACACGCTTGATCACTTTATTGAAGTCATTGTCTTGTAACTTGACTGCGTAAATCACCGTCGGGTCAGCTTCGAGTTTCATGCCTTTAGCCAAGCGGTTTAGGTAAACACCGGCCACTTTTGGGCGCTCGTCAGTTTTGACCGTTTCCTTGTGAACAATCGAAGCCAATATCGATACCTGAATCGGTGTCAAATTGAGTTTCTTGGCCTTTTCCAGACGCTCATCTGTCCAGAATTTGTGGTATTCCTTGAGCATCTTATTGCGGAATTTCTCAGCAGAAGTATTCCAAAAAAACTCATACGAATTCGGCACAAACATCGCCAACACATTCTCTTTGGTGAAGCCGTTTTCCTGTAAAAATTTATCATCGGTAAAAGACTTCAGCAAACTCAAACTATCAGCTTCTATTTGACTGGCAATTCTTCCGGCAAAATTCTCCAATCTTTCCTGATTATTAAACGCAATATTCACCGGCACATTCTGGCGCAAGGCATTGACAATCTCGTTGCTGTTCATTCCTTTTTTGAGTAAAAACCTACCCGCTTTTTCTTGTCTTGAAGGATAATCTTTCTTTTCGGCCACTTTTTCAAAACGGTCCATGTCTTTTACATAAGCGGCCATAATTGTCTTGACTTGATCGTAATCAGAATCGGTCGGGATTTCGACGTAGACTTGCTCGGTCTGGAAATTGGTATTGCTGGCAAAGATAGCGCGGTACAAAAGGTAACCGTAAATCATTAATCCTGTGATGACAACTACAGAAATGATGGCGGCGATTTTTTTCAGGTTCAAAGTGCGGAATTTTAAAGTTGATGATGATTGATGAGTTGGAACATTTCCTCGTCTTGGTATTGACCTTCAACGAGATTCCATTGTTTTTTTGTTCCTATTTTTTGAAATCCAAAAGTAGTAAAAAGATGCAAACTCGGTTGGTTCTGTGAATGAATATTTGCGTAGAGTTGGTGCAGGTTTAATTTCCTAAACGCGTATTGAATAAGCAAGCCTAACGCTTCCTTGCCGATGCCAACATTTCGATTTTCAGGATCATGGACCAGTATGCCTACTCCGGCGCGTGCGTTTTTAGGGTCGAAATCAAACAAATCGATTAGACCTACAGGTTGCCGTTGCCCGTTTTTACCTATGGCCAACCGCAATTGCTTGGCTTCAAAAATATCCTGATGCGCGTTTTTTAGGTATTGCCGAATCAGGAACTTGCTATACGGCGTACTGGTATTACTGACTTCCCAAATGGATTCGTCGTTCTCAATTAGATAAAGAAATTCTAAATCTTCGGGTTCGAGTGCCCGCAAATGAACCGATTCGCCTCTTAAAGTCAACATGTGATTTCTCCTTTAAAAACGAGAGTAGCCGGCCCTTTAAGAAACACATTTTGATACGCCTTTTCTGAACTATCAAAAGCAACTTCTAAGGTTCCGCCCTCGACATTAATTTGAACCTTTTGCGCTTGGGTTTTGCCTAAAGCATGCATCGCAATAGCCACCGCGGTAGCTCCGGTTCCGCAAGAAAGCGTTTCATCTTCGACACCTCTTTCATAAGTGCGGATGGCAAAAGTCATATCGTCAACGGGTTGCACAAAATTCACATTGCTTCCCGCAGTACCGTATAATTCACTATAACGGATCTTGCTGCCTTGCGTCTTGACATCCCAATGTTCTAAATCATTTACAAAAGTCACATGGTGCGGTGAACCGGTATTGAGAAAAACATAATCTTCATGGATTTCCACTTTATCGACATCGCTCATCTGAAGCGAAACCAAACCGCTGTCGAAAGTCGTCGCGTGGTGCAAACCATCTACAGCCTGAAAAGCGGCCTGATGTTCGATAATTCCCAAATGCTGCGCAAAAGCCACGATGCATCTACCGCCGTTGCCGCACATCGAACTCGGGTTACCGTCTGAATTGTAATACACCATGTTGAAATCGGCATCGGGATGGTTTTCTAATAAAATCAATCCGTCGCCACCAATGCCAAATCTGCGGTCGCACAAATGGGCCACGAGTTTAGTGTTGTGCTTGGGGAAGTGAAGGTCGCGGTTGTCAATCATCACGAAATCATTTCCGGTGCCTTCGTATTTGTAAAAAGTAATTTGCATAGTCGAAAAATGAAGCCCAAAGTTAACGAATATTATCTAGAATTGGAGTGCTGCCAATGAAACGTTAATCGTTGTTAAACGAGCGTTAAACTGTTTTTGCACAGGAATTTGTTTTCTAATTTTACGACTCCAAAACCAAAAAAAACAGAAACGTTTAATTAAAATTTTAAAGGCAAAATGAAAAAATTTTCGAGTTTATTTTTAGTGGCAGTACTTAGTGGAGCCACTACACTTGGAGGCTACAAATTGTTTCTTGACGATGACGCCGTTTTTTCTAAGCAAAAAAATATTGTGACCACAGCCCCAAACAATTACGCCAGAACAGTAGGCTTAGGCGCTGAAACCGTAGACTTTACCGAAGCGGCAGACAAAACGATTCACAGCGTGGTGCACGTAAAAAATGTGTCTTATAGAACCATTAGCAACCCAATGCTGGAGTTCTTTTATGGCTATGGCGGCGGACAGCAGCAAGAACAAGTGGGAACCGGATCGGGCGTAATCATTTCTGAAGACGGTTACATCGTGACCAACAACCATGTTATTAAAGATGCTTCAGACATCGAAATTACTTTAAACAACAAAAAAACCTATAAAGCCAAACTCATCGGAACCGATTCTAAAATGGATATTGCCCTTCTCAAAATCGATGCAGACGAGAAACTACCTTACTCTGTTTTTGCTGATTCAGACAATGCCCGTATTGGCGAATGGGTGTTAGCGGTTGGAAATCCTTATAACCTCACTTCTACTGTTACTGCCGGAATTGTTTCTGCTAAAGCCCGAAATTTAGACACCAACGGAATCCAATCGTTCATCCAGACCGATGCGGCGGTAAACCCAGGAAACAGTGGTGGCGCTTTAGTTAATACCCGTGGAGAACTTATTGGAATTAACACGATGATTTCGTCTCAAACCGGATCTTACGTTGGTTATTCTTTCGCAGTTCCGTCGAATATTGCTAGAAAAATTATTGAAGATATTATGGAATTCGGCAACGTGCAACGAGGCATTCTTGGTATTGAAGGCGGCGAACTCAACAGCGCAGCTTCCAAAGAACTCGGCATCAAAGAAACCCAAGGATTTTACGTGAAAAAAGTGACCAAAAATTCTGGAGCTGAGAAAGCCGGTCTGACCAAAGGCGACATCATAGTTAAACTGAACAACCAGCCGATTACCACATACGCCGAATTGTCTGGTTTCATCAACACCAAAAGGCCAAACGACAAAATTCAGGTTACTTATATTAGAGACGAAAAAACCTATACTGTGCCTGTGGTTTTGAGCAAAAATGAATTCTTCACTACAGAATTTAAAGGCTTGGAGTTTGAAAATATCGACAGCGCCGACAAGAAAAAATTCCGCATTGATTCTGGTGTGCGCATTAAGGAAATCCGCAACGAAAATCTAAAACCTTATTATGACGAACTCAAAGGAACCATCATTTTGAGTATCGACAATATGAAGACTTCCGATGTAGAAACGACTTCAAGAATTTTAGAGAAAAAAGATGAAAACCAAAGCGTAAGCATTGAAATGATCAACAAGCTCGGACAACGCATCAGAATTATTATATAGATTTGGTTAATTGTTAATTCTGAAAAAGCCGCCTACAACACAAGGCGGCTTTTTTATGCAAAAAAGTTAAAAAACATTTTACGAAAACGTTTGAAATCAATACTTTTGCGGCGACTTGAAACCAACAACCCAAGTCACTATTTTTAAGATTAAACCAAAAAAACAACATCACTAACTTATTTTTTCCGAACATGAGCAACATCAATTCTTACGAAAAAGAGGTTTCTTTTCAGGTAGACCGCCGACGCGCCAGCGTAGAATTCATCAAAATCATTAGCGATCTTTGGTACGACAAATCGATCGAAATGGTGCTTTTCCGCAACCAACTGATCAACCGCAATGTGAGCGACATCATCAACCTGCACGAATACGCCGGTGAATTTGTGGGCAAGCCGATTTCAATTTTTGATTCTGTGGAGATTGCCAAAGCGATTCTTTCTATGGATTTGCCGCCTTCAAAGCTCGATATTGGAAAACTCACTTACGAATTCAATCTGGAAAACAACAAATACGATAATGCCCGCGCTTTCGTGACCGACAAACTCCGCAACGCGAAAGACACCCAAGACATCCAACCTAAAGATGTGGTGCTTTATGGTTTTGGTCGTATCGGTCGTTTGCTCGCCAGAGAGTTGATGTCGAAAATGGGCAAAGGCAACCAATTAAGATTAAGAGCGATTGTTACCCGTGACAAGAACGATGCGGTTTCATTAGAAAAAAGAGCTTCGTTGTTGCGCTATGATTCCATCCACGGAGATTTTCAAGGTTCGGTAGTAGCCGATGCGGAAAACAATGCACTGATTATTAACGGTACTACGGTGCATATCATTACCGCCAATGGCCCAGAAGATATTGACTATACTAAATACGGTATTGGTGATGCGCTAGTAATCGACAACACCGGAGCTTTCACTACACACGAAGCTTTGTCGCGCCACATGACTTCCAAAGGCGTTTCTAAAGTATTGTTGACTGCGCCAGGAAAAGGTGTTCCGAACATCGTTCATGGTGTAAACCAAAATGAGTACAATCCGGATGAAATTGATATTTTCTCTGCGGCTTCTTGTACGACCAACGCCATCACTCCGATTTTGAAAGCGGTCGAAGATACTTTGGGTGTAGTAAAAGGCCACTTAGAAACGATTCACGCTTATACCAACGACCAAAACTTGGTAGACAACATGCACAAGAAATACCGTCGCGGAAGAGCTGCCGGTCTGAACATGGTCATTACCGAAACCGGAGCCGGAAGTGCCGTAGCCAAAGCATTGCCAAGCTTAACAGGAAAACTGACTTCGAACGCGATTCGTGTTCCGGTTCCAAACGGCTCATTGGTAGTGTTGAACCTAGAAGTCAACAAAGAAACTTCGGTAGCCGAAATCAACGCCATCATGAAAAAATATGCGTTGGAAGGCGAACTGGTAGAGCAAATTAAATATTCGTTGAACAACGAGTTGGTGTCGTCAGACATCATCGGAACCTCAGCGCCATCGATTTATGACAGCAACGCCACCATTGTTTCGGCCGACGGAAAAAACATCGTGCTTTATATTTGGTACGATAACGAATACGGCTACAGCCATCAGGTGATTCGCTTGGCTAAATATATTGCTAAAGTAAGACGTTACACTTACTATTAATAGTAACTAACCCAACCCTAACCCAAAAAAAATCCGCTGCCGTTACTGGAGCGGATTTTTGCTTTAAATTTAAACGTCAAAAAAAAATGCTATGAAAGAAACCGAAAGACTCCATAAAATGTTCGAAGACTTGTATGCCGGCGACCCTTGGCTCGATGTGACTTTGGTGGATACTTTGTCTGTGTTGTCGGCACAGCAAGCCGCACACAAACTTCATCCTAACTGGAACTCGATTTGGGAAATCACCAACCATTTGATCAGTTGGCGTGAGAATGTGTTGCAGCGCGTGAAAGGCAAAACCATCAAATCGCCCGAGCACAATTACTTTTTGCCGGTGAGCGATACCTCTGAAGCCGCTTGGCAAAAAACTCTCGAAAAACTGCACGAAGCTCAGGAAGATTGGTTGGAATTCTTAGACAATATGCAAGCCGAATCGCTAGAGAAAATTTATCCGACTAACGAGCTCAGTTACGCCGACCACATTCACGGCATTATCCAGCACGATGCTTATCATTTGGGGCAGATAGTGTTGCTCGCCAAACACGCGGTATAGAAATTTAAACACAGATTACACGGATTAGCACAGATTTTTTAGGGAAGTCTGTGCTTTTTTTTAGAAGCTGATCCGGCTGTACGCTATACCTTTTCCGCTGAACGCCAGCGCAAAAGAGTGCCGCTGCCATCCGGGCTAGGGCTGCATCTTGGCAACACGACCGCGTTAGGGATTGGAGCTTGTACCGCGTACTGCGGAAAGCCCGACCCGCAGGGTAACGCCCAAAAAACTGTGAACTGTTATCTACAAACTATTTACCCTTTCGGCTTGGTCAGGTAATACACCGGTATTCCGGCTAGCATAATCAATACGCCCCAACCGCAAGTGCTGGTTTTGGTGAAGAGCAACGCAATAGAGATCGCGCTCGCCAGCAATATGTAAATCGCCGGTAACACTGGATAACCAAAGGCTTTGTACGGTCTTTCCGCATTAGGTTGCGTTCTGCGCAGAATGAAAATTCCGTAAATAGTCAGGATGTAGAAAATCAGCACAATAATGATTACGAAATCGAGCAAATCGCCGTATTTTCCGGTCAGGCAAAGCGCCGAAGCCCAAATGCATTGCGCCCACAAAGCCCAAGCAGGAACACTCGCCGAGTTCAGGTGCGCCGCTTTTTCAAAGAACAAACCGTCTTTGGCCATAGTGTAATAAACCCGCGCGCCGGCCATAATCAGCCCGTTATTACAGGCAAAAGTGGAAATCATAATCATGACCGCGATAATCAAAGTGCCGATGTTTCCGAAAATGTATTGCGAGGCCACGACCGCTACCCTATCGGATTTGGCTGTAGCGATTTCGTCGAAGGGAATGACGGCGAGATACATTAAATTGGCCAAAATATAGATAATCGTAACGATGAAAGTTCCGAGAAATAAGCTCAAACCCACATTGCGCTTCGGATTCTTGATTTCACCAGCAATAAATGTTACGCCATTCCAGGCATCGCTTGAGAATAAAGAACCTACCATAGCCGCCGCAATTCCAGAAATAAGCGCGACACCGCTAATCGGTAGCCATGAAGCCGTATCTTGAACATAGGTTTTGGTGGCCCACATATCGGCCCAATTGGTATTCCAGATTTGGGCTTTCGCACCGAGCAAGAAACCAAAAACCACCAGCCCTAAAAGCGACAATATCTTGATGACCGTAAGTACCGACTGCAAAGTTTTACTGTTCTTCACACCACGACTGTTGAGATAAGTCAGAATCACGATAGTAATAATAGAAACGATCTGGGCTGCGTGCAAAGTAAAGCCTCCGGATTGAAAAAGTATATTTTCTTCGCTCATTACCGGAAACAGATAAGCCGCAAACTTAGAAAAACCTACACCTACAGCCGCGATAGTTCCGGTTTGAATGACGGCGAAGAAACTCCATCCGTAAAGAAAGGCAACCAGTTTGTTATAGGCTTCGCGAAGGTAAACGTATTGTCCGCCCGCATTGGGAAACATCGCACTGAGTTCGCCATAACTTACCGCCGCAATCATCGTAATGATTCCTGACAGCACCCAAATTAGAATGAGCCATCCGGCCGAACCCACTTGGCGCGCAATATCGGAACTGACAATAAAAATACCTGAGCCAATCATTGAGCCGACTACGAGCATCGCGGCATCGAACAAGCCGAGTTCTCTTTTAAAATGTTCTTCTGTTGGGTTTTCCATAATCTGGTTTTTTTGGTGAGTTATCGGCTAAGATATAAAAAAGTTGTCGCGCTGATAGATAAAAAAAACCTGCTCTAGATAGAACAGGCTTTTCCGTAATAAATGAAATTAACAAAACTAAATTTTATGGCAAGCTTAAGATTTATAGATATTCTTGGTGGTGGTCACTCCGTTGCATCTCACCTTTACAATGTAATAGCCCCTTCTGAGATTACTCAAATCGGTTGATGTCGCTTTTAAATTCCCATTTTGATTGTACACTTTTACAGTGTAATTTGTGCTAGGTAAATTGTTAATCACTAAACTTTCGGTGCTGCTAACATAGATAATCTCTACCGGCAATACTACAGGCGTTGTGACTACTGGTGTAGTGACAACCGGCGTAGTAACCACGGGTGTCGTAACTACAGGCGTTGTGACCACGGGTGTTGTAACAACCGGCGTAGTAACTATTGGTGTAGTGACCGTAGAACCGCTAATGACAACGGTTTGGTTCAGGTTGTTGTAGCCTTTGGTTGCGTCCCAAGTTCCAGTGTTGGCGCAACGAATCGAATACAACGGACTGGTTAAAGTTGGATCAGGCAAATTCAGGAATAGTTGGTAAGTTCCATCGGCTACAGCACCGCTCAGATTTTTGGTGAGTTGGATGGCCATACTTTTTTTCCACGCTTTAAGATCGGCAGCTATTTCTACTGAAGTTTCTGCGCCGGAAGTAGTATTTCTCAAAACAATGTAGGCTTTTCTTGAGCGATAAATATTCGCATAACCTGAATTTTGTAGGTTAATGGTAATCGTATTATTGGCGTACGACGAATTCAAGAGCTCGAAACGGTAGCCGAGTTTCTTGTCCATTTCGGTATAACAACCGCCGGAAACCCAAGTATTGATGTTGTCCGTCAAATAATCTTTATTGATTAAACTCCAGTTGTATTTGGCCATTTCCAACACCGCATTACTACAATTGGTTCTCGGCGCATTGACTTGATTGGTCTCGCCAGTCATCGGAAGGTTCTCTGTTTGTGTTGTTAAGTAAGTACTATCCGCAGAGCTAGGCGCACTTTGAACGCTATTGACCAAGAACATACCTGAATCGCCCCATTCACCAAGGAACGCATCATTGTAAAAACCAATTCTGCTATGACCATTTGGATACAAGCGTTTTTTGTACTCTACATAACGCACCTGAATTGGAATTTCAACCGCCGTAGCATTAATCATGGCATCGAGTACTTCTTTGCGATTGGCCCATTGTGTAGTAGTATAACGGGTGTAATCGCCGGTTCCAAAATCGGCTACTTGGCTGCTGTAGTAGTTCTCGCCCCAAGCACCAATCCAACCGTATTGGTACATTACAATCACATCTTTGTTGGCATTGATTACCGGCGCTACTTGTTGAATGTGCGCCAAAATTTGTGCTTTGGTAGCATCAAGTACCGCGGCGCTTTCGCTGTTTGAATAAGCGAATCGAATCATGACTTTCATGCCTGCGTTGCGAATGGTGTTAAAATCAGTTTGCATGTTCGTCAAAAACGTACTTGAAATTGGCGATGATGTGAACTGTGTCAAGTAAAAAATTCTTTGCACAACAGACATATTTTGGTTGCGATAAGAATTCAGCGTACTGGCTGAAAGAAATGAATAATTTGAGCTCGATCCTGAGGAAGAATAATGATAAAATCCTCTGTCAGGGTTTGAAAATACCTCAGTACTGGCGGTGTAAGTTTGGTTTTGTCCGTAGGTAGCTACTGCTGCAAGTAGCATTAGTAAAAATTTTTTCATAATAGTAGGTTAAGGTTTTCATACTGATTTTTTTAGGGAGCAGCATTAATTATCATTTGGGGACAATAATAACACACCACAAATTAATAGGATTTAAAAAATTGAATTTTTAAAAATTCGATAAAGTGTTTGATTTTTTCGATTAATTACATTTTTTTAATTTTTATAAAAGTATTTTCTTACATATTATAAATTATGAAAAAACGTTAAAACCAAAAGAATTTTCTTCACTGCTTTTAAAAAAATGGCTAACATGCAAAAAAAATCCCTGAATTTAGATTCAGGGATTTTAATGAATTTAGAAGTCTAATTGGATTAAGCTTTGCCAGCTGCTGCAATCAAATTTAAAGCAGAACCAGCCACAAACCAACCAATCTGGCCTTCGTTATAAGTATGATTGGCCATAACGATATCTTTAGTACCATCTTGATGAACAAACTCTAAAGTCAATGGTTTACCTGGAGCAAAATCAACTAAATCAGGGAAATTAATAGTATCGTTCTCTTGGATTTTTTCGTAATCGGCTTCATTAGCGAAAGTGAGTGCCAACATGCCTTGTTTCTTCAAATTCGTTTCGTGGATTCTAGCAAAAGATTTTACCAAAACTGCTCTCACACCCAAAAAACGAGGCTCCATAGCTGCATGCTCACGCGATGAACCTTCACCGTAATTATGATCTCCAACGACAATCGAAGGAATTCCGGCAGCTTTATAAGCCCGCTGAACAGCAGGAACTGCATCATACGCACCAGTAAGTTGATTTTTTACAGAATTTGCTTTCTGATTAAAGGCGTTAATCGCGCCAATAAGCATGTTGTTAGAGATATTGTCCAAATGCCCACGGAAACGCAACCAAGGACCAGCCATTGAAATATGGTCAGTAGTGCATTTGCCAAAAGCTTTGATGAGCAATTTTGCACCAGTGATGTTCTTTTTGTCCCAAGCTTCAAACGGAGCCAATAGCTGCAATCGCTCAGAAGTAGGAGAAACCACCACTTGCACTTTTGAACCGTCCTCTGCAGGGGCTTGATAACCGGCATCTTCTACGTCAAAACCTTTGGGCGGCAATTCATTTCCGGTAGGTTCATCTAATTTTACTTCCATTCCGTCTTCATTGATTAAAGTATCAGTCAGCGGATTAAAGGATAAATCTCCTGCAATGGCCAAAGCAGTCACCAATTCTGGAGAACCAACAAAGGCTAGCGTATTTGGGTTGCCGTCTGCCCGTTTAGAGAAGTTTCTATTGAACGAATGCACAATGGTGTTGCGTTCTTCTTTTTCAGCGCCTTCACGATCCCACATTCCGATACATGGACCGCAAGCATTGGCGAAAACCGTTGCTCCAATTTTGTCGAATGTATCGATGAAACCATCTCGCTCAATAGTGTATCGAACCAATTCAGAACCCGGCGTGATAGTAAATTGAGATTTTGTTTTCAAATTTTTATCCGCAACCTGTTTGGCAAGAGAGGCGGCTCGAGCAATATCTTCATAAGAGGAATTGGTACAAGAACCAATCAGGCCGATATCAATTTTCAAAGGCCAGTTATTTTTTACGGCTTCTTCTTTCATTTTCGAAATCGGAGTAGCCAAATCAGGGGTGAATGGACCGTTGAGATATGGCTCTAATTCTGAAAGATTGATTTCGATTACTTGGTCGAAATAAGCCTCAGGATTAGCATAAACTTCTGCATCACCTGTTAGATATGATGCAATTTTGTTTGCTTCTTCAGCTACATCAGCTCTTCCGGTAGAACGAAGGTAACGATCCATAGAAGCATCATAACCAAAAGTAGAAGTAGTCGCGCCAATTTCTGCACCCATATTACAAATCGTTCCTTTACCTGTGCAAGACATTGCTGTAGCACCTTCGCCGAAATACTCTACGATACATCCGGTTCCTCCTTTTACGGTCAAAATTCCGGCTACTTTCAAAATCACATCCTTTGGAGCAGTCCAACCTGAAAGTTTTCCGGTTAATTTCACTCCAATAAGTTTCGGGAACTTCAATTCCCAAGCCATGCCTGACATCACATCAACGGCATCAGCACCGCCAACTCCAATGGCAACCATTCCGAGTCCGCCGGCATTTACTGTGTGTGAATCGGTACCAATCATCATTCCGCCTGGAAACGCATAATTTTCAAGAACTACTTGGTGAATGATACCTGCACCGGGTTTCCAGAAGCCAATGCCATATTTATCTGAAATCGATGATAAAAATTCAAATACTTCATTGCTTTGTGATTTCGCTCTAGCCAAATCGGTCTTAGCATCAACTTTAGCTTGAATTAAGTGATCGCAATGCACCGTTGTCGGAACTGCTACTTTGCTTTTTCCGGCGTGCATGAACTGCAACAGTGCCATTTGAGCCGTCGCATCTTGACAAGCTACACGGTCTGGAGCAAAATCAACATAATCTTTTCCGCGATTGAAAGCGTGAGAAGGCATTCCTTCCCATAAGTGGTTGTATAAAATCTTTTCAGTAAGTGTAAGCGGACGACCTACTATTTCGCGTGCTTTATCGACACGGGCAGGCATATTAGCATACACTTTCTTGATCATTTCAATATCAAAAGCCATAATCAGTTAAGGTTTATCAGTTTGCGTGGCAAAATTACGAAAACGTTGTAACTACTAAAAAGAATTGAACCAATAATCTCTGGGCATCAGCATCTTTTGCGAAATAGTAATTTTGGCTATGGGATAATTGTTAAAATCGAAATTTAAAAGTCGAATTCTGCCAATTTTGAATTTTAAGCACTGTTTTTCAGTTTGGATTTGTCTCAAGAATATACAATGCAAAGAAACCATCGAGCAAAATGTTAGCCCCTATATCATGCATTACCTTTCGATGGAAATAGCTATTTTTGAAGGGTTTAAAAAAGTTATGACACGATCAAAGATATATAAAATCGCTGGCGGCCTTGCATTGGTAGGAATACTTGCAGTGGTGGTAGTTTATTATAGGCTACCGAATCGGCACAAAGCCATCGTCAAAACTTATCTGCTGCATCATAGTGGTTGGGTGAAAAACGACTGGGAAATCGATAACCATCTGCAACGTTACCTGATGGCTTCTCCTGAATTTTACATCGACGGGATATACAAATCAATGGAAGGCCCAAAATCATCAAACTATGTGCAATTGTCCCCAAAAAAAGAGTTGCTTTGGATTACTGGTTTTCATGTAAAAGCCCTCAATGCCAATAACCATCGGCGCATCTCAAACGATTTCATTTGCCACACCAATATCGACTTTAATGATGTGCGCTATTTCAGCAATTTTCATCTCGAAAAAAGAATCGGCAAACAATATCCGCGAATGACTTCACTTTCGCACGGACAAGAAGATTTTACTTTCCCAAGAGGTTATGGCGTTCCAATGCAAGGCAATGATTTACTTTTTGTAACCACTGAATCGCTGAACCACAATATTGCTGATGCGCGATTTTTTATCCGTCATGAAGTCGAAATAGACTACGCCACCAAAGCCAATACGCTAAAGCCACTGATGAGCCGAACAGTTTATATTATGCTGCCATATGATAAAATCGATCCGTTCAAAAGTCCAATTGACCCTGGAAAAGGTTATTGCATTCCGGTAGAAACTAAGAACCACAGTTATGATGATGGTCAAGGCAACAAACTTTCAGGACATTGGGTGATTCCGCCAGGCAAAAGCCATTATCGCAGTAGTGTCGATACGCAATTACAGATGGATTCCGACAGTATTAGGCTTCACGCTGCAGCTGTACATGTGCATCCCTTTTCTACTTCACTCACTTTGTGGGACAAAACTGCTCAAAAAGCCATTTTTCAAAGCAAAATCAAGAATCACAAAAACAAAATCGGTCTCGAAAAAATTGATGCTTTTTCATCAGAAGAAGGTATTTGGATGTTTCGCAATCATCAGTATGAATTGGTTCTCGAAGCCAACAATACCACTAACATCAACCAAGACATGATGGGCAGTATGTTCTTATTTTTCTATGACCAAGAACTCGATGCCATTTTACACAAAAAATAAAAGGCATCCGAAGACACCTTTTCTGTTTGTAGTTGGCTATTTTCTCAAAACAACGACGCGATAATTTTCTCTATGGTGATTCCTTCAGCATCAGCTTTGTAATTTTTAACCACACGATGTCTCAAGATTCCGATAGCTACTGCTTTGACATCTTCACTATCAGGTGAGAATTTACCTTGAAAAGCTGCATGCGCTTTGGCTGCCAAAATCAAGTTCTGGGAAGCTCTTGGCCCTGCGCCCCAATCAATATAATTCTTGACAAAATCGTTCGACAAAACATTATCCGGACGGGTTTTGCTTACCAAAGTCACTGCATATTCTACTACATTATCCGGCACTGGGATGCGACGCAACAAATGTTGAAAATCGATAATCTCTTGTGCAGTGAACAAAGGTCTAATACTTACTTGACGATCGGTGGTCGTGCTTTTAACTACTTCGACTTCTTCTTCAAAAGTCGGGTAGTCTAGTTTGATGGAAAACATGAAACGGTCGAGTTGGGCTTCTGGAAGCGGATAAGTTCCTTCTTGCTCAATCGGGTTTTGCGTTGCCAAAACGAAATATGGTAAAGCGAGTTTATAATTGTGACCGGCAATAGTTACTGCGCGTTCCTGCATGGCTTCAAGCAAAGCGGCTTGGGTTTTCGGCGGCGTTCTATTGATCTCATCAGCTAAAATGATATTTGAGAAAATCGGCCCTTTGATGAATTTGAATTGGCGGCTCTCATCTAGAATTTCACTACCGAGAATATCCGAAGGCATCAAATCTGGGGTAAACTGAATGCGCTTGAAATCGAGCCCTAACGCCTGTGCAATAGTGTTGACCATCAAGGTTTTCGCTAAACCTGGCACACCCACTAACAAAGCATGTCCTCCTGAGAAAATACTCAGTAATATTTGATCAACTACTTGCTCTTGCCCTACGATGATTTGGGAGATTTCTTTTTTTAATTCGATTCGTTTTTGAACCAAGTTTTGTATCGCTGTAACGTCTGACATAGTACGTAATATTGGGAATGATGGACTCGAGTTGAAATTATGTTATTCCAATGCCCGACTCTGACTTCTAATTCTGTAATTATTTTTTAATCCAGTTGTTGGTAAACTCACAGTTGCGGTATTCTCCGTTAATTTTGACGTAAGTTTCTTTGATTTTTTCTTCAGACCACTTCGCAATGGCGTTGATCTGTTTTTCTTTTAATGCAAGATTTTTAATCTTGATATAATCCTTGGCATAATCTGCGGTGTGCTCCTCGATTCGGTTGGTTACCATGAGCAATTTGTATTTTTTCTTGCCCGATTGGTCTACGTCAATCTGCGGAATTGATACTTCGCCTTCCTTCAAACCCGAAACTTGTCCGTATAATGTCGGATCCATTTTGGTAAGTTCGAAATGGGTATCTTGTGTTTTCGGATTGATTAAAACCCCACCGTTGGCCTTAGTTTCCTTTTCATCTGATTCAGCACGAGCCGCATCAGCAAATGATATTGACTTGTCTTCAATGCGTTTTTTGATTTGCTGAATTCTATCTTTGGCTTCACTCAGGGCTTGCTCATCGGTTTTAGGCACCAACAAAATATGACGCAAATCCAAATCTTGGCCTTTGATTTTTTCTATATAAATAATGTGCCAGCCAAAATCTGTTTCGAAAGGTTCTGAAATTTCGCCTTCCGCCAAACTGAACGCAACATCTTTAAATTCCTTGACAAATGGTGTTTTCTTATTCATACGATAAAAACCACCATTGGAACTTGACCCCGGATCTTGCGAATAAAGTACTGCTTTTGTGGAAAAACTCGATCCTTCCTGTACTTCTTTTTTAAACTCCTTGAGCTTATTAATCACCTTTTGCTTTTCTGATTCAGAAACTTTGGGCACGACGACAATTTGTGACACTTCCATTTCAGCACCGAAAACAGGTAGCTCGTTGGCTGGAATTTTTTTGAAGAAAGTACGAACTTCTTCTGGAGTAATTTCTACGCCGTCGATGATTTTCTTTTGCATCGAACCAGCAAGTTTGTTCATCTTAATAATTTCAGAGAGTTCGGCTTTGAAATCAGCTTCGTTGGTTTTCTTGAAATACTGAACGACCTTATCCATCGAGCCCAATTGCTCAATCATATAGTTGAGTTGTTCATCCATCTTGGATTTGATTTCATCATCCGATACCACAATACTGTCTTGAATGGCTTGGTGTGCATAGAGTTTGTCTTCAAGCAACTTGCCCAACATTTGGCATCGAGTAATGTCTTTGATAGAGTTTCCTTGGCTGGAAAGTTCCAGAAAAGTTTTGTCGATGTCAGAATCTAGAATATTATAATCGCCAACAGTGGCAATCACGCCATCAATTTTCATCCGACGGGTTTCAGTAGTTTTTTTAGGCTTAACCGTATCGCGTATAATTTCCTGCGCCCAAACCATACTACTGGCCATCAGCAAAAAGCAAATTGAAAACAGTTGCTGCTTATGGATATACTTCATACTTTTTGTCTTTAATGGCGTCATTAGTGATTTCCTTTTCAAAATTCTTGATTAATTCTAGTTTTCTTTTGTTGATGATTACCTCTTTGAGCGTCGGTTTGAGATAATCAAATGGAGCAATCTGATTCTTATCGATTACGTTGCTGATTTTTACCAGATAATTGTGTCCGCCTTCAGTTTTCTGAATCGTTTTGCCTGGGATTATATATTGGTCTCGATTGTCTGGAGTTATAAATGGTAACTTTGCATATACCTGGCTCATTTCGACCCAAACCGAATCGTTGAGCGCAAAACTATTCAGTTGCAAAGTGTATGTATCCCAAAATTTCTTGTCAGATTTTCTAAAATCGAAAAACTTGCTCTTGATGGTCTCGTACCTTGGATTGTCTTTATTGATGTCAATATAACGCAGTCTGACGAGCGTTGCGTTGGTTTTAAAATTGTCTTTATTCTGTTTGTAATAGTCTTTGAGTTCTGCCAAGGCAACGACCGTGTCGGTGGTTCTTTTAACTACTTCTTCCAAATAGGCTTTTGTGTACAAGTCGATTTTATATTGTTGGATTAAAGTATCGAAAGCCGCTTTCTTGTTGTCGCTCAAGTTTCTTTCCGCCACATCAATCAGCAGCTTCTTTGCCGCCCAACGGTCAATGTAATGGCGAACAATGATAGCGCTATCTTCTTTGGAAGCATCCGCAGGAACAATACTAGCGATATCTTCAAGGTACAAATAATCTGAATTGACTTTGGCAATAGCCGAGGTTTTAGACTCCGACTTAAAATAACTACAAGCCGTAAAACTCGTGGCCAATGCAAGAACAATCGTCCATTTGATCATTACTTTTGAAGCTCTTTTTTGACCTTTTCGAAAACTTCAGGATAAGTCTTGATGGTAAACTCTTTTTTTAACTCACTGACCCAATTCTGCTCGAGGTTTTGCTGGTAGTCATTGATGACTTTCCCTTTGCATTCATCGAGTGTTTTCGCACCGGCCGGAAGAATCTTATTGACCAAAGCCACAAAATAATATTCGCCATCTTTTAGGATTTCTGAAACGCCTACTTCGTGTTTAAGGTTTTTCGGCAAGGCATCATTCCCGTCTTCAAAAACACCGCTATTGGTCATGACCACCACTTTGTCTTTGGTATTGAACTGCTCTTTGATTTTCTCTGGAGCTACATTCTTCTTTAGCAATTTCTGAACTTTCTTGATAACATCCATGTTGGTAGATGAAGCAATCAAAACATCTAATCTGTTTTTCCACTGATAGGCAGCTTTATGGCTTTCATAGTAATTCTTCAACCCTAAAGTATCGGTTTTAGAACGATCCCAAATTTCTTTTTCCATCAAATCAAACAACAACAACCCATCACGGTACTCGTCCATGACATGGGCAAAATCCGGAAATTCAGTTTCAAGATGGTCGGTATAATAAGCTGTAAGCTGCTCGTCAAGAAATTTTTGATAAAAATTGTCGACCAATTTGTTAATTGGCTTCAAAGTCAAACCTGCTTTCTGTTGGGTTTTTAGGTAAATCAAGAATGACGTTCCTGTGATGGTTTTCTCGTTGATGGCGAACAATTTTTTGTCGTAGGCTTTAGTATCAGCCGGCACTTCCCACTTGTTCTCGTAATAGTCATTAGTGACAAGTTTCACCAAACTAGCGTAGAATTTATCGTCTTTTTTGACCGTGTATTTTTTTCTGAGCTTCTCGTTGAGTGAGTTAGTAATTAATCGGGAACGGTCGTCTTTAGAAACCTTGTTTTCAAGTTCATTTTTCATTTCGTCGAAAGTACGTGTTGGGTGCTTTTCAATGAGTTTAACAATGTGCCAACCGAATTTAGACTGAAATGGAGCTGATAACGGCTTGTCTTTCGTAAGTGAGAAAGCAGCATTTTCAAATTCTTCAGAGCTCAACTGCCCAGAACCGAAACGAGCCAACTGGCCGCCTTTTGAAGAAGAAGATTTGTCTTCTGAGAATTGCTTGGCCAAACTTTCAAAACTTTCGCCCTGTTGCAACTTCTGATAAATATCTTCAATGTTTTTCTTGACTTTGGCTTTTTCATCGGCGTTATCTACTTTCGGATTGAGCAACATGATATGGGCCACTGTAACTTCTCCGCGATTGTCACGGATATCATCAACCTTAATTAAATGGTACCCAAAACGCGTGCGCACCGGATTTGAAATTTTACCTACTGCCGTTTTATAAGCCGCCGATTCAAAAGCATAAACCATTCTGAAAGCACTAAAATAACCTAAATCTCCTTTATTTTCTTTAGCTGATGGATCTTCTGAGAATTCTGCAGCCAA
Source organism: Flavobacterium lotistagni (assembly GCF_011392125.1). Classification (GTDB taxonomy): domain Bacteria; phylum Bacteroidota; class Bacteroidia; order Flavobacteriales; family Flavobacteriaceae; genus Flavobacterium; species Flavobacterium lotistagni. The sequence continues at coordinate 176,019 of NZ_JAAJBU010000006.1, forward strand.
TTTCCCGAAATCTTCACCTTTAAGTATTTTGTTGCGGATATCGAGCAATTTGTTATAGGCTTTTAAGGTATCTTCTGGTGCAGCATTTTCATCGACCAACAGCAGAATATGAGAAGCTTTAATTTCTTTTTGTGAACGCTGATAGCCTTCCTCTACCAACTCTTTGGTTACTTTAGAATCACTTAAGTAATTTTTAGAAAGTTGGGTTCTATAGGTACTCAGCTCATTTTTGTATGCCTCGCCATTTTGCAAACCCAATTTGTTTGCCTTGCTGATTTTTAACTTGTAGCCTATAAAAAGTTCAAGGTATTGTGCGAGGTCTTTTTGTGATTCGTCTTTAACCAAGTCTAGGTTTTTGTTATAAACCCGAGTGAATTCGTCGGTGTAATATGGTTGGTCATCAATTGTGAATAAAACTTCCTTTTGACTGGATTGGGCCACTACGGCAAGATTCAAAGAAAGTAGTAATCCGAGAAACAATTGCTTCATTTTCATTAGGTATAGATTTCCGTTTATAAATTAGGTTAAAGTCAGGTTTTTAGGTCTCGAACATTTTAAATTTCGAGTGAACAAAAATAACAATTCAAATACATTAGCGCCTACTATTAACAAAAAATTATTAACGGTTTTTCAGGCGGTTTCGGCCTCGCAAAATAAAGGAAAAAAGCCCGTAAAACTATGATTTTTATTCTCGAATAAATACTACTTTTGCAGCCAATTTTAGAACAATTATGAGTTTTCAAAAAGAGATACAAAAACGCCGTACTTTCGGGATTATTTCGCATCCAGATGCCGGTAAAACTACACTAACTGAAAAACTACTGCTTTTCGGAGGTGCTATTCAGGAAGCCGGCGCTGTTAAAAACAACAAAATCAAAAAAGGCGCTACCTCAGACTTTATGGAAATTGAGCGTCAAAGAGGAATTTCGGTTTCCACTTCAGTGTTGGCTTTCAATTATAAAGACAAAAAAATCAATATTCTCGATACACCCGGACACAAGGATTTTGCCGAAGATACGTTTCGCACCTTAACTGCCGTAGACAGTGTGATTGTGGTGATTGACGTAGCCAAAGGCGTCGAGGAGCAAACTGAGAAATTGGTTTCGGTTTGCCGCCTGCGGAACATTCCGATTATTGTGTTTATCAACAAACTCGACCGCGAAGGGAAAGATGCTTTTGATTTGATGGACGAAGTAGAGCAAAAACTGGGTTTAACTGTTACACCGCTGAGTTTTCCCATCGGAATGGGCTACGACTTTCAAGGTATTTACAATCTTTGGGAACAAAACATCAACCTATTCAGCGGAGATAGTCGCAAGAACATTGAAGAAACTATAGCGTTTTCAGATGTTCAGAACCCGGAACTTGAAAAAATTATCGGTCAAAATCCAGCCCAAAGGTTGCGCGAAGAACTCGAACTAATTGATGAAGTCTATCCTGCCTTTGACCAACAAGCCTATCTTGAAGGAAAATTACAACCTGTATTTTTTGGTTCTGCATTGAATAATTTCGGTGTTCGCGAACTACTAGATTGTTTTATCGAAATCGCACCATCGCCCAGAGCTAAAGAATCTGAAACCCGATTGGTAGAACCAAATGAAGAAAAAATGAGTGGTTTCGTTTTTAAAATCCACGCCAACATGGATCCGAAACACCGTGATCGCTTAGCTTTCGTTAAAATTGTATCAGGCACATTCGAACGCAACAAACCGTATTATCACGTTCGTCAGAAAAAGAACCTAAAATTCTCCAGCCCAAATGCTTTCTTCGCTGAGAAAAAAGAAATTGTTGATATTTCTTATCCCGGTGATATTGTCGGACTGCACGATACCGGAAATTTCAAAATTGGCGATACGCTTACTGAAGGCGAATTAATGAATTTCAAAGGAATACCTAGTTTCTCTCCGGAACATTTCCGATACATCAACAACGCCGATCCGCTGAAAGCCAAACAGCTCGATAAAGGCATCGATCAACTTATGGACGAAGGTGTCGCCCAATTGTTTACCTTAGAAATGAACAATCGAAAAGTTATCGGAACTGTCGGCGCATTACAATATGAAGTGATTCAATACCGACTTGAGCATGAATATGGTGCCAAATGTACTTATGAAAACTTCCCCGTTCATAAAGCTTGCTGGGTCAAACCTGACGATCCAAAGAACGAAGAATTCATGGAGTTCAAGCGAATCAAACAAAAGTTCTTGGCCAAAGACAAATACAACCAATTGGTATTTTTAGCCGACTCTGATTTTACGATTCAAATGACCGTGAGTAAATACCCGACTGTTAAATTGCATTTTACCTCCGAATTCTAACTATGAAGTCAAGCCACATCAATGCTAAAAACAGTTTTAGAAGAATTTTTTTTAAGAATCAAGTACATTTTTTCAATAATCATTCATATATTTGCGACTTAATCTACGCACAGATGAAAAACAAATTATTTAAATTATACCTACTCACCTTCCTTGTGTTGGTTGATTTTGTAGCCTTTGCCCAACCTGGTGATGATGATGGAAGTGGCGGTTTAGAAGGAAATGACCCTCCACCTGCGCCCATAAATGGCAAACTAATTTGGCTCGCTTTCGCAGGAATAGTTTTTGCCTTATATAGCATTAGAAAATACAGAAGATTAGCCAAGTACTAGTCCTTGATAGTGATAAAAAAATTAAAGCCCGATTCATTTCGGGTTTTTTTATGCTTTATCCCGAAGGATCTGCGTGATATTGTCAGTGCGAGCATCTAACAAGTTTATTGCTTTTTTATTTTTTTGTAGCAATTTCCCGCTGTCCGCTATATCTCTCCGCTCTGCTCCGAGGATGCCGCTGCCATCGGGGCTATGAATTCTCGACCATTAGCTACAACGGATGAAATCAATCCCAAAAAACAGTTGTAAACTTCGAATCACAGAATCTCAACGAGTCGTGTTTTCGATTCAAAAAACAACACCAAACTTCAAAAGCAACTATTCATCTTCTAAAATAAAATCCGAAATTCAATTCCCAACAGAGTAAAAACCTACCGCCACTAACAGAACGATGCGATTTCCTAACTGATTGCAACCAATCACAAAATAAAACAATAAAAAAGCCCTTCCGTTTCCGAAAGGGCTTTCTATTTTAAAAGACAGTTAATTATCTTTTGATTACGCGAAGCGTTTTCACATTTTCACCTTGAGTTACAATGATGTTGTAAACTCCTGATGGGTAA